>JAFSEF010000052.1 GCA_017435865.1 Clostridia bacterium
ACCAAAACCAAGATATTTGAGTTTGCTCGGTGGGGTTATCTTTGTTTTTGTTGCATTCACCTTTAATCCGAGTTTTCTTTCTATCCAACTTGTTATGGAATACATTACCCTTGTTGCCGCTGCTTTGCTTTTCAACACGATGACTACATCATCTGCATATCGTGTAAATCGCTGACCTCGGCTTTCAAGCTCTTTGTCAAGTTCATTCAGCATTATGTTGCTGAGTAAGGGTGACAAGTTTCCACCTTGGGGTGTGCCTATGTCTGTTGCTTCGTATATGCCTTTGTTCATAACTCCCGCTTTAAGATACTTTCTGATTAAACTTTCCGTATCTCCGTCGTGTATTACTCTTCCGACATAACTCATCAACTTATCTTGCGGTACATTGTCAAAGAATTTCTCAAGGTCAATATCCACTATCCACACATATCCGTCATTGAAGTATTCAAGCAGTTTTACTATCGCCTGCTCACATCTTCTGTTCGGTCGAAAACCATAGCTGTTTTCGCTGAACATCGGGTCAAATATGGGTGTTAATACTTGTACTATTGCTTGTTCGATTACTCTGTCTATTACCGTGGGGATTCCGAGTTTTCTTACTCCTCCGTTCGGTTTGGGTATTTCTACTCTCAACACGGGTTGCGGTTTGTACTTCCTTTCTCGGATTTGTTCCTTGATACTGTTCCAATTTTCTTTCATATATTCTTCGAGTTCTTGGGTTGTGACTCCGTCTATCCCACTTGCCCCTTTATTTGAATAAACTTTCTTTTGGGCAAGTCTGATATTTTCCTCACTCAGTATCTTTTCAAGCATTTCTGACATATTCCGTCTCTTCTCCTTTCCGCTTCTGAGTCATCTTTGCCTTATGTTGTAATGTTTTTGCAAGGATACGCCTTGCTGCCACATTCTGTCAGGATTATGCTCAGAACATACATTTCAAATTGACGCTTTGAATTGTTCGGTCCTTCCCGACTTTTTTTTCGGTACTATGACCTCTGCTGACTTCTCATAGTTCGTTGTTACTACAGATTTCTCTGTCTATGAGACCTCACGGGATAAATCAATACTCTTTCCTCGTCTACCCTCTTAATCTACACACTTGGGTTACGGTTGCCTTTTGGACTTCGTTGCTTTTGGCCAACTTATCCGCCAAGTATGCCTTCATATTAAGTTTCTGTCCGTAGGGCTACGATTTCGCTATCCCTTCTTCTCGCCTGCACCTCACGATGCAAACCTTGGGAGTCGCTTTTGAGTTCGTCGGCAACTACGCCTCGGTGGACTTTCACCACAGAGCATTGATATGCCCGTCATACCAAAAACCGTTTGCAAACAACAACTGTCTGCAAACGGCATTTATTACATTTCTTTTCGCCAGACCATGCGGTTGACAATTCCCGTGTAGCTTCTGATGAATTTAACCACTTTCACGGATACATTTTCATCCACATAATTGGGCACAGGCAGGCCGATGTCCCCGTTGGCATTCATGGTAACGGCAGTCTCGACAGCACCGAGCACTTCGTCGGTAGAAATACCTGCGATGATAAAATTGCCCTTGTCCATGGCTTCGGGACGTTCTGTGGAGGTGCGTACGCAAACGGCAGGGAACGGTTTGCCGTGGGCTGCGAAATAAGCGGATTCTTCGGGCAGTGTGCCTGAGTCGGATACAACACAAAAAGCACCGAGCTGCAGAGCGTTGTAATCACTGAACGAAAACGGCTTCATGCTGCGTACGTTTTTGTGGAATACAAAATTTCTGCTTTCGATGAACTTTGCAGAACGCGGATGGGTCGAATAAATGACGGGCATATCATAGCGTTCTGCCATGGCATTGACGGCATTCATCAGGGAGAAGAAATTCTTTTCAATGTCAATGTTTTCTTCACGGTGAGCGGAAAGCAGAATGTACTTCCCTTTTTCAACACCAAGTTCTTCCAATGCGTTGCTTGCATTGATTTTGTCGATGTTGGCACTGAGCACTTCCGCCATGGGAGAACCCGTGACATAGGTACGTTCCGCTGCTGTTCCCTCACGGTTGAGATAGCGTCTTGCGTGTTCGGAGTAGCAAAGGTTAACATCAGAAATGTGATCCACGATACGGCGGTTGGTTTCTTCGGGCAGGTTTTCGTCAAAGCAACGATTGCCTGCTTCCATATGGAACACAGGAATTTTGAGTCTTTTTGCAGAAATAGCGGCAAGACAAGAGTTTGTATCGCCGAGAATCAGCAGTGCATCGGGTTTGACTTCGCACATCAGAGAATAACTCTTTGCGATGATATTGCCGATGGTTTCACCGAGATTGGCTCCGACAGCATCCAGATAATAATCGGGACTACGCAGATTCAGATCCTCAAAAAAGACCTGATTGAGTGTATAGTCATAATTCTGTCCCGTATGGACAAGGATATGATCAAAATAAAGGTCGCATTTTTTAATGACTTCAGACAGACGGATGATTTCGGGTCTTGTGCCGAGCACCGTCATCAGTTTGATTCGTTCAGCCATGTTACACCTCTAAAAAATAAGTATCGGGTTTGTTCGGGTCAAAACATTCGTTGCACCACATGAATGTGACCATGTCGGTATCACCGAGGTTTTCGATATTGTGCGTATATCCTGTCGGTATATCCACCACTTCCAGATTTTCACCGCTGACAAAGTAAGAATACACTTCATCGCTTTCGGGATGGCGGAAACGGATTACACCTTTGCCTGCCACAACAAGGAATTTTTCATTCTTGGTATTATGCCAGTGATTGCCTTTTGTGATGCCGGGTTTTGAAATATTGACGGAAAACTGTCCGCGTTCGGGTGTGCGGATGATTTCGGTAAAACTGCCGCGAACATCGCAGTTCATTTTTAGGGGATACGCAAACGCATCCGTCGGAAGATAAGACAAATAGGTTGCGTGCAGTTTTTTGACAAAGGGATCATCAAGCTGCGGCACCGACAGCGTTTTTCTGCTGTCACGGAAAGAATACAGCAGGTTTGCAAGCTGTCCGAGCGTTACCTCATGCACGGGACTCACAACACCGAATGCACCATCAACCGTCTCATTGCCGCACAATGCACGGATCAGTTCACTGACGACATCATCCACATAAATGAGTTTCAGCAGAATATTTTCATCATTGATCTGAATGGGCAGATCGTTTGCAATGTTGTGACAGAAGGTTGCAACAACGGAATTGTAATTCGGTCTGCACCATTTGCCGAACACATTGGTAAAACGGTATATGACAACCTTTGCACCGGTTCCAGCCGCATATGCACGAAGCAGGTCTTCCCCTGCTTTTTTGCTCTGTCCGTAGGGATTGTCCAATGCAGCCTGCGTGGATGAGGACACAAAAACCGGGCAGGTGTTGCCGTATTTTTTGAGTGTTGCAAGCAGGGTTTCGGTAAAATCACGGTTCCCCTGCATGAACTCCTCTGTATTTTGCGGACGGTTGACGCCTGCAAGATGCACAACCGCATCTGCGTGTTTGCAGTAACCGTCCAACAGGTCGGCAGGTGTATCAACATCAAATGCAAAAATATTGAGCGCATCGGTCAGTGCAGTGGTTTTGTCTTTGCCGTCGCGGATATTTTCAAGTGCAATAACAAGATTTTTCCCTATAAAACCCTTTGCACCCGTAATCAGAATATTCATTTTGCAGCCTCCCAGGCAGCAAGTTCGGTACGTACATAGTCAAGGGTGAGCAATTTGTCCATAATCTGTTCAACGGTCAGAAGCTGTGTATTGTCACTGTTGAAAGTTTCAAGCGGATTGCGTTCGGTGTTGCCTTCCACATAGAACTTATCGTAGTTGAGATCTCTGCGGTCGCAGGGTACGCGGAAAAATTCACCCATATCGACGGCATTGACACATTCTTCACTGGTAAGCAGCGTTTCGCTCATCTTTTCACCGTGACGAATGCCGATCTTCTTGATTTCGACATCTGATTTAAAGAGTCTGCGGACAGCTTCCGCAAGGTCACCGACGGTGCTTGCAGGTGCTTTCTGCACAAAGATATCACCGTTTTCGCCGTTGGCAAAGGCAAACAGAACAAGGTCAACCGCTTCGTCCAAAGACATGATAAAACGGGTCATGGCAGGTTCGGTAACTGTCATGGGCTTGCCCGCCTTGATCTGCTCAATAAACAGCGGAATAACGGAACCGCGGCTGCACATGACATTGCCGTAACGGGTGCAGCAGATAACGGTCTTTTCAGGGGAAACGGTGCGGCTCTTGGCAACAACAACCTTTTCCATCATGGCTTTGCTGGTCCCCATTGCATTGACAGGATATGCAGCTTTGTCCGTGGACAGGCAAACAATGCGTTTGACACCTGCTTCAATGGCAGCGGTCAGAACATTATCCGTACCCAGCACATTGGTCTTGACAGCTTCAACAGGGAAAAATTCACAGGAAGGAACCTGCTTGAGTGCTGCTGCATGGAAAATATAATCCACACCGTTCATGCAGTTTCTCAGACTTCCGATGTCACGGACATCACCGATATAGAATTTGATTTTCTGATAATGTTCCGGATAACGACTCTGGTATTCATGACGCATATCATCCTGCTTTTTTTCATCGCGGGAGAAAATGCGGATCTCTCCGATATCCGTTTCAAGAAAACGGTTCAGGACGGCATTGCCGAATGAGCCTGTACCGCCTGTGATCAAAAGGGTTTTATTTTCAAAAACAGACATAATGAATCCTCTTTCTATCTGTAAACTTTATTCTGTGAGTGCTTTCATTTCCGAAAGCAACTTCTGCATAAACACTTCGGGGGTAAAGTTTTCGGAAAAATACTTCTTTGCATTCTTTCCGCAATCGGCAAAGGTTTCAGGTGTTTCGAGATATTGAAGCATCAGAGCTGCAAGACCTTTGCTGTCTCCTGCTGCTACGCTTTTTCCGCAGGCAGCATCTTCCAACACGCCCACAGCAGCTCCGTTGATAGCGGCAAAGATGGGTTTGCCGACCGTCATGTAGGTCTGCAATTTACCGGGCAGTGTTTCACCAACAGCTGAATCCCCTGCGAGAGTCAACAAAAGAACATCGGCTTTTTTGTACTGCTCTGCCATTTCTTCGGGGGCAAAACGTCCGGGGAACAAAACTTTTTCCGCAAGACCGAGCTCCTGCACCTTTTTCTGCAGATGCTCTGCTTCGGAACCGCTGCCGACAAGGAGCACCTGCCAGTCATCACGATCCGAGAGCAAATTTGCAGCATCAATAACCGTTTCAAGAGATTGTGCTTTGCCGAGATTGCCTGCGAACATGAATGTCTTTTTGTCGCTTGCAGCTGCACAAAGATCTTCATGCAAAAGCACTCCGTTTGCGTGCTGCGGAATGTAGCTGAGTTTTTCGGTCGGCACATCGCACACGGTATGCAGATATTCCATAAACGGTTTGCTTGTGACTGCAATTCTGTCTGCACCGGCATAGATCATTTTTGAAAGGATCTGTGCTCCCTTAAAAACGGGACTTCCTTCACCGACTATGGTCAGTGCAGAGGCAGGCCACAGGTCAAGGCAGTACAAAAGCATGGGAATCTTTTTCTTTTTCTTATAAATCAAAGCAGGCAGTGCCATTGTGATCGGCGAAAGCTGATAGGAGAAAACAAGATCAAATTTTTCTCTCATAAACAACGCTTTCAAAGAAGCCGACAATGCAAAGGATGCATAATTGAGCAACAGGAATGCCGCCCCGTTGCGTCTGCCGATTTCTGCACAACGGATCACACGGACACCGTTGACGGTTTCGTTTCTCTTTTTGAAAAAACGGTATTCCTTGGGAACAACACCCTGCGGATAATTCGGCAAACCTGTCAGCACGGTCACCTCATGTCCGTTTTTCTGCAACATTGGCGCAATTTCATTGATCAGAAAACTTTCGGGATAATAATACTGGCAAACCACAAGGATTTTCAAAAAATGCACCTCCGTACAATCCTTTTATTTTTATATTAAAAGCAAATTAAACTATATCTATAATACAATACCACTTTTCGTCCTCATTTGCAATCCTAAAATGAGAAATATCCTCATTTTTGTGTTTTCCGTTATGGTGCGACCGGTATCAATCAAAAAGAACCCCGACAAAAACTGCCGAAGTTCTTTGTTTTTGCTGTTTTTACCAGCTGAATGTCCATTGTTCATCCAGGCTGCCTGTCAGTTCACCTGTTGCTGTCACAAGTAAAGTACCTTCACCGCGACCCGAAACAGGCATATATTCACGCAATGCAATGGGAATGCCTGCACTGTTGACAGTAACGGAAACTGTTGCTTCATGGTAGTAAATATCACCCGAATTGAATTTTGCAGGGCTGATATCATAATCATTCAGATCCACATAATCCATACACATGGAGTGATAATACGGAACAGGGGCAGCAAGCGTACAACTCTCTTCCATAATGGCAACGGTATAGGTTGTGTTCCCTGCCGAATCTGTGGTTACGTTGTATCCCGTAACCGATTCGGGTGCAATGCGGAACTGTTTGCTGTCAGGCGGAATTGCCTGTGCAGGCGTTACGGTTTCGTTGGTTTCCGGATCGACTGCATATCCGTTGGTAAACACATACGTCACGGAGGTTGTTTCGGCAAAACGATCCACGATTGCCTGTGCGGGACCTTTCAGTGTCGAAAGACTCAACTCCACAATCCTGATGGTCGGAATCTGCGTTTTCACGCCGGTGAAGTTCTGTGCATTTTTGAGATAAGCAACCGCCGATTCCATTGCGGCAATGGTCTGTTCAAGCGTATAGGTTGCAGGCTGTTGTGTAACAGGTGCATCCGTTGCATATTCAGACACGATACCACTGTTTTCCTGAACTGCGGTCGGTTGAACGGAATCCGTCGGGTTGGCAGGATTTGTCATCTGCGGTGTCTGCTGCTGCACAACTGCCTGTGTCGGATACGGATTCACCGTCTGCATTCCGGATTGTGTGGTCATCGGCGGCACATACAACGAAGGGATACTCACCATATTTTCCGTATCATAATTGTTGGTTACCGGCTGTGTTGTTTTCGGAAAGAACAAAACAGAGCCGATATACACAAGATCCGCAACAAGCACAACAGCAACCACAGCAAGAAGCGCAACAAGCACTTTTTTCATCATGTTAAGATTTCCTCCTCTCTCTCAATCAGAAATCTGTTATCATTTTTTTACCATGTAAAATCCCACGTATCTTCAAGAAAACCTGTCAGTGAAGCCGTGGCTTGTATACCGAGTTCACCTGCACCGGAGCCTGTCATGGGCAGGCTTGCAAACAATCTGACAGGAACACCGTTTGCATCCACCGTCATACTGAACTGTCCTTCGTGGTAAATGACCGTACCGGATGTAATCTTGACACCTTTGAGATCAAACTGTTCAAGTTTGAGATATCCCATACAGGTGGAATGATATTTCGGATGCTCATTGAGATCACAGGTTTCTTCCTGAATCCAGACCGAATAAGTCGTAGTTCCGTCGGGATTGTTCACGGTGTTGAATTTTGTCACCCCTGCAGGATCAATGCTGAATGCTTCCCCAGAGGGTGGCAGCACATCAAAGGGGGTAACGGTTGCTTTTGTTTTCGGATCAACGGCATATCCGTTTTCAAAGTTATATACCAGAGGTTTGATGCTCTGAATGATGCTGTTGATAATCATTTCACCGGGACCGCGCAGCCAGGAAATACTCAATTCGAGAATTTCAGCATTCCCCGTCTGATTTTTTACAGCCGTATAGTTTTTGGCATTCCGCAAATACGCAACAGCTTCTTCGATCTTATTGATGGTGTAATCGAGCGTGACTTCCCCCGTTTGCAAAAGAGGTTGTGTCGCTTGCATCTGCGTTGTCGGAGTTTGTGTGTCAACAACAGGCATTGTCGTAACATCCGGATTGGTAACGGGTGTCGGTCGCAACGTCTGTGCATTGTTTTGTGACGGGTCTTCCGCCGAAGCAGGCAATTTCACATCACCATATTGATTGAAAAGACTGACCGCTTCATGCACATCGGATGCCGACGGAACTGTTTGCGGTGTTGGCGGAAGTTTTTCTTTTTTATACAACAAGGTGCCCAGATAGGATACATCAACAACAAGCACGACACAGATGATCGCCAGAAAAACGATCAATTTCTTTTTGACCATGTTTGTATTCTCATCCTCATTCTTTATTTGTCAGACAAACACTTTTTCAGGAATCTGCCTGTATGGCTGTTTTCATTCGCAGCGATTTCTTCGGGTGTTCCCGTTGCAACAATTTCACCGCCGCGGTTACCGCCCTCGGGACCGAGATCAATGATATGGTCGGCACATTTGATCACATCCAGATTGTGTTCAATAACGACCACCGTGTTTCCTTCGTCAGCAAGTCGTTGCAGAACGGTAATCAGCCGATGCACATCCGCAGAATGCAGACCTGTTGTCGGTTCGTCAAGAATATACATTGTTCTGCCGGTCGCTTTTTTCTGCAGCTCGGTTGAAAGCTTGACTCGCTGTGCTTCACCGCCCGAAAGCTGCGTTGCAGGCTGTCCGATTTTGACATAACCGATTCCGACATCATACAATGTCTGCAGTTTACGGCGGATCGCAGGAAGATTTTCAAAGAAGTGCATTCCCTCTTCAATGGTCATATCCAGCACATCCGCTATGCTCTTGCCTTTATACTTGACATCCAGCGTTTCACGGTTGTATCTTGCACCTTTGCAAACTTCACACGGAACATACACATCGGCAAGAAAATGCATTTCGATTTTGACAATACCGTCGCCCTGACAGGCTTCACATCTGCCGCCTGAGACATTGAAAGAAAAACGTCCCGGTGTATAACCGCGTATTTTTGCATCCTGCGTTTCGCTGTAAAGCTTGCGGATATCGTTGAAAACATCCGTATAGGTTGCAGGGTTGGAACGCGGTGTTCTTCCGATGGGAGACTGATCAATGTCAATGACCTTATCAAGGTATTCAATGCCCTCAAAACTGCTGTGTTTACCGGGAATTTTTTTGGCATTGTTCAGTTCATTTGCAAGTTTTTTATAAAGAATCTCATTGATCAACGAGGATTTTCCCGAACCTGAAACACCTGTCACACAGATGAATGTGCCCAAGGGAAATTCCACATCGATATTTTTCAGATTATTCTCCGCAGCACCGCGGATGACAAGACTCTTTCCGTTGCCTTCACGTCTTTTTTCGGGTACCGGGATCTTCTTCTTTCCGGAAAGGTACTGTCCTGTCACGGATTTTTCACACTTCAGCAGGTCTTTCGGTTTGCCTGCAAAAACGATCTCGCCGCCGTGCACACCGGCACCCGGGCCGATATCAACAACATAATCGGCATTGAGCATGGTGTCCTCATCATGTTCAACCACAATGAGGGTATTGCCGATATCACGCAGGCGTTTAAGCGTTGCAATCAGCTTTTCATTGTCACGCTGATGCAGACCGATACTCGGTTCATCCAACACATACAGAACACCCGTCAGGGACGATCCGATCTGCGTTGCAAGACGGATACGCTGTGCTTCACCACCCGAAAGCGTACCTGCAGAACGGTTGAGTGTCAGATAATCAAGACCAACACTGCTCAGGAATGCAAGACGTTCGCGGATCTCTTTGACAATGCGGTCTGCAATGAACGTATCACGTTCGCTCAACTGCAATGCATTGAAGAACTGTTCTTCTTCCACAACGGACAGTTTACAAAGGGCATCGATATTGACACCGCCGACGGTAACGGCAAGCGATTCTTTACGCAATCTTGCACCGCCGCATTCGGGACAGGCACAGGAACGCATTACCTGTTCAATTTCCCATCTTGCCCAATCGCTGTTTGTTTCTTTATAGCGACGTTCGAGGTTGTTGATAATACCCTCAAAGTCAGTCATGTATGTCCCCGATCCGTATTCATGCTCACGGTGCAGCTGCATTTTTTCACCGTTTGTACCGTAAAGCAGAGCGTGCAAACCATCGGCAGGCAGATCACGGATGGGGGTATCCAATGAAAAACTATACTTTTTGGCAAGTCCCTGAAAATACATATAAGCGATGGTGCTGTTTTCTGCCTTTGACCAGCCTGTGGCTTTGATAGCACCCTCGTGGATGGAAAGGGACTTGTCGGGAATCACAAGATCGGGATCCACAGACAGGAAGAATCCGAGTCCCGTACACTTCGGACAAGCTCCGAAAGGATTGTTGAAAGAGAACATACGAGGAGCCAGTTCTTCCATGCTGAAACCGTGGTCGGGACAGGAATAATTCTGCGAAAACAAGGTTTCTTCCCCGTCAATCACACTGCAAAGAACCAGTCCTTCCGCAAGTCTTTGTGCTGCTTCAACAGAATCCGCAATACGGGATGCGATTCCCGGCTTTGCAATGAGTCGGTCCACAACGATTTCAATGCTGTGCTTATTGTTTTTATTCAGTTCAATTTTTTCGGACAAATCGTACATATTTCCGTCCACTCTGGCACGGACATATCCCGAACGGCGGGCAGCTTCAAAAATTTTGACGTGCTCCCCTTTTTTGCCGCGTACAACGGGGGCAAGAATCATAAACTTTGTTCCTTCGGGTAAAAGCATGATTTTGTCTACGATCTGATCGGTTGTCTGTTGTTTGATCTCTCTGCCGCAGACGGGACAATGTGCAACACCGACACGGGCAAAAAGCAAACGCATATAGTCATAGATCTCCGTTACCGTACCGACGGTGGAACGGGGATTTTTGGAAGTTGTTTTCTGATCAATGGAAATGGCAGGCGACAAACCGTCGATGGAATCCACATCGGGTTTGTTCATCTGTCCGAGGAACTGACGTGCATAGGAGGACAGCGATTCCACATACCGACGTTGTCCTTCCGCATAAATGGTATCAAATGCAAGCGTCGTTTTGCCGGACCCCGACAAACCTGTAAAAACAACAAGTTCATCACGGGGAATCTGCAGGTCTGCATTTTTCAGATTGTGCTCGCGGGCACCTTTGACGGTCAAATATTTCTTTTGCAAAACTTATTTTCCTCCGTTTTTACGGCTGTTTGGTAAAAAAGATTTTGTGTGTGCGTTACGCAGTTTTTCAATACGGTCACGCAGATATGCAGCGTGTTCAAATTCAAGCAGTTTTGCAGCGGAACGCATTTCTTTGGTAAGACGTTCGATAAGAACTTCCCTTTCTTTTGCAGAAAGCTTTGTATCGTCTTTTTTGTCATTCTTGTGGGAAGATATTTCAAGAACCTCACGAACACCTTTGTTGATGGTGGTCGGAATGATTCCGTGTTCTTTATTATAAGCATCCTGTATTTCGCGGCGGCGGAATGTTTCGCGGATGGCACGTTCCATGGACGGTGTCACGCAATCTGCGTACATAATAACCTGTCCGCCTGCATTACGGGCAGCTCTGCCTGCGGTCTGAATGAGTGAAGTTTCCGAACGAAGAAAACCTTCCTTATCGGCATCCAGAATCGCAACAAGCGACACTTCGGGGATATCAAGACCTTCACGAAGCAGGTTGATACCGACCAGAACATCAAATTCACCTAAACGCAGATCGCGGATAATTTCCATGCGTTCAATGGTATCCACATCATAATGCATATACCGCACGCGGATGCCGTAATCGGTCAGATAATCGGTCAGTGCTTCCGCCATTTTCTTGGTAAGGGTTGTCACAAGTACACGTTCTTTGCGTTCAATGCGGATGTTGATTTCGGAAATCAGATCGTCGATCTGTCCCTCGGTTGCACGAACTGAAATTTCGGGATCCAGCAGACCGGTGGGACGGATCAGCTGTTCGGCAGTGCGTGCAGACAATTCCTTTTCAAACTGACCGGGTGTTGCGCTGACAAAAATCTTTTGCCCGATCTTGTCATAAAACTCATCAAATGTCAGCGGACGGTTGTCATAAGCCGAGGGCAGACGAAAACCGAACTCAACCAATGAATCCTTACGGGATCGGTCGCCGCCGTACATACCGCGTACCTGCGGCAATGTGACATGGCTTTCATCCACGAACAAAAGAAAATCATCGGGGAAATAGTCAAGCAATGTAAAGGGCGGTGCACCGGGTTCTCTGCCGGACATCACACGCGAATAGTTTTCGATTCCTTTGCAAAAGCCTGTCTCGATGAGCATTTCCATGTCATAGTCGGTGCGTTGCTGAATACGCTGTGCTTCAATGAGCTTGCCCTGTGATGTAAACCATGCCGCCCGTTCGGCAGCTTCCGCACGGATTTCATCAATGGCACGTTCCAGTTTTTCGTTCGAAACAACATAATGCGATGCAGGATAAATGGCAACATGCGACACAACCGCTTTTGTTTCACCCGTCAGCGGATTGATTTCGGATATGCGATCCACTTCGTCTCCGAAAAACTCAATACGCAGTGCATTGTCAGCGGTATAGACAGGAAAAATTTCAACCACATCTCCGTGGCAGCGGAATTTATTTCGGGTAAAATTGATATCGTTGCGTTCATACTGAATATCAACCAGCTTTTTCAGCAGGTCATCACGCTGCAGTTCCATTCCCTGACGAACGGAAATAACCATTTCGCGGTAATCGATCGGGTCACCCAGAGAATAAATACAGGAAACACTTGCAACAATAATGACGTCCCTGCGTTCACTCAGAGCACAGGTTGCAGAGTGACGCAAACGGTCGATTTCATCGTTGATGGCAGAGTCTTTTTCGATATAGGTATCGGTTGTGGCAATATATGCTTCGGGTTGATAATAATCATAATAAGAAACAAAATACTCAACGGCATTGTCCGGAAAAAACTCACGAAATTCACTGCAAAGCTGTGCCGCAAGCGTTTTGTTATGGGCAAGAACAAGGGTGGGACGATTCAGTTTTGCAATCACATTGGCCATGGTAAATGTTTTACCCGAGCCCGTGACACCAAGCAAAGTCTGCTCTTTGTATCCTTTGTTCACACCGTCGCAGAGTGCTTCGATAGCCTGCGGCTGATCGCCCGTAGGTTGATATGCAGACACCAGTTTGAAATGATCCATCAAAACACCCTTTCTTTGTCTTACTCTTCCGGATTCGATAATAATTCAATTATATATTATAACACATAATTACTTAAAAATAAAGTATTAATATAATTTTAAGAGCAACAAATAAAAGGAATTTTGTATGTTTAAATTCATTTTTTCCGGGGAATACTGAAAACAGCAAAGGAGAGAGTACAATGATCGAACAAGATACAATACGACTTTTAAGAGAATGCGATGCAGGCATCAAAATGGGGATTTCTTCCATCAACGATGTCCTGAAACACATCAAAAGTGACCGCATGAGACAACTGCTTGTCAGCAGCCGTGAAAAACATGAGCACCTGAAACACGAAGTACAACAGGAGCTTGATCGGTTTCAGGACGAGGGGAAAGATCCCAACATGATCGCAGAGGGAATGTCTCAACTCAAAACAGGCATCAAACTTGCCGTGAACGATTCGGATGAAACCGTTGCAGGGCTTATGGTTGACGGCTGCGACATGGGTGTAAAATCACTGAGCAAATACCTCAACGACTATGCCGCTGCCGATGAACGCTCAAAAGACATCACAAAAAAGCTGATACAGATTGAAGAAGACCTGTGTCAGGCATTGCGGGAATTTTTGTAAACCTCCGCCCATTCAAAAAACCGGAACGCACTGCGAACCGGTTTTTTTTGATTTTATCTGTTCATTTGTTTTCATTTGCGTTTGACGGAACATTCTGCTCGTCACTGAATTGCAATTTCGGCTCCTTGAAAACATCTTTAAACAAGGAGTTAAAACGCACATCCGTAGACAAGGCCGTACATCTGCTGCCTGCAAAAACAAGATGATCCACAACAGACACATCAATGGCATTCAGAGCCGACACAATGCGGCGTGTACCGTTGTAATCCTCCATGGACGGGGTTGCATTTCCGCTGGGATGATTGTGTGCCATGACAACAGAAACAGCATTGCATTTCAGTGCTTCAGACACGATTTTCCGCACATTGGCATCCACGGTTCTGGAATCACCGTGACTGACACAAATGATGCTTACGATCATGTTTTTCGCATTCAGACAAATCAGATGCAGCTCTTCCCTTTCAAGTCCGATGAATCGTGCATTGAAAATCTTTGCTATATCTTCAATACTGTCCACATGATTGGGCATTTCATCAGCACTTTGCCCGTAAAGACGGAACAACTGCGGAAGCATATGCAGAAAAACAGCAGTTTCATGTCCGACACCCGGTACAGACATCAGTGCTTCCGGTGTTGCATTTAAAACACCTGCGATGCTGCCGAATTTATTCAACAGACGATGTCCCGTTTCATTGGTGTCGGCACGCGGAATGGTGTAAAACAACAACAATTCCAGAACATTGTGATCTTCAAAGCTTGCAAGTCCTTCCCGCATCATTCTGTTTTTCAGACGTTTGCGGTGACCGCTGTGATCAACAGGTGAAATTGTTGTATTCTGTCCGTTGGCTTTTTCCATCGTTCAATCTCCTTGTTCGTGCTTGCTTTTCTTGCAAAAATAGTGTATGGTAAACAGTGGTGATACATATGAAAACATTTACAGTAGGCGTCAATGATGCCGGTCAGAGATTTGATAAATTCATTACCAAAACCGTTCCGCGTTTGCCGCAATCCCTGCTTTATAAATATCTCCGCATGAAGCGGATCAAACTCAACGGCAAAAAAGCGGAAATCTCAACACGTCTGAACAGCGGTGACATTGTTGAAATGTACATCAATGACGAGTTTTTTGAACCCGTGCAGGAACGGTATTCCTTTTTATCGGCAGGCAAGCAGCTCGACATTTTGTATGAAGATGAAAATGTGATTCTGCTGAACAAAAAAATCGGCCTGCTGTCACATCCCGACGAGGGAGAATACAACGACACACTGATCACCCGCGTACAGAGATACCTGTACGAAAAAGGTGAATATGACCCGAAAAAGGAAAACTCTTTTGCACCTGCCCTTGCAAACAGAATTGACCGAAACACAGGCGGCATTGTCATTGCCGCAAAAAATGCGGAAGCATTGCGGATTCTGAATGAAAAAATCCGTGATCGCGAAATCAAAAAACTCTACCTTTGTGTTCTGATCGGTTGTCCGAAAAAAAAGGAAGACACCATGACAGGCTATATCACAAAGGACGAAAAGAAAAATATGGTCACCGTTTTTTCGACTCCGCAGCCGAACGGTCGCTCCATCCGCACAAAATACAGAATTCTCGACACGGCAAACGGTGTTTCACTTGCCGAGGTGGATTTGCTTACGGGCAGGACCCATCAGATCCGTGCTCATTTTGCAAGCATCGGTTGCCCTCTGCTCGGTGACGGCAAATACGGCACAAACGAACAAAACAAACGCTTCGGCGGTTACAAAAAGCAATGCCTGTACTCATACAAAACGGTGTTTACATTCACCACCGATGCAGGCATTCTCAACTATCTGAACGGCAAAGCGGTGGAAGTAAAAGATGTCTGGTTCCGCACTGCTTTCTATGACGGTACACTGATTCAGAACAAACGCTGAAAAAAGTCCTCTTTTACGCATCGGGCTGTATCATTTCACGGAACTGTGCTTCATCGATGATACGGATTCCCAGTTCCGTGGCTTTTCTCAATTTGCTGCCGGCTGCCTCCCCTGCAAGCACAATACTTGTTTTTTTGGATACGGAAGAAGCTGTTTTTCCTCCGAAATTTTCAATGATTGCAGCCGCTTCATCACGTGTAAACTCTGACAAAGATCCCGTCAGCACAAAGGTCATGCCTGCAAATCGCGTGTCGGTCACTTCGCGTTGCGAAACCATATTCACACCGAGATCTTTCAGCTCCTGAATCAGCATTTTTGCAGCATCGAGTGCAAAATAATCCGCAACGGACTTTGCCATAACAGCTCCGAACCCGTCAATGGCACAAAGCTGCTGTTCATCCGCAGCCATAATTTTTTCCATGCTGCCGAAGTGTTCCGACAGCAGTTTGGCTGCCTTTGCACCGATATGGCGGATTCCCAAGGCAAAAAGAAGTCTGGAAAGATCATTGCTTTTTGCTTTTTCGGCGGCAGCCAGGAAATTGGCTGCTGATTTTTCTCCCATACCGTCAAGAGTTGCAATCTGTGCTGCATTCAGACGGAACAAATCAGCCGCGGTACGAATCATGCCGAGGTTGACAAAGGTTTCAATATTGGCTTCCCCGAGGCCTTCAATATCCATCGCATCACGCGAACAAAAATGAATGATATTTCTCAACAACTGTGCAGAACAATCGGGATTGACACAGCGTACAGCTGCTTCATCCGCTTCCCTGCAGACAGGTGCACCGCAGGACGGACAAAGGGTCGGCATTGCAAACGGAATTGCATCGTCTCCCCTTTTTGTCACACGGATGACCTCAGGAATAATATCGCCTGCCTTGCTGACAAGGATATGGTCACCGATGCGGACATCTTTTTCACGGATATAATCTTCGTTATGCAGACTTGCTCTTGCAACCGTGGAGCCTGCCAATAAAACGGGATCAAAAACCGCCGTCGGTGTCAGTACACCCGTTCTGCCGACAGTGATTTCAATGTCCCTGACAATCGTTTCTTTTTCTTCGGGCGGATATTTAAAAGCAACCGCCCACTTGGGGAATTTTGCAGTGCTGCCGAGTACGGTACGCTGTGCAAAATCATCCGTCTTGATGACGGCACCGTCAATATCAAACGGCAGACCGCTTCTTTTTTCACCGATTTCTCTGATTTTTCCGACCGCTTGTTCCATATTGTCAACACGTTCATAAAGCGGTACGGTCACAAATCCGAGTTCCGCAAGGTAATCAAGGGATTGTTTGTGTGAACGGAGTTCTTTTCCCTCGATCTGCTGAATATTAAAGACAAAGATATCCAGTTTTCTCTGTGCTGTCACAGCAGGATTTTTCTGCCGCAGGCTGCCTGCCGCAGCATTACGCGGATTTTTAAACGGTTTGCCGCCGCTCAGTTCCTGCTCCTCACAAAGGCTCGCAAAAACAGCACGGGACATATACACTTCACCGCGGACTTCTATATAAGGAATTGCCTCATTGAGTTTCAACGGAATGCTGCGTACCGTACGCAGGTTGGCGGTCACATCTTCACCGACATCACCGTCACCGCGTGTAGAACCACGCACAAACATGCCGTTTTCATATTCAAGAGAAACGGAAAGACCGTCTATTTTCGGTTCCACCACATACTGTGCATTCTGCACACCTTCACGGACACGACGATCGAAATCATACAGTTCTTCTTCCGAAAATGCATCCTGCAGACTTTCCATACGGACACGGTGCTCAACAGGTGTAAACAAGGTATCCGCACTGCCGCCGACACGGTGGGTGGGTGAATCCGCTGTCAGCAATTCGGGATACTGCGTTTCAAGCTCCTGCAATTCACGCATGAGCATATCATATTCATAGTCGGAAATATCGCTTTCATTATCGGAATAATAGCGTTTGATATGGTAATCAAGCGTATTCCGAAGTTCCTGCACACGAAGGCGGATTGTATCATTAGCGGACATTTTGTTTCTCCGTTTCAGAAAATTATTTTTATTATTATACCACATTTTTATTATTTGTACAGCTTCTTTTAAGAAATATAAAGTGCTGATTTCATTTTTCTTCATATTCAGGAGGTTTTCCTATGCTGATTCTTACTCCGCAACAAATCAGAGAAGCCGAAAACGACGCAAACAACGCTGTTCTCTCTTTTGAAACCATGATGGAGAATGCAGGTAAAGGTTGTGCCGATCACATCATCAGCCTTTACCCTGCCTGCAAAACGGTCATTCTTTGCGGCAAAGGCAAAAACGGCGGCGACGGTCTTGTGATTGCAAGACATCTGCACAATGCAGGCTTCGACGTCACGATCGTCAATATGTCAAAAGACAAAAGCGATCCGCTGTCCGAAACCGTCCGCACACGCATTCCGCAGGGTGTTGTGCAACTCTGTGCAGAGGACGAAAATATTTGTCCGAAACTTCTTTTTGACGGTGCTGCACTGATCATTGAATGCATTTTCGGCATCGGTTTCCGCGGCAAACTGCCCGAAACGGCAGAAAGAATCATTCTTGCTGCCAACGCTGCCGCAGCAGGACGCATTGCTGTGGATCTTCCTGCAGGACTTTGGGACGGCTATTCGGAAGAAGACACGTTTTTCCATGCCGACGAAACGCTGTCCATGCTTTGCCTGAAACCCGTTCATGCGTTTCATCCGCTGTCTGACCTGTGCGGCAAAGTCACAGTCATCCCCATCGGCTTCGGTGAAGACGATATCAGAAATGAGTATAAAAAACTGCATCTGACCACAAAAAAAGCAGTGGCATCCATGTTCCGCAAACGTCCGTACAATGCCCACAAAGGCACGAACGGAAACGCATTGCTCGTCATGGGATGCAGAAATATGCCGGGTGCAGCCGTCATGGCAGCCAAGGGATGCCTGCATTGCGGTGCGGGACTCGTTTCCCTTGCATTTCCCGATGCTGCTTATGCTGCCGTAACCCCACAGCTCAGCGAATGCCTCTTGTTGCCGATGCAAAGCGATGCGGACGGCTGTTTTGCAAACTGCAATGCAGTCTGGTTTGCAGAAAACTGCAACCGCTTTTCTGCAATCGCAATCGGCTGCGGATTATCGCAGGCAGACGGTGCAGAACAGATTCTGCTGACCATTCTTGAAAACTACAACGGCAAACTGCTGATCGATGCAGACGGCATAAATCTGCTTTCGCGGCATATAAATTTATTAAAAACTGCGAAAGCACAGATTCTCATTACACCGCATCCCGGTGAAATGGCAAGACTGACAGGAAAAACAATTTCCGACATCAATGCAGACAGAGAGAATACTGCCATCCGCTTTGCCGAAGAATACGGTTGCGTAACTGTCCTGAAAGGGGCGAACACCGTCATTGCATTCCCTGACGGCACCGCTGCCATCAATCCGACAGGGAACCCGTCCATGGCACGCGGCGGCAGCGGTGACCTGCTGACAGGCATCATCTCGGCTTTTCTTGCACAGGGATTTTCAACCGTAAATGCTGCCGTTGCCGGTGTATACCTGCACGGTCTTTGCGGTGACATTGCAGCTGCCCGTTTTACGGAATACGCCGCCACGGTCAGCAGAATGACAGACTGCATTCCCGATGCGCTTTCGCTGATTCTGAAAAAGGATTGATTTTTTGCGAATTGCATTGTTGTTTGTTCTGCTGTTATCACTTTGTTCCTGTACAAATGCTCGTCCGCATTCGGTCAAATGCGAACCCGTGACAGAATTTGTATGTGCGGCAGAGTGCAAAACCAAAGACGGAAACTATGAATTCAGCCTGACCGTACATCCGGACGGACAAATGCAGGCAGCCGTTACAAAACCCGACTCCCTGCAAGGGGTTGTGTTTGATTCTGACGGTATTGAATATAAAATGGATGCAAACGGGCTGCAAGATACTATACCGTCTTCATTGCTGCCGCCGCATTCTCCCGTAAGGTTGCTGTTCGACAGTTTACAAAGCTTTTTGTTTACAGGTTCGGAAACACTGACAGCAACCGCGGAAGACACATTTTCGTCACAAAAAAACATCGGAAATCTTGCGGTACAGGCAGTTTTCAACAAAGACGGATTGATACAGTCCATACATTGCCCCTTGTTTGCAACCGATTATTATTTCACATACAACAAATAGCAAGAGAGCATACCGTTTGTGCGGTATGCTCTCTGTTATTCGGATTATAAAACTCAGAAAGTGCCTGTTTCGCCGTAAACACGAAGCAGATCCGGCAACATGCCGAGGAACTTGAAGAGCCAGTTTGTAAGGGTGTAGAATGCAAGCTTTGCAAATGAAAGCGGTGTGCCGACGTAATAAAGCAGTTCATTGGTGGTGTTGTTACCGCTGAAAGTGGGAACATTTTCACCGGTTGCCTTGGTGATGGTCAGGGTGTCAACAAGTTTTGCTTCACCGGTTGCATCGCCTACAACATAAGCTTCGAGCACAAGTGTGCCGCCGTCAACGGAAATGTGATTGAAGATACCGCCGATGTTGTTTTCATCAACAGAATCAAAATCGGTACCGTTGAAATAGTTGCCGTAACCGTCCTTCTGTACCACACAAGCATCAATGTAACTGACAGGCATGAAGTGTTCCTGCAGGAATTCACGGATTTCGTAACGCTTGGAACCTGCAGTACCTGCAAGAACATAAACAGTACCGTCGCCGTCTTCAGCAACAGCATCACCCTTGAGGGTCTTTGTACGAAGGTACATATGGTCATGACCGGACATAACAATGTCTACATTGCATTTATCAAGCACGGGCACAAGAGCATCCTTGAGATAGAGTGCATCGGGCCATTTGCCGTCTTTACCGAGGGTATAGGGAGATTTGTGCATGAATACCATCTTCCAGTCGCAAGCGGTGGAATTCATGTCATTTTCGAGCCAAAGAAGCTGTGCATCGGTAATGCTCAAAAGGTCATTGGTATTGAGAACAGCACAGTGAATGTTGCCGTAATCAAAAGAATAGTTGACACCGTTGAGGTTCTGCACACTTTCCTTCGTGTTGAGGTTGAACATATTGTCGAACCAGTTCCACACTCCCAGACCGTCGTGGTTGCCGGATACGGGAGCAATGGTGGTGTTGCGGTTGATGTCAGCCATGGCTTCATCATAATAATCCCATTCTTCATTGGTGGAATCGTTGGTGAAGTCACCAAGGTTTACAATCAGGTCATTTTCGGGATACATTTCGAGTGCCTTGTCAACAACTGCAGCACCTTTTTCAAAGTTCTCAAGATTGCTTGCCTGGATATCTGCAATCACAACGAAATCAACTTTATCGTCGCCGTCATCGGTTGTGAAGGTACCCTGTTCACTCCATACAGTGCCGTTACCGACTTTGTAGGTATAAGTTGTGCCGGGTTCAAGATCTTTGAGCAGCACTTTGTGTACAAAGTTGCCGTCCCATTCTGCACTGCTGCCTTCTGCGGTGTATTCATTCACACCGTCCGAATAAGCTACAACAGAAGCCGTGTCAATGTTTGTATACCATGTAATACCTCTTTGCGTTGCAAGACTACCGTTGACAGCACAGCTGATTCTGAACGGTTCATTCTCTGCTGCAAAAACAAAGGGTGCACAGGTTGCAACCAAAAGAACAGACAAGAGAACACACAAAACTTTTTTCGTCAGTTTCATAGAAATTCCTCCGTAAAACGAAAAATGTAAAAGGGCAATGACTGTGTTTTGCCTTTCTGAAATATTATTTTAACATATCTTTCTGCGATTTACAAGCAAAATTTCTGAAACAATCGCATTGACAAACCCTGTTACAATGAGTATAATTTATTAGATATTAAATAATATTAAAAGAATTTTCTTTTAAATTGAAAGGACACAAACCGTTATGCAATGGACAGGTCTTAATGAAATCAGAGAAAAATATCTTCATTTTTTTGAAACAAAAGAACATCTGCGTCTACCCAGCTTTC
This sequence comes from Clostridia bacterium, assembly GCA_017435865.1. GTDB lineage: Bacteria > Bacillota > Clostridia > Oscillospirales > Acutalibacteraceae > RUG806. Next base: position 21,472 of record JAFSEF010000052.1, read on the forward strand.
CGCTGATTCCGCAGGGGGACAAGAGCATTCTGCTCATCAACGCAGGCATGACTCCTATGAAAAAATATTTCACTGGTGAAATCACTCCGCCCGCAAAGCGTGTAACCACCTGCCAGAAGTGCATCCGCACTCCCGACATCGAAAGCGTCGGCATCACCGCACGTCACGGCACCTATTTTGAAATGCTCGGCAACTTCTCGTTCGGCGACTACTTCAAACGCGAAGCCACCGCATGGGCAAAGGAATTCTTCACCGAAGTGATGGAAATGCCTCTGGACAGACTCTACTTCACCGTTTACGAAGAAGACGACGAAGCATGGGACATCTGGACCAAGGAACACGGCATTGCAGAAGACCATATGCTCAGACTCGGCAAAAAGGACAACTTCTGGGAACACGGTGCAGGCCCCTGCGGACCTTGCTCTGAAATCCACTTTGACCGCGGTGAAAAATACGGCTGCGGCAAGCCCGACTGCGGCGTTGAATGCGAATGCGACCGTTGGGTCGAAATCTGGAATCTTGTTTTCACACAGTTTGAAAACGACGGCAACGGCAACTACACAAGACTTGCACATCCCAACATCGACACAGGCATGGGGCTTGAAAGACTCGCTTGTGTCATGCAGGATGTCGATAACATTTTTGAAGTCGACACCATCCGCAAGATCATGGAACACGTGATGCAGATTTCGGGTGTCACCTACCACACCGATCCGAAAAAGGATATGTCGCTGCGTGTTGTGACCGACCATATCCGTTCCACCACCATGATGATCAGTGACGGTGTTCTGCCCTCCAACGAAGGCAGAGGCTATGTGCTTCGCAGACTTCTTCGCAGGGCTGCAAGACACGGCAGACTGCTGGGCATCGAAAGACCCTTCCTGACGGAAGTCTGCGAAACGGTCATTGCCGAAAACGAGGGTGCATATCCCGTGCTTCGTGAAAAGCACGACTACATCATCAAAATCATTGCCACCGAAGAAGAAAGCTTCTCAAGAACCATCGACTCCGGCATGAAAATGCTTGACGAAATGATTGCAAACGGTGACGGCAAGACCCTTTCGGGTGAAGATGCATTCCGTCTTTCCGATACTTACGGATTCCCGATTGACCTGACCAAGGAAATCCTTGCAGAAAAGAACATCACGGTTGACGAAGAAGCATTCCGTGCTCTTGTTAAGAAACAGCGTGAAACCGCACGTGCCGCCCGTAAGGATGCAGGTGCAGATGCATGGAAGAATGCAGGCGTTGCACTCAATGACATCCCTGCAACCGTTTTCACAGGCTACACCGCAACCGAGGACGAAGGCAAGGTACTCGGCATTGTGATGAACGGTGAAAGAACCGAAACAGCAGAAGCCGACAGCGAAGCCGTGCTTGTGCTTGACAAGACCGCATTTTATGCCGAAAGCGGCGGACAGGTCGGTGACACAGGTGTGATTACAGGCGACGGATTTGAATTCGTTGTCACCAACACAACCAAGCCCCCGACGGGCATTTTCCTGCATGCAGGCTTTGTGCAGGAAGGCACGGTCAGTGCAAATACAGCAGTGAAGACCGCTGTGGATGCCGGCAAGCGTGCTGCCACTGAACGCAACCACACAAGTGCACATCTTCTGCAGTATGCACTTCGCACCGTACTCGGCACCCATGTTGAACAGGCAGGCTCTTACGTATCCCCCGACGAAGTCCGTTTTGACTTCACACATTTCTCTGCACTGACCGCAGAAGAAATTGCAAAGGTTGAGCAGCTCGTAAACGAACAGATTCTTTCTGCAAAAGCAGTGCTGACCGACGAAATGAGCATTGAAGATGCCAAGAAGATCGGTGCAATGGCTCTGTTCGGAGAAAAATACGGCGACACCGTCCGCGTTGTCAGAGCAGGTGACTCCACCGAGCTTTGCGGCGGTACACACGTGAAGAACACCGGCAACATCGGTCTGTTCAAGATCGTCAGCGAATCCTCCGTTGCATCGGGTGTCCGCAGAATCACGGGTGTGACAGGCTTCAACACCTACGCTTACCTCAACCGCACCCTCGAAACCGTGCACGCAGCAGCCGCAGCCCTCAAACTCGGCAATGCAAACGACCTTGTCAACAAGGTAACGGCCGTTGCCGCTGACCTGAAGAATAAGGAACGCGAGATCGACAAACTCAAAGCAGATCTTGCACAGGCAAAAGCTGCCGACATTTTCACCGTTGCAGGTGAAGTGAACGGCATCAAGGTTATCACCGCCAACCTCGGCGAAACCGATGTCAACACCCTTCGCACCATGCTTGACTCCGCAAAGAACGAAGACTGCGTTGCCGTTCTTGCAGGCATCAACAGCGAAAAAGGCTCTGTTTCCTTCGCTTGTGCAACAGGCAAAAACGCTGTCTCCAAGGGTGCACACGCAGGCAACATCGTGCGTGCGGTTGCACAGATCGCAGGCGGTGCCGGCGGCGGCAAACCCGACAGTGCCATGGCAGGCGGTAAGGACATTACAAAAACAGACGAAGCTCTTGCAGCCGTCCTCGGCATTGCACAGGGCATGATCAAATAAATTAACAAAGGAGAACCACCATGGACGGTTGTATTTTCTGCAAAATCGCCGCGGGTGAAATTCCGTCAAGAAAAGCGTATGAAGACGATCGTGTTCTTGCTTTCTATGACCTTGAACCGCAGGCTCCGACCCACATTTTAGTGATCCCCAAGCAGCATATTGCATGGGCAAATGACATCACTCCCGAAAACAGTGCAGACATTGCACACATTTTTGAAGTGATTCCGCAGATCGCAAAGGAACTCGGCTTCACCGATTACCGCATTGTCAACAACTGCGGTGATCAGGCAGGACAAACCGTAAAGCATCTGCATTTCCATGTGCTTTCGGGCAGAGATTTTACATGGCCTCCCGGCTAAAATAAAATGAAGCGTCCGTTTCTGACAATCGGACTTGCAATGTTGTGCTCGATGTATGCCTTGTTTTACATCGGCACAACCTGCACTGTAGCGGCTGCAGCTGTTTTGGTGACAGCAGCCGCTGTTTGTGCGTTTTTCCGCCGCAGAGAATCCGCATTGCTGTTTTTGACAGCCATTGCAGTTCTCACGGCGGTTTGCTGTTTTACCTATGCCGATCGGTGTAAGGTACAACCTTCCCTGCTGTATTGCGGTGAGAACGTATCGGTTTCGGGAACGCTTTCAGACTATCCCGTCAAAACAAACGAACGATATGTTTATACTCTGAAAAACTGCACCATTGCAGAAGAACAGACCGACATCACCATTCAGTTATCCGAATCGGCTCTTTACAAATGCAAACCGGGCGACCGTCTGCATTTTGTTGCGACAAAGCTGTACAGCAATCTCGAAAATGACCAACAGTATTACTTTTCAACGCTTGCCCGCGGGGAATGGATGCGTGCTTATACGCAGCATGTCACCGTTGAGCAAACGGATGATTATAACAGGTATGCAGCCAAGCATCTTCGGCACACAATTCTGCAATCCCTGCAAAAACGCTTACCGACAAAAACTGCGGCTGTGGTCAGTGCACTGGTACTCGGTGACAAAACCAATCTTGACAGACAGACGGAACTCATTTTCCGACTCAGCGGATTGTCGCATCTGTTTGCTGTTTCCGGTTTTCACGTTTCATTCTGGACAGGACTTGTCATTGCTGCCTTCGGCAATCGCAAACACAGGAAGAAGGTATCCGTTGCTGCCATCGCTTTCTTAGTGTTCTTTATGGCATTGACGGGTTTTTCCGCATCGGTCTGCCGTGCAGGCATCATGCTGCTGACCGTATGCACGGGCAACCTGTTCCGCCGTGATGCGGACAGCCTGAACTCTCTCGGACTTGCACTGACAGTATTGCTGCTTGCAAATCCCTTTTCGGCAGCCGATGCTTCCCTTTTGTTTTCGGCAAGTGCAACCGCGGCGATTCTGTTGACAAGCGAACCGACAGAAAAATATGTTTTACAGCCGATTGCAAACAAAATAAGCAACAAAAACATCCGCAAATATGTTTTATCTGCCTGTAATCTTCTGTGTCTGAGCACAAGTATCAGCATCTGCCTGTTGCCGTTGACAAGCTTGTTTTTCGGTTCAGTATCGCTGTTGACCCCTTTTGCAAATCTGTTTTGTATGTTCCCTGCACAAATAACAATGGTACTGGGAATGTTTGCTCAGATTTTTCATCGCATTCCCTGGTTTTCGGATTTTCTGTTCCGCCTGACGGAAATTTCGTGTGACATTCTGCTGCAACTGACTTCCCTTTTTGCAAATGCCTCTTTCAGCAGAATCATACTGCACACAGATATGATCATGCTGTGGGCTGCAGTAAGTATCGTAATCATTTTCACGGTCAGCAGGATTTACAAAAGGCAAACACGCAGAATTGCCGCCTATGCCATGGCGTGCTGCTGCCTGCTGTTGCTTTTAATGAATATCAGCCTTTTTCAGACCCGGAACGATATCACCGTACACATTCAGAATGCGGGCAACGGAAGCTGTATTTCCGTTCACAACAAAAACGGGGATGCTGCCGTATTCGGTTGCGGCGGCAATGAATACACAGCAGAAAGCCTGCACAATTACCTGTTGTCAAACAGTGCGGCTGACACTGCACTGCTGCTGATTCCGCGTCAGCAGGAAACCGAATCCGCCAATGCAAAGTATCTGACACAACTGCTTTCCCCGGACAGCATTATAAGTGCTGTTCCGACAGAAACAAGCAACACCCTTCTTTGCGACAGTGCACAGCTTACCCTTTGGGAAGGCTGCAATCTGTATTACAAAAACACCGAAAACTTCAGCGGTGTCAGTATACAGGCAAACGGAAAAAACATTGTTTTGTGCTTTTCTCCGTCTTCCGATTTCACAACTGCAGAAGACTGCTTCAGAAGCGGTGACTTGCTCATCTGCCGTCAATCCGTCCCCGTGACGGTTGACCATGCAGCTTATGAAGAAATTATACTGAGTGCAGACAAACCCCTTGCACTTTATCATTATCCGCAAGCGATTACACAAAAAACAATCTCAACCGCCGACGAAGGCAGCATTGAGAGAATACTCCGACAAGGCAGGTAAAAAAATGGCCATCCTGAACGAAGATTCTTTGAGAAAACTCCTGAAAACAGAAACACCGCACGGACTGTTTTGTCTGTACGGTGAAGATATGTATTTAAAAGATTTTTATTTGAAAAAGCTGATTGATGCTGCCATAGATCCTGCATTTGCCGCTTTCAACCTGCGTACGTTTGTACGCAATGAACATGAACTGACGGACATTCTGGAAGCAACGGAAGCACTGCCGATGATGAGTGAATACCAATGCGTACTCTTACGTGATTATCCGCTGCAGGATTTGCTGAAAGATGATTTTGAGGTACTTTCGGATACGATCAAAAATCTTCCCGAAAGCACTCTGCTTATTTTCTTTTTCAGCGACCCGGCTGTCGAATACAACACAAAAAAACCTGACAAGCTGACAAAATACTTTGATCTGTTTCAAAAGCATGGTGTGCTTGTCAATTTTGCTCACCGTACCCCGTCATCCATAGCCAAAATGCTTGTCAGCGGTGCAAAAGAACGCGGAACAAGCATTGATGCACAAACAGCATCGTACCTCATAGACCGTGCAGGTACCGACCTGCAGACTTTGTTCAATGAATTCAACAAAGTCTGTGCGTATGCCTGCGGTGAGCCTGTAACGGAAGCAATGATCAACGAATGCGTACAGCAAACCGTTGAAGCCTCTGTTTTTGATATCAGTCATGCCCTGCTGACAGGCAATGCGGACCGTGCATTTGAGATTCTTCATGAACTGATGCGTCAGAAAAGTGAAGCCCAGACCATCATCGGTGCCATGGCATTCAACTGGGCAGATTTGTACAGAGCCAAGGCAGCTTTGTTGAGTGATCATCGGCTTTCGGATTACCAAGGGTACAATTACCAGACAAAATCCGCAACTGCCATAGAAAAAACAATCCGCGATGCCCGCCTTTGCACACTCACACAAATCAAATCCGCATTGGACATTCTGGCAGACACAGATGCACAACTCAAAAGCCGTTCTGTCAACGATGCATTATTATTGGAGGAAACACTTGTCCGTCTGGCAGGTGTTTATGATAAACGTGATAAAAACTGATTATGCCGTTATAGTTGAAGGCAAATACGATAAAATCAAACTCGACTCGCTGTTGGATGCACTGATCATTCCGACAGACGGTTTCGGTATTTTTTCTGACAAAGAACAACAGCGTTTTCTCAGAAAATTAGCACAGACCAAAGGTCTGCTTGTGATTACCGACAGCGATGCCGCAGGGTTTCGCATCCGTTCATTCATACACAACATTGCAAAAGACGGCAAAGTTCTGGATGCATACATTCCCGATATCGAGGGCAAAGAAGCACGCAAAGAAAAACCTTCCAAAGAAGGAAAACTCGGTGTGGAAGGCATTCCCGCCGAACTGATTGCACTTGCGGTTGAAAGAGCAGGTGTCAGCAGTATTGCAGACGAAACACCACGAAGAAAAATCACCAATGCCGATTTATATGAATATGGCCTGACGGGAACTGAAAATGCGTCAGACAATCGCCGCAAATTGTTGCAGGCAGCAGGTCTGCCGACAAGACTTTGCGGTCAGAATCTGTTGAAAACACTCAATGCGTTCATGCAATATGAGGATTTTTTGGTTTTGGCGGAAAGAATACAGCATTGACAGCTCCATTTTTTTTTAGTAAAATAGCAATATACGCAGCATTTACACAAGACTGAACAAAGGAAACGAAAAGATATGAAAAGCAACAAAAAAACAAAAATCCTGTTATGCTTTTTGCTTGTAATACTTACCGCTGTTTTTACGACAGGTTTTTTTGTTGCAGCCGAAAAACAGAAGCCTGCTGAAGTGTATGCAACAGGTAACGGTTGGGAAAGCAAATATGTCAACCGTGTTGACTTTCAAATAGATTCCACTGAATTTGTTTTCATCAAAAGCGACAACGGCAAATATGTGTTCCGTTTTACATTCACAGCAGAAAAAACAGAGCCTGACTTTTATGCCATTCTTGACAGCTTTTCATTGACAGGTATTCCCTACACAAAGCTGACCATCACGGCAGATGATGCAAATGACGGTGTTCTGATGATTCCCGGCAGCATTCTGCCCACCACGAAACAAGAAAAAACGGCTCCGTTGTCATGGACAGCAGAAGTTGAGTTTTCCGCACAACAGGGTGTTACTTACACCCCGACACTGCAAATCGGCTACACCTCAGGCACTTCCTATGCACTGAAAGAGAGTTACCGTGCAGATGTACCGTTTACGGTAAAAGTTACCGATCTCGGCAATCTGCCGACCGTACTCGATGATGCGGAACGCCTCTTTACACTGGGTATCTACACACAGGATTCGCTTGACACCTTACGCGAAAAAATGGATGACATTTACTACGCATTACGCAGTCCGCAAAGCATTACACAAGAGATGATTGACCAATGGCTCACAGAAATTGAAAGCTGCATTTCCGCACTCAAACCGATCTGACAAACACTACAGCCGTCCCAACGGGACGGCTGTTTTTATTCGTTTATAGCAAAACACAGATCGCAACGATCTTTGACATTCATTTTTTCAAAATACAGCATCTCCATCGGAATCCACTCATCAAAAAAGCGTTGTCCCCATTCTGCCCCGTTGCGTTGCAAAATGCGTTTGCGTTGCAATGCAGGATCGATATCCAGAAAAACAGCAAAATCGTAATACGCTGCAAGAGTGGGATGCATACTGTAAGCACCCTCTGTAACGGTCAGACGGTTCGGGGCCATTTCTTCTGCAGGCTGTATTGTCTGCGATCCGCAATCAAAACGGCGGTAACAGACGTTTTTCCCTTTGCTGTGCGGCAACAATACTTCTTCCAAAAAACGTTCCCTGTCCACATTTCCGCCTGCCTGTGCAAGACGTTCACTCGTGCGTTGCTGCGGTTGCAAAAAGAAATCATCCATGTGAAAAACAGTACATCCGTACACATCCGAAAGAAGTCCGGCAAGTGTGCTTTTGCCGCTTGCACTGCCGCCCTCAACTGCAAATGTCAGACTGTCTCGTTCTTGCAGCAGTTTGTCTGTTTTTATAAACAAGGGAAGGAATTGTGCAAATTCTTTTTTTATAACACGGTAAGCAGGTGCATACGCATCACGGAAAACCTGCGAATGCCGACAGGCTGAAAAGCCGTTATTCTTCCATTCAGCAAGCTGTGCCTGCGTTTGCTGTTCATCAAAAGGCAACAACCCTTCGCGAATCAACTGCATAAGAACGGACAGCTTTTCGGCAAGTCTTTCTGCCGCATTTTGCTGCACTTGTGCCGACAGGAAGAATAATCTTGCGAGGGTACTCGCCTGCATTCCCTTCTGCAATACTGAAAGATGCACACGGCAAAACGCACCGTCAAGCTCTTCAACAAGCACATCAGACTTACATTGTACTGTCTTTGCTTCCTTTTCGATTCTTTCAAGCACAACAGCTTCGTCAGCAAAAAGATGTTCGCAACCAAAAGCACTCTGGTGCAGATATTTCAGCAAATCCGTCAGTTCCATCTGCGGATACTTTGCAAAATGAGAAAGAATGTTATCACGTGTTTTGTTCATCAGGCGATATCCTTTATAATCTTTTCGTATTCAATAAAAACTTCTCAGCCAGCATGACAATGACAGGCACAAGAACAATCTGCACTACAATTCCGGGAACAGCATTCACGAATGCACCTGCAAAGAAAGCAGACCAGCCGAAAGCTGCATCCTGCAGTCCTGTACAAACAGCCATTGCACCGCCCCAGACAAAACGACCTGCCAGCATGGCAACTATCAAAGATACAAAAATGAACGGTTTTCTTTTCGGCAACTTTTCATACAATAATCCTGCCGCAGCACCGTATACAGCCAGTTCAAAAGCCATACACACTGCGGTGGGATACAAAGGCGGCATCGAAAGTGTCAGCGACCGCAACAGCGGAGCCAAAAAACCGACAACCAGTCCCCATGGCCAACCGCATATGTATCCGCACAAAAGCACGGGTATATGCATGGGGCAGAGTTTTGCACCGATTTGCGGAATCTGCCCTGTCAGAAACGGCATCACATACGCAAGTGCAAGAAACATGGCGGCTAAAATCAACTTCATCAACGGATTCTGTTTTTTCATCATCTGTTCTCCTAAAAAAATAAAAGCGTTCCTTCCCTGCAGGGAAATCAACGCCTTCAAAGCATCGTAATAATCAATCACAAAAGCACAAGAAACTACAGTTCCGTTCGTGTTCTTCAGAACACTTTTTACTTCATCAGTATAACAGCATTTTTCTTTATTTGCAAGTCCTATTTCTGTTTTTTTCATTCTTTTGAAAGCATATCTGCCGTTTCGGTCACATATGATTTACTGTCAGCCGTGTTCTCTGCAAATGCAGCAGCAAACACAATTCGGTACTACGGCAAGGGGGCTTGTTTTGAAAACTGTTGTCGAAGAAAGAGCCGTGGAGCTCGGTGAGTACATCGTTGAACACAAGGCAACCGTGCGTGCAACGGCTAAAGAATTCGGAATCAGTAAATCGACCGTACATATGGATGTCTCAGACAGATTGAAAAATGTAGATCCTTCCCTGTATGCAGAGGTACGGGAAGTACTGGATATCAACAAAGCACAACGTCATATACGCGGCGGTCTTGCAACAAGAGAAAAATACAGAGCTGCAGGGCATTAACAGAAAGAGCGATGCTGCGAAAGCATCGTTTTTTCATTGACATACCGTGCAAAAACGAGTATAATGAAGAAAATCAGCAAGGAGCTTTAAAAAAGTGTTTGAAAAGATTAAGAAAAAAAGAGAAAAAAAGAAACAACTGAAAAACAGAAAAACCGAAAAATTCATTTCCCTGACAGCCAACGGTGAAGAAGCTCCGATTATCAATTTTGAGATTCTGAAAGACGACAACGAAGAAGTCATTCTGAAAATTCACACAAAGGGTGAAACACCGCAGCTGCATTATCAGACAGTGGATTTTGAACTGAAAACCGATAAAAAGATGCTGCGTGTCAAAGCTTCTTTCAAAGGTGCTTCCAACCTGAAAAATGATTTCAAGGAATACCTGTTTACGGTGGAAGATTACCAGCAATTCTTCATCTGAACGCAAAAAATAAGTGAGAAACTGTTTCGTTTCTCACTTATTGTTTTTTATTTTGCGGTTGTTTCGTTTTTCTTAAAATATTTTATCATAAACAACAGCAAAATCACACCCAGAAGCGGAAATACTGCCGTGCAGAGCATTGCGACCTTCATACCCACTTCATCGGGAGTCATGCCGAAACGGGTGCTCATTTCTGATGCAAATGCACTGACTGCAACCTTGTCGACCACAATCCCCATTGCCTGCGGAGCAACGGATGCACCGAAGTCACCGCCTGCTGCCATCAAAGCATAGGCTGCAACACCGGGTCCGGGGAATTTTTCTTCCATCAGAATCAGTGTTCCGGGCCAAAGCATGGCTGTGCACATACCTGTGAGCACACACGCAATCAGCGACAAAACGGCATTGGGAGAAAGACCTGCCGTCAGATAGCAAACGGCTGCACCTGCCATGCTGACAAGAAGCACCTTCGTGATGTTTTTACCGTATTTTGCATACAAGGTTCTGCCGAGTCCGAGCAGCACTGCAAACAGGGCAAGTCCGAGAATATCGCCGACAGTTTTTGGCAGATGCAAGGCTTTTTCGAGATATCCCGAAATCCAGTTTGTCATGGTGTTTTCAGCCGCACTGCCGAGGAAAATGCACAGCACACAAAGCAGCATGCCGAATCCCCATTTGCGTTTTTCTCCGCCTTCGGTCTGTGTAAGATCCATATCAGGCAGCGGTGAGGTAAAAAAGAGAGCACTTACAATCAAAGGAAGAAACGCCCAGAACAAAGTCAGATACATCCAGTTGTGCGTGCCGAAAAATCTCAAAAACAAGGTACTGACCGTTACAACAGTCAACACACCGTAGGCATACAGTGAATGCAATTTGCTCATATCGCGGTCGGGGTTGTCCGACGGCAAAGCCGCCACAAGGGGGCTCAAAAGCACTTCGCTGAGTCCTGCCGCAATGGAAAACACGACCGTACCGATTACAAGACCGACATAAGCCTGATCGGGAAAGAAGGTCGGCACCAGCGCATAAATGAGCATACCTGCCGAGGTTAAAAGCGGCATGACACGGATGGTTTTATGGATGTTGAAATACTTTGTAAAGAAAGTAAAAATCAGATCGACAATCAACTGGGTGCAGAAATTGGTAAGCACCAATGTACCAAGCAGGGTGTAAGAAATGCCGTACATTTCGCGGAACGTCACAAACAAAAGCGGAGGCAGGCTGAAGCTTGCCGCCATGGCGATATTTGCAAAATAACAGGTTTTTTTTGTTCGTTTAAAATTCTGTGATTTCACTTTCATTGCGTTATCCTCTTAAAAAAGGGAGAGAGTTTTCCTCTCTCCGGTATTCAATTAAAATATTTTCATTTTCACAACATCAACAAGCTCTTCGTTGCTGTTTTCGAGATAGTCGATCATCTTGTCATCATCGTCAAACACCTTGTAAAGGTCGAGTGTGAGTTCACGCATAAAATGCTCATCTGCACTTTTCTGCAGCATGGCAAGCATGGCATCGTAATAGCCGTTGATGTTGTAAATAGCAATGGGCTTTGCATGTCTGCCGAGCTGCTTGAGGGTGAGAATTTCAAAAAATTCTTCAAATGTTCCGATACCGCCCGGACCGATGATGAATCCGTCGGCACTGTCTTCCATGATCTGCTTTCTTTCACGCATGGTTTCAGTGGGAACAAACTCCGTGCATTCCGCAAACAACACACCGTCTACATTGAAAAAGGTAGGTGCAACACCTTTGATTCTGCCGCCGCCTTTGCGGAAACCGCGTGCAGCTGCCCCCATGACACCCTTGGAACCGGCACCGAACACAAGTCCGTGACCACGGTTTGCAAGCGTTTCGCCCAAAGCTTCAACACGACTGAGGTAGACAGGATCGATGGCATCGCTGGATGCACCGTAAATACATATATTCATAAAATCACTCCGATTATTCTTTTGGTTTTAAAATGGGATGGACATAACGTCCGCGTTTTTTGGTCTTTGTGCCGTACTGAATATTCTGCACGGGACAACGGTTGATACAGCCCACACAATGCACACATTCACTCTTGACCCATACGGGTTTGTAATCCACCATTTCAATGGCATTGACGGGACAGATTTTTTCACACAATCCGCAGCCGATACAATTGTCATCGACACTGAACGATGCCGTTTTACGCATCATTCTGTAAGCGATCTGCATACCGGTTGTCACAACGGTATCCACAGGGGTATGCGGCACACCCGGATTCTCACGGTTCTGAATCTGTTTGACAATTTTTTCAAGCTCGTCTTCCGCATCCACAAGAACCACTTTTGTTTTGTCGGGGGTTGACGGATTGTACATAACAACATAATTGTCAGGCATCTGTACTCCGAAGGTCGCGGTCAGATTGATGTATCTTCTGTCGAGAGCTGCCTGCAAGGACTGCAATGAGCCGCCTGCTTTTCCGCCGTATGTGACAAGAGCGTACACATACGGTACTTCATCCGAAGTCAGACGCAGGTTCTTGACAAACTGTGCAACAACACTCGGCATACCGCCGTAATAAACGGGAAATACAAAACCGCAGGTCTCTTCAGGTTTCAGAAAATAAAAATAATTTTCCTCACGAACAGCCTGTGCCATATCAATCAGAACTTCGTCCTGAATGTTTTCAGAGATGTATTTTGCGGCAAACAATGAGTTTCCTGTACCTGAAAAATAAAAGATCATAATACAGCCTCCCTTTTATTACTCTTCTGATTATATTAACATATGCTGCACAAAAAAGCAACTTGCATTTTCCGTTGACTTTTTACTATGATTGAGATAAAATGTAATTAATTGTAATTTAAGAAAAGATTTTGCGAGGTGCCGCGATGATTAAAGCCGTTGTTTTTGACATGGATCATACCCTTTTTGATCGTTATGCAACCATCCGTAAAGTTATGCCTGCTTTTTGTGAAGCCTTTGATGTGGCTGTTTCCGAAGAAGAAGCTGCAGAGCTTTTGTGCAAATACGACAGGAAACTCAATATTTTCGGTTGGCCGACCGTTTTCAAAAAACTCAAAGACAAAGGGATGTTCAACACCGCACCCCATTTTGCACAATACGCAGCTTTTTTATATGAGCATTTCACAAAAATATCCGTTGACTATCCGTTTACCATTCCGACCCTGCAGACTTTACGCGATTCGGGTGTCAAAGTCGGCATGATAACCAACGGCGATCACGATATTCAGGCTGCAAAAATTGAAAACCTCGGCTACGGTCCGTATTTTGATGAAATCATTATCAGCGGTGACTGCGATTTTGAAAAACCGGAACCCGAAATTTTCATCGAAATGGCAAAACGACTCGGCATTCAGCCGCAGGAAATGGCATATGTCGGTGATCATCCCGTTAACGATGTGGACGGAGCCAGAGAAGCAGGCTGCGTTCCGATCTGGGTCAAAACATACGGCATCTGGATTGATGATATTGAAGAAGCTCCCTATGAAGTGGAAGACATTTCTTTTGTTCCTGCTTTGTTAAACAAAATCAATCAAACGGAGGCATAACACATGAAATTTGCAATTCTGTCAGACGTTCATTATATTTCCCGCCGCAGAATGCTGCCCGGTACCGATGAAAAAGTGCTGATGCACCCTGCTGCATCGGAAACCGCCTTACGGATGGCATCCGAAGTCGAAAATGCTGACGTTATTCTCATCACAGGAGATCTGACGGACGAAGGTGACATCTGGAGTCATGAAGACCTGATCTGTATTCTCAAAGACTTACAGGCAAAAGGTAAACGTGTTTTTGTAACCACTGCAACACACGATTTTCATCATCATCGTGCCTACACCCGTTGCTACAATGATACAAAAGTGGCATATAAATCACATCCATGGCATACTCCGTTTTTTGATCCCGAAACAGCAGATTATCGCAGCCTTGTGCAGGATGAATACAAATGGCTTGACGATGCATCCATCACACCGAAACTCGTCAGATGTGCAACACCCGGTGAACTTTGGGATCTGTATGCGGACTTCGGCAGAAACCAGGCGTTTTCCGTTTGTGATGAAGCATATTCCTATTGTGTTGAACTGGATGATAAAACATGGTGTCTGATGCTCAACGACAATTTCCGCAACATTGAAGCACGTCAGAACGAAAGCGTTACCTACCCTGCTGTCTGCCTTCGCTGGATCAATGACCTTGTAAAAAGAGCAAAAGAAGAAGGCAAGTTCCTGTTTGCCTGCACGCACCATCCCATTGTTCCGCCTGTACCGGCTTACAGAATCGGAGCAAACAACCGCAACATGAGAGAAGCTTGTGTCGGTCATTTGCTCGCTGACATCGGCATCAATCTCGTTTTCTCAGGTCATACGCATTTTGCGGATGTCGGTTTTGCAAAATCTGACAGCGGAAATCTGTTGTGTGACATCACAACACCTTCTGTCTGGCATTATCCGCCACAGTTCAGCGTTGTTGATCTTGACGGTGAGAATCATACTGTTCAGATTGACAGTGTTGAATTGAAAACAGTCGATGGCTTTGATTTAGGCAAGCAGACGTTCAAGGAGTATATCCGTAAAGATTTTGAAGCAGAATACCGCAACAAAATCAAGAACATGAAACCGCCCCTTAACAAACTCATACTCTCACTGCAGATCAAACATCTGTATCCTCTTTGCAAGACAACCTGCAAACTGACAAAAGAAGAATACGAGCAAATACAGAACAAATATGTATTTGACATCATTATGGATCTTGTTCATAATATGCTCGGCGGTGACGGAAGTTACACTCCCGACACCCCCATATACAAAACTCTGATGGCTTTCAGTGCGATTCTTGACAGCATTATTGATACACAGCCTTTCAAAAACATCAAAAAGGATTTGCTGAAAGGATACTCGGTCAGTGAATTTATGCAACCGATGCTTTTCAACAATTATATTCCTGACAATAATGCAAGTTTTGATTTTTCTGTTGAACCGCAGCCGCGTATGCAGTTGCCGAC
The DNA here is from genome assembly GCA_017435865.1 of Clostridia bacterium. GTDB lineage: Bacteria > Bacillota > Clostridia > Oscillospirales > Acutalibacteraceae > RUG806. Next base: position 36,622 of record JAFSEF010000052.1, read on the forward strand.
CTATTCTTCCCACGCAGGTGAGATTCTGATGACAGCTTTGTGCCTGCTTGCACTTCCCTTCGCAAAAATAGCCCCTGTTGCAGCCATTGCGGCTGTTCCTGCTATGACGATCAAAAACAAACTCAAAAACAAAAAGCATCCGGTCCGGCCGGAAAGATACTGATTGAATTTTTTACATTTACTTGTCAGGTCACAAATATCAACAAATGGAATGGTATTTTGTCAACATTAATTAATTTTTAATTATTTAAACTCTTGTATTTTTCTGCATTTTATGTTATAATGCTCTTTGCTGAAAGTATGTTTCAGCCACTGAATTTACATTTGACGATCAAACGCTATAAAACGAAACCGGTAAAGCATTGTCTTTACCGGTTTCGTTTTTTACAGAAACAAAAAAAAGGCAACCAACACAAAGGAAGGTTGCCTTTTATCATACTTGAATGAGCTGAAACGAGTCAGTTCTTAAAACAGAAACCCGAACTCAGATGAGTTCAATAATGCACATTTCTGCTGCGTCACCACGGCGAGGACCGGTCTTGGTGATGCGGCAGTAGCCGCCGTTTCTGCCATCGTACTTGGGTGCGATTTCGTCGAAGAGCTTCTTAACAACATCTTCTTTGGTGATATATGCAAGAGCCTGACGTTTATTGTGAAGGGTGTTTTCCTTGCCGAGAGTGATCATTTTCTCGGTCATGGAACGGACTTCCTTCGCCCTTGTGACGGTGGTTTCAATTCTGCCGTTTTCCAAAAGGTAAGTTACCATTGCTCTCATCATCGCTCTACGATGATCGGTAGGTCTGCCGAGCTTTCTGGTACCGGGCATTTAAAATCACTCCTTACGTTAACTGATAATGTCTGATTGTCGGCTTATTCGTCTTCGTTACGAAGAGAAAGACCATAAGAAGCAAGTTTTGCAATGACTTCGTCCAGGGACTTACGTCCGAGGTTACGGACTTTCATCATTTCGTCTTCAGTCTTTTCAATCAGATCGCCGACTTTGTGGATGTTCGCTCTCTTCAGACAATTGAAAGAACGAACGGAAAGGTCAAGCTCCTCAACAGTCATCTCAAGCGTTTGCTTGTTTCCGCTGTCATCCTTGACCACCATAATCTCAGCGTTGCTTGCTTCATCAGACAAGTTCACGAAGAGATTGAGATGTTCGTTGAGAATCTTGGCTGCGAACGATACTGCATCTTTGGCAGTGATCGTACCGTTGGTCCACACTTCGAGAGAAAGCTTATCGTAGTCGGTAATGTTGCCGACACGGGTATTCTCGACAATGTAGTTTACGCGCAGCACAGGGGTATAGATGGAGTCGATTGCGATAACACCGATGGGCGGGTCAAGGATTGCCTTATTACGTTCGGCAGAAACATATCCACGTCCGGCATCAGCCGTAAGCTCCATGCGTACATGTGCATCGCTGTTAATTGTAGCAATATGCTGTTCGGGATTGAGGATCTCAACCTCAGAATCAGCCTGAATATCACCTGCAGTGATTTCGCCTGCTGTATTGCAGTCAATATACATTGTTTTCGGACCGTTGCCGTGAATCTTCAGGATAACGCCTTTAAGATTCAGAACGATTTCCGTAACATCTTCTTTAACACCTTCAATGGTGCTGAATTCGTGAAGCACACCGTCAATTTTGACAGATGTGATTGCATATCCCTGCAACGACGAAAGCAAAACGCGGCGGAGACTGTTGCCCAGAGTAGTGCCGTAGCCTCTCTCCAGGGGTTCGAGGACAAACTTACCATAAACACCGTCTGCGCTCAGATCAACAGTATCGATTTTGGGCTTCTCAATACCTATCATTCAAAACCCTCCTAAAAGTAATCAGGCCGGAGCCTGTGGGAAATACGATAGCAAGTATTTCCCGGCAAAGTTGCGTCAATTCTTACTTGGAATAGAATTCAACGATCAGGTGCTCTTCAACGGGGCACTGGATCTGTTCACGTTCGGGAAGATTGACAACCTTAGCGGAACGGTTTTCACCGTCAGTTTCAAGCCAAGCAGGAACAGGACGGGCTGCGTTTGCTTCAAAAATAGCAGTAAACTTATCGCTGTCCAGGCTCTTGTTGCGGATGGAGATCACTTCGCCGGCTCTGCAAAGATAGGACGGAATGTCCACGCAGTGACCATTGACACAGAAATGACCATGAGTAACAAGCTGTCTGGCTTCTGCACGGGAGTTAGCCCAACCGAGCAGATAAATGACATTATCAAGACGGCTTTCGCAAACCTTGAGAAGGTTTTCACCGGTCATGCCGGGCATCTTAACTGCCATTTCATAATATTTGCTGAACTGCACTTCGTTGATGCCGTAGAATCTTCTTGCAGTCTGCTTTGCACGAAGCTGGGTGCCGTATTCGGACTGCTTTTTACGGCTCTGACCGTGCTGGCCGGGGGCATATGCACGGCGTTCGAGTGCGCACTTATTGGTGTAGCATCTGTCGCCCTTCAGAAAGAGCTTCTTGCCTTCGCGGCGGCACAATTTACATACCGCGCCGGTATATCTTGCCATATCTATGACACCTCCTAATTATACGCGTCTTCTCTTGGGCGGACGGCAGCCGTTGTGGGGGATGGGTGTAACATCCTTGATCATGCTGACGTCAAGCCCTGCAGTCTGAAGAGCTCTGATAGCTGCTTCACGACCCTGGCCGGGGCCCTTGACATAAACTTCAACAGTCTTCATACCGTGTTCCATTGCAGCTTTTGCAGCGGTTTCGGCAGCGGTCTGAGCAGCAAACGGAGTGCTCTTTCTGGAGCCTCTGAAGCCCATTTCGCCTGCACTTGCCCATGAAACAGCATTGCCCTGGGTATCGGTGATGGTGACGATGGTGTTGTTGAAGGTGGATTGAATATGAGCTGCACCACGGTCAATATTCTTGCGCTCGCGGCGTTTGCGGGTTGCGCCTTTCTTGGCGACGGCTTTGGTAGCCATACTATATCCTC
>JAFSEF010000053.1 GCA_017435865.1 Clostridia bacterium
CGTTACCGGCGTTATCTCCCTTCCCGAAGGCACTGAAATGTGCATGCCCGGTGACCACGTTGAAATGAACGTTGAACTCATCACTCCCATCGCTATCGAAAACGGTCTTCGTTTCGCTATCCGTGAAGGCGGCCGTACTGTCGGTTCCGGTAGAGTTATCGCTATCAACGAATAATTTCTGCTTTCTTCACAGCGGATTCCCAATCGGGTTTCCGCTGTGTTTTTTGTTGTCTTGACTGTTTTGTTTTTTGATTCTGAAAGAGAGAGAGAAAACTGAATTGCATGATAACGGGAACACAAGTGATCAGACTGAATATGATTCCCGTGATGCAAAATAATCTCATTGATGTTATGTGCAACAGTGTCAACAATTGTCGTGATAAAGCTGTTGTTATGCAACATATCAAAAGCGGCAGACATACAGAATGAACAGGCCGCAGACGCAGTTCTGTGATGCTTGCCAGCTTGCTGAAACTGAACAAAAAATTCAGAATCTCCGTTGTAAAAACGGTTACAATGTATCCGAGTAATCCGTACTTCGGAATCAGTGTCTTTGTCATCACGACACTGATTGCAGCATCCATAATATTGACAATCATTGTATAAACCTGCTTATCCATACCTTTCAGCATAGAATCTGCTGTCGTATCACAGTACATAAACGGAATCAAAAAAGAAAAATAACGGATGAATCTGCCGGCATCCGCATTCTTATAAATGCAAATTCCGAGTTCTTTACCGAATGCAAAGAGTATACCGGCAGAAACAATTGAAAAAACACAGGATAAATCCATTGAAACAGATGCTTTTTTGTTGATTCCTTGTCTGTTTTCAGCAACAAAATCTTCCGTAAATTCAGGTATCAGAAGGCCTGTGAAGGATGACAAAACAGAAGCAGGGAAGAGTATGATCGGCAAAGACATTCCTCTGACGATTCCATACTCTGCCAATGCATTGCTTTTATTCTGACCGTATTGTTGCAATCCTTTTGGGATCAAAGAATGTTCAATGGTGACCAGTCCTGATCTTGCATACGTTGAAAGAGCAATCGGCAAGGAAATGCGAAGCAGACTTTCGGTTTTTGCTGTGTATTGTTGCTTTTGTTTGTCAAAAGTTTTTATGTCTTTATGATACATGATAAATGACACGATAAAAGCAATGATTTCACCAATACAATTCCCCTTTGTAACAGCTGTCACGCCGGCTTCAATTCCAAAAGGCAAAGCTGATTTCAACAGCAGAATACCGATAAAAATTTTTGTTACCTCTTCAACGATATCCGATATTGCACTTTTATATACCCGTCCTACACTTGCAAAATAACTGTCCGTGACTGTGGTCATTGCAATAAATGGCAGAGCTATGGCAAGTGTTTTTATGGCCTCTGTTGAACGTGCATCACCTAAAAACTGTGTTCCGAGAAAAGAAGCCGCATTGAACAGAATGAAAAATGATATGCAGCCGAAAACAATTGCGTGCAAAAAGCTTTTCTGCATGGCAGTGTGTAAAGCAAATGCATTCTTCTGCACAATGGCAGAAGAGCATAAACGCATACAGGCGAGATAGATGCCGCTGACTGCCAATGTGATTCCGAATCCGTAGACCGTAGTAACAAGCGACAATAAGCCTGTTCCTTCCGCGCCGAGATGAAGAGTCATGTATGCACTGAAACCAAGTCCCGTCAGGCGTAACAAAAGGGAAGTGACGGCAAGCAGACTTCCGTTTAAAAAAAATTTTGTCATTCGCTGCAAAAAAAATCAGCTCCTTTTAATTTATTTATATGAGAGTCTGATATGAGAATATTAAAATAAGATCGTTTATTTACGGTTTATCTGAATTATTGTGAATAATTGTTGTAAATAATGTGCAAAAAGTGTTGATTGGATATTGACAAGATTTGTGAAATGCTATATAATACAAGAGTAAAAAAATATATTGGAGGCCCGGAAACTATGAAAAAGACTCTTGCAATCCTTCTGAGCATTCTTATGCTCGCTATAATGGCAGTGCCCGCAATGGCTGCTGATACTGTTTGTCCCGAATGTAAAATGAATACATTCATTTATTACATGACTGTCACTCCCAATTGCAAAGAAGAAGGTTATACACTTTGGAAATGCAGCAATGCAGAATGCGGTTATGAAGAAAAGATCGATTTTGTTCCTGCTCTCGGACATTCTTTCCGCGATGCATACGAGCATGTAGACGGCGGTTGCACAAAGCCTTCTTTTGATCACAGATACTGTGCTGTCTGCGGTTATGAAGACAAGATCAATGTTGTTGAAGCTCCCGATGATCATGCTTGGGATGAAGGTGTGCATGTTCCTGCCGGTTGTGAACTTGCCGAACATTACTTCTACACTTGCACAGCTTGCGGCGTGACCAAGATTGAAAAGGAACTGGGTGGTGCACCTTACACAGGACATGACATGGTTCTCATTTCTTCCCCCGCTTCCTGCCTTGATGAAGCTGTCAATGTTTACAAGTGCAACAATTGCGGCAAAGAAGACACCATTCCTACCACTCCCGTAGATCATGTCGATGAAGATTCCAATGGCGTTTGCGATGTTTGTGAAAAAGAAATCGTACTTGATGAAGAACCCCACGGCTTCTATGCTCAGATTATCAAGTGGATCTCCGAAATCGTTGAAGCTTTCAAAGCTTTCATCGCTGCTATCAAAGGCTAAGTCCCTCTTCTGAGAATAATTGTTATTGCAGAGACCGAAACGGTCTCTGCTTTTTTTGTTTATAATAAATGTGACTTGTGTTGCATTGTAGGCATAAATGTGTTATTATAGAAAAACAACATTTGTTTTCCAGTTTGAGTCGGAATTATTATGTTGATCATTATTATATTTTGTCAATGGTGATTTTGTGATAAAAAGAAAAAGAAGCTTCAATGCAATACTGTCGCTGCTTGCTGTATTCGCAATTCTTCTTTCGGGAATTGCAGGCAACGGTGCGTTTTTTAAACAGGTCACGGGGACTATGTTTCCTTCGGCATACGCCTTTGTTTATCGAGGAACATGCGGTGAAGAGCTGACGTGGTCTTATGATTCAAATGATGGGATATTGATCATTCAAGGCAACGGTGATATGTATGAATATGACGAAATGCATAAAATTCCATGGTATTATTACCGTGCAAGAATTCATACGATTGTTGTTGAAGAAGGTGTGACTTCACTTTGTGCGAATGCCTTTAAATATTTTTCATCTTTGACTTCGGTTTCTTTACCGACAACCCTCAAAAGAGTCGGTGCTTTTGCTTTTGATGAAAGTAAGTATTATAAAGATGAAAACAACTGGCACAACGGGATTCTGTATATCAACAGACATCTGATTGAAGTGGATGCTGAAAAATTGCCGAAGAATTATACCATTCCTGAGGATTTGCTGTCGATCGGCACCTATGCATTCAGCAATTGCAGTTCGCTTACGGATGTTGTTATTCCCGAAAGTGTGCAGTACATAGGCGAATTTGCATTTTCGTATTGCAAGAATTTAAAAACAATAACACTTCCTCATACTCTCGAAGTGATCAAGTCAAATACTTTTGCGTATTGTGATTCTTTGACGGCTGTCAATTTTGGAGAACAGAGTTGCGTTGCAGAAATAGAAGAAGGGGCATTCAGAGGTTGCAAGAGTCTCGCTGAAATCACACTTCCTGATGCTGTGACATCGCTCGGCAACGCTGCCTTTGAAAACTGTACTGCTCTTTCCGAAATATTCATTTCGAAAAATGTGGAAGAAATTGAAGAGGATGTGTTTAACGGCTGTATCTCTTTGACTACTTTTACTGTGGACGAAGAGAATCTTGCTTTTTGTTCCGTTGAAGGTGTTTTGTATGATAAAGAAGTACAGACTTTGCTTTATTATCCGTCTGCAAAAGAAGTACAGGAAGTTGCGGTTCCGGAGTCTGTTGTTCGAATTAACTCATTTGCCTTTTATGAGAATCAACACCTGAAAAGGATCACTCTGCCGACAACTTTGCAGCAGATTGCAGCGTTTGCATTTTACGGTTGCCATGCACTGGAATTTATGGAGATACCGACAGGTATTACCGAGATCAACAGTTTTGCATTTTCAGATTGCAGTGTGTTGAACAGTGTGCTGATTCCGGCTACAGTGAAAAGAATTAATGATTATGCTTTTTCCGGATGCACAGCATTGACAGACATTCAACTACCCGATTCCGTTGAATATGTAGCATCTGAAGCTTTTATTGATACCGCTTTTTTTGGTAATCCTGATAATCTCATTGACGGTGTGCTTTATCTCGGTAATCATTTGCTGTTTGCTGACAGTGAGCAGGTGGCAGGTGCCTATACGGTTCGCGAAAACACCAAAACCATATCACCCTTTGCTTTTCTTAACTGCATCAATCTGACCGCTGTGCAGATTCCTGACAGTGTGGAGTATATCGGAGAGCAGGCATTTTTCGGGTGCAGTCATTTGAATGAAATTGACATGTCGGAAAATCTGAAGCAAATCGGTTTTTCTGTATTTGCAGAAACTGCTTATTATCAGAATCCGGAAAACTGGATCGAAGGCGTGTTGTATGTTGCAGATTGTCTTGTTAAAGCAGATCCCGTAAACTGCGTGGGTGTTTTTGATATTCCGGGTCATGTCACCTGCATTGCAGAACAGGCCTTTTCGGGTTGCGAAAATCTGACAGGGATTGATCTTCCGTACGGACTTGAAACAGTGCCTGCGGCAGCTTTTTATGACTGTAAGGCATTGCAGACCGTGTTCTTTCCCATAACGGTGAAGCATATTGAAGAATCTGCTTTTTTCGGTTGTGAAGCGTTGGAGTGCGTACAGTTTCAGCAGTATATGGAAACCGTTGAAACCGCTGCATTTTTTAATTGTACCTCGCTTCGGGAGATTTATTTTCCTGTCGGTATGAAAAGAATTGCACCTCTTGCATTTTCAGGGTGCACCGCGTTGCAGGCGGTTCATTTCGGAAGCAATGAGAAAAACTGGACAGCACTTGCTGTACCTTACGGAAATGATCCGCTGTTGCAGGCTGAAATGCACTATTATTCTGTTTTTGATGCTTTTATGCGTGGCGATATCGATTGCAACAGGGTTATTGATTCGTCGGATGCAAGACTTGCTTTGCGACTCGCTGTCGGATTGGAAACATTCGATGAATACCGCACAACAGCGGCGGACATTGATCTTGACGGTGCCATCACATCGACGGATGCAAGATACATTCTCAGACGTTCCGTATCACTTCCTGATTGGGTATGGGATGAAATTGTAATGCCTATATAATAAGAAAAAGGTGATGAACGGAAAACTCCGGACATCACCTTTTGTGAGTTTGTGATTCAAAAATTACAGCAGGGAAGCAGCTGCTTTGTCGAGCAACAAAACACAATCAGGATGCTGCTGCAGAATAGAAGCAGGAACCTGCGGTGTGACTTCACCCTTGACCGTATTGAAAATAGCCTGTGCTTTTGCAGGGCCGGTTGCAATGAGAACGATCTTTTTTGCATCCATGATGGAACCGACACCCATGGTAAGCGCATAGTGCGGCATGGGATTTTCGTCAAAATAACGGCTGTTTGCCTGCAATGTGCTTTCGGTCAGCTTGACTTTGAATGTACCCGTGGTAAATGCATCGGCAGGTTCATTGAAACCGATATGACCGTTGTTGCCGATACCCAGCAGCTGTACGTCAATACCGCCGGCAGCTTTGATGGCTGCATCAAAATCAGCAGCTTCTTTTTCAGCATCAGCAGCATTGCCGTCAAGAATATTGACATTTTCTTCTTTTATATCAACAAGGTTGAAAAGATTTTCATGCATGAAGGTGTAATAACTGTTCTTATCATCCTTCGGCAGATCGCAATATTCATCCAGGTTGAAAGTTTTTACATCTGCAAAACTGATTTCTTTTGCATTGCACAGTTCTACCAGACGATTGTAAGTCGGAATGGGGGATGCACCGGTTGCAAGTCCGAGCACACAAGACGGTTTGTTTTTGATGGTCTGTGCAAAAATATCAGCAGCAGCAAGACCAAGGGAAGCAGCATCTTCAAAAATTCTGATTTCCATAATGAACCTTCCTTATTTTATATTGACAACATTATATCATTGACGAAATTGGCTGTCAATAAAAATGTGTCACGTTTTGTCTTCCTGTGATCTGAATGATTGCAGCAACAGTACAACGGCGGTGAAAAATCCCATTTTGTCGACATTTTCTCCTGCAACCAAGGGAATTTCTGTCAGCAGTGTATCTTTCTCGTAAAATTGAACCGAACCGAGTTTTTGTCCCGCCTGTACGGGAGCTTCGACCGATTCTGCCAATTCAACTTTCTGGCTTATTGTGTCGCTGTTGCCTTTTTTTAAGAGTATTTTTTCCGGTGCCTGTGCACAAACCGGATGCAAGCTTCTTTGCTCACCTTTTATGACCTGCACATCATAAAACAAACTTTTGTCGATTACGGGTTGGTAGTTTTCATAATTGGAAAAACCCCAGTTCAGCATTGTTTTGGCCGCTTCAAAGCGATCATTGCTGTTTTCTGCTCCCATAACAACAGCAATCAGATGCAATCCGTTTCTGCTTGCACTGGCAGATACGCAACAGCCTGCTTTATCGGTTGTACCTGTTTTTAAGCCCGTGGCACCGTTGTAAAAACGGATAAGTTTGTTGGTGTTTACAATTTCCGTTTCTCCGTTTCTCAAGGTGTCCATCCATATGGTTGTGTACTGTGTGATGAACGGATGTTGCAACAAAGCACGTGACATAACGGCAACATCATAAGCTGTTGTCAGATGGTTGACGGCAGTATCGTCAAGTCCCGTGCAGTTTTCAAAATTGGTGTTTGTCATACCCAGTTCAACGGCTTTGTTGTTCATCATGCTCACAAAAGCTTCGTCACTGCCTGCAATGTGTTCACCCAGTGCCGTGCAGGCATCATTGGCACTGTATACTGCAGTGGCTTTAAGCAGTTCTTCCACGGTCATGGTTTCACCTGTTTCCAGCCAGATCTGTGAGCCGCCGCGGGATGCAGCCGTTTCACTGATGGTTACGTTGTCACTGAGCTTGACGGAGCCGTTGTCAATTGCTTCACAGACAAGCAGCAGTGACATGATTTTTGTAACAGAAGCAGGGTAGACTGCTTCGTTTTCGTTTAAGGTCATCAGCACAGTGCCTGAGTCTGCATCCATCAGAACGGCAGATTTGGCCTTGATGGTCTGTGCCATCTCATCTGCAGCTGTTTGCGTCGCATAGATTGTGTTTTCATCCACGATTTCCTCATTCGCAGCGGCTCCTGTTTGCTGTGTGGTCTGATCGGCAAAAACAGTTGTACACAAAGTGAATAAAAGGATGCACGCTGTTAAAAAAGAGATTGTTTTTTTACCCATAATATCCTCCCATAGATCATTTTTGTTAATCTTTATGTGGACAGGGCGGAAAAAATGCAAACTTACATTGATTTACAAGGAAAATTGTTGTATAATTTGCATCGGTGATTTTATGGAGCTGAATATATACACGCTCGGTTGCAAAGTGAATCAATATGAATCTGAGCAAATCCGCAGTTTGTTGAACACTGCAGATTTGGCACAGACGGATGTGCAGATTTATGTTATTAATTCCTGCACCGTAACCGCAGAAAGTTCAAGAAAAACACGACAGGCCGTCAACAGAATCAGAAAAGAATATCCCGATGCGGTACTTGTGCTGACAGGTTGTTATCCGCAGGCGTTTCCGCAGGAAGCGGCACAGACGGATGCGGATATCGTAATCGGTAATAAGAATAATCTGCAGATTGTTTCCTTTGTCAATCGTTTTTTGCAGGAAAAACAAAGAATTGTTGCCGTAGAGCAACATGACAAACCTGAATTGTATTCTGATTATCCGATTTGTGAGTTTGCAGGACATACCAGAGCGTTTGTAAAGATACAGGATGGCTGCAATCGTTTTTGTTCTTATTGTATTATTCCTTTTGCACGCGGAAGATCCCGTTCAAGAAAAATTGAGGATATCAAAAATGAGTTGCAACAGCTTGCTGCAAACGGATACAGGGAAGTGGTGCTGACAGGAATTGATTTGTCTGCATACGGTGCAGATATAGGAAAAGATCTTGCCGATGTGGTCGAACTTGCACAGGGAATAGACGGCATTGACCGTATTCGTCTCGGTTCACTTGAAACAGATCGCATGACGGTGCATCTGCTTGATCGTTTTGCTGCTTGTTCAAAATTCTGTCCGCAGTTTCATTTGTCTCTGCAAAGCGGCAGTGATGCAATTCTGAAACGCATGAACAGACATTATACCTCTGCTGATTATCTGCAGTTGTGCACACGCATTCGTGATTTGTTTGCAGATGCAGCAATCACAACCGATATCATTACAGGTTTTCCCGGTGAAACCGATGAAGATCATTTGCAAACAATGAACTTTGTAAAACAAATCGGTTTTGAAAAAGTGCACGTGTTTCCCTTTTCGGAAAGGAGCGGTACAAGAGCTGCTGCATTTGAACAACAGGTGCCGAAGAAAATCCGCAGCGATCGTGCAAAAGAACTTTCTGCGGTCTGTGCAGAAATCAGAAAGGACTATTTGCAGCGTTGTGTCGGCAAAACGGTTGAGGTGTTGTTTGAAACTCCCGATGGGGCGTACCAACAGGGGTACACAGCATCCTATCTGCCTGTCAAGGTCAAAGCAGATTGTTTGCTGACAGGTTCTTCCGCTCTTGTCAGAATCGACAGGGCAGAGGATGATTATTGCATCGGAACTCTCATATGAATAACAAAAAAGGTGATTTTGAATCCGTTGAAAGGAATCAAATCACCTTTTTTTAATATACCCGCCTTGCCGTCATGCGGTAATTCTAACCTGCCGTCATAAGCAGGTGGGTGCCCGCCCTTCTGTTTCACGCTCCCTTCGTCCGACAAAAGTCGGGAGGTCTGCAATCCGCAGCCGGAGTCAAGCTCCCTTAAAAAAGAATGTTGGGTTAGTATTGACCGCAAAGCCTCGCACAAGGCAGGATATCAGCACAATTATTATTCTTCTTCGTCGATGTCATAGAATTCGGACAATCTTTCAAGGAACAGTTCTTCGATTTTGTCGTATTCATCATCGTCTTCGATCTGCGACAAGAAAGGATCGCCGTTTTCTTCCGTTACTTCGAGAATGATCAGCTCTATATTTTCGGCTGTATCATCATCCTCTTCACCATCGGTCGGAACAACGGCAATGTACTGTTTGCCGTCATCTGTGTCTATTCTGTCCAGAACTTCAAAAACATATTCCGTTCCGTCTTCATCAGAAACGCAAATAAATTCGGGATTGTAATTGTCTTCCATGCAAAAAACTCCTTTCTGCATTTACATAATAACATACTGTCTTTATTCTTGTCAACGGTGTGACTTATATATTATTCGGAAAAACTTGCCTTCCATGTGAAATTGAAGACATCATCTGCAGCAACACTCTGAATGCCTTCTTTTTGGGAAAAATCAGCCACTTTTTCGGTGCTGTCATTGACACCGCACCACGGTTCAATGCAGACATACGGTGCACCGGGTTTTGCCCAGATGCCAAGATACGGTGCATGACCGAGATCAAATGCAACCGTGCGGTCATGTGCAGGACTGCAGAGTGTGATCTTGTCGGATTGAATACCGCTAAGAATCAGTGCATCTTCATTGAAAATATCTTCAGTGATCACGATGTCTGTTTCGTCATTGAGAACAGGCAGCTTTTCGGGGAGACGCAGTGAATATACGAGGTCAATTTTTTCGGTCTGCAGGGTTTCTTTCTTTTCAAAGCGAAGAATATCACCCATCTGACAGTTGAAGCCGGGGTGTGCACCGAGTGAAAAGTACATAACATCGTCATTTTTGTTGACAACATCATGTGAGACACGCAGGTTGTTTTCTTCCACCGTGAAGCTGACAATCAGATCAAAATCATAAGGATACACAGCTTTTGTTGCACTGTTTTCGCTGAGAATGAAAGTCATGGAATCACTGTCTTTTGAAAGCAGCGTGAAATCCGATTTTCTTGCAAAACCGTGTTTGGGCATGGTATATTCGGTGCCGTTGAGTGTGTATTTGTCTTCAATGAGTCTTCCGACAATGGGGAACAGGATCGGGGACTGGCCGTACCATACGTTTGTGTCACCCTGCCAGATGTATTCATATCCCGTTTTTTTGGAAACAACGCTGCTCAGTTCTGCACCGTGTTCTTTTACACCTACGCGCAGAAATTCATTTTCGATATAATGAATTGTACTCATATAGTATTCATCCTTTCTTATAAAAGATACAATCCGCTTTCCAGCAAAACAAACTCATTGCCGTCGATACGCAGATATTTATAAAGCGGTTCGTCGAAGGTTTTGTATGTTTCAACCGTGTAATTGTCGAGCGATACCCGTTTTATTGCGGATTCGGATTTGCAGCAGACATAAAGGTGTTTATCAATTTTTTCAATGGTCAGCGGTCTGCCGAAGGTCGGGTTTGTGTCATCCCCGATGCGAAGCGTGATTCTTTTCTTGTCAAGGGAATAACACACAATCTGATTACTGTCGGGTACCGTGAACCATATTGAATCCTCGTCATCGGTGCAATCACGGACGGGATACTCATGGTAGTACACATCATCAGAAAAAAGCAATATGCCTTTGTCTGAGAAAATGCCGATTTCACCCGACTTATAGCAGATAAAAATGCTGCCGTTTTTCAGTTTCAGAACACCGCAGGAAATATAATCCGCCAGATGCGGTGTGATGACAGATGCAGCGGAACCGAACTTTGTAATCAGATATGCATTTTTTGTTGCCGAAGACAGGCTTTGTGTCTGTGTGTCATAAGCAAAAAAAGAAGCTTTGATGCGTTCATCTTTTGTGATTTCCTTTTTTACGAAAATAACACCCTTGTGAATGGGAAGCAGATCAACAATGTTCTGCGAAGCAATTCTGGTCATTGGTCGACAACTCCTTTACAGCTTTGTGTCACCGTATTTGTGCAGGTAAGAAAGTGTCATGAGGCTGTCGCTGAGGTTAACGTTTTCCACAATTGCGGTGGGAAAATTGGATGCAATATCATAGTGTGTGAAATTCCAGAATGAACGGATTCCGAGCTGCATAAGAAGAGATACGATTTCCGGTGCACTCTTGTCGGGAATGCAGAGGATGGCAGTCTGCGGTTGGTTCTCTTGGCAGAATTCAGGTAAGGAATCCATGGAGCTGATCGGCAGATTCTTGATTCGAAGACCCGAGAACAGTGTGTCCGAGTCATAAATGCCGATCAGTTCAAAGCCCAGATCCGTAAACGGAACGTGTGTGGCAATGGCACGTCCGAGGTTGCCGGCACCGATGAGAATTGTTTTTGCAACATCACCGATGCCGAGTATGGAAGCTATTTCTTTTCGCAGGTCGGAGATGTTGTAGCCGTATCCCTGTTGACCGAAGCCGCCGAAACAGTTCAGATCCTGTCTGATCTGTGAAGCGGTTACGCTCAGTCGAATCGAAAGTTCTTTTGACGAAATGCGATCCATGCCTGCCTTTTCAAGATCGGTCAGAATGCGGTAGTAGCGAGGTAACCGTTTGATAACAGAACGGGAAATCTTGTCGTCTTTCATTGTTTTATCATCCTCATTTGTTGCGGATTGTTGTTAATGTCTGCATGACATAATTGCCGAAATCTTCACAGGTGCAGCCGTCGGGTCTGCCTGTGATCTTCAGGGCTGCATCGGGAGCCATACAGATGTCAAGTGCCTGTTCGAGAGCTGCACTTTCTTTCTGTCTGCCGATGTGAGACAGAAGCATAACAGCAGCACGAAGCATGGAGCACGGGTCTGCGTAAGCGGCTCTGCCTTCTTTGACCATACGCGGTGCAGAACCGTGGATGGCTTCAAACATAGCATAACGCTTGCCGAGGTTTGCACTGCCTGCCGTGCCGACTCCACCCTGGAATTCAGCAGCTTCGTCGGTGATGATATCACCGTAAAGGTTTGGCAGCACAAAGACTTTGAAATCCATGCGGCGTTTCTTGTCGATGAGTTTTGCGGTCATGATATCAATGTACCATTCGTCGGTCATGATATCGGGATATTCTTTGCCGACTTCACGGCAGAGGTTGAGGAATTTGCCGTCGGTTGTTTTGATGACGTTTGCTTTCTGAATGATGGAAACACGTTCTTTGCCGTTGCGTTTCGCATAATCGTAAGCAAGTCTTGCAACGCGTTCGGTACCTTCTGTTGTGGTTACAACAAAGTCCATGGCGAGGTCATCCGTAACGTTGACACCTTTTGAACCGACTGCATAGGCACCTTCCGTATTCTCACGGAAGAATGTCCAGTCAATGCCTTCTTCGGGCACTTTGACGGGACGCACATTTGCAAACAGGTCGAGAGCTTTACGCATAGCGACATTGGCACTTTCAATATTGGGAAGACCGTCGCCTGCCTGCGGAGTGGTGGTCGGACCTTTGAGGATGACGTGGCACTTTTTCAGTTCTTCCAGTACGTCATCGGGAATTGCCTTCATGTGGGCAATTCTGTTTTCAATGGTCAATCCTTCAATAACACGGAATTCGATCTTGCCTGCATCAACATCTTCCTTGAGAAGGAATTCGAGTACGCGGGCAGCTTCTTTGGTGATGATCGGACCGATGCCGTCGCCGCCGCAGACACCGATGACAATGGTGTTGAGTGCATCATAATCAACAAACTCTTTTGTGGCTTTGATTTTTTCGTTTCTTTCAAGCTGTTCTGCAAGGAGCTTTTTAAAATGCTCTGCAGCAGCTTCAATTTCTTTTGTATACATAATAACTCTTAGTCCTTTCCGAGGTTTGCGGTGTAGTTCAGAAGACCGCCTGCAAGAAGAATATCAATCTGACGATCGGAGAATTCCGTTGTCAGTTCATAACTTTCATTCTTTGTTTTGTTTGTAAGAACGGCATTGGTGCCTTCTTTTACGCTTGTGCGGATGTTTTCAAGAACGATTTCGTCGCCCTGTTCAATGCGGTCATAATCAGCAGCATTGATGAATGTCAGCGGCAGAATACCGGAGTTGATGAGGTTTGCTTTGTGCATTCTTGCAAAGGAAACGGCAACAACTGCACGGATGCCGAGATACAGCGGAACGAGTGCAGCGTGTTCACGGGAAGAACCCTGGCCGTAGTTTGCACCGCCGACGATGATACCGGACTTTTCTTCCTTGCAACGCTGTGCAAAACTTTCGTCGCAGACAGCAAAGCAGAACTGTGAAAGGTGCGGCACATTGGAACGATAGGGAAGAATTTTTGCACCTGCGGGCATGATGTGGTCGGTTGTGATGTTGTCGCCGACTTTCAGCAGCACTTTGCTTGTAACGGATTCTTCCAGTTCTTTTCCTGTCGGTACTTCTTTGATGTTCGGACCGTAAATGACTTCACAGTCTTTGTAGCTGTCTGCCGCACAGGGAAGTGCCACCATGTTGTCGTTGATGGTGAAATACTCGGGCATGTTGATTTCGGGCATATCGCCGAGACTTGTCGGATCAGACAGATAGCCGTTGATTGCGGAAAGAGCTGCCACTTCGGGGCTGACAAGGTAAACACCTGCATCCGCTGTACCCGAACGACCGAGGAAGTTTCTGTTGAATGTACGCAGGGAAATACCTGCGGAATTGGGTGACTGTCCCATGCCGATGCACGGACCGCAGGCACTTTCAAGAATTCTTGCACCTGCATCGATCATGTCGGCCAGAGCTCCGTTTGCTGCAAGCATATTCAGCACCTGCTTGGAACCGGGAGCAATGGACAGACTGACGGACGGATGGACGGTCTTGCCCTTGAGGATGGCTGCTACTTTGAGCATATCGAACAAAGAGGAGTTTGTGCAGGAACCGATGCAGACCTGATCAATTTTCAGCTGTCCGATTTCTTCAACCGTTTTTACATTGTCAGGCATGTGCGGCATGGCAGCCATCGGACGAAGTGCGGACAGATCAATGTTGATTTCTTCATCATAAACCGCATCTTCATCTGCTGCAAGCGGCACATACACTTCTTCACGTCTTTGTGCTCTGAGGAAAGCTTTTGTGATTTCATCGGACGGGAAGATGGAAGTGGTTGCACCCAGTTCGGCCCCCATGTTTGTGATGGTTGCTCTTTCGGGAACGGAAAGTGTTTTTACACCTTCACCTGTGTATTCGATGATTTTGCCCACACCGCCCTTGACGGACATGATACGCAGCACTTCGAGAATAACGTCTTTTGCTGCGACCCAGGGACTGAGTTTGCCTGTCAGGTTGACTTTGACAATTTTCGGCATGGGGATATAATATGTACCGCCGCCCATGGCAACAGCAACGTCCAGGCCGCCTGCACCCATTGCAAGCATACCGATACCGCCGCCTGTGGGGGTATGGCTGTCAGAGCCGAGCAATGTTTTGCCGGGAATGCCGAAGCGTTCGAGGTGAACCTGGTGGCAGATGCCGTTACCGGGTCTTGAAAAACGAATGCCTCTTTTGTAAGCTACGGTCTGAATAAAGCGATGATCGTCTGCATTTTCAAAACCGTTCTGCAAAGTGTTGTGGTCAATGTATGCAACCGAAAGTTCGGTTTTTACTCTTTCAATGCCCATGGCCTCAAACTGAAGATATGCCATGGTACCTGTTGCATCCTGTGTCAGTGTCTGATCGATACGAAGACCGATTTCGGAACCGGGAATCATTTCACCGCAGACAAGATGACTTTTGATGATTTTTTGAGCAAGTGTCAGTCCCATGTTTTTTTGCCTCCTTTGTGATAACTCATATATTATATTATTTTCATTAAGATATGTCAATTACAATTTAATTATTTTAAATATTTGTTGCAACAAAAAAAAGCTTATGCTATAATAAAAATAATTGTGCATTTCCTGTTTATAATAATAAACGGGAAGGTGTGTACAATGAATCATTTTATAAGAAAAGTCAACGACAAAGAAGATGAAGCTGACTTTACAATTATGTCAGCACCTGATTCTGCAGAACAGGAATCATCTTCCGAAGAAACCGATTCTGACGGTGCGGTATTGCTGAAAAAGAACGGAAAAGTGTTTTATTGCCTGACGATCATCGGGCAGATTGAAGGACACTATCTCTTGCCGTCGCAGAACAAATCGACAAAATACGAGCATCTGATCCCGAAACTTGTAGCCATTGAAGAAAGCGATGATGTTGACGGTTTGCTGATTGTGCTCAATACGGTCGGCGGTGACATTGAAGCAGGACTTGCACTTGCCGAACTTGTGGCAGGAATGCACAAACCGAGTGTTTCCCTGGTACTTGGCGGCGGTCATTCCATTGGTGTTCCGCTTGCGGTTTCTGCAAAAAAGTCATTCATAACCAAAACCGCGACCATGACACTGCATCCCGTCCGCATGAACGGTATGGTGCTGGGTGTGCAGCAGCAGCTTGATTATTTTCAGAGTATTCAGGAAAGAATTGTCGGTTTTGTCAGTGACAATTCCCACATTTCTGCGGATCGGTTCCGCAGTCTTATGCTGGCTTCAGGGCAACTGGTTATGGACCTCGGAACGGTGCTCAGCGGTCCGCGTGCAGTGGAAGAAGGTCTGATCGATGCGGTCGGATCCCTCAAAGAAGCACTTGCCGCTTTGTCGGAAATGTGCAACAAACAATGATTTACCATGGCGGTTCTCCGCCTACATATTATTAAGGAGAGTATTTATTTTGGCTCAACAAAAATCAACGGCAGCAAAAAAAACAACCAACAAAAAACCGACGTCTTCTTCCAAAAAACCGACGTCCCGTAAGAAGACATCCAAAAGCAAGAAAAAACAAAAGAATATTTTTGACATAGTCGCACAGCGTTCTTTTATGTACATATTGATGCTGGTCATTGCACTTCTTTTATTGTTGCTGACTTTTGTCACAGGCGGTTTTCTGACACCGTGGAATAAACTGCGTAGCTTGTATTTTGCATTGTTCGGTATCAGTGCATATTTGTTGCCGTTTATTCTGTTGTTCAGATCCCTGATGGGCATTATGAGCCGTGATAAACATCTTTATAAGGTGAAAAGTGTACAGCTTTTTGTTTTTGCAGTGCTCATCGGTGCTATGATTTTTGTCAATACAAAAGCGGATGCAGCCGTTTCTTTTCTGCAGGCAGTGCAGGAGAACAATAAACTGTTTTTTGCAGGCAGCACAGGCTTTACCGTTACCAATACAGGTCTTTTGTCCACATTGGTCGGTGGATTGCTGTTTGCTCTCGGCCGCAATACGATCCTCGCGGATATCCTGTTGGTGATTCTGCTTGTAACGGATGTTATGTTTATTTTCCGCTTGACACCGCAGAAGATTTATTCCATGCTTGAAGGTCCTCTTTCGCAGCTTTCCGTAATTGTTGCCGAACGTAAAAAAGAAAACGAAGAAATGCGTTTGCGTGAAGAACAGGAAGAAACAGAACGTACCAAACGCAAAAAAGAGGCAGTTAAAGAGGAGGACGAGCTGCCTGCACATCCCGTCCGTACAAGAACAAAGCCGAAAAAAGAAACGATTGATGTTGAACCTGCTGTGGTTGAAAAACCGCAGAAGAGAAATGTTACCGTTGCTGCCACAAAGGCACTGCTCGAAGAACTTGAACAGGAAGAAACAAACGGTAAAAAGGAACAGACCGATGATGATGCACTTGAGCCGATTCCGGATTTGTTCCGCATTGCCGATCATGAAATTGCAGATATTTTTACACTTGCAAACGAGGCAAAAATTGCACAGACACAGGCACCTGTTATCCCTGCACCCGTGCAGCCGCAACCGGTTATCATTCCGGAAGAACCGAAAGCCGAACAGGTGAAGGAAGAACCGATTGTTCCGCTTTCCGATGCTGAAAAACAGTCTGCCGCACAGGAGCTGAATGCAGCACTTGAAACAGAAATGCAAGTAGAAAAAGTGTATGTCCTGCCGCCTGTTGAAATGCTCACACCACCCAAACAGCAGGGCAATATCAACAATGAAATGGAATTGCAGGCAAACGGTGAAAAACTCATCAAAGCACTTGCAAGCTTCAATGTTTCCGCCTCCATTCTGGATGTTGTTCCGGGACCGAGTGTTACCCGTTATGAGCTTTCTCCGGCACCCGGTGTCAAAATCAGTCGTTTTGTCGGTCTTGCCGATGACCTTGCACTGCATCTTGCAGCTCCTTCGGGACTTCGTATCGAAGCACCCATCCCCAACAAATCCGCCATCGGTATTGAAGTGCCTAACAAGGCTCGACGTACCGTTACATTCCGCGAAGTCATCGACACAAAGGAATACCGCAAGTCAAAGAGTAAACTCAATGTCGGTCTCGGTAAAGACATTGCAGGAAATATCATCTGCTCTGACCTTGCAAAAATGCCGCACATTCTTGTAGCAGGTACAACAGGTTCAGGTAAGTCCGTCTGTATGAATACCATGATCTGCAGCCTGCTTTATAATGCAACACCCGATGAGGTCAAGTTGCTTCTCATAGACCCCAAACAGGTTGAATTTTCTGTTTACAACGGCATTCCGCATCTGCTTGTACCCGTTGTGTCTGATCCGCGTAAAGCGGCAGGTGCTTTGGGTTGGGCAGTTACCGAAATGCTCAGCCGTTACAAAACACTCAACGCCAACGGTGTTCGTGATATCGGTGCATACAATCAGCTTTGCGATGAAGTCGAAGGCTTGCAAAAAATGCCGCAGATTGTCATCTTTATCGACGAATTGTCTGACCTTATGACGGTTGCTCCGTCCGAGGTTGAAGACTCCATTCAACGTCTTGCACAGATGGCACGTGCCGCAGGTATGCATCTTGTTATTGCAACACAAAGACCTTCCGTTGACGTTATTACAGGTGTTATCAAAGCGAACATCCCGAGCCGTATTGCATTGTCCGTTTCTTCACAGGTTGACTCCCGTACCATCATTGACTCCGCAGGTGCGGAAAAGCTGATGGGTTACGGTGATATGCTGTATTATCCTGTCGGTGTACCCAAGCCCATGCGTGTGCAGGGTGCATTCCTGTCTGACGAAGACATTGAAAATGTGGTTCATTATCTGAAAACACAGGCAACAACTGTTTACAACGATGAAGTCGAACAGGAAATTGAAAGACAGGCTGTGCAGGATAAGAAGAAAACAAGTGCACAGATTTCGGGCGGTGGCGATTCTGCTGATGCAGCTTATGAAGAACTTGTTCAGAAAGCCATTGAATTGTTTGTCAACACACCCGAAAAGGCATCTACCTCTTCTTTGCAACGTCATTTGCGTTTGGGGTACTCCAAGGCAGGCAGTCTGATGGATGTGCTGGAAGAACGCGGAATTGTCGGCCCCATTGAAGGCAGTAAGCCGCGTAAAGTGCTCATTACAAAAGCACAATGGTATGAAATGCAGGCAAATGCAGGAGATGCCGTAGAATCTGCGGTGCAGGCGGAAGAACTTCCGTTTGAACCCGATCATGGGGATGAATAATATGTTTTTACCCACCACAAGAGAAGAAATGTTGTCCCGCGGATGGGACAGTGTTGATTTTGTATATGTAAGCGGTGACGCATATGTTGATCACCCCAGCTTTGGTGCTGCCATTATCACGAGAGTCCTCGAAAACGAGGGCTTTCGTGTTGCTTTTTTAAGCCAGCCGAACTGGAGAACAGATGCCGATTTTATGCAATTCGGCAGACCTGAACTCGGTTTTCTTGTTTCTTCAGGCAATATAGATTCCATGGTTGCACATTACACGGCAGCAAAGAAAAAACGCAGTGAAGATGCATACACCCCCGGAGGGATTGCAGGCATGCGTCCCGATTATGCAGTGGAGGTTTATTGTCAGAAAATCCGTAGTATTTATGCAGACATTCCGATCATTATCGGCGGTCTTGAAGCATCATTGCGTCGTTTTGCACACTATGATTACTGGAAAGATACAGTTTTGCCGTCTGTTCTTGTTTCCTCGGGAGCAGATATTCTGTCCTACGGTATGGGAGAACATTCCATCACGGAAATCGCTTTGCGGTTGCGTAACGGTGAGACTGTGAATACAATCCGCGACGTACGCGGAACCTGTTATCTTTGCCCGACAACCGAAACACCGTATGTCGGTGCTGAGTGTCCTTCCTTTGAAAATGTAAGCACAAATAAAAAGGAATATGCCGTTGCTGCAAGAATTCAGCAGGATGAGCAGGATCATATCCGCGGAAAGCTTATCAAGCAAAAACACGGCAAGACCATGCTTGTGCAGAATCCGCCTGCATTGCCGCTTACAACAGAAGAAATGGATGAAGTTTATGCATTGCCCTTTATGCGGAAATGGCATCCGTCTTATGACGAAAAAGGCGGTGTGCCCGGATTTCAGGAAGTGCAGTTTTCCGTCGCCCATAACCGCGGTTGCTTCGGCGGCTGCAATTTCTGTTCCCTTGCTTTTCATCAGGGCAGATATATCAGCACCCGAAGCCATCAATCAGTTCTCAATGAAGTTGAGCTGCTGACAAAACAAGACGGATTCAAGGGGTACATACACGATATCGGCGGTCCGACCGCCAACTTCAGACAACCGTCCTGTGATCTTCAGAAAGAAAAGGGACTTTGCAAGGGCAAAAAATGTCTTGCACCGACACCCTGTCCGAATCTGAAAGCGGATCACAGCGACTATCTTACATTGCTCGAAAAAGCACGTGCAATTCCGGGAGTCAAAAAAATATTCATCCGTTCGGGAATCAGATTCGATTACCTGATGGCAGATAAAAATGACAGCTTTTTCCGTTCTTTGGTGGAAAACCATGTCAGCGGTCAGCTGAAAGTAGCTCCCGAACATATCTGTGACGGTGTGCTCGATAAAATGGGCAAACCGCATTCCGAAGTTTTCAAGGCATTTGCCAAAAAATATTTCCGCCTGACAGCAAAAGCAGGGAAGGAGCAATATCTTGTTCCTTACCTCATGTCATCGCATCCGGGCAGCACATTGCAGGATGCTGTCGAATTGGCTGTCTTTTTGAAGAAAGAAAGAATGCGAGCCGAGCAGGTACAGGATTTTTATCCAACCCCGGGTACCATTTCCACTGCGATGTTCTATACGGAGCTGGATCCGTATACCATGCAAAAAGTATATGTTGCAAAAGATCCGCATGACAAGGCATTGCAACGTGCGTTGCTCAATTATTGGGTTCCCGAGAAAAGAGCGTTGGTTGTTGAAGCTTTGCGAAAAGCAGGCAGACAGGACCTGATCGGTACGGCACAGCACTGTCTTGTCAATGATATAAAAGTCCCCAAAAAACAAGGATTTTCGCAACAAAAAAGCCCTGCAATGCGTGAGAAGGAGAAACAGTATGCCTCCACGAAAAAGCGTCGCAGATAAACTGAAAAAGCCGCTGCAGATCATATTGTTCGTTTTGTTTTTCGCCGGAGGTACTTTATACTATTTTATCATCGGAGAAACAAAAGCACCCGGTTTCGGCAGTGATGTTGCTGATTATGAGGTGGCAGGAATTGAATTTCATTTTCTTGATGTAGGTCAGGGTGATTGTTCTTTGATTCTGTGTGATGAGTATGCAGTGCTCATTGACGGCGGCGAATATGAAAACGGTGAATATATTGTGCCTTATTTAAAAGACCACGGTGTTGAAAAGGTGGATCTGATGGTTGCAAGTCATCGTCATTCCGATCATATCGGAGGCTTGACTGCAGTATTGGAGCAAATGCCTGTCAGTGAAATTCTGATCAATCCGGACGGTGTCTCCGAAGATGTTGATTCGCTTGCCGAGGAGCAGTTTTTAAGTGTTGCACAGGAACAGGAAGTCACAATGACAATTGCCGAAGTCGGAACGGTATACGATTTTGCAGGCTTGCATCTCAGTGTGCTTTCTGCCGATGCGCAATGTGCACAGGAAAACGAAAGCTCTGTTGTATTGCTTGCTGCCTGTGATCGCACAACTGCTTTGTTCACAGGGGATATCAGCGAAGAAACAGAAAAATCACTGTGTACAAGCGGCAAAATTGCTGATTGCGATATTCTGAAAGTCGCTCATCATGGCAGCAATTATTCCAACTCGGATGACTTTATACGTATGGTCAGCCCCGAATATGCTGTGGTATCCTGTGCTGCCGACAACGCTTACGGACATCCCGGGGCAAAAACACTTGATCGTCTGCAGAATGTCGGTGCAACTCTTTACAGAACCGATCAGATGGGGACGATCGCTATTACCTGTTTTGCAGAAAAAACAAGCATTTACATAAACGGAAAGGATTGAAAAAACTATGAAAAAGTTGAAGGTTGGTATCATCGGTACAGGCGGCATAAGCCAGAGTCATACGGAAGGGTACAAGGAAATTCCCGAACTCTGTGAAGTGGTTGCTTGCTGTGATATCGATGAAGAAAAAGTCAAAAAATATGCAGCACGCTACGGCATTCCGCGTTGGTACACCGATTGCCGCGAAATGATGGCAAAGGAAGAACTTGATTGTGTCAGCGTCTGTACATGGAACTCTGCTCATAAAGAATGTACAATTGTTGCACTTGACGGCGGTGCCAATGTCATTTGTGAAAAACCCATGGCAATGAATGCACAGGAAGCAAAAGAAATGAACGAGGCAGCTGCACGCAACGGAAAATTGTTGCAGGTCGGTTTTGTCCGTCGTTTCGGTCAGGATGCCGATACTGTACTTGACTTTGCAAAAGCCGGCATGATCGGTGATGTGTATTATGCAAAGGCACAATACCTTCGTCGCAGCGGTTGTCCCGGCGGATGGTTCAAAGACAAGCGTTTTTCCGGTGGCGGCCCCCTGATTGACCTTGGTGTGCACGTTATTGACCTTGCCCGTTACCTTGCAGGCAATCCCAAGCCTGTTTCCGTTTTCGGATGCACTTATGACAACCTTGGCCCCAACCGTGCAAACGGCGGCCAGTCTGCATGGTCGGTTGCTGACCTTGATGAGCATCCCTACAATGTTGAGGATTTTGTATCTGCACTGATCCGTTTTGATAACGGTTTTACGCTGCAGCTTGAGGCCTCCTTCAACCTGAATGTGCCGGAAGATCACGGTGAAGTGGATATTTTCGGCACAAAGGCAGGTATCAAGATCGAAGACGATGTTGAAATTTACACCGATTTTGCAGGCAAATTTGTGAATATGTCTCCCACAGGCAAAACAGGTTTCGATTTCCGTAAGGCATTCAATGCAGAGATGGCAGGATTTATCAATGCATCTCTCGGTAATACACCTTGCAAGGCAACAGGTGAAGACGGTGAAGAACTCATGAAGATCATCGATGCCATTTATGAATCTGCCGAAAAAGGCATCAGTGTGAACATTCAGTAAGACGAAAATAATCTCAAAAAGAAAATAAAAAATATTTCAAAAAAATTGCAAAAAACCCTTGACAAACGTGGTGCGTTCTGTTATAATCCTCACTGTTCCGAAGAGAACAAACGATACGCGAGAGTGGCGGAATAGGCAGACGCGCACGTTTGAGGGGCGTGTGTTTTTACGTACGGGTTCAAGTCCCGTCTCTCGCACCAAAAGCTCATCGACTTCATGTCGGTGAGCTTTTTTCATATTTTCAACAATAATCTGCTGTTAATATAAAAAACTCCCTGTAACCGATATCGGCGGCAGGGAGGATTTTCTTTATTCGATTTCAAAATCAAACAATCGGAACTCTTTTGCACCGTGAGTAGCAATGGGGATAAACCGGATTTCTGTTACGCACCAATCTGCAGAATGCTTTACAAATCGTTGATGATTCTCGGTGATATGTATTTCTTTTGTTTCTCCGTTTTCCGAAATTCCCTGAATTTTATATTCCTTGATCAGGGTGTCGGGTAATCTGAACTTTGTTTGAACCAAAGGATAATTGCAAGGCATATTGTGATAATTACGGTTCAGGTCACTGTCAAAGATCAGTCGGATTTTTCTGATTTTTGTGTCCTTTTCAAAACGGTAAGCAATGAAATCATTTTCTTTGCCGATCCACAGATTTTCCTCACCTCTGTCAATCCCGTTGCGAACGACTTCGGCAGAACATTCCGCTTGCAGTGTCAGTACAGGCAAACGTCTTTCTTTCCACGGAATAAAGCAGTCATCCTCCATTAAAGTCTGCTGCAGCTTCTTTATATCAACATTCTCAAGTACCGCATTGTCCCTGATGGCCTGTGCTGCCGCCGTTCCCAATGCCTGCCCCAGAATTGCGCAGGTTGCCATTACGCGTGATGAGCTGAGTGCTGCATGGGTCACGCTGATATTTCGTCCTGCAAAGCAAAGATTCTCAATGTTCTTTGACAGCATGCAACGCAAGGGGAGGCCCCATGGTGTGGGTGCGGGGTGGAAAATGGTCGGATATCCATCTTTATAGTAAAATCCTTCCGGGAAATGATCGTCCATACTCCATCCGGCATACGCAACAATGTCTTCAAATCTACCTTCCGATTCGACATCATTCTGTGTTACGATATATTTGCCTATATACCGTCGGCTTTCTCTCTTGCCCGGCAGAAAACCGATCCATTCGAGCTCCCAGTTTTCAACACCGTGGTCGCCATGGTTTTTCATGTGATCCCACACACCGTAGCAAATCTTTAAAAGTTCTTCACGGCATCTGTCGGTATCATGGATGCAATCCCATTCTCCGCCGATTTCAATCCACCAGAAGTTATTGTTTTTATCATGGTCTTTAAAGGGCAGATCGTCGTCAGAAGTGTATTTATATGCCCATTCGGGCGGCGTAAACGGAATGGGATGGTTCGTTTCTCTGATCTGAAAAAGGCAACTCATACCCATGGTTTTGTGATCACGCACATCAGGCGGAATTGTTTCACCGAAATCACTTTTTGCTTCTCTTCCGTATATGTACTGCGCACCGCTGAGTGTGGAAAGAACAGAGTCTCCGGAACAGTCGGCAAAATATGCGGCTTCAACAATATGGAAGGTTTCGGCATTGGATTGCCATGCTTTGACGCTTTTTATTCTGTTTTTGTCTGTTACGCAGTCAAAACAACTTGTGTTCAGCAGAATCGTAAGATTCTCTTGCGTAATAGCTTTCTGATAAAGCACACTGTCCCACAAAGAATATCGCAGGGACGGATTCTGATAGAAGTTTTCAAGCATAATTTCTTCAATGATGCCGCCCTCGCGGTTATCCTTGCCGTGACAACCGCCGATCCACATACGGATTTCGCTTGAAGCATTGCCACCGAGAACAGGTCGATCATGAATCAGTATGACCTGAATGCCGTGCCGTGCTGCGGCTATTGCACAGCAGAGTCCTGCCATACCTCCACCGATCACACACAGGTCTGTTTTATATTCAAGAGTTCTCATTCCGATTCCCCCTTTGCAATGTATTTCTGTAATCATTATATACCAAACAACATCAGGATGTAAATTATTAATTTTATGATTATTTTGCACAGTGTATCAATACATTTTTTGTCAAAAAACGGCGACAGAAAGAAATCTCCCTGTTGCCGTTTGTTTTGTTACTCGTAATTTATGCTATGGATTGCACGTATATGGTTATTATTTTGTTTCGACCCATTCGGCAGGAACGGATTGGAAGTCGGGGTTCTCAGCAAGACGACCCGTATGTCTCGGGTTGCCGATCATAAGTGTTGAAATTCCAAAATGCACCATGTCTTCATAGAGCTTTTTGTTTTCTTCAATTCGCTTGCATTCATTGCGTGCGGAAAACTCACCGCGTTTTATGTTTGCTTTCCAATATCGCCAGCAAATCTGTGAGCGTTTTACGTTTTCTTTCTGCCATTCGGTTTCAGCTTCTGCTATGGCATTTTCCCACAGAGCATCATATTCTGCCAATGTTTTGTCATCAATATTCAGAACGGTTGTTGCATAGTATTTGTCGAAGCAGCCGAGACCGTATTCCATATCGATGTGTTCCGGGAAAATGAACCAGTATTGGATGATGTTGAATCCGAAACCGTTGTTTTCGTCAATACCGTTGATGAAGTCAATGACGTATTGATAGCCTGCACCGTAATACGCTTTGCAGAAATCATACATCAGTTTATCTGCATCCTGATACGGATCCCACATAAGACGGGACAGCATATAGCAACGAAGTGCCGCAAATTCACCGTCGGCATTTCTGCCGCTGACTCCTTCTTCAAACACACCGATTACATCGTTTTCGGCAAAAATCTGCAGATTACGCTGAATGGCTCCGAAGTTGCCGAAAGGAAGCAGGAAACTGCTGTAATCGGTCGTGTAGTCCCACACGAAAAGGTTGTCACTGATAGCAGACCAATTCTTCAGATCCTGCAGGAACTCCTCGTTGTCTTCTGAGTATCCGCTGTCCATGGGCGCTGAAAACTTGCACTCAATGGAGCAAAGACGAATCACGACGTTATCTCTCGGAACGGTAATTTTCGGGGCCTGTCTTGTGTAGCCGTCGAGATATGCAAACGTATCAACAAGAACATCGGGATAATCCTCTCTGATGTCATCGGCAATTTCATTGACAAAACGGATCATCGTGCCGGCATGACTTCCTTCTTCTGCATCAACTTTTGCACATTCTTCGCATACGCAGTAATTGGAGTTGTCATTCTGCGTTACGGATACAAAGGCTGCGTCAGGATTGGATTCCAACCATTTGCGAACCGTTGCTTTTGCGATTGCAAGTGTTTTCGGATTGGTCAGACAAAGCTGGTCTGTTGTTCTTTCACCGCTCTGCACACCGAGTGCAAAAAGTTCGGGTTCTGTTTCAATCAAGGCGGTCGGTACAAGAGATGAAAAAGTATGGCAGAACGGTCCTGCATATTCAACACCGCCGCCAAGAGTCTCTGCCATGGTGCCGTCATTGAGCCTGTTTGCGACTTTATAGTCTTTGCTGGTTGTTCCGTACCAGTCAGTTTGTCTGAACATAAAGGGCGGAGTGTAAGTATAATCAATTTTTGTCGGAACGAGCAGCTTTTCGGCTTCGGGAATAACGGTTAATTCGGTGGTGTATCTGCGATATCCGAAATACTCTTCAAGGAAGGTGTAAGCTGAATAAAGCGTTCCTCGTTTTGCACCACCCGTAATGACAATGTCATCATCTGTTGTTTTTATGCAAACGCCTTCGTTACCGAGCTCCGAATAATCAACCGTATCATCGTATTCTCTGGCATTTTTGCCGATTGAAATTTCTTTTTCGGTTTTTTCGGAACTGTCCGTGATTATGTCGAGTTGCGTTCCGTTGATTGCTTTGAATGTCTCCTGCAGCAGATTTGCGGCAGTAATTTCGGCAGGACTTGCCGTATCAGAAACAACAAGAACATACTCATCGGTTATTTCAAAAACTTCTGTTTCAACCTGTGTTTCTACAGGTGGTGTAAAAATATGCCCCTGCGGTTCTGCAGGAATGACTGCTGAAAAAACGGAAGTCAAAAAGATTGCCAATGCTGTAAAAAACGGCATGATATAACGCGGATTAATAGAGTAAAAGAATGATTTGACAGATTCCATAAACAATTCCTCCGATTTTTATAAACTTTTATGAAACACATTTCTTGATGTGTTAATTTTAATATACTCTAATGTGACACTGTCTGTCAATGCGTTATGCCTGTTTTTTGCAAATAAGAATAATTTTGGTTGCAAAAAAAAAGTCTGCATCAGAGCATCGCAGATGCAATGTCTGACACAGACCATTTTTTATGAACCAAAATCAGAAATCAACTTCAGTGTCGTAGTAGCAGCACTTGAGGAGTTTTTCCATTTCTTCCTGGCTGGGCTGACGGGGATTGGAACCTGTGCAGGCGTCGCCGATTGCATTCTTTGCAATTTCGGGAAGCTGTGCAAGGAAAGCTTCTTCGGGAACGAAGCCCTGTTCGCAGGGATAGCTGTCAGCACCGTAGTTCTTGATGCAGTGGGGGATTCTCAGATCATCATTCAGCTTACGAAGGAAAGCAATGAGGAGCTGCACTTTTTCTTCAACGGTTTCGCCGCCGAGGTTGATGAAGTCGGCAATGTCAGCATAACGCTTTGCAGCGGTTGCATCCTTTGCATTAAAAGCGATGACCTTGGGAAGGTACATAGCATTTGCAGCACCGTGGATGATATGTGCACCGTACTTTTCAAAAGCAGCACCGGTCTTGTGAGCCATGGAGTGAACAATACCGAGAAGAGCATTGGTAAATGCCATACCTGCAAGGCACTGTGCATTGTGCATGGAATCACGCTTTGCCATATCGCCGTTGTAAGAATCAACGAGATCATTCTTGATCATCTTGATTGCGTGAAGAGCAAGCGGATCTGTGAAGTCGCAGTTTGCAGTGGAAACATAAGCTTCAACAGCGTGGGTGATGGCATCCATACCGGTGTGAGCAACAAGCTTCTGGGGCATTGTTTCTGCAAGATCGGGATCAACGATGGCAACGTCGGGAGTGATTTCGAAGTCAGCAATGGGGTATTTGATGCCCTTTGCATAGTCGGTGATGATGGAGAAAGCAGTCACTTCTGTAGCTGTGCCGGAAGTGGAGGAAATTGCACAGAAGTGAGCCTTGCGGCGAAGCTTCGGAAGGCCGAAAACCTTGCACATATCTTCGAATGTAACTTCGGGATATTCGTATTTGATCCACATTGCCTTTGCAGCATCGATGGGGGAACCGCCGCCCATAGCGATGATCCAGTCGG
Organism: Clostridia bacterium; assembly: GCA_017435865.1. Classification (GTDB taxonomy): domain Bacteria; phylum Bacillota; class Clostridia; order Oscillospirales; family Acutalibacteraceae; genus RUG806. Next base: position 27,609 of record JAFSEF010000053.1, read on the forward strand.
GTTCAAAAGCAAGCATTGCGTCTGCACCCTTCATAACGGTTTCAACGGAGGGATCGGGTTCAATGCCGTCAATGACCTGTACTTCCATACCTGCTTCGTTGAGGTATGCAATTGCTTTATCAAGGAAGCCGAAACGCTTCATGGAGCCGCCGCCGACACAGATAACGGCTTTTTTGCCTTCAAATGTCTTGAGTGCTTCGAGAGCACCTTTGCCGTGGTAGAGATCTCTGGGGAGAGTGAATCTTGCCATTTTTTAGTCCTCCTGAATAATTAAAATTTTGACCAAAGATATTTTAACACAATCATAATGAGGTGTCAACAATATTGTCAAAAAAATAACAAACCAAAAGATGTTATTATAAATGGTCTTTTTTGTATATTAAGCCAATTCTTAATATTTTATTCATTGACAGTATGTTTTTAATTTGGTATTATACTTTAAGGAGATAAGGAGAGGATTTACGGATGAACAAAGCAAATCTTTATGACGATATCAAATGTTTTATAGTTGATATGGATGGTACGTTCTATCTTGGTGAGCAATTGCTGGACGGTGCACTTGATTTTGCAGCGGCTGTCAAAGAAAAGGGAAAGCGTTTTTTCTTTTTCACCAACAATTCTTCACATGAAGCAGGCAAGATTGCAGAAAAACTCAACAGGCTCGGTTACTCTGCAACAAAAGATGATATTATTATTTCTTCTCATGTCTGCATTGACTTTTTAAAACGCAACCGACCCGGTAAAACGGTCTATCTTCTCGGAAACGAAAATATGACCGCTGATTTTGTTGAAGCCGGCATTCCCATGGTGGATGACAATCCCGACATTGTGGTACTCGGTTTTGACACAACTCTTACATATGAAAAAATCCGCAAAGCAGCATTGTTCATTGCTGACGGAAAAGAATACATCGCGACCCATCCCGACAAGAACTGCCCCATGAAAGAAGGCTTCATGCTTGATACCGGCTCCATGATTGCCATGTTTGCTGCTTCCACGGGCAGAGAACCCGATCTGATTATGGGGAAACCCCATGCGTTTACTGTTGATTATGTCTGCAATAAAATCGGCTGCAAACGCGAAGAAATTGCTTTTGTCGGTGACCGTCTTGAAACGGATATTGCAATCGGTTCCATGAACGGACTCAAAACCGCACTGGTATATACAGGTGTCACAAGTCCCGAATTGTATGAAAAATCCGAAATCCGTGCAACCGGTGCATTCGCAAGCTTAGGTGAACTCAGTCTTTATATATAAGTTAGGAGGAAATTTCTATGTCTGAAATCAAAAGAACATGGTGGAAAGAGATGGCCGTTTATCAGGTCTGGCCGCGTTCATTCTGTGACGGTAACGGCGACGGTATCGGTGACCTGAAAGGTGTATTGTCCAAGCTTGATTACATCAAGAGCCTCGGTGTGGATGCCATCTGGTTCTCACCGCTTTACAAATCCCCCCAGGCTGACTACGGTTATGATATTGCGGATTACAGAGATATTCAGCCTGAATACGGCACTCTCGAAGAATTCAAAACCGTTCTTGATGAAGCACACAAGCGTGGTCTGAAAGTTATTATGGACCTTGTTGTCAACCACACTTCCAATCAGCACGAATGGTTCCTTGAAAGTAAAAAAGGCAAGGATAACCCATATCACGATTATTATTTCTGGCGTAAAGGCAAAGGCAACAGACGTCCCAACAACTGGATGTCCACTTTTGCAGGTCCCGCCTGGGAATATGACAAGGAAGCAGGGGAATACTACCTGCATCTGTTTGCCGTTGAACAGCCCGATCTGAATATGGACAACCCGAAAGTCCGTGAAGAAGTCAAGGATATCATGCGTTATTGGCTCGATATGGGTGTTGACGGCTTCCGTGAAGACGTTATTACCTTTATTTCCAAGACCGAAGGTCTGCCCTCAAGTCCCTATTGGTTCCCCGTGGCTACCGGTATGGAACACTACATGGGCGGTCCGCATCTTGATGAATACCTGCAGGAATTCAAGGATGATGTCCTGAGCAAATATGATTGCATGACCGTCGGTGAAGCTCCGATGATGACCATCAAAAAGGCACTGCACCACATCAAGGAAGGTCCCAATCAGCAGCTTAATATGATGTTCCACTTTGAACACATGGCAGCCGACTGTATGTTCTACAGCTGGTTCAAAGCTCCGTTCAGCCTGAAAAAGCTCAAGAAGGTTTATACCCGTTGGCAGAAGGGTCTTTACGGCATCGCTTGGAACGCAAACTACATTGAAAACCATGACCAGCCCCGTATCGTTAACCGTTACGGCAGCCTGAAATACAGAGAAGCAAGTGCAAAAATGCTTGCAACCATGTACATCTGTCAGTCCGGTACTCCCTTTATTTATCAGGGCCAGGAAATCGGTATGACCAACATCAAACTCAACTCCATTGATGATTATGTTGACGTTTCCACCATCAATAACTACGGCGTTGCCAAAGCCATCATGGGCAAGAAGAAAGCTCTTGACCTTGCAAACTATGCTTCCCGTGACAATGCAAGAACACCCGTTCAGTGGGACGACAGCAAGAACGCAGGTTTCACAACTGCTGAAAAGCCCTGGTTCTTCATCAATGAAAACTACAAGGAAATCAACGTTGCTGCACAGGAAAACGACGAAAATTCAATTCTGAATTACTACCGTAAGCTTCTCAAATTCAGAAAAGAAAATGACATTGTTATTTACGGTGACTATGAAGAACATTTTGCTGAAAGCGATAAACTGTTCTGTTATTCCCGTTCTCTTGACGGTAAGAGAATGCTTGTAGCTTGTTCTTTCAGTGAAGAACCCATTCAGTTCACAGCTCCCAAGGGCTTCAACATTGCCGACGGCGAACTGATGATGACCAACTACGACATCGACAAGCTGTACGGAAACGGCTTCTGCTTGCAGCCGTACGAATGTCGTGTATATATGTTTGATTAATTGATTGCAGGAGGCGGCTTTTATGGCTGTTATCAGAAAAGAAGCGTATTATGCATCTGCAAACGGCAGAAATCAGATCAGAACACTCATCTGGCAGGATGATGAAGTGCAGCCTGTGGCTGTCATTCAGCTTGCCCACGGTGTTGTTGAACACATCGGCAGGTATGATGAATTTGCACGCTATCTGACGCAGTTCGGTTTTGTGGTTTGCGGTAATGATCACATCGGTCACGGCAAGTCCGTGAATGATGTGGACGAACTCGGCTATATCGACGAACAGGACGGCTATGTGTATATGGTACGCGATATGAATACGCTGTACAGAATTATGCACAAACGCTATGCGGAACTGCCTTATTTTCTTTTCGGACACAGCCTCGGCTCTTTCCTTGCAAAAATTTATGCAGCCAATTTCGGTTCTGACCTTGCAGGTCTTGTGCTTTGCGGAACAGGTATGTTGCCTCCGGTCGCATCCATGTTTGACGGTGCACTGGATGATCTGATCGCCAGACTCGGCGGAACAGGATCACATCTGCAGTTTATGAATACGCTGACAGGGAAGATCTCTGCAAAAGCCTATGGTGACGGTGATGAACTGTCCTGGTTGTCCGAAAACAAGGAGAATCGCGAAGCATACAGAGCCGATCCTCTTTGCGGCTTTGCTCTGAAAAATGCCGGTACCAAAAATGTTGCATTGATCGGCATCAAAGCCTGCGATCCCGAATGGGCATCCAAATTGCCGCAGGACCTTCCGATCATGCTTGTGTCAGGTGCAAAGGATCCCATCGGCATGAACGGCAAAGGTGTGCTTGATCTTTCTGATCAGCTTGTGAATGCAGGTCTGGATCCGGTTGTCATTCTCTATCCTTGCGACCGTCACGAAATTCTGCATGAAGATGACAAAGAACGTGTCTATGAAGATGTTGCGAACTTTGTAAAAGCATCCGTGCAGGGTGTATCGTTCTACGATCTGTGATGACGTTCAGAAAAAACAAAATCGGACGGTATCCTCTGTTTGATACCGTCCGCGGATTGTGCATTGCGGGCATGGTTGTTTACCATGCCCTTTTTGACTGTGTTTATATGTTCGGTCTGTTCAGTATTTCCGCGGAAATGATGCAGCCGGTTTTGTATGTTCGTGATTTCGGTTGTATGCTGTTTGTGTTGCTTGCAGGTATGTGCGAACACTTCGGAAAACAGAAATACAAACGGGCAGGACTGTTCATTCTTCTCGGAGCGGCAATCAGCCTGATTTCTTATCTGTTCATGCCCGAACAGCCGGTTGTTTTCGGCGTGCTGACATTTTTAGGTTTTGCTTCACTGCTGTTGCAACCGTTGAAAAAATTCATATTGAAATGTAATAATATAATCACCCGATTGTTGTTACTTGCCATATTTTTACTCTTTTTTAATGCCGCATACGGTACATTCGGTGGGTTCGGCTTTTATTTCGGCAAACTGCCCGAAGTGTTGTATGTCAATACCCTGACAGCAATTCTCGGTTTTCCGCCTGCAGATTTCGCATCCTCCGATTATTTTCCGATCATCCCTTGGATATTTTTATATTTGTTTGGCTTTTTGCTTTATCCCGCTTTGCAAAAAAGCAAAGTTTTTCAAAAGTTTTCCGCAATCAATATAAAACCTTTTTCCTTTATCGGTCGATATTCACTGTGGTTTTATCTTGCCCACCAGCCGATCATCATGGCTTTCTTATGGCTTTTAGCTGAGTTTTTATAATCAATCAACCGAAATGCCACGCAGGCTTCTTACAGTCTGCGTGGCTGCTTTTTTTATACATTCTCATTGCGCAGTGTTTCAACCGTGTTTTCATTGTGTAACTTTTTGATTGAATACGTCACACTCAAAACAACGATTATAAATACACTTGCAATGGCTATAACGAATTTATCCCACGGAACATAGAAACGCATTGCATATCCGCTGTTTGCTGCCACAAAATGTATCAGATATGTCAGTGCAAATGAAACAGGCAGGGAATACAAAAGGCTTTTTGCACCGTAAAAAACAGACTCAAAGGTCATCATTTTTCTCATTCCCTTGCTTGTCAGTCCGACAGATCTGAGCGTTGCAAATTCCCGTCTTCTTAAAGAAATGTTTGTTGATATTGTATTGAAAACATTCGCGGCTGCAATCATGGAGATCAGAACGATAAAACCGTATGCCAACACTTGTGCGATCGTCACAAGTGCCCGGATGCTTTCAATTTCAGCGGAATAATCGTATACATTCACATTGTTTGAAGTTCCGCCGATATCGCTTATCAACCGGTGTACTTCATTTGTCACTTTTGCATGGTCTTCACAGAGAATATATACATGGCTGTAATTGTTATACTGCTCCGGAATTTCAACAAATCCTATTGCCGATTCGGGATAAATAAGATTTGTATTGTTTCTTGTAAAATAAGGCTTGTTTTCAAGGATTGCACCGATTTCAATGTTGGTATGATTTACGGCTTCTTCTTCAGTCAGATAACGCTTTGTTTCTCCATTGAATGTATCTCCCTCATCACGAGCTATATCATATGCATAACAAAGAGCTCCGTTTTGCATTACGGTTTCACCGGAATAAAAGTATTCCGTACCGGATTCTTCAAAAAAAGGAAGAATATTTGTGATTTCAAGTGTTGACGGGAAAGTATTCTGATTCAGAAATGACACGATATAAACACTTTCCTTTGTACCCGTTTGATAGTTATAGGTGTTTTTGTCGTAAACCAGTGCTTTCGGGGTTTCATTGTCAAAGTATTCCTTTTCATTAAGACCGTTCTCTCTGAGAAGCCTTTTGAATGCTTCATCATCAATAAAATTGTAAACAAAGTTACCGTTGAACTGATTTTCATTTTTCGTATCATACTGCTCCTTGTTGAGAATTTCCAGATATTCTTCCGAAACATACTTCTTTTCGATATTAAAGGTTGCGGTCATTTCCTGAACAAAGGTATATTCATTGATTCCTTTTACAGTCGGTAATTCTTTATACAGTTTTTGGTATAACTCATCTGTTTCTGATGCTGCCCCTTCTTCTGTGCTGTCTTCATTGCTGTATAAATTAATTGCAACATCATAGTTCATAATATTGCTTTCGGCATCAACAATATCCGTAAAATAGGTTGCAAGGGAAGAGGCGGAAATGAAAAGCACAACGGAAACAAAAAGAGAAAAAACGGTAGTTCTGTATTTTCTCTTGTTACGTTTGAAGTTTTTGGAGGAGAGGGTTGCTTCAAAACCGAAAATCTTCTGCGTCAACGGAGAGACTTTTACACTGCGACGTTTGATTTTGATTTCATTTGACTGTCTTACAGATTCAATGGGGTTGATTCTGATTGCCTTTCTTGCGGGAATGTATGCAGAAATAATGACTGTTATAAAACTTAATAAACTTGCGGCAATGATTGCTGACGGAGAAAAAACAAATCGCATTTTAAGGTCTGTAAGTTCTGCAAGAACCGTTGTAATCGTATCGCTCAGGAAATGGAATGTTATTGCTATTCCGAGACAGCCGGAAATAAGACCTATCGGAATGCCGATCATACAAAGCACAGCTGCCTCGTAAAGAACCGAAGTTTTTATCTGTTTTTTTGTCGCACCGATGCTTTTCAGAATACCGAACTGTTTTGTGCGTTCGCTGACTGAAATTGAAAATGAATTATATATCAGTGCAACCGAACCGAAAACAATAAGTCCGATCAGAATTGCGAGCAATCCTATTGCCAATATCGGAAATGCAGAATCGAAGCTGTTGAAGCTGAACATCAGAAGATCGTGATTGATACAACTGCTGATATCTAAAGCATTCGTGATTTCACTGTTGAATGTATCGTATTCAACAGGCTTTTTCAGAACAGTATAGATGCTTTTTGTGTTCTTGTTGTTTTCTTCGTTCATTGTGAATGCGGTATATCCGGGGGCAGAAAACGGTTCAAGAGACAATTGATCGGGTCTTACACAAAAGCCTACAATGGTATATGCTTTTTCTTTTGTATCAATAAGTAGTTCGGATTGAGCATCCCAATTGAATAACGGAACCTTTTGCGTAAGCTCCTTGCGTTCTTTGCTGTCTGATTCTATACTGTTATAATCCGTACGTTGTCTTTTTCCGATTTGTAAATTGATTTGCTGGCCGAGTTCAAATTTTACTCCGCCGTTTGTATAAAGATGATCCGAAACAACAATTTCATTGCTGTTTTCAGGGAGTCTGCCCTCTGTCAGATGAATCGGCATCACATCGGTGAAATCTGCGGGAATGCCTCCGATGAATAAATACGGTTTATCCGGATTTGAGGAGCCGATTTCGGAATAACCGATTTCCTGAATATAAGTATATTTTTCTACTCGTTCATCTTCTGTAATTGCAGATGCGTCGTTGATTTTAACATCATAAAATCCGACATGATATTTTCCGTTATACATCTCGGCATAATTAACGAGATAGTTTTGTACGGTAACAAAAGCTTCCGTGGTGGCGGTAAACATAGCGACGGAAAGAATGATGCCGATTATGGTAACAACCGTTCGTATTTTATTCTCTTTGAGGGAGCGATTTGTGAATTGTCTGAAAATATTCATTACGCATACCTCACTTGACAAACAGGCTGTCGCTTGCTATTTTTCCGTCATTGATTGTTATAATTCTGTCTGCCTGCAAGGCGATTGATTTGTCATGTGTAATGACAATGAGTGTCTGACCGTATTTTTTATTGGACAGTTTAAGAAGTTCCACGATTTCGTGGCTGTTTTTTGAATCAAGGTTTCCCGTCGGTTCGTCCGCAAGCATCACTGCCGGATTGTTAATCAGTGCTCTTCCGATGGAAACTCTTTGCTGCTGACCGCCGGAAAGCTCATTCGGAAGATGCTTTTCTCTTCCGTTCAGTGCAAGCAGAGTAATCAACTCGTTCAGGTGTTTTTCGTCTACTTTTTTGCCGTCCATAAGCACGGGTAAGGTAATGTTTTCCGTTACATTGAGCACCGGAATCAGATTGTAAAACTGATAAATAAGTCCTACCTGTCTGCGACGAAAAACGGCAAGCTGATCTTCGTTCTGTTCATAAACATCCTGCCCGTCAAGATAAACCTTGCCGCTTGTCGGCTTATCTACGCCTCCTAAAATGTGCAGAAGTGTGCTTTTGCCCGAGCCTGACGGACCAATGATGGCAACAAACTGTCCTTTCGGTACACTGAAACTCACATTGTCGAGCGCTTTGACCTGATTTTCACCCGCACCGTAAACTTTGGACAGGTTTTCAATTTTCAGAATATCCATTTTGAATGTCTCCTTTGTTTTTGATGTGGCTTTATTGTACCGATGCAAAATGACAATACGGTGACTTTGTTATTACAAAAATGTCACACAACCTGTTTATGAAATCTTATTATGAATTTTGCACCACCTGACGGGTTGTTTTCTGCGGTTATTGTTCCGTTTTGTGCAGTTATGATCATTTTTGCAAGATTGAGCCCTATGCCGAAGCTTTCCTTTGTGGCGTTTTTACCTTTGTAAAATCGATCGAAAATGTGTGGAATATCAGTTTCGTCAAATCCTTTTCCCGTATCGGCAATTATGATTTCCGTGAAAACAGAAGTGTCTTTAGCCGTAACGGTTATTGTACTGTTTTCGGGTGCGTGTTCTGTACAGTTTTTAAGAATGTTACCAAAGGCTTCGAGGCACCAGGCGTAATCACAATGAAGAAAAATATCATCTGCATTTATAACCATGTTTTGGTTTTTTATATCCATCGGAATCAGGAGAGGTTCTGCAGATTGTTGCAAAAGATGATGGAGATTGTTTTCAGTCCTTTCAAACTGTACTGTACCTGCATCAATTTTTGAGATTTTAAGAAGAACGGTAACAAGATATTCTGTTTTTGTTATAAGTGTGCAAAGCTCTCTGAGGAGCTCATTTTTTCTTTCTTGTGTAACATCATAGGATTGTAAAAGTGTTATAATAAGATTTATGCTTGTAAGCGGTGTTCTTAATTGATGGGAGATATCTGCAATGGAATCTGCAAGAAAAACTTTTTCTCTTTGCAGAATATCTTTCTGATCGCGAAGACGAACAAGCATTTTCTGAACGTCGCTTTCAAGAATTGAAAGTTCACCTTCACCGAAAGATTTGATATTTATTGTATCATTGCCGTGCAGAATTTTATCAATACTTTCGTCGAGTCGGTTGATTCTTTTGTATCTTCGGTTTGTAAAAATAAGAAAACTGAAGATCAAAAAGGAGCTTATAAAAAGAACGCAGACTGCGGCAAATTTCGAGACGACAGCAGCAAGAATGCAAAGCAACAGTGACGGAAGCACAGTGATTGTCAAAAATCTTTTTATTTCAGGATTTCTTAACAGTTTCATTTCTGATCTCCTAATTTGTAGCCGATGCCTCTGACAGTTAGAATGATTTTGGGATTCTGCATATCATCTTCTATTTTCTCCCGCAGCCTTTTTATATAAACCGTAAGCGTGTTATCGTTAACAAAGTCGCCTGAAATATCCCATATTTCTGAAAGCATCTTGTTTCTTGTAAGTGTTATGCCGGGGTTGTTAAGAAAAACAAGAAAGAGTCTGTACTCCAATGCAGACAGACAAACATCCTTACCGTTTTTGGTTACAATACCTTTATCCATATCAACACTTACATTGCCCAGTGTCAATATGTTTTGCCCCTTGACTGTTCTGCGAAGAACGGATTTTATACGGGAAATAAGCTCTTTCGGACGGTATGGCTTTTCAATATAATCGTCAGCACCGATATCAAGTCCCGTCACAACGCTGAATTCATCCGCAGATGCTGTGAGAAAAATAACGGGACAAGAAGACTCGCTTTTTATTTTTCTGCACAAAGAAAAACCGTTTCCGTCAGGCAGAAGAACATCCAACAGAATCAGATCCACCTGATTCTGTTCTATTATAATTTCCGCTTCTTTACAATTCATTGCATAAGTTGTTGCAAAGCCTTCATATTGCAAAAGTTCACATAAGCTTTTGACGATTGTAGTATCATCTTCAATGATTAAAATCTTGTACATTCTTTCACTCTTTTCATTTTTATATTTTTAGTATATAAAGCTTACATACAAAAATCAACTTTTGTGACAGATACGTAATATTAGAATAGTAAAAGGAGCATTCTCTGATGAGAAGTGCCCCTTGCAGTTGTTTTATGTGTTCATATTATAATTCAGCTAATACCTTTTCAAATGCTTCCAGGAACCGGTCATTGCGGTCATTTCCGCCTGTTGAACAGCAACCGTGCCAGGATATACCGACCCGTTTAGATTTTGAATAAGCAACCATCTGTCCTCGTGCACCGGTTTTGACAAAGATGTCTGTTTCTCTGAACGGTGTCCACGCATAGTCGTTTGCAGCGGAAAGCTCGATCCATTCTTTTGAGATAATCTGCTTGCCGTTGCAAACACCTTCGTTTGCATACAGATAAGCAAATCTTGCCATGTCGTCACTGCGGGCATAAAAAGCTCCACCGCCGATGGGATGTCCTTTCGGACAGCACCCGAATGCACATTCGTGGAAACCGATGGGGTTTAACAGTTTTTCAAGCAGGAATTTGTCAGCCGTCTGTCCGCTGACAGCATGCATGATGCGTGAGAGAATATAGTATGCCGCATCGCTGTATTTCCTGTATGTGCCGGGGATATGTTCAAGCGTCACCGAGAAAATATGCTTCAGAAAATCATCCCCGATTTTATCTCTTGAATCATCGGCATCAATACCCAGAAGTCCGCTGTTTTCACCGAGTCCCATTTTGTGTTGCAATGCATATTCCACCGTGACAGCGTTCCAGCGTTCGTCGATCTGTTCCGGCAGATCTTCCTTTTTGAAAAAGGACAACACACAATCGTTCAAACTCAATTTGCCTTTATCTCGTAAAATGCCGATCCCTGCCGCAATGATCGCTTTGGTGGCAGAGTGGCTGTTGTTGCATTCATTTGCATCTGCTGACAGATGCCATTCCACACCGTCCGCAGAGGCAATACCGACATCAAACACCGGGTGTCCGTCATCGGGAATGTAAGCTAAATATTTGTCCATCAACAAAACAATGCACCTCTTTTATTCTGATAAGTATACTATAAAATGATGTCCGCAGAAAGTCAATATTCAGGTTGACTATCATGAAATGAAGTGATAAAATAAATACAAAAGGGAGGTAATTTCTATGAAAACAATTCTTTTTCAGGGCGATTCCATAACCGATGTCGGTCGTTCGAGAAGCAATGATAACGAAAGAGGACTCGGATATCCGCATCTTGTTTGTGCAAGACTCGGACTTGATAATCCCGAAGAATATAATTTCATCAATCGCGGCATCAGTGGCAACAGAATTGTTGACCTGTATGCAAGAATCAAATGCGATTTTATCAATCTGCAGCCCGACTTTTTGTCCATTCTCATCGGTATCAATGATGTGTGGCATGAAATCGGCAATCAGAACGGTGTATCTGCTGAAAAATTTGAAAAGGTTTATTCCATGCTGATTGAAGAAATCAAAGAAGCTTGCCCGGACATTAAGATTATGCTCATGGAGCCTTTTGTGCTGCCCGGACCTGCAACGGTTGAACATTGGGAATACTTTGAAAGTGAAACGAAGCTTCGTGCCGAGGCTGTCAAAAGAATTGCAGAAAAATATGATCTCGCATTCCTGCCCTTGCAGAATCTGCTTGATGAAGCTTGCGAAAAAGCACCTGCCGTTTATTGGCTTGCAGACGGTGTGCATCCGACCGCATTCGGTCATGAGCTGATTGCACGCGAATGGTGCAAAAAATTCGCAGAAATGCAATAATAAAATACGCACGGAAGACCAACCGTTTTCCGTGCGTTGTTTTTTTAATTGTTAATGACCTTGCTGAAAAAGCTGAGGTTTTCTTCATCTGTCAGGCAGAATTCTTTGAAGTTCTGCGTTTTGTCAAAGAACCATACTTCACCGCCGTCATTGCCGTGCATGGTGGACCATTTTCCTTCATCATAAATGAGTGCCGCACCGTTGTCACAGGCAGTTGCGGACAAATCCTGTTCGCTGACACGCACAGAGAATTTGTGCCAGTTTTCGTTTTCGTAGTGCGGACAATGGCAACCGAGAAGAATACCCATGCAATCCACAAAAATGAACGAATGATCTTTTGCACAGTCATCATATCCGCGTTCAAACCAGCACATAGCACCTGAACTGTAGCCTGAAAGAACAATGCCTTTTTTAAATGCTTCTTTCAGGTAAATGTCGGCTTTGCTCTTTTTGAAGGTGTCCATCAGAAATGCAAGATGACCGCCGCCGGCATAGATGATATCAGCACCGAGAATGGTTGATTTTATGTATTCTTCTGACAGTGTTATGTCAGACAGACACAGAACGGTGACATCACATCCGACAGCCTTGAGCATCAGAATTTCACCGTCATCTTCGCTCCAATTGTCAAAACTTGCCGTCGGCAGGAACACTGCTTTCGGATTTGTTTTGCCGCTCAATTCGGCAATCTTTTCAAAGATGTTTTTGATTTCACCGTCGCCGTAATATCCGCCGCCGATTGCTACGATTTTACCCATTTTTTCTTACTCCTCCGCAGTGATAATTGTATCGGTGAAAAACAGAGCTTCCTCTTTGTCGTGCGTAATCAGAAGTACCGTTTTGCCTTTTGTCATCTCTTTGACGAGCTGCATGGTTTTTTCTTTTGTCTGCTCGTCAAGCCCTTTGAACGGCTCGTCGAGCACAAGAAAATCATATTCCGCACACAAGGCTCTTGCCAAAGCAACGCGTCTTTTCATGCCGCCGCTCAAAGATTTTACCTGCGTTTTTATATCATTTGCAAGTCCGAGACTTTCCAGCAGTTTTTTTGCCTTTTCTTTTTCTGCTTTATTTTTACATACAGCCTGCACATTTGTCAATGCCGAAAAATTCTCACTCAGTCTGTCTTCCTGAAAAACTGCACTTTTACGTTCCGGTATACCTGTTACCGAACCGCTGTCTGCCTGCTCAAAACCGAGCAGAATGTTTGCAAGTGTCGTTTTTCCGCTGCCTGATGTGCCCATGAAAGCTGTTGTTTTGCCGTTCGGAAGTGTTGCATTGAAGTGTTGCAGAACTTTCTTTTCGCCGTATGATTTGCACAGATCAGAAATAATAATATTCATATTTTCTTCTCCAATCCTGCAAAAATGACTTTGAGCAACAGCAAGAACAGCTTTTCAATTCCTACGCTCAGTATAACAATGATCAGTGTCCATGCAAACAGATCCTTTGAATCAAAGTACAGCTTCGCATAATACAGCATTTCACCGATCGAATCTTTCGGTATGCCGATGACTTCCGCAGCAATGCCTGCTTTCCACGCAAGTCCCATGCCGGTCGAACAAGCGGATAATAAAAACGGTTTGACAGCAGGGAAACGCACAAGCAGAAATCGTTTGAAAAACGAGAAATGAAACAGGTCGGCACACTGCAGCATTTTCGGATCGGTGTTTTTGTACCCCTGCAAAAGATTGTTATACAGAATCGGTAATGCCATTAAAAAAGAGATAAAAACCGATAATTTGTTGCCACTGAGCCAGATGAGGCTGATAACAATAAAGGATGCCACCGGGACGGTTTTGACCGTCAGCAGAAAAGGACGGAAAAAGATTTCGAGTACGGGAAATCTGCCGGCAGCCGCAGCAAGAACAACTGCACAACCGAGGGCAAGAAAGAATCCGGCAGTGATATGCCCTGCAGAACGCAAAACAATTGCTGCAAAGGTCTCTGATTGCAGTAATTCAAACACTCGTCTGAGCACCTGCAGAGGGGATGCAATCAGCACATCCGCATGAATCCAAAGCGATGCCGCCTGCCACATGAATATGGCAAGCAGCACCGCCAAGGTGTTGAGTATTATTTTTTTGACATCAATAGCAGAAGTCCTCACCGGGAAGATTTCCTCCGATCGAAGCGGGATTTTGTTCATAAAGCACAGTCAGATATGCTGTCAGAGCAGATGCCATTTCTTCACCGTCAAGATAAACAATGTTGCACTGCGGAATTGCTTTTTTTGCAACTGCGGCAGCGAAAATGTCAAACTTTTCTACCAATGCAGCAGCATCTTCTGTGTTGGTGTTGACATAATCAACACTTGCTTTGTATTCATTCAGGAAAGCTGTAACAGCTTCGGGATTGTTTGCAATGAAGTCATTTCTTGCGACCACAACACCTGTTACCAGCTTGCTGCCGTTGTCAAGTTTGTTCCATTCATCATTCAGATTGATAGCGGTACGAAGTCCTTCAACTTTCTGCGATGCAACCGTTACATAAGGCTGGGGAAGCATTGCAATGCCTTCTTCTGCAGTTGCAAGAACGCTGACGATTTCCGTTGCTTCACTGCGGAATTCGATGGTGACATCGTTGTCGGGGTCAATGCCGTTCTGTGTCAGCAGATAACGCAGGCTGTATTCGGGTGTTGTGCCTTTGCCTGTTGCATAAATTGTTTTGCCGATGAGATCTTCAAAACTGTTGACGGATTCACCTTTTTCAACAATGTAAAGAACGCCGAGTGTATTGATTGCAAGAACACTGACAGCACCCTGTGTTTTATTGTAAAGAACACTTGCAAGGTTTGCGGGTACAGCGGCAATGTCAAGTTCACCCTTGATGAGCTTCGGTGCGATTTCATCTGCAGTGCCTGCAATGGTAAAATCATAAGTGCCGCTTACGGTGTTGTCTTCCATGATTTTGACCATACCGATGGAAGTCGGACCTTTCATGCCGGCAACACGGATGGGAGCTGCATCGGAAGGAGTGATTTCTTCCACTGCGTCAGCAACTGTTGTTGCATCGGGTTCACTTGCTTGTGTCGGGTCGGTTGTGGTGTTGGTGCAGGCAGCAAATGCTGTCAGCATCAGGACGAGGGAAAGGATGAGTGCTAAATACTTTTTCATGATTTGTTTTCTCCTGTTTTAATTTTTTTTTCATCTGTATTATAGCAGGAGAGTTTGTAAAAGTATGTTGCATTTGCAACAAAAAATAAATTTATTTTCGGATCAGTGTAATTGTATTTTTGTTGATATGGATGATGTTGTCTTTCTGCATTTTTGACAATTCTCTGGATAAAGCACTGCGTTCGGTGCCGATGTAAGCGGCCAGTGATGCTCGATCCATAGGAAGTACAAAAGTGTCGCTTTTTGTGCGGTTGGCACATTGCGAAAAATATGTAATCAGTTTGTCGCGGATTGTGAATTTTGACAAGACCTGAATGCGGTTGTTCATGTCAAGGGCACGGTTTGCAAGCAGGGAAATAAAACGATTCCGCAGCTCGCAGGACATTTCACATCCGCAATCATCCTGCAGACGGTCACAGTGCAACCATAATATATCCGTATTCTGCGTTGCGACAATATAAACAGGTTCGTTTCTTTGCAAAAAACACAAGGACTCACCGAATGTGTCGCTTGCCTGTGCACTGCTCATGACAAGGCAGTTGCCGTCAAAATCGTCCATGTAAACGGTGATGGATCCGGAAAGAACAAGACCGAATGCCGTCAATCTTGCATCCCTGTTTTTTACAATGTCATTTTTTGCAAAATGTTCTTGTTTAGCCGAGAAAAAAGCAAGAGCCTGTTTTGTGTCATCAGGGCTCATATTCTGAAATAATTTACTTTTATTGATAACGCTGTAATTCATCATTATAATAAACCTCACTTGTATTATTTTACATTTTACAGATTTTGTCAATACAAATTATTGCTTTTTCTGCATTGTTGTGGTATATTTATGGTATTAATATTACGGAGGTTCAGATTATGTTTTCATTCCCGAAGAAGATTCTTGTATTTCTTATGTGCCTTGTTCAGATTCTTGTTCCGTTCATTTATACCGGTGCAAGCAACAACGAAGCCAATTTTACCCCCTGGACAAAAGATGATGTTTATTCTGTTGACAATACCACGGTTCTTGAAAAAACAAAAGGCGAAGACTTTGTTGTTCTCAATCTGACCGATATTCAGCTTGGTGAAGGGGAAGCTCTTACCATGAACAGTGACTATGCTTTTGATCTGATTGATGAACTGGTTGCAAGAACGCAGCCTGATCTTATTACTGTTTCAGGTGACAATCTGCTCGGTTTTGTCGGCAGTTACTCCACGGTTGAAAAGCTCTCTTCCATCGGTATTCCTTATGCCCTTGTAATGGGCAACCATGACGGGCAGGATACCATCACGGAAGACTGGGCAGCATATCTTGTATCCAATGCAGAAAACAGCCTGTTTGAATTCGGTCCGAAAGACATGGGCTTCGGCAACTACATCATCAATATCAGACAGGATAATGAAATCATCCATACTCTGTTCATGATGGATACCCACGATCATGCAGAACATCTCAAAGAAGACGGTACAACGGTTGAAGGTTATGATCATCTCTGGCCCAATCAGTTTGAGTGGTACAAATGGGCAGTTGAAGGTCTTGCAGCTGTTGAAGGCAAAACTGTACAGAGCACTGCAATCTTCCACATTCCCGTTTATGAATACACCGAAGCTTATGAAACCGCTTTTGATGCCCAGGCAAATGCTTACAGACCCGAATATGCAGATGTCTGCTTCGGTGAAAGAAATGAAGGCGTTTGCTCTGCTCCTGTCAACAACGGATTCTTTGATCTTGTAAAGGAACTCGGCTCCACCAAGGATATCATTGTCGGTCACGATCATGTCAACAGCTTTTCCGTTCCTTTTGAAGGTGTTCGTCTGAGCTATGGTCTGAAGACAGGTTACGGCAGCTATGCAGATGAAAGCGGCAATAATAACGGCGGTTCCGTTCTCAGAATTCATGATGACGGCTCAACCACCTTTGAACATATTTATATCACCCCCGACGAACTCGGTTACGATATCAATAAACTTTCCTGAGACTGTTTGCCCGGATTTTTTATCCGGGCTTTTTTTTGCGAAAAAAATGATTTGCATATTCTATTATTGTATGTTAAGATAATTCCGGGAGGGATGAAAATGATCATCAGAAATCTTGTACACGGGGATCTCGATCAGCACGAACAGGTGGCTTCACTTGCTTTTGTTTATCGCTATGCGGACGGTGATGAGCTTGTCATGAGTGACGGTGTGTTCATCGGTGCATTCCTCGATGATGATGAAACGCTGATTGCCAATATGGAAGTTGAAGATTTTGAACTCGCTTTCAACGGTCAGAAAATCACTTGCGGCGGTATCGGTGCTGTTGCGACCCGTCCCGAATACCGCAGGAACGGTGCGGTGAAACAGATTTTCAATTTCTATTATGAAACAAACACAAAGCACGATGTTTCCGTATTGTATCCGTTTTCTACATTGTTTTATCGCAGACTCGGTTATGCAAAAGCAGGTCAATTTGTGAATCTGGAAATGCCGTTTTCGCATATCGATTTTGTTGAGCGTGAATTCAATGTGGAATTGTACAACGGCAAGCAAGCGGATGAATTGTATGCTTTCCATAATCGCAATGCACTGAAAACAAATCTTACATTCATGCGGCATTCCGATCGTTATTTCAAAGACAAGCCTTATGAACAGCTCGGTTATACATATATGGGACGAAATGCAAGCGGTGCCGTTGACGGTTATGTGACTTTCCGTTGCGACCGACCTGCTTCAAAAATTTTCGTGTCTGAACTCGCTTTTGAAAACAAACAATCGCTTTTCAATCTGCTCGGTTTTCTGAGAACATATGACGGCAATTTCAAGACAATTGTCATTGATCGTCTGCCTGTGTGGTCGCCTTTGTTTGATATTCTTCCGAATACGGCCAAAGAATGCAACAGAACCATGCGTGATATGGGATCCGTCAGAATTCTGCGTCTTGAAAAAATTCTGAACATGGCCCGGTATCCCGAAGCACACGGCAAGTTTTCATTTTATTCCGATGACACAATTGTTGAGAATCGCGGCATTTTTGATGTGGAATATGAAAACGGAAAAGCAATTGTAACAAGACGTAAGGACGGAGCGTATGACATAAAACTCGATGCCGCTGCTGTGAGTGCTCTTGTTTTGTTAGGGCATGACGGCGATTATGATGATCTTTCTTATTGGCAAGGTGTTAAAATCGTCAATCGCAATCCTGATTTGCTGCGGGCATTTCCGCGGAAAAGAACGTATTTTACAGATGATTTTTAATATTGACACTTGATTACTGCAATGTTATAATGAAGAAAAGTATTTTGCTTAAGGAGGCTTTTTTTAATGGCTGAAAATGTATTGGATCGTTTCAAAGAAGGCAGTATTGAAGAAACTGTGATTGATACAACAAAGAAGGTTAAAGTCGGTATCATCGGTACCGGTTGGATTGCAGAAGAACACGTCAAAAAGTATCTTATGTGTCCCGATGTTGAAATCGTTGCTGCTGCAGACCTTGTAGAAGGCAAAGCCGAAAAATTCTGCAAAGCAAACGGAATCGACGGCGTACGTCTTTACAGAAGTCACAAAGAGCTGCTTGATGCTGAAGAACTCGATGCTGTCAGCGTCTGCACCTATAACCGTACCCATGCGGAATGCACCATTTACGCACTGCAGAAAGGTGTCAATGTTCTTCTTGAAAAACCCATGTGTGTTACACTTGAAGAAGCGGTTGCTATCTGCAAGGCTGAAAAGGAAAGCGGCAAGATCGTTTCTGTCGGCTTCCAGCCTCGTTTTGACGAAAATATGAAGATGGTCAAAGAGATCGTCCAGTCCGGCGAACTCGGTGATGTTTATTATATCCAGACCGGCGGCGGCAGACGCAGAGGCATTCCGACTCCTTACGGCACTTCTTTCATCGAAGACAAGACCGCAGGTATCGGTGCACTTGCTGATATCGGTTGCTATTCTCTTGATATGGTTCTCAATGCTGTCGGTTATCCGAAGCCCCTGACGGTTTCCGGTTACACCAACGATTGCTTCGGTAAGGATCCCGTAACATATCCCGGTCATCCCGAATATGCCGATCTGTTCAGCGTTGACGATTTTGCAGCAGCATTTGTCCGTTTGGAAGGCGGTATCATTCTTGACTTCCGTATTTCCTGGGCTATGAATATGGACACCCCCGGTGATACCATCATTCTCGGTACAAAAGCAGGTCTTCGTATTCCTTCAACCGAATGCTGGAACGGCTCTATCGGCGGTCCGCTTGTTATTTATCGTGATGTTGCAGGTACCCATGTTGAAACAAAGGTACCCGAAAAGAAGAACAGCCACGACAATTTCTACAACAAGATCCGTTTCTTCGTTGATGCTGTCAAGAACGGTACTTCTTCACCTGTTCCCACCAGCCAGATCATTTACAACCAGGCAATCATTGACGGTATTGCCCGTTCTGCAAAGGCAGGCAGAGAAGTCACCGTCGAAATTCCCGAAATATAAAAACACATACGGGGCATTCAAAACGAGTGTCCCGTTTTTTTGAGGTTATTATGATTAAAGAATATCTTGAACTCGGTCAGATCGTCGGTACACATGGTGTCCGCGGTGAATTGCGATTCAATCCCTGGGCAGATTCTCCGGTTTTTGCTGCGGGTTTCAAACAGCTTTATACAGACCCGCAGGGGAAGAACTGCGTAAAAGTGGTTTCCCGTCCGCACGGTAATGTCGTGCTGATGAAAATGGAAGGAATTGAAACTGTTGAAAAAGCGGCAGCATTGCGTGATAAGATTCTGTATATCAAAAGAAGTGATGCCGATTTGCCGGAAGGCACATGGTTTATCCAGGAGTTGATCGGTTGTCATGTTTATGATGCCGACAACGGGCAGGAATACGGAGTTTTGTCCGATGTGTCTGAAACCGGTGCCAATGATGTCTGGCATATCCGCGATACACAAGACCGTGAGTATTTATTGCCTGCCATCAAACAGGTGATTGTTGAAACGGATGTCGCTGCAGACAGAATTCTGATTCGTCCGATGAAAGGGATTTTTGAAGATGCGGATTGATATTCTTACACTCTTTCCCGATATGTGCCGTGCTGTTTTCAATGAAAGCATCACAGGTCGTGCCATACAAAAAGGAATTCTGCAGATTCATGCAAGAAATATCCGTGATTATACGCTCGATAAACACAATCGTGTGGATGATACACCGTACGGCGGCGGCATGGGAATGCTCATGCAGGCACAGCCCATTTATGATTGTTTCAAAGCCTTGTGTGAAGAATTGGGAGAGCGGCCGCACCTTGTTTATATGTCTCCGCAGGGAAGCGTGCTGACACAGCAAAAAGCAGTTGAATTGTCAAAATTGCCGAATCTTTGCATTCTTTGCGGACATTATGAGGGTGTCGATGAACGCGTTCTGGAAGAAATTGTCGATGAGGAAATCTCAATCGGCGATTATGTTCTTACGGGTGGCGAGTTGCCTGCACTGGTTCTTGCAGACAGTATTGCACGTATGATCGACGGTGTGCTTGCGAATGAAGATGCGTATACGCTCGAAAGTCACTACAATTCATTGCTTGAATATCCGCAGTATACCAAGCCTGCCGTGTGGAATGAAAAGGAAGTTCCTGCTGTTTTGCTGTCGGGACATCATGCAAATATTGAAAAATGGCGTCGCGAACAATCAATACGCAGAACTTTTGAACGCAGACCCGATATGCTGGAATCTGCCGATTTGTCTGCAAAGGAAAAACAGTTTGTTGCTCTTCTTGCCATGAATGAAGAGGATGCGTGACGAGTTGAGTTTATTTTGTTGTTGTGATATTGCACAAATCAAACTTGAATAAATTGTGAAACTTTAGCCTATCAAACGATTTTTCTGAAAGTGTAATTTTTCTCATTGACGGAGAAAAGATTTGTGATATAATATGTAACTGCAGAGGTTTTACGGGCGTATTTTACGCTTTAAGTAAACCAAATTTTTGCCGTGGGAGAGTCGAATATGGTCCATAAAGATATTACTGTACAGAATCAAGTAGGTTTGCATGCACGCCCTGCGACTTTCTTTATTCAGAAAGCTAATGAGTACAGATCTTCCATCTGGGTTGAAAAGGAAGAGCGCAGAGCAAACGCCAAGAGTCTCCTCGGTGTTTTGTCTTTGGGTATTACCGGCGGAACAGATATCCGCATCATTGCTGATGGCAGCGATGAAAATGAAGCTCTTGATGCTCTCGTAAAGATGGTAGAAACCGGCTTCGCTGAATAATTGATTTACAGGAAAATGAAAAACCGTTCTGCAGGTCAGGACGGATTTTTTCATTTCAGGAAAGGAGGCAAAAAATGGATATAAAACAATTACGTGCCAAAGCCATGAAACTTCCGTTGACACCGGGGGTTTACATTATGAAAAATACTGAGAATGAAATTATCTATATCGGCAAGGCGAAGGCTTTGCGGAACAGAGTCAGTCAGTATTTCGGCTCTCCGCACAACCACGGAATCAAGGTACGCAGAATGGTCGAAAATGTAAACGATTTCGATTATATCCTGGTTGCCTCTGAATTTGAAGCTCTGGTGCTTGAATGTTCACTTATCAAGCAACACAGACCGAAATACAACATTCTTCTGAAGGATGACAAAGGCTACGGCTACATCAAAGTCACCAATGACGGTTGGCCGACTCTGGAAGCGGTAAAACAAAAACAGGATGACGGTGCTGTGTATTACGGCCCGTTTGCATCTGCAGGTTATGTGTCAAAAGCGGTGAGGGATGCAAAAGCGATTTTCGGATTGCCGACCTGCAATAAACACTTTCCGAAAGACATCAACCGTAACACACGTCCTTGTCTGCATTATCATATCAAAAATTGTGCTGCTGCGTGCTGCGGCAAAATGTCAGAAAGCGAATATCTTGATTCCCATAAAGATGCACTGTCGTTGCTTCTGAACGGCGGCGGTGACGTCATGCGGAAATTGAAAACCGAAATGCAGCAGGCAGCAGAGAATCTTGAGTTTGAACGTGCCGCAAGAATGCGTGATCGCATAGCATCCATTCAGAAAACGTGGCAGAAACAGAATGTTGTTGCTGTGAAAAGCGGTCTGCAGGATGTGTTTGCCATTGCCGACGGTCGGGAAAAATCCTGTCTGACCGTGTTACGGTATTCCGAAGGGAAGCTGTATGATACGGAATGCTTTATATTGGATAAAATTGAAAATCCGCAGGAGGACAGGCTGCGTTTGTTGACGGAGTATTATACGCTGCGAGACAGTATCCCCGGGCGTATTTCCGTGGACAGCGAACCTGCCGATTGTGAATTGCTTGAAAAATGGTTGACTGAAAAACGCGGCAAAAAGTGTGAAGTCTTCATCCCCAAACAAGGGGAAGGATTGAAGCTGATTGCTCTTGCACGCGAAAATGCCACCGAAAAACTTTCAAGGTATACGGGGAAGAATGAAAAACAGTATCGGGTGTTGGAAGATCTCGGCAAAACACTCGGATTGTCTTCAGCACCCGAATACATCGAAGCCTATGATATCTCTCATACTGCAGGTGAAGAAACGGTTGGCGGTATGATTGTTTTCAAAGACGGAAAGTCTTTCAAGAATGCTTACCGCCGTTTTGCTGTCCGCGGAATTGCAAATGATGACTGTGCAGCAATGGCACAGGTGCTTGAAAGAAGGTTCGATGAGTATCTGAAAAGCGAGAATAAGGAAGAAGGTTTTGGCAGACTTCCCGATCTGATTCTGCTTGACGGCGGAAAAGGTGAAGTCAATGCTGTCAGGGCGGTGCTGTTGCAAAAAGGCATATCGGTTCCGGTATTCGGTATGGTCAAGGACGGAAAACACCGCACAAGAGCCATTGCGACAAGCGGTGCTGAAATTGCCATCAATGACAATCGTGCCGTATTTACCCTTGTTGCGGATATGCAGGAGGAAGTGCACCGTTTTGCAATCACATACCATCGGCAAAAAAGAGCAAAATCCTCTTTGTCTGCAACGCTGACGCAAATTGAAGGCGTCGGTCAGACACGAGCAAAAGCATTGTTGAAACATTTCGGTACATTGGCGGCAGTGCGTGAAGCCGATCTGAATTCTTTATATGCGGTGGAAGGTTTGCCTGCACCGGTTGCAGAAAAGGTGTATGCTTTTTTTCATGAACAGGAAACAACGGATGGTGAAGAAAATGTATAAAGCTGTAATATTTGATCTGGATGGTACGCTGACAGATACGCTTGATGATCTTGCGGATGCTGTCAATCATGTGTTGACGCAATATGGTTTTGCAACAAGGAGCAGGGAAGAGGTGCGTTCTTTTGTCGGGAACGGATTGTACCGTCTGATGCGGCGTTCTTTGCCGGCAGAAGTGTCAGATGCGGATGCACAGGTTTATACGCAGCAATTGACCGCCTATTATAAGGCACATGCACTGGATAAAACAAAACCTTACGAGGGTATTGTGCCGCTGTTGGAAAAACTGAATGCACGCGGCGTTGTTTGTGCTGTCGCCACCAATAAAAGAGAAACGGCGGCCGTTGATATCTGCAGGCATTTCTTCGGGGAGCTTGTTGTTCTTGTGAAGGGGGATAACGGAACGCGGCCGTTGAAACCCGACAAAGCCTGTATTGATGAGATTTTGCAGGAATTACATCTTGCAAAAGAAGATGTGCTGTATGTCGGCGATTCCGAACCTGATGCTTACACTGCACGCAATGCAGGTCTGCAAGGGGTTGGCGTTTTGTGGGGTTTTCGTTCTGCTGAACAACTTCGTGAGGCAGGTTTTGATAAATTGGCAGGCAATTGTGAAGAATTGTTTAATGTTGTTGAAAATTTCAGTTGACAAAAGCAGTCGTTTTGTGTCATAATAAATAAAAGAATTTAATTTTTTTGAATGGGGAATTCTTTTGCGTGTAATTACAGGCTCCGCAAGGGGCAGGAAACTTGTTTCTCCGGACGGATATGAAGTCCGCCCGACACTCGATAAGGTCAAGGAAGGCCTGTTCAGTGCAATTCAGTTTGAAATTGAGGGAAGATCCTGTCTTGATTTGTTTGCAGGATCCGGTCAGCTCGGTATCGAGGCTTTGAGCCGCGGTGCAGCTGATTGTGTATTTGTTGATAATTCAAAAAAATCATTACAGGCAATCAATGCCAACATTGCAGCCTGTGGTTTTGCACAGCAGGCAAAGGTCGTCAGCGGCGATGCCTTGTCTTATATGCGTTCTTGTATGCAGACATTCGGCATTGTTTTTCTGGATCCGCCTTACGGGCAGAAAATGATTGACCGCGTGCTGCCGTATGTTGCAGATCATATGACGGATGGCGGTATCATCGTGTGCGAATGTGATCTGGATGAAGTGCTTCCGCAAACGGTCGGTGCGTTTGAAATTGACCGCGAACGCAGGTATTCTCACACAAGGGTTACCATTTACAGACGTAAACAGGTGTAAATGAGGAGACAGTGTATGAAAACAGCAATTTGTCCCGGCAGTTTTGATCCCGTAACTCTTGGCCATATTGATGTTATAACCAGAGCTGCCAAGGTGTTTGATAAGGTTATTGTAACCGTTCTGTACAATGCAAAAAAAAGAAATACGGGTTTGTTTGAACCTTTGGAACGTGTTGAACTGATCCGTAAAAGTGTTTCGCATCTTCCGAATGTTGAAGTTGACTTTTATGACGGTCTGCTGGCCGACTATGCTATGAAAAAGAATGCTGTCGCAATTGTCAAAGGTTTGCGGGCGGTGTCCGATTATGAGGATGAATTTCAGCAGGCTTTGACCAATAAGCGTCTTGCACCGCAGATTGACACCATGTTCTTTGTTACGAACTCCGAATATATGTTCCTCAGTTCCAGTCTTGTTCGTGAAGTTTGTCGCTACGGCGGAGACATCAGTGCATTTGTTCCGAGTGAAATTATTGAAGATATAAAATTGAAAACCATGAATAATTAATTTTGAAAGGTGATGTAATTATGAGTGTTGAGGATTTGCTTGGTCAGATTGAAGATCTGCTCGATGAGGGAAAACCTGCGCTTATGAGCTCCGGTAAAGTCCGTGTGGATTCGGAAGCCATTCGCAGAATTATTGATGAAATCAAATTGATAATGCCTGAAGAAGTCAGACAGGCAAGAAAAATTGCTTCAGAACGCAAAGAAATTCTTGAAAAAGCACAGGCTGTTGCTGCTGCAAGAATCAAACAGGGTGAACTGCAGGCAAATCAGATGGTCGAGGAGCATGAAATCACCAAGGCTGCACAGCAGAATGCTGCTCAGATCATTTCCGAAGCAAGAGGACAGTCTGCCGATATTATTGAAAAGGCAAAGGCAAGCTCTGCTGAGATTATCAACAATGCACAGAAGTGGGCAGGCGACCTGCGTACCAGTGCAAGCAATTTCGTGGAATCTGTCATGAATGAAAGTGAGTCGATTCTCACCAAGAGCATGGAAGACTTTGCTGTCAGCCTGAACAAAGTCCGTGCTGTCAATCAGCAGCTTCATGGTTCTGCCGCCAAAAAAGCAGAAAACGAATAAGCAATTGAACATACTTTTTCAGATCACCTCATATCTTTTTGATATGAGGTGATTGATTGTGTTTTGTATTCATCTGAAACCGAAACGAATCCATGTTCTGTTTGTGTTGATGTGTCTGTTTTCTTTTTCGGGCGTTGTTTTGCTGACCGCTGTGTCACCTGCAATGGTGCCGGCATCAACAGAGGTCCGCTTCCCCGGGAAAACGGCAGAGGACAGAATCGGATTTATTGAAAATTTCGGGTGGGAAGTAGAAGAAGATCCTGTTTCTGTGGAAGATGTGGTGATTCCGTCGCAGTTTGGTGATGTGTATGAGAACTACAACCGGTTGCAAATCAGACAAGGCTTTGATCTGCAACCTTATGCAGGCAGAATGGTCAAAAAATGGACCTATGCGATTACGAATTATCCCGGTTATGCTGACAGTGCAGTGTTTGTCAGAGTCACATTGCTTGTCTGTCAGGGGATGATCATCGGCGGTGACGTCTGTTCTGTCGAGTTGGACGGTTTTATGCACGGATTTGCCTATGAAACAGCAATCGGATGAGAAATGAGTGAAAAATATGAGTGTGGTCAGAGCCGATAAGTATCTGTCCGTTGTAAAAAATGTAACAAGAAGTGAAGCCAAAAAACTATTGCGCGCAGGTTGCATTGCCGTAAACGGGAAAGTATGCAAAAACGGAGATGCGAAAATTGATACGCAGAAAGATGAAGTTTTTTTCAATGGCCTCAGATTGGAATGGAAAGAACATATCTATATAATGATGAATAAGCCTGCCGGTGTTGTGTCCGCATCAAAGGATCCGCATGAAAAAACCGTAACCGATCTTGTGCCCGAAGAATTGCAACGAACGGGGTTGTTTCCTGCAGGTCGCCTCGACAAGGATACCACCGGTTTTGTGCTGATTACGGATGACGGTGTTTTTGCTCATAACATTCTTGCTCCGGGGAAACATGTGCCGAAAACATATATTGTCGGTCTGACACGTCCCGTAACGCAGCAGGAAATCAGGGAGCTTGCAGACGGTCCTGTGCTGGATGATGAAAAACTGTTGCCGGTGTTGGTTGAATGTGAAATAAAAGACGAGACGAAATATCGTGTAATTCTACAAGAAGGACGTTATCATCAGATAAAACGAATGTTCGCAAAACAACAGAACCCTGTTTTGTCTTTGCATCGGATCAGAATGGGCAAACTTTTTCTTGACGCACAGTTGCAGCCGGGAGAATGCAGAGAATTAACTGACGAAGAGGTCGAGCTGATTGCGTCAAGGGATATATCTTGTGTTGAGGATGTAATGTAAACTATATATATGTACATATTGGTCAAAATACACAATATGCAAGTTGCTGAAAAAATGACTTGTTTTATTGTGTATTTTTTTATGTTCAAGGAGCAATGTAATGCAAAATGTGCAAATTTTTTTAAAAATATTGGTGCAAATTTATAAAAAACTCTTGCAATTTTAAAAAAAGCAAGGTATAATCAAAATGAATTGTTGTGATTTTGCATAAAACTAATCAGAAGGGGTTTCGTTATGTCAAACAGACTTTTTCAAGGCATTGTGCATCAGATGAAGGATTCGGTTGGTCGCACCATCGGTGTGATTGATGAAAACAGTACAGTCATTGCCTGCAGTGAACTCGGTAAAATCGGTGAGGTCGTAGGTGTTACACCTGCTGCAGTTTTTTCTGCAGGACAATCTCTTGCGGCAGGCGGTTTTACTTACCGCTGTTTCGGTTCTCCCGTACAGCCCGAGTATGCGGTTTTTGTTGAAGGAGCCGATGCACTTGCTGAAAAATATGCAGCAATTATTGTTATTTCTCTTTCCAGCGTCAAGCAGTATTATGATGAAAAATATGATCGCGGAAACTTCATCAAGAATGTAATGCTTGATAACATTCTTCCCGGTGATATTTATCTGAAGGCCCGTGAACTTCATTTTAATAATGAAGCACTTCGCTGCGTGGTGCTCATTCGTCTGGAAGAAGCCTGTGATGCATCTGTTTTTGATCTTGTGCAGTCTTTGTTCCCCGATAAGAACAAGGATTTTGTTATCAATGTAAATGAAACAGATATTGCAATCATCAAGGAAGTCTCCGCAGGTACCGAAAGCCGTGATCTTGAAAAGCTTGCAAGAAGCATTGTGGATACCCTCAGCTCCGAAACCACGGTGGCTATTGTTGCCGGCATCGGCACTGTGATCAAGGGCATCCGCGATCTGTCCCGCAGTTTCAAGGAATCTCAGGTGGCTCTTGAAGTCGGTAAGGTGTTTGATACCGAAAAGACCATTGTCAGCTACGAGAATCTCGGTATTGCAAGACTTATTTATCAGCTTCCCAGCACCCTTTGCGAAATGTTCCTGCGTGAAGTTTTCAAACGCGGTTCCATTGAAACACTTGACCACGAAACATTGTTCACCATTCAGAAGTTCTTTGAAAACAATCTGAATGTATCCGAAACATCAAGAAAGCTTTTTGTTCACAGAAATACTCTTGTTTACAGATTGGAAAAAATCCGTAAACTCACAGGTCTTGATCTTCGTGAGTTTGATGATGCCATCGTATTTAAAGTCGCTCTGATGGTCAAAAAGTATATTGACACTTCACCCATCAAGTATTAAGAGCCTTTTAAGTATAGCTTGCTACAATGCAAATGAGCTCGTAAGAGAAAAAATGATTTGAAGTTTCGGGCAGCGGCCCGTCGGTTTTGCAAAAAACCGGGAGGTTTTATGATTGATTTTAAACATGTAACAAAAACATACAAGAATGGGACAAAAGCTCTCAATGATGTTTCATTGCACATTGACAAGGGGGAATTTGTCTTTATTCTCGGTGCTTCGGGTGCAGGTAAAAGTACATTCCTGAAAACGCTGATGCGTGAAGAATTGCCCACATCGGGTTCTGTGAAAGTCAACGGTATTGATCTGATCAGTATCAAACCGAGAAAAATTCCGTATTTCCGCAGAACACTCGGCATCGTTTTTCAGGATTTCCGTTTGATTCCGACCATGACAGTGTATGACAATGTCGCATTTGCCATGTACTGCACAGGTGCCAGAGCAAAAGAGATTTCCAGACGTGTTGCCTATGCACTCAGCCTTGTCGGTCTGAGCCAGAAGGCACGTAATTATCCCAATGAGCTTTCCGGCGGTGAGCAACAGCGTGTTGCTCTTGCAAGAGCACTTGTCAACAAGGCAGAAATTATCATCGCGGACGAACCCACCGGTAACATTGACCCTGAAATGTCCCGTGAAATCGTCGATCTGCTCAATCATCTGAACAAAAACAACGGTACAACCATCGTCATGGTAACACATGAACATGAACTGATCAAGCAGTACAATAAGCGTGTTATCACCATCAAGGACGGTTGTGTTGTGTCTGATACTGCACATCCCGAAATTGCTGCAGGTATGCAGAATAACGGTGAAGTGAATGTAGCTTCTTCTGCAGGTTTTTATCATCCGCCTGTTGAAAAAGTCGAAATTGAAAACTTCCTGCAGAGTTACGGTTCCGCTGATGATCAGTTTGCCGATATCAGCGACGGTGCAGAACTTGCAGGTTCCAATGGTGCCGATTTACGTTCTTCGGGCGTGTCCGATGCTTCTGCATCGAATAAAAAGGTATCGGATTAACGGAGGGCACGAAAGATGAAAAGAAGAGGTAGTATTCGTTATCTTATTTCCGAAGGTTTCCGCAATCTTCATGTAAACCGTCTTATGTCGGTCGCATCCGTTGCTGTTCTCGTTGCTTGTCTTGTTATGATCGGTAGTGCCGTTTTGCTGTTTCTGAACGTCGATGTTGCCGTTGAAAAAGTCGGTCAGCAGAATATCATTATGGTTTTTGTTTAAGATACGGCGGATGAAACAAGCAGGGAAACAAATCTTTCCGATATGCAGAACAAACTGCAGATGATTGATAATATTTCCGATATCTCGCTTGTCAGACGTGAAGAAGGATTTGAGGACATTCTTGATGACCTCGAAGGCAATGCCTCTGTTTTGTCGGAAGCAGATTCTTCATTCCTGCCTGATGCATTCCGCATCACCGTCAAGGATATGAATCTTTTTAATGATACTGTCAATGCCGTTGCTGCTGTGCCGGGTATTCTGCATGTGCGTCAGAATTCTGATCTTGCATACCGTTTGCAGCATATCAGCCAGGCAATCACCTACATCAGCCTCGGTATTATCGTGTTGTTGCTTTTGGTTGCTTTGTTTATCATCGCAAACACAATCCGTATCACCATGCATTCCAGAAGACTTGAAATCAGCATTATGAAAGCTGTCGGTGCAACCAATTGGTTCATCAGAACTCCCTTCCTGGTGGAAGGCATTGTGCTGGGTACCATTGCCGCAATTCTGAGTCTCGGTTTGTTGTTTGCTCTTTACACACTTGCAGGTACCGCTCTGCAGAATGTGTTCAGTATTTTCAATTCTGATGTGATTCCGTTTGCCAATTATGTACTGCCTATTTTTGGCGGCTTCCTTGCAATCAGTGTCATCACAGGCGGCCTGGGAAGTATTTTCAGTATCGGTAAATATCTCAAAGAACAGGGAGGCGTTGTGCTCAATGAAGAAGAATAATAAGGCAAAACGCATTGTTGCTCTTGTTATTTCCGTGCTGCTTCTGATTGCATCTGTTCCTTTTGCAGCAACTGCAAACGAAGCAAACCTGACAGATGAAGAAAAGAATGTCATTGAAGGTCTCAGACAGCAGCAGGCTGAACTGGATGCTAAAATTGAAGATGCTTACAATTCAATTGATGCCCTGAAAGATGATATTGAAAATGAACAGAAATATGCCGAACAGCTCACGCAGCAACTGAATAATCTCGATCAGCAGATCACGGTTCTCAATCAGAGCATTTCTGTTTATGATGAAGATATCGAAACGCTTGACGAACAGATCAGAGCCAATACCGTCATCAGCAAGAACCTTGAAACGGATATGTACAGATATCGTCAGAAAGCGATTGACCTGCATCAGCTCAAACAGGATACAATGGTTGAGCTGCAGGAAAGACTTCGCTATATGTACATGACCGGCGAGTCAACCGAAATCGAAGCACTGCTTGATTCCAACAATCTGTATTCATTTTTGTTGCGTCTTGAACTGATGAACGGCATTGCCGAATATGATAATGACCTGATAACAAAATTGCAGGGCAGCATTGCAGGTGCGCAGGATGCCGAAGTGCAGTATCAGCAGAAAGCCGAAGCAAAGCTTGCTGTTATTCAGCAGCTTGAAGACGATACCGTATCGCTTGAACAGCAGAAAACAGAAGCTGAAGCAGCACGTGCAAAGCTTGAAGTTACACAGGAAGAACACCATGAACTGTATGTTGCAGCCATGGACAATATCAGTGCTCTTGATAAAGAGAGTGAAGAGTATGAAATGCTTGTTGCTACTTATGATGCAGACAGAGCAAGCTTTGATGCCGAAATTGAACGTCTGATTGAAGAATACAACAGTCAGCATGCCGCAGAAGCAAGCATTGCAGCTTCCATTTCCGAATCTGCATCCATCGAAGCTGCATCAAGATATCAGGCAAGTCTTGACGCATCCAATGCCATGTCGCAGTATACCACGACAACACAGCAGTATGTGCCGCAGACTACCAAGCCTGTACAGACAACACCCTCCGGCGGCAGTTCTTCCGGATTCATTCATCCGCTGTCCCAGTATTCCGATATTTACATTTCATCTCCTTACGGAAACCGAATCGAACCTGCAACCGGTTCATCAGGATTCCATACCGGTACGGACTTCTGTTCTTATTCCGGTACAATGGGTAAGAATGTTGTTGCAGCAGCAGCCGGTACGGTTGTAACGGCAACATGGCATTCTTCTTACGGTTACTATGTGCTGATTTCTCATGGTAACAATATTTACACCTTGTATGCTCACAACAGTGAACTGCTTGTCAGCGAAGGCGATTCCGTTGCACAGGGACAGGTCATTTCTCATGCAGGTTCCACGGGCTATTCAACCGGTGCACACGTTCACTTTGAAGTGCGTGTAAACGGTTCCACCACAGATCCGATGGGTTATGTATCTCTTTGATTGTAAATGAAATGATAGCTTTACGGTTCATGCCGTAAAGCTATTTTTTTTTGCCTGCTTGTTTTCGACAGGATGTGCTTGTCAAAAGTTTTATAATAAGAACAAATGTAATACGGGTGTATTCATGAAAACAGTTATCTATATCGACGTTCTTCTTGTTACCAATTTTTTTATCAATTTGCTGCTTCTTTCTGCAACAGCCGCTTTTTTAAGAATCAGAGTACACAGGCTGAGGTTGTTGTGCGGCACTCTGATCGGTACTGCTTGCTCACTTGTTTTGTTGATTCCCGATATCGGATTTGTTATGAATTTGATTCTGAAAACCGTTGTCAGCATTTGTATGTCCTGTGTGGTTTTTGCGGGAAAGAATTTAAGAGGAATCTGCAGACAATCCTTTTGTTTTTTTGCTGTGAGTTGTTTTTTTGCAGGATTCATGCTTTTGATCAAAACAGTTTTTTCTTCCGAGACTTTGATTGTAAACAACGCGACAACCTATTTTGCCGTCGGCAGCGGACAAATAGTTGTCATTTCTGCCGTTTGTTATGTGTGTCTGCGGCTGATTATCAATTTTGTGCATCGTACACAGGTAGATAAAAAAGTAGTGCGTGTATCCGTAATCTGTGATGCAAAGCAGGTTGATTTAAAAGCATTTGTTGACAGTGGTAATCATCTGTTTGATCCCATTTCGCAAAAGGCCGTGTCGCTTGTGAACTTTAATTCGGTCAGTGAATTGTTACCGACTGATCTGTTTTCATTTTTCAGCGGAGAGTTGTCTGTCGGAAGCATTCCTGTTAGTGCGTGGAATCGAAGAATCTGTTTGATTCCTGCTCATTTTGCTGTCGGTGAATCTTTGCTGCCTGCTTTTCGTGCTGATAAAATGATCATCATCACACAAGAAGGTACATTTGTTGCAGAGAATCCGTTGCTTGCTGTGACCAAGGCGGATTTTTTTTCAGACAATACTTCCGTTTTGCTGCATCCGTCGATGCTCAACGAAGAACAACAACAGGAGAGGATACAATATGAAACTATTACGCAGCAGGGGAATACTTTTTCTTCTCAGAACGGTTAAAGCAGAGTCCACGCTGTATTATGTAAATACCCCGCAGATGCTTCCTGCACCCTTGAATAAGGAGGAAGAAGCTGCATTGATGGACAAAATACGTCAAGGTGATGAATCAGCAAGAGAACCTTTGATCGTGCACAATCTGCGGCTTGTGGTTTACATAGCACAAAAATTTGACAATGCAGGTGTACAGCAGGAGGATCTTGTTTCCATCGGTACAATCGGACTCATCAAAGCTGTCAATACCTTTTGTCCTGATCGCAATATAAAGCTCGCAACCTATGCAAGCCGATGCATCGGAAATGAAATTCTGATGTACCTGCGAAAAACCGGGAATCTGAAAGCGGAAGTGTCGCTGGATGAACCGCTGAATACAGATTGGGACGGAAATGAATTGCATCTCGGGGATGTGCTGACAGACCTCGATGCTTCTGTGGGAGCCAATGTGGAAACAGAAGATGAAATTGCATTGCTGCTGCAATGTGTGGAGCATCTGCCGGACAGAGAACGTGAAATAATCACACTTCGATTTGGTCTCAACGGAGAAAAAGAACTGACACAAAAGGAGGTTGCCGACAAACTTCATATCTCACAAAGTTACATATCACGCCTTGAAAAGAAGATTCTGATACGGCTGAAAGAAGAAATAGAAAAGGCGGAAAAAATATAGAAGACGGTTTTCTGACCGTCTTCTTTGCTATTGAAAAATTGTTTTTATGGTGATATAATAAGTTATAATTATCATAATGGAGAGGTGTGCCATGATTTTATCAACACAGACACATGAGACCGCCCGACGTTTTGGAGATATCGAAGCCGTAAAACATCTTGCGGCAGCAGGTTTCGATGCAATTGATCTTACAATGTTTGATGATTACAACGAACAGCAACTCTTTTATGATTCTGATTATCAAGAGTACGCATACAAGCTTTTGCAGACAGCAAAAGAGTGCGGTGTGTATTTCAATCAGGCACATGCACCGTTTCCGTCGTATAGAGTCGGGGATGATGAATATAATAAGAAGACATACCCCAAGCTGCATCGCAGCATTGAAGTGTGCGGAATATTGGGTGTAAAGAATATTATCATTCATCCCGTTGATTTCAAAGGGGACAACAAAAAGAAGAACCTTGCCATGTACAGGTCTTTGCTGCCCACGGCAAAAAAAGCAGGTGTCAGGATTGCACTTGAAAATATGTGGACACGCAATCCGCGTACACGCAATATTTCCCCCAATGTCTGCTCCGTGTCTTCCGAATTTATTGATTTTCTGGATGCTCTGGAGCCGGAATGGTTCACTGCTTGTCTTGATCTTGGTCACATCGGTCTGATCGGTGAGGATGAAGTCAGCTTTATCCATGCACTCGGCAGAGAGCGGTTGACCGCACTGCACGTGCATGATACCACCTTTAAGGAAGACTCGCACACATTACCGTTCTGCGGAAAAATGGATTGGATATCTATTACAAAAGCTTTGAAAGATATCGGTTATAAGGGTGATTTAACCTTTGAAGCGGATAATTTCCTGCGTCCCGTTCCGGACGGATTCTTTGATACCGCACTCAGATATATGCATGATTGCGGCAGATATTTAATTTCTATGATCGAGGGGTAAACTATGAAAACAGTATCATTGATCATACCATGTTACAATGAAGCAGATGTTTTGCATATGCTTCGTACGGAATTGTACCGTGTTTGTGATCCGTTGACTTCTTTTCAGTTTGAATTTGTTTTTGTCAATGACGGCAGCAAGGATGACACACTGCCGATTATCAAAAGCTTTGCTGAAACGGACAAGCGTTGTAAGTATATTTCTTTTTCGCGTAATTTCGGCAAAGAAGCTGCCATGCTTGCGGGAATGCAGTATTCCGTGCATTCCGATTACATCGGTATTATCGATGCCGACTTGCAGCATTCTCCGGATCTGATTCCCGAAATGCTGTCTGCCTGTGAAGAGGAAGGGTATGATGTTGCGGCTGCAAGACGCTCTGACCGTGAAGGTGAAGAGGCACTCAAGAGTGCACTTTCGGGGGCTTTTTATAAGGTCATCAACAAAGTCAGCGAAATCAACATCAATGACAGTGCACAGGATTTCCGTATCATGAAACAGAAAGTGGTACAGTCCATTCTTGCAATGCCCGAACGAATCCGTTTTTCCAAAGGTATTTTTACATGGGTCGGATTCAATACAAAGTGGTTCAGCCATGAAAACCGTGAACGTGCTGCGGGTGAAACCAAATGGTCCATCCGTAAACTTGCAAAATATGCTCTTGACGGTATTCTCGGTTATACTTCTTCACCGCTTCGTCTTGCATTGTGGCTCGGTATTTTGTTCTGCATTCTCGGTGTCATCATCGGTGTGTATGCAATCATCCGTCGCTTTGCTTTTGACGAGCTGCTCATGGAATCATTCGTTATGCTTTACGGCGTTTTGTTCGGAAGCAGCGGTTTGTTTATGATTCTCCTTGGTATTTTCGGCGAGTATCTTGCCCGTGTTTATACCGAAATCAAAGGCAGACCTGTTTATATTATTTCAGAAACCAATACTAAATAATTTTTTTCAGAAAGGAATTTATTATTATGACTGTTACAAAAACAACAAAAATCGGCGATATTCTTGATTACGACAGAGGTGTAGCACCTTTCTTCCTGAACATGGGAATGCATTGCCTCGGTTGTCCCTCCGCAAGAAGCGAAACTCTTGAACAGGCTTGTGCCGTACACGGTGTGCAGGTAGAAACACTTGTCGCCCAAATCAATGATTATTTTTCCAAAAAGTGAATCCGGGAAAACGATTGCTTGCAGCAGCACAGGCAGTCCGTGAAAACAGGTTGACGGTAGATGTCGGTACAGATCACGCATATCTGCCTGCATACCTTGTTTTAAGCGGAAAGACAAAACACTGCCTTGCTGTTGATATCGGTGTCGGACCGTTACAGAATGCGGAAAAAACGGTTGCAAAATACGGTTTATCCGAATCTGTCCGTTTGCGTATTTCGGACGGTCTGCAATCGGTGCTGCCCTCAGAAGCAGAGGATATTACCATCTGCGGCATGGGCGGTACACTGATGACAGAAATACTCAGTTCCTGTACATGGCTGCAAAAAGAGGATCTGCATCTTGTTTTGCAGCCGCAATCTCATGTCTGGGAAGTACGGTCATTTTTGCTGCACAACGGTTTTTGTATTACGGATGAGAGTGTGACGGAAGAAAACGGTAAGCTCTATATCACAATAGAAGCTCTGTTTGACGGCAAAAAACGGACTCCCTCAGCAGGGGAAGTGTATTTCGGATCTTTGCTTTTCAGCACACAATCGCTTGCAGTCCGTTATTGTCAGGATCGTTGCAGGCAATTGACTGTACGATTGAGTGCTCTTCAAAAGGCAGGTTTGCAGAATGAGGAAACAGATTTCCTTACATCTTGCCTTACTTACTACGAATCTTCAAAATAATTGGACGGATACAAACGTGAAAATTTCAACAGTATACAAATACATAGATGCAATCGCACCGTTTGAAACGCAGATGTCTTTTGACAATGCAGGTCTTCTTGTCGGCAATGCGGACGGTGATTTTGAAAACGCTTTGCTTGCTTTGGATATAACTCCGGCAGTCATCAGCGAAGCAGTTGAAAAAAACTGTCAGCTTATCATTTCGCATCATCCTGTCATTTTTCAACCGATCAAAAAGTGCCTTTCTGACAGCATTGTCTATCAACTTGCTCAAAACGGACTTACTGCAATTTGTGCACACACCAATTTCGATATGGCTGTCGGCGGTGTAAACGATGTTATTTGTTCTCTGCTCGGTATTCACACGGCAGAGGTTGCACAGGCATCGGCCGAATTCCGTATCGGTATGTTGTCGCAGGCTGTTTGTGCAAAGGATTTCGCAAAGACGATTGCAGAAAAACTGCATACATCCGTCAGACTGACCAACCACGATAATCTTGTCAGCAAAGTTGCTGTTTGCGGCGGTTCGGGCGGAGATTATTACGAAGAAGCTTTTGAAGCCGGTGCACAGATGCTCATTACCGGTGAAGCAAAGCACCACGAGCTGCTTGCAGCACAGGCTCTCGGTTTTTCTCTTGCTGTTGCAGGACATTTTGAAACCGAAACCGTTGCAATGCCTGCACTTGCAGAGAAACTGCGTGTAATTTTTCCGCAGAATCATTTTATAGTCAGTGAACAGGTCAATCCTGTCATAACGGTGATGTAATGGGAACAGACGGCATATTTCTTCACTTTCTGAAAAATGAGATTGCCGATTTTGCAGTCGGTGCCCGCGTAGAAAAGATTTATCAGCCCGCTAAACACGAGGCTGTTCTTTTGTTGCGTACAAGAACGCAGCAAAGGAAGCTTTTTTTGTCAGCATCGGGCAATTATCCGCGTATCCATTTTACGACCATGGCTGTCGAAAATCCGTCCAAACCGCCGATGTTATGTATGCTTATGCGCAAGCATCTCAGCGGTGCTGTCATAAAAGCTGTCACACAGGTCGGACAGGACAGAATTCTCAGAATTGATTTTGATGCAACCAATGAAATCGGCGATCGTGTCAATAAGGCATTGGTTATTGAAATCATGGCTCAGTACAGCAATATCATTCTGCTCGATGAAAACGAAGTTATCATTGATGCCGTAAAACGTGTGGATGAAAGCAAGTCCAGTGTCCGTGAAATATTGCCCCATGTGCATTATGTTCTTCCTCCGCAACAGAATAAGCTTTCTCTTGTTCGTAATTCCGTGGAGGAAATTGTGCAATCTGTTCTCGAAAAGAAAACAAAACAATTATCAGGTGCTTTGTTGGCTACGGTGGAAGGTCTTTCGCCGTTGCTTGCCAACGAAATAGCATACCGCGTATTGCTCGGTGACGGTGCGGTTGCGGATATGACCCCTGTAAAAAACCAACGACTGCAACAGGAATTGTGTGAATTGCAGCAAATGGTGTGCAACGGCAGTGCAAAACCCTGGTTCTGCAGAGATGCCGAAGGGCAGATTGCAGAATATTCTTATATGCCGCTGACGCATCATCATCTTCGCTCGGATTCTGCCTGTGCAGAAAGTTTTTCCGACTTGCTGGATGCTTACAGCTTCGGCAAAGAACGTTATTTCCGTGCCAAAGCAAAGGCTGCGGATTTGTTCAAACTTGTCGAAACTCTTACAGAACGCACTGCACGAAAACTGCTTGCCCAACGTCAGGAGCTTGATGAATGTGCAGATAAAGAAACAAAACGCATTTATGCAGAGCTGATCAATGCAAATCTGTATCAGCTTGAAAAGGGAGCTGTTTTTTATGACCTCCCGAATTATTATGACAATTACAATATTGTTCGAATTCCGGCTCTTGCACATCTTTCTCCGACCGCGAATGCACAACGATATTACAAAGAATACAGAAAAGCGCAGACCGCCCAAAAACTGCTTGTTGATCTGATTGCAAAAGGGGAAGCGGAGCTCAATTATCTGCAAACGGTTGAGGATGCTCTCAGCCGTGCACAGACAGAGCGTGAACTTTCCGAAATCAGAACCGAATTGCGTGAGTCGGGGTATATTAAAAAAACACAACAGGATAAGAAAAATACAAAACCGATGCCGCCGTTGGAGTTTGTGTCTCCCAACGGATTCAAGGTGTTTGTCGGCAGAAACAATTTGCAGAATGATCGCTTGTCTTTAAAAACAGCAGCAAAGAATGACTATTGGTTCCATGCACAGAAAGCACCGGGTTCGCACGTGGTCTTATCTCTTGAAGGTAAGGAAGCACAGGTGGCAGATATGGAATATGCCGCGGCACTTGCTGCACATTTCAGCAGTGTAAAAGCAAGCGGTGCGGTTGAAGTGGATTACACCCTTGTCCGCAATCTCAAAAAACCGCCTGCATCGGCACCGGGATATGTCATTTATCACGTATACAAAACCATGCTCATTCAGCCGATCGATCCCGAAAAGACATGAAGCTGCATAAAGAATTTTACTTGTGTGATGCCCTGACTTTGAGCCGTCGCCTGCTCGGAAAAGTGCTTTGCAGAAAAACAGAAAAAGGGATTCTCAAAGCACGAATCATTGAAACCGAGGCTTATATGGGCAGCGGTGACAAGGCGGCACACGCTTCAAAAGGAAAAACCAAACGAACGGAAGTTTTGTTTGAAGAAGGCGGAAAAGCCTATATTTATCTCATTTACGGAATGTATTGCTGTCTGAATATTTCAGCAAATATAAAAGATATTCCTGATTGTGTTCTGATCAGAGCCTTGCAACCTGTAGACGGTCTGCAGGCAATGAAAGAAAACCGCAGGTGTGACAATGAACTGAATCTCTGCAGCGGTCCCGGTAAACTCTGTCAGGCAATGATGCTGACAAAAGAAGACAATGCAACACTGCTGACAGGCGACGAATTATGGCTGGAAGACGATGGATTTTCCGTACAGACAATCGCAACATCCAAACGGATCAATATCGATTACGCTGAAGAAGCCATCGACTTTCCGTGGCGGTTTTACATCGCGGACAATCCTTTTTTGTCAGTCAGAGAAAGGAAGAAAAAATGAAAAAAACAATATGCTTGTTGCTGCTGACTTTGTTGCTTTTGTGTGTCGGCTGTAGCCGACCGGCAGAAGAACCGACCGAGGCGACAACAAAGGAACCTGTAACGGTAGATCCTGCTTTGTTGCCCGAAGTGTTTGAAGATGCATCTGCTTTTGTGGATGCAGGGCAGATTGAACTGTTTGTTCCCGACGGTGCAACGGAAGTTACGCAGGTTATATTGTTCGATGAAATCTGTCAGGTGCAGTTCATGTTCAATGATGTTTTCTATACATATCGTGCGGCATTTGCCTCCACAAACAGAACAGGATATGAACTGACAGGTATCGTTGAGGCTCTTGAGTATCTTGAAACAAAAACACAGTATACCAATGAATCGGCAGACTATGCATTTGAAACCCATGCACTTGAAAACGGCAGCCTTCTGCTTTGGTCGGACGGCAATATTAATTACAGTCTTGCAAGTCGCGGCGGCACTTTTGATGATTTTTGTGGCGTTGCAGATATGATAATAAAATAATTTTGAATGTGAGGAAGACAATATGGCTAAATATGCAATCGGTGTAGATTACGGTACTCTTTCGGGCAGAGCTTTGCTTGTTGATGTACAAAGCGGTGCAGAACTTTGCTCTGCAGTTCTCGATTACCCCCATGCTGTTATGGATGAAGCTCTGCCTTCGGGTAAAAAACTTGGAGTTGACTGGGCATTGCAGCATCCGCAGGATTACCTTGATGTACTTTATACCACCATTCCGCAGGTTCTGAAAGAAAGCGGTGTTGATGCAAAGGATGTAATCGGTATCGGTCTTGACTTTACCGCCTGCACATTGCTTCCTGCAAAAAAAGACGGAACGCCCTTGTGTTTCCTTGATGAATATAAAGATGAACCCCATGCTTATGTAAAACTGTGGAAGCACCATGCTGCACAGGCACAGGCAAATAAGCTCAATGAAATTGCCGAAAGCCGCGGTGAAGAATGGCTTAAAAATTATGGCGGTAAGATCTCTTCCGAATGGGCAATCCCGAAAATCTGGCAGGTGCTCGATGAAGCTCCTGAAATATATGATGCTGCCGATACATTCATTGAAGCTGCTGACTGGGTTACCTGGCAGCTTTGCGGCAAAGAAAACAGAAGTGCCTGCTGTGCAGGTTACAAAGAAATGTGGAACAAGCGTGCAGGCTATCCATCCAAGGATTTCTTCAAGGCACTCGATGCAAGACTTGAAAATGTTGTTGAAGAAAAGCTCGGTAAGGAAATCAGCCCCATGGGCGGCAAAGCAGGTGAACTGACTGCCGAAATGGCAGCAAAAACAGGTCTTTGCGAAGGCACCGCTGTTGCAGTCGGCATCATCGATGCTCACGTTTTCGTTCCTGCTGTCGGTATTGCGGAAGAAGGCAAAATGCTTGCCATTATGGGAACGTCCACTTGCCATATGCTTCTCGGCAAAGAAGAAAAACAAGTACAGGGTATGTGCGGTGTTGTCGAAGACGGTATTCTGCCCGGCTTCTTCGGTTACGAAGCAGGTCAGTCCTGTGTCGGTGACCATTTTGCATGGTTTATTGACAACTGTGTACCCGAATCCTACAAAAAAGCAGCTTCCGAAGAAGGCATCAACATTCATAAATATCTTCGTGCAAAGGCAGAAAAACTCAAAACAGGCGAGTCCGGCCTTGTTGCTCTTGACTGGTGGAACGGCAATCGTTCCTGCCTTGTGGACGTGGATCTTACCGGTATGATGCTCGGCATGACACTGCAGACCAAGCCTGAAGAAATCTATCGTGCCCTTATTGAAGCAACAGCATACGGCACAAGAATGATCATCGAAACCTTCCGCGAATACGGTGTGCCCGTACATGAATTCTACGCAGCCGGCGGCATTGCCAAAAAAGACCCCATGACCATGCAGATCTATGCAGACATTATCCGTATGCCCATCCGTATTGCAGGCAGTGATCAGGGCGGTGCTCTCGGTTCTGCTATCTTCGGTGCTTGTGCTGCAGGTAAGGCAAACGGCGGTTATGATGATGTCTTTGAAGCAGCCGCAAAACTCGGTAAGGTCATGGATACGGTTTATTATCCCAATGAAGAATCCGCAGCAGTTTATGATGAACTGTTTGCTGAATACAGAATTCTGCATGACTACTTCGGCAGAGGTGCAAATGATGTCATGAAGCGTCTTAAAAACATCAAAAAGAAGGTAGCAGGTGAATAATTATGAAGAAGAATACATTTTATTTTATCGTCGGTTCACAGCATCTTTACGGTCCCGAAACACTTGAAATGGTCGATGCTCATGCAAAGACAATGGTTGACGGCCTGAATTCCGATCAGAATATTCCTTTTGAAATTGTTTTTCTGCCCTGTGTAAAAACATCTTCCGAAATTGCACAAGCTATGAACAAAGCAAACAATGATGCCGATTGTGCAGGTGTTATCTGCTGGATGCACACCTTTTCTCCGTCCAAAATGTGGATCAAAGGTCTTTCCATGCTGCAGAAACCCTATCTGCATCTGAATACACAGTTCAATCGTGATATTCCCTGGAGCACGATTGATATGGATTTTATGAATCTCAATCAGTCCGCACACGGTGACCGCGAACACGGTTATATCACAGCCCGTCTGAATCTGCCCCGTAAGGTCATTGCAGGCCATTGGGAAAATGCAGAATTCCGTCAGGAGATCGGTGTCTGGATGCGTGCTGCCGTCGGATACAAAGAAAGCAAGTCTTTGCGTTGCCTTCGTATTTCCGATAATATGCGCTCTGTTGCCGTTACTGACGGTGACAAGGTGGAAGCACAATACAGACTCGGTTGGGAAATTGAACATTACGGTGTCGGTGATATCATCAGCTACGTTGAAAAAGTAACCGAAGCTGAAATCGATGCACAGATTGAAGAATATAAAAAATATTATACCTTTGCGACCGATAATATGGATGCAGTCCGTTATCAGGCACGCGAAGAAATCGCCATCAAGCGTTTTATGGATGAAAGAGGTTTCACCGCTTTCCATACAAACTTTGAAGATTTGCAGGGACTTCGTCAATTGCCCGGTCTTGCTTCGCAGGATCTTATGCGTCTGGGCTACGGCTTCGGTGCCGAAGGCGACTGGAAAGTTGCTGCCATGACAAGAGTTCTCAAAGCAATGACCGCAGATCTCGGCGGCGGTACAGCTTTCATGGAAGATTATACTTACCATTTTGAGCCCGGCAATGAAATGATCATGGGAGCTCATATGCTTGAAGTCTGTCCGACCATCGCACAGACAAAGCCTGAAATTCAGGTGCATCCGCTCGGAATCGGCGACAGGGAAGATCCTGCAAGACTTGTTTTCAAAGCAAAACCGGGTGCTGCAATCGTTGTTTCCCTTGTAGATATGGGAACACATCTTCGTATGATCGTCAACGATATCGAATGTGTCGAACAAGTCAATGAAATGCCAAAACTGCCTGTGTCCGGTGTGCTCTGGAAACCTATGCCCAACCTCAAAACATCCGCTGAAGCATGGATTTATGCAGGCGGTGCACATCATTCTGTATTGTCCTATGATGTTACTGCAGAAATGATGCGTGATTTTGCCGAAATGGCAGGCATCGAGTTTGTGCACATCAACAAGGATACAAAAATTGCAGATTTCAGACGTGAGCTGCAATACAATGCAGTGATTTACGGCAGAGGTTAATGTATGTTTGAAGAACTGAAACAAAGAGTCTATGAAGCAAATATGCTTCTTCCCGAATACGGCATTGCTCCTTTTACATGGGGCAATGCTTCTGAGATTGATCGTGAAGCCGGTGTTTTTGCCATCAAACCGTCCGGTGTGTCCTACACGCAGCTCAAAGCAGAGGACATTGTCGTGTTGAATCTTGACGGGGAAGTGGTGGACGGAACACTCAATCCGTCATCCGATACGGCTACACATCTTGAACTTTACAAGGCATTCCCCGCAATCGGCGGTGTTGTGCACAGTCATTCCGAATTTGCGGTTGCTTTTGCACAGGCAGGACGTGATATTCCCGCTTACGGTACCACCCACGCAGATTTTGCTTACGGTGATATTCCGTGCTGTCGTGCTCTCACCAAAGAAGAAATCGAGGGCGAATACGAAAAGAATACCGGCCTTGTCATTGCCGAACATTTTGCAAAGAACGATCTTGATCCGGCTGCAATGGTTGCAGTCAATGTCAAATCGCACGGTCCTTTTGCATGGGGCAAAAATGCAAAAGAAGCCGCCAAAAATGCAGCAACACTTGAAATTGTTGCAAGAATGGCACTGAAAACCGAATTGCTTGGCGGCACAGCACGTGTTGACAACAATCTTCTGGATAAACATTATTTCCGTAAGCATGGCGAAAATGCTTATTACGGACAGAAATAAGGAGACCTTATGACACCCTTTACCCATTTGCATCTGCATACCGAATACAGCTTGTTGGACGGTGCATGCCGTATCAAACCTTTGATGAAACACATCAAAGAACTGGGACAGACTCATGTTGCCATGACTGACCACGGTGTTATGTACGGAGCCATTGATTTTTATAAAGCGGCACATGACGCAGGCTTGCATCCGATTATCGGCTGCGAGTGTTATGTTGCACCCAGAAGCCGTCATGACAAAGTGCACGCATTCGACTCTGATCGTTTCCATCTGGTTTTGCTTTGTGAGAATCAGACGGGGTATCAGAATCTTATCAAGATGGTTTCGGCTGCATGGACAGAAGGGTTTTACACCAAACCTCGAATTGACCGTGAACTCCTTGAAAAATACCATGAAGGACTTATTTGTCTTTCTGCTTGTCTCGGCGGCGAAGTGTTGCAGATGCTGCTTCGTGATGATTATGAAAAGGCAAAAGAAGCCTGTATCTGGTACAATAATCTGTTCGGACAGGGAAATTATTATATTGAACTGCAGGACCATGGTCTTGAAGAACAGAAACAGACCAATCCGTTGCTCATTCGTCTCTCCCGTGAAACGGGTATTCCTTTGGTCGTTACCAATGACTGCCATTATATCCGCAAGCAGGATGCGGAAATACAAAAGATTCTTGTTTGTGTTTCCACAAAGCATACGATTGATGAAGACACGGGAATGGGATTTTCCACCGAGGAGTTTTATGTCAAATCCGGTGATGAAATGGCGGCTCTGTTTCCCGAGTTGCCTGAAGCGATAGAAAATACAAACAAAATTGCCGAACGTTGCCATGTCGAGTTTAAGTTCGGTGATACAAAGTTGCCTATTTTTAAAGTCCCCAATGATCAGGACCATTTTGAGTATTTCAAAGGTCTTTGTTATGACGGTATGATTCGCTGCTACGGTGAGAATTATCCGCAGGAATACATGGATCGTCTGAATTATGAGCTCGGAATCATCAATCAGATGGGCTTTATTGACTACTTCCTTATCGTTTGGGACTACATCAACTATGCAAAATCCGTCGGTATTCCCGTCGGTCCCGGACGTGGTTCGGGTGCCGGCAGTATTGCTGCTTATACCTGCGGTATTACCGATATTGATCCCATGCGTTACAGCTTGCTGTTTGAGCGTTTCCTGAACCCCGAACGTGTCAGCATGCCTGACTTTGATATTGACTTCTGCTATGAACGCAGACAGGAAGTTATCGATTATGTTGTCCGTCAGTACGGTGCTGACCATGTTGCACAGATCGCAACATTCGGTACCATGGCTGCAAAAGGTGCCGTGCAGGACGTCGGTCGTGTTCTCGGTATGTCTTTTGCGGA
Source organism: Clostridia bacterium (assembly GCA_017435865.1). Classification (GTDB taxonomy): domain Bacteria; phylum Bacillota; class Clostridia; order Oscillospirales; family Acutalibacteraceae; genus RUG806. Next base: position 72,386 of record JAFSEF010000053.1, read on the forward strand.
TGTCAATGCCGTAAAGAAGGAAATTCCTGCAGAACTGGGCATGACCATTGAAAAGGCTTTGCAATCCTCGCAAGACCTTAAAAATATGTATGACCACAATGCGGAAGTAAAAAAACTCATTGACGTTTCCATTCAGGTGGAGGGTATGATCCGCAATACGGGTATGCACGCCGCAGGTGTAGTTATCTGTGACCGTCCCGTTGATGATTATGTTCCCTTGTTCAAATCAGGTGACTCGGTTGTTACGCAGTATTATAAAGGTTGGGTCGAAAAATTAGGTCTGTTGAAGATGGACTTCCTCGGCCTTCGTACCCTTACCGTTATTGCGGATGCTGAAAAGATGATCCGTCGCAGGGAACCCGATTTTGACATCCGCAGTATTGATATTGATGATCCTGCAACCTATAAAATGCTCGGTGAAGGCGGAACCTTCGCCGTGTTCCAGTGCGAATCGGGCGGTATCCGGTCATTGATGATCAATATGCAGCCGCGAAATCTTGAAGATATCATTGCTGTTATTGCTTTGTACCGTCCCGGTCCCATGGATTTCATTCCCGCTTACCTTGAAAACCGTGCACACCCCGATAAAATCACCTACCATTGTCCCGAACTGCAACCTATTCTTGATGTTACCTGCGGTGTTATTGTGTATCAGGAACAGGTTATGCAGATTTTCCGTGAACTTGCAGGCTACTCACTCGGTGCTGCTGACATGGTTCGTCGTGCAGTTGCAAAGAAACAGGCTGACGTGCTTGCCGAACAAAGAAAATATTTCCTTTACGGTTCGGATGGTACGGATGGCGGTTCCAAATGTGACGGCTGTCTTAAACGCGGTATTTCCGAAGATGCAGCCAATGCCATTTTTGATGACATGGCATCGTTTGCTTCGTATGCGTTCAACAAGTCCCACTCTGCTGCTTATGCACTTGTAACCTTCCAGACCGCGTATCTGCGTTGTCATTATCCTGCCGAGTTTATGGCATCCATGCTTACGAGTGTGCTGACCAACACGGATAAAGTGGTTGCTTACATAGATGAATGTGCCAACCTCGGCATTGATGTTTTGCCTCCGAGTGTCAACGAATCGGGTGAAAAGTTTACCGTTGTGGACGGCAATATCCGTTTCGGTTTGCTGGCAATCAAGAATCTCGGTGGCGGATTTATCAAGTTCCTGATTCAGGAACGCGAAGAAAACGGACCGTTTTCGTCTTATTATTCTTTCTGCAAGCGTGTTTATTGCAAGGAATTCAACAGACGTTCTCTTGAAAATCTTATCAAAAGCGGTGCTTGTGATTGTTTCGGTCTGAACCGCAAGCAGATGTTGCTGATGATCGATGACATTCTTTCTTCGCTCGAAAATGATAAGAAATCAAAGATCGAAGGGCAGATCGGTTTCTTTGATCTCAACGCAACGCTTGCACAGGCAAGTGAACCGACGGTTCCTGATGTCAAAGAAATGCCCGAACGGGAGCGTTTGCAGCTTGAAAAAGAAACAACGGGTATGTATATGTCAGGTCATCCCATGACTGAATATATTGATCTTGCAAAAAAACTGCACAGTGCCCGTGTGACTTCATTGATGAGTTCGGATCTGAATGACCCTGAAAGTCCGTTCCATGACGGCGACAAAGTGCGTGTTCTGTGCTTGCTTTCAGCTGTCAGAAAAAAGATTACAAAGAACGATACCACTATGGCATTTCTTGAAATTGAGGATACTTCCGGCTCCATTGAAGTGCTTGTGTTTCCGAAAAAGTATGAGCAATACGCCGAGCTGCTTGTTGAAGACACGGTTGTGTTGCTGACGGGTAAACTGTCTTTGCGTGATGACGAAAGACCCAAGCTTCTGTTTGAAGAGGTTGAGTCTGTCGAAGATCTCAAAGGCGACGATGATATCATCAAGAATTATGTTCTGCCGCCCACCGAATTCAAACAGATGCACAGAAGTGATCCTTCACTGGTTGATTTACCGTCGATGCCTGCACCTGCAATGCAACAATCTGAATATGCAGTTGCCGAAGATGCGTATGTTCCCATGAGCGAATATGATCAGCTGCCGCCACCTGATGAAATTTATGAGCAGCCGCCGGTTAAAAAGCCTGCGATGCGTGCTTTGCCGAAAATTGAATTTGCAAAACCTGAGATAACAGTTACAAACGGAAACAAAACAAAAGGCTTGTTCCTGCGTGTTGCAAGCAGGGCATCGCAGAGCACCGAACGTGCAAGGAACCTGTGTTCAATTTTTGATGAAGGAAGCATTCCGGTTGTGTTTTTCTATGCCGACGAAAAGGAATATGATTTCAGAAGCGGCATAAAAACAGAGTGGAGCGATGCACTTGCCGTCGCTTTGACGGACATTTTAGGTGAAAAGAACATTGCTTTGCGTCTGTAATTTGTCAGAAGTTGCCAAATGAGGGAAGATAATGTCCTTTTCTCTTGACAAAATGCAGTTTTGTGTTATTATATATTAAAATATTTGTTCACCCCTTAGGAGGAAAACCATGAAAACTATTGCTGTACTTACAAGCGGCGGAGATGCTCCCGGCATGAATGCTGCCATTCGTGCTGCAGTTCGCACCGGTTGTGAAAACAATGTTAAAATGCTCGGTATTCGCCGTGGCTTCAAAGGCCTTATGGAAGGCGATATGTATGAGATGAACCTTCGCAGCGTTTCTGATATTATTCATCGCGGCGGTACAATGCTTTTCTCTGCACGCAGCACCGAATTTGCTACCGAAGAAGGTATGGCAAAAGCAATTGAAGTCTGCAAGGCAAACGGAATTGAAGGCATTGTTGTTATCGGCGGTGACGGTTCTTTCAGAGGTGCCAGAGATTTGTCCGTCAGAGGCATCAACTGTGTCGGTGTTCCCGGAACAATTGACAATGACATTGCTTGTTCTGATTATACCATCGGTTACGATACTTGCCTGAATACCATTATGGATATGGTGGATCGCATCCGCGACACCACCGAATCGCATGACCGTTGCTCTGTTGTTGAAGTAATGGGCAGAAGAGCAGGTTTCCTTGCTCTGAATGCAGGTATTGCTGTTGGTGCTACCTCCATTCTTATTCCTGAAATTGATTTCAACATTGAACGCGATATCATTGAACGTATGCGTCGCACCATGAAGACCGACAAGAAGCACTTTGTGATTGTTGTTGCTGAAGGTATCACCGAAAAGCTTGAAGAACAGGGCATCAACGGTGTCAATGCACTCGCAAAGTACATTCAGCACACCCTCGGTGTTGAAAGCCGTGCAACGGTTCTCGGACACGTGCAGCGTGGCGGTTCTCCTTCTGTCAAAGACCGCGTAGTCGGCAGCCAGATGGGTTCTTATGCTACTCATCTTCTTCTCAACGGCATCGGCAACCGCGTTGTCGCTATGAAAAAAGAAGATATCATCGACTATGATATTGTTGAAGCTCTCAATATGAAGAAAGAAATTGACCGTGATCTTTATAACACGGCAATGGAAATCTCCATCTGAGTATTTTTCAAATATGAACAGCAAAGGCGGAATCCGTTCGGATTCCGCCTTTTTCAGTGCTTTATTCAACTGTTCTTTTCGTAAATCTTCATAAGACCTTTCAGCAGAAGATCTTCATCGATTGTGATATCATGCTTGCAAAGCGGTGCAATGACAGTGGACAGCCCGCCGGTGGCAACAACCGTACAATTTTCATTGAGTTCGTCATTGATTCTTTCGATCAGACCGTCAAGCATACCTGCGTTTCCGTAAAGCAACCCGCTTTTTATGCAATCAACAGTGTTGCTGCCGATTACTTTTTTAGGCTTTTCAAATGCGATCTTTGAAAGTTGCGATGTTCTGCTGATCAGTGCATCGTGTGATACTGCAAGTCCGGGAATGATCATGCCGCCGATGTATCGCTTGTCAGCATCTACAACGGATACAGTGGTTGCTGTTCCCATGTCAATGATAATAAGCGGAGTCGGATACTCACTGATGCCCGCAACCGCATCCACCACAAGGTCGGAACCGAGCTGACTCGGATTGTCGATTACAATACTCAGTCCGGTTTTGATTCCGGGACCGATGATAAGCGGTGAAATGTTAAGATATTTCTCTACGGCCGTCTTAACGGTGTTCGTTACGGCAGGCACAACAGAGGAGATGATCGCACCGGTAATGCCGGATTTTGCGATATCATTCATTTCAACCGCCGTTTTGATGGTTACAACGTATTCAAGAACAGTGGCTGTGTGATTTGTTGAAAGTCTTTCGCGAAAAATGATTTCATTGTTATCAAAACAGCCGATCACAATATTTGTATTGCCGATATCGATTGCAAGAATCATGTCATTACCTCAATTTGTTTATAACTTTTGATTTGTAAAGAACAGAACCGATGGAGCCCGTTATAATTGTGCTTGCGAGGATTTCAAAAACAGCATTGATGCCGACAAAAGAGCAGATGAAGACGAGTACATTTCTTCCGTCGATCAATTCCTGCATATATTCTGTTTGACCGAATAATAAAACCAATGATCCCATAAACAGGGCAGTGTTCAGGAATGCGGCAAGGAACCCTGTTATGAAGCAAGATATTTTTTCACCGCATTTGCTTACCATGAATTTGTGCAGCAATCCGATCAAAAGCCCGTCAAGAACTCTCGGCACAAAGCGTTGAATGAACGCAAGAACGGGATTGATCTGAAACAGTACAGCACCCATGGCACTTACGCCACCAATCCCGATGCATTGCAGAAAACTTGTCAGTCCGAAAACGGCTCCCATGGCAAGACCGCCTGTGGGTCCAAGTGCAATTGCGGCAATTCCGAGAGGAATTACGTTGAGAGTGATAGCAAGAGGGCCAATGTTGAGGTAGCCAAGCGGAGTCATCGACATGATAAGCATGATTGCTGTAAACAACGCAAGCAATACCAGTCTTGTAACTTTTTCGTTTGATTTAGTCATAAGAAGACCTCCTGTTGATGTTACTATTCTCGTCAGAGATATAATACGGGTTCAGTATAACACATTTTTTTTGCTGTGTATATATCTTTTTTTGTAAATGTGTGTTATACTTTAGGAGAAAAATTTGATTATTTTAACAAAGGACTGATTTTATGCTTCAGGGAAAAACCGCTGTACTGGCAGTTACCGGCAGCATTGCTGCATACAAAATAGCAAATCTTGCAAGAATGCTGAAAAAGCTGCATTGCAATGTGCAGGTGCTTATGACGCAAAATGCAACCAATTTTATCAATCCCATCACTTTTGAATCTCTTACGGGGCAAAAATGTCTGATTGATACGTTTGACAGAAATTTTGAGTTCAGTGTTGAGCATGTTGCACTTGCAAAAAGAGCGGATGTTGTGCTTGTTGCACCTGCTTCTGCCAATGTCATCGGCAAAATTGCAAACGGCCTTGCGGATGATATGCTTACCACAACCGTTATGGCTTGTCCCTGCAAAAAAATCATTTCTCCTGCAATGAATCATAATATGTTCCATAATCCCATTGTCAAAGACAATATTGAAAAGCTGAAAACGTTCGGTTATGAAATCATTGCACCTGACCACGGAATGCTTGCAAACGGGGATACAGGCGACGGCAGAATGCCCGATGAAAGTGTGCTGCTGGAATATATCCTCAAAGAAATTGCTTTTGAAAAAGATCTTGCCGGCAAAAAAATTCTTGTGACAGCAGGTGCAACCAGAGAAAGCATTGACCCTGTTCGTTTTATTACAAATCATTCAAGCGGTAAAATGGGAATTGCTCTTGCAGAAGCTGCCGCACGCAGAGGTGCTGATGTAACCCTTGTTGCTGCACATACCGATGTTTCTTTGCCGATGTTTGTTAAAACCATCCGTGTGGAATCGGCAGAAGATATGTTCAATGCAGTCACAGAAGATATGCACTCGTACGATTGTATTATCAAAGCTGCCGCAGTTGCTGATTATACACCTGTCAGTGTTGCTGACAGCAAGATTAAAAAGAGTGATGGTGACATGAGCATCGAGCTCAAACGAACCAAAGACATTCTTGCCTACCTCGGTGAACACAAAAAGGAAGGACAATTTGTTTGCGGTTTTTCTATGGAAACAGATAATGTACTTGAGAATTCAAGAAAAAAACTTCTTAAGAAAAACTGTGATATGATTTGTGCCAATTCACTCAGAACGCAAGGTGCAGGATTCGGCACGGATACCAATATTATTACGCTCATCACAAAAGACGGCGAAACCGAGCTGCCGATCCTTTCAAAACAGGATGCCGCACACAGAATTTTATCTGAAATTTTCCGCACGGTGCAATCATAATCGTTTTATAAAGTCTTTATTTATCAATACAAAAAGCTCCTCTTTGTAAAAAAGGGGAGCTTTTCAGTCAATAGAAGAACGGAGTTATTGCTTGCACTTTTCAGCAAGTGTATTCATATAAGCCCAGCTTTCTTCTGTGGCTTTGAAAGGATCATTGTCCACCCAGTCAATATCCTGCTCATATACGATGTAGGGAATGTTGAGCTTCTGACAGGCTTTGTAACAATCTTCAAGATTGACAAGACCTTGTCCCAACGAGCAGAACTTGCGTTCTCCTTCAGGCTTGATGTAATCCTTGAAATGCAGAACTTTGACTCTGCCTTCCATTTTTTCAAGGTATGCAGCAGGATTTACACCTGCATAGTGCATCCATGCAACATCGGGAATAAACCAGAACAGATCAGGATCGGTTTCTTCAATCAGAATATCCATAATGGTTTTGTCTCCATCCACTTTTTTGAACTCAAAATCGTGGTTGTGGTAGCAAAAACGTTCACCGCGTTCACGCATATGCTTTCCGATTTCGGTGGCTTTTGCAATAAAAGCACGCACGGCTTCTGCAGATTCTCTGGCTTCGCCCGGCATGCCGCCGATTCCCATGCAGTCGCAGTCAATCAGTTTGTGTTCGTCGATCATGGTATCCAGGTCATTTTGCATTCTGTTGAAATCTTTGTGGGTGATGCAGACATCCATGTCGTATTTTTTGACAATGTCTGCAACATCCTGCGGATCAACAGGGCCGATTCCCGAAATCTGAATGACTCTGACTCCCATTTGGTGCAATCTGTTGAGGGTGTTGTCAAAATCTTCAGCGGTCTGAATGTGGTCTCTGAGTGTGTAAAGCTGTATGCCGAGTTTAATTTCAGTCATATTTTCATTGCCTCCCGTTCATAATAAAATCAGTATATCACATTCGTAATATTAAGCAAACATTTTTTATTGCTTTTTTTGTACAAAAAATTATGTTATTATTTGTACAACTTTTTTTTAAATCCCTTTTGACAATTGCTTATATAAATGTTAAAATTACTTTATTATTAAATCTAAAGGAGTGCACAAAATGAAAAAAGTTTTGGCAGTATTGCTCGCTGTATGTATGGTTCTTCCTTTTGCTTTTTCCGTAAGTGCAAAAGAGAATGTGCTGCAGTTTGACGAAAACGGTGAATTTGTCATCATGCATCTTTGCGATTGTCAGGATGGCTATCCCGCAAGCGAAACCATGTTTGCTTTTATCCGCAACGCAATTGCAAAGTATGATCCTGATATTGTTATCCTCGGCGGTGACAATACAGTTGGTCCCCAGGAAACAAAAGCTCTTGCTATTGAAGAACTTGTTGCTCCCTTCGTTGAAACCGAAACCTATTTTGCTGTTACCTTTGGCAACCATGACGATGAACAGGGTGTCGACAGAGAACAGCTGCTGAAATACTATCAGCAGTACGGCGGCGAATACTGCCTGACTGTTGATATCGTTCCCGAACTTTTTGGTGTCGGTACACACAATCTGCCCGTTCTCAGCTCTGACGGCAGCAAGTATGCTTTCAACATCTGGACATTTGACTCCAATACCTATCATCCCGAAGGCGGATATGATGCTGTTCATGAAGATCAGATCGAATGGTACAAGCAGACCGCAGCAGTTCTTGCTGCTGAAAACGGTGGCGAAGTTGTTCCCGCAATGGCATTCCAGCACATCATTGTCGGCGAAGCATTCCCCGCATTGTTCCAGACTTATCCCGATGCACTTGCAGTTCCGGATATCACCAAGACTGTTGACGGTGTAACCTATTCCTTCACTCCGCAGTATGATCGTATCACAAGCGGTGTTGTTATGGAATTCCCGTGCCCCGGCTCCGTGAACTACGGTCAGTTTGATGCTTTCCTTGAAGTCGGTGACGTTATGGCTACTTTCTCCGGCCATGATCATATCAACACCTTTACTGTTCCTTATAAGGGCATTGATATCATCAACACTCCCGGTGCAACTTTCAATTCCTATGGTGATGATTCCAGCCGTGGCTGCCGTATTATCACCATCAATGAAAACGATCCCAAAAACTACAAGAACGAACTTGTTACTGTTTATTCTGCTATTCTTGAAGGCGATGACGAAGTTCTCAACGGTACAGCTGATGCTTCCAAGATCAATGCATTCTTCGGTAAGCTCGTCGATATGTTCCTTGTGATCTTCACAAAGGCTCTCGGTGCAATTCAGGGTCTTATCTAAAATCAAATCATTATCCCAAACCTCCTTGCAGTATGCAGGGAGGTTTTTTCAACGCTTTTTACAAAGATGTGCTCCTTGCAACACAAATTGAAATAAGGTTGCAAAATGTGAATAAAAAGTTAACAATGTTAACAATTTGTTAACAAATGTTCATAGAATTATAAATATTATACCTGTAATATATGTAGTCAGAAAAACGGATAAAGGGATTATTATGAGAGAAACAAAAACCGTTGCACAATTGTTGAACAATGCTGTTGAGAAGTATGCAGACAAAGATTTCTGCCGATACATCATTGACGGAAAAGTTGCAGCCAAAACCTACAGAGAGTTCAAAAATGACAGTTATGCTGTCTGCAGATACATAAAATCAGTCAGTCATAAAAAAAGACACATTGCATTTGTCGGAAAAACCAATTATGAATACGTTGCCTGCCTGACAGGTATGATCATCAGCGGAAATGTGGTTGTTCCTTTTGCACCCGATATTTCCGTGCATGAAGCTACGCAGTTGTTTGCAGATGCTGATATTGATATGCTTTTCTGTGAAGAAGAGTTTCTCGGAAAAGCGGAGGAAATCAAACAGTCTTATGTTGGTCTGAGAAAAGTGATTTCTTTGGGGAATCACTTTTGGTTTGAAGAAGTTTTCAACGAATACGGAGACAATTCCGAACACGCTAGAATACAGATTGAAGATGCTGAGCCGAATGACTGTGCGTTGATCATTTATACTTCCGGAACAACGGGAGATCGCAAAGGTGTAATGCTTTCACACGGCAATCTTGCTGCTAATTCCACGTATGACACTTATAAAATGGAAGATGATGATGTCAGTTTTTCCATATTGCCGATGCATCATGTTTTTTGTTATGCCTGTGATGTGCTGAAAACCATTTATGACGGCGGTACGTTGTGCCTGAACGGAAATCTGATTGATCTGTATAAGAACATTCTTATTTTTCAGCCCACCATCATGCGTATTGTGCCTGCAATCTGCAAGTCCATGCTCACAAAAATTCACATTGCAGAAAGAAGAAATCCGGTGCTTACAAAAAGAGAAGCTGCTGAGATGATCCTCGGTAAAAATTTCAGACGCATGATTGCCGGCAGTGCATTTTTGAGTCCGACCCTCATTGATGCGTTTGAAGAATACGGAATCACGGCACGACAAGGATACGGAATGACCGAATGCAGTCCGCGTATTACCACTTCTGACTTTACGGAAGTGTGTAAGTATTCCAATGGAAAGCTGCTCGGGGTGGATGAGGTCCGCACTGTGGATGGCGAAATTCAGGTCAAAGGTCCTTCTGTCATGCTCGGTTATTATAAGAGACCGCAGGCAACAAAAGAAGTTTTTACGCAGGACGGCTATCTGATGACCGGTGACCTCGGTTATCTTGAAGGGGATCATGTTTACCTCGTCGGACGTAAGAAGAATCTGATTATCCTTTCAAACGGTGAAAACATTTCTCCTGAAGAAATTGAGAATATGTTTGCCGATTATGATCTGATTAAAGAAATGATTGTCATTGCACAGGATGATGAAATTACCGCACAGGTTTATCCCGATCTGACAGTGGCACAACTGACCGGAATTGAAGATGTAAGCACTGAAATTGAAAAACTGATTGATGAAGTCAATATGAAAATGCCTGCTGATCGACAGGTTAAAAAATTCATTCTGCGCGAAACTCCCTTTGAAAGAACATCAACCGGTAAAATCAAAAGACAGGCTTTTTATTATTAACTGATGAAGAAAGGAGTTAAAAATTAAATGGATAAACTTATTGCATTGCTTGAAAATTATGTTGAGGTTGATGAAATCAACGAAAACTCAACATTCGGTAAAGATCTCGGTCTGAGTTCTTTTGATACCGTGTGTCTGATTGCCGATATCAAAAAAGAATTCGGTCCTGAACTGAGCATAAAAGACTTTGTCAAATATAAAACCGTTGGTGAAATGGCTGCTTATCTGCAGGCCTGATTGATGTTGCATACAAAGGAGCAATCTTCCGTTTATCAGGGGGATTGCTTTTTTAATCCGCAACAAAAATGCTGAGCAGTTGACAAACATCATGTGGTGTGATATAATTCCACATTATTAAAAATTGTTGTAGAGGTGTTTTGTATGCCCGATTATAAGATTGAAACACTCTGTGTGCAGGCAGGTTACGAGCCGAAAAACGGTGAACCGCGTGTGCTTCCTATTTATCAGAGTACAACATATAAATACGATACCGCTGAACACGTCGGCGATCTTTTTGACCTGAAAGCTGCAGGCCATATGTATTCCCGTATTTCCAATCCGACGCTGGAAGCTGTTGAAAAAAAACTTGCTGCTCTTGAGGGCGGTACAGGTGCATTGCTTTGTTCTTCCGGTCAGGCAGCAAATACCATTGCAATTCTCAACATCTGTAAAGCAGGGGAGAATATTGTGAGTCTGCCTGCAATTTACGGCGGCACAATCAATCTGTTTGCTGTTTCCTTTAAAAAACTCGGAATCGAAGTACGTTTTACAAAACCCGGTATGACCGATGAAGAAATTGAAGCACTGATTGATGACAAAACCCGTTTGGTATTCGGTGAAACCATTGCAAACCCTGCATTGACGGTTATGGATATTGAACGTTATGCAGCTCTTGCTCATAAGCACGATATTCCTTTGTTTGTTGACAACACTTTTGCAACCCCCATTTTCTGTCGTCCCTTTGAATTCGGTGCGGACGTGGTTATCCATTCTACTACTAAATATATGGATGGTCACGCTTCCTGTGTCGGCGGTGTTATCATTGACAGCGGTAAATTCAATTGGGCAAACGGCAAATTCCCCGAATTGACGGAAGTGGACGAATCTTATCACGGTGTTCGTTATGTCAATGATTTCGGTATGGAAAATGCCTACATCACCAAGGCAAGAGTGCAGCTTATGCGTGACTACGGCATGATTCCTTCTCCGTTTTCCGCATTTATTCTGAATCTCGGACTTGAATCTCTGCACGTCAGAATGGAACGCCACAGTGAAAATGCACTCAAAGTTGCAAAATTCCTGGAAGGTCATGAAAAGATTCAGTCTGTCAACTATCCTGCACTTGAATCCAATGCTGATTACGCATTGGCACAGAAGTATTTCCCGAACGGCTGCTGCGGTGTTATCTCTTTCATTATGAAAGGCGGAAGAGATGCTGCAGTCAAGGTCATGAATAAACTTGATCTTGCAAAAATCGTTGTTCATGTCGCTGATGCACGTACCTGCGTTCTGCATCCTGCCAGCATGACGCACAGACAGCTGACAGATGAACAGCTTGTAGCAGCCGGTGTAGATCCCGGACTTGTACGTTTCAGTGTCGGCATCGAAAATGTTGATGACATTATTGCTGACCTTGCAGCAGCACTTGCTGATTGATTCTCTTAATTTTTCCCGACTGAGGTGATTGTTTTTGCCGATTAAAATTCCGAATGAGCTGCCGGCAACGCAAATTCTTGAAGATGAGAATATCTTTGTAATGACGCAGACCAGGGCCATTACGCAGGATATCCGTCCGTTGCACATTCTTATGCTTAACTTAATGCCGACAAAAATCGTGACGGAAACGCAGATTTCCCGTCTGATCGGTAATACACCCCTGCAGGTGGAACTGGAGCTTTTGCAGACAGCAACCCACAAATCAAAGCATACTTCGCAAGAACATATGCTTGCTTTTTATAAAACATTTGACGAAGTCAGACACCGTAATTTTGACGGTATGATCATTACCGGTGCTCCTGTTGAGCATCTTGCATTTGAAGATGTTGAATACTGGCAAGAGCTGACAGAAATCATGGAGTGGACCAAAAAGCACGTCACCAGTACGCTGCATATCTGCTGGGGTGCACAGGCTGCATTGTATTACCATTACGGTATTCCGAAGTATCAGCTTGATAAAAAGCTTTTCGGTGTGTTTGAGCACACGGTGGATTATAAAAAATCCATTCTGTTCCGCGGATTTGATGATGTCTTTCTTGCACCTCATTCCCGTCACACAACCGTATTGCGTGAAGATGTTGAAGCAGTTGATAACCTTCGTGTTCTTGCAAGCAGCGAAAAAGCAGGTGTTTATGTCGTTTCTACTCCCAAAGGCAGGCAGATTTTTGTAACCGGCCACTCGGAGTATGATGCGGATACCCTTGCAAAAGAGTATTTCAGAGATAAAACTGCAGGCCTGCCGATTGAAATGCCTGAGAATTATTTCCCTGATGACGATGACACCAAAGCACCCCTGGTGACATGGCGAAGTCATGCGAATCTGCTGTTCAGCAATTGGTTGAACTATTTTGTCTACCAGAGCACACCATATAATATTGAAGAGATTCAATGAAAAAAGCCCGGATTCGGTTCCGGGCTTTTTTTAATGCTTATATTGTTTCTGAGTGTTCTGTTTCTTTTTCAAAATGCACCAGATGCAATTCTTTGTTCAGGAAGGCGAGTGCCGTAAAATGGCAGATCTGCAGAAGTTCAATATAACAAAGAATTTCGTATTGTAAATATCTGTAATGCGGGATGCAGACAATGTCGGCTTTGTCAAGCAGAAGCACGGCAATGAATGCAATCAAAAAACAAACACAGGAACAGATGCCGATGAAAAGACTGTCCCGTCCGAGTTTATAGTGTTTGAATCTCTTTGCCTGCAGACAGAACAAAAAGTAAGGTATGGTCTGCAGCAGGATAAACAAAACGATGTGGTACTCGTACGTGATCAGATATCTTATCAACAGGGAACTGTAAATCATAATGGACGGAAAGACAAGAATGATCGGATGCTTCTTTGTCATCGACACAGCATAAACGCCCAAGGTAACAATGCCTGCTCCCGGAATGATCCATGCGAATAAATAATTCAGGAATGCCGGATCACACTTGAACATTCCGATGAGCACGATGATCAGTCCGACCAGACAGCTCAGAATTGTATTCATTATATTTTTTCTGTCTATCAGCAGACTGATAATCGTTGAAAGGCTCATTTTTTATTCCGTCCGTTGTTTGTTATTTCTTTTCAGCGGTCAGATGCAAAACTTGTGTATTCAGACCTTCTGCTTCAATGGTTACGGTAATGTCACCGGATTTGCCGATTGTACGGATCCAGAATGCTCTGTCACCACCGATGAGAGCAAAATGATCGGGACCGATTATTTTTGCGGGACCATCGATACTTACTTTGACAGCATTGTTTGCAAAGGGAAGCACGTTGTCATTCTGATCCAGGCAAAGCAGCTCAATTCTTGTGACATCATAGGTTTTGTCTTCAACAAGGGTTGTGCTGTCAGCAGTAGCTGTCAGGTGCTTCGAGAGCACTGCTGTTTTTGTAACGGACTTAACGACTTCACCGTTTTTGTAGCCGTCAAATCTGTATGTGACCTGTTCGTCACCCCAGTTTGCGAAATACTTGGTTACAATGTCAACCACACGGGGGATGGGAATTGCACCGGCAACAACACCGGCAGCAAGTTCAAGGTAATGGTGAGGAGGCATGATGTAGCCGTATTTTGCAGCTGCAACCATTGCTTTCTTCATGTACTTTGCACTTGTTTCATTCAGTCCTTCATCCTTCTGCAGGCTGTCGCCGATGTAGTCGGAAGGCATGATGGGCGGATGGGGAAGATGTGCAAACTTAGTCTTGTCGGGATATGCCGTGGATTTGTAAACACCGTTTTTGTAGATTTTGACATAATCACAGTTTGTGAAAATGTAAATCTGACCGATGATTGCACCGGGATGCTCACCGACATCCATTGAAGAAGAAACTTCGAGGACGGGTGTTTTATCTTGCTGTGATGCATACACGGCAGCACTGAGCTTCGGAACACGGAACATATCGGTGACACCATGATAGCAGATTCTGTCGCCGCTGCCGAAATCCTTGTGCGTATTGTAGTCAGACATACACCAGGCTGTTGCACCGCAGTAACGGTCGGAAGAATAGGACTTGTTCTGTACACGGGCATGACGCAGAGCAACTTCACGACGGATTTCTTCACGGTCAAAGCTCTTTGTCGGATACATATGGCCATTGTATTCAGTGACAAGGTACGGAGCACGCAGGCCTGCAACAAGCGTCGGAGGCAGAAGTGCAATCGGGCCGCCTGAATGGGAGAAATCATTATATGTATAAACATCTTCAAGCAGGTGGCTGCGCGGGAAGTTACGAACACCGCCGGTCTGTCTTGAATCGTCAAGAGAATGTGCCAATGCGTTGGTTTCGGTATAAAACTCATCGCAGTCATTGCCTTCGTTTACGCGGACACCCCAAAGAACAACACAGGGATGATTGCGGTCGCGGATGATCATGTCCTGAATATTTTCAAGACAGATCTGTCTCCATTCGCCTTCACCAAGGAACTGCCAGGAAGGCATTTCGGTGAAAACAAGAAGACCGATTTCATCGCAGCGGTTCAGGAAATGAACGGAATCGGGATAGTGAGAGGTACGAACGAAGTTACAGCCAAGTTTGAATTTGAGCAGTTCTGCATCGGCAATCTGTGCGGAAGCGGGCATTGCATTACCGACATAAGGATAACTCTGATGTCGATTCAAGCCACGCAGCTTGATTCTTTTGCCATTCAGGAAGAACCCTTTTCTTGTGAATTCACAGGTTCTGAAACCAAAACGGACAATGTGTTCGTCATCTGCAAAGCGGACTTTCAGTGTATACAGAACGGGATTTTCAGGTTGCCAGCATTCAACACCGGGAATTGCCCAGTTGATACGCATGATCTTGGTGTTGTCAGCGGTGCAGGATTTTTCACTGATCACCTTATCGCCGTCACACAGTGCAAGACGGATTTCACCTGATACTGCCTGCGAGAATGTAATGTCTGCAACGAGTTTTTTCTTCGGAGCAAGAACTTCAGGCGTTCTGACAAACACATCTTCAATGTGGATTTCGTCAATGATAATAACAGATACTTCTCTGTAAATACCACCGTAAACAAGATAGTCAACAACATTGCCGAAAGGCGGAATTTCAGGACGTTCGGTTGAATCAAGACGTACTGCAATCACGTTTCTGCTTTTGTTGATAAAGGGGGTAATATCAATTGTAAAGGGGGTGTATGCATCTTTGTGTGAGCCGGCTGCTTTGCCGTTGATGAACACTTCTGCATAGTTTGCTGCACCTTCAAAACGAAGCAATACTTTCTTGCCGGGCAGGTATGCTTCTTCAGGCAAACGGAAAGACTTGCGGTAGCAGCTGACAAACTGGTAAACAGCTTCGTCGAAATAATTAAGCGGAATCTCTTTGTTGGCATGGGGGATATCCACTGTTTCAAAACTGCTGTCATCATAGCCTGCATTCAGCATTTCATCTGTACAGGTTTCAGAATACTTCCATCCGAAATTCAGATCAATGATTTTTCTCATAGAATCGACCTCCTAATCTTTTTCATTATACATTTTTATATATATTTTGTCAACTTAGATAATTCTTGTGTGAATTATATTTTTCCTATTGAAAAATGCAGAATTGTTTGATATAATATAAACATCTATGCGAAAGGAATTTGCTTATTATGAAAAAAATTAAATTAGCTGCGCTTTTGATTTCGCTCATCAGTTTGTTTTTTGTTTTTGCAGTGTCTTCGCAGGCCGCATCTGTTTCTGTGAAAGCAACGGCTGAACCCCTTACCAGAAACACAGTTGCTCTTTCTCTTGAATCCGGTGCATCTTACCTGACTTCCATGCAGTTGTATGTCGAATATAATCCCGACGTTCTTACGTATGTTGATTATACTGTTGATACCGGCAGAGATAATGATTTCTGCATTATCAATACTGAAGCACCCGGCAAACTTCTTGTCAACTTCTTTGCTGCAACACACGCATTCAATACTGATATGTTGACTCTTCATTTTTCAATTGCCGATAATGCAAGCGGTGAACAGACATTCAAAGTCAGCATGAAGAATGTGTATGCTGCAAATGACAATACCGGTCTTTCATCCAGATCCATGGCTGCATCTGAAGTTGTGCTCAATGATGCCAAGTTCACGGTACCTACTGTGCAGAGTCTGTCTCTTACCTATGAACCCTCAGCTGTTTTTTATATTGTAAATACAGTAACGGAACTTGATTTTACCTCAGTTGTTGTCAGAGCACAGTACACAACTGAAGATTTCCTTGTGATTCCGATCAGTGATTGTACGGTTAACTCTACTTTTAACGGCAGTATGCCGGGCGTTTATCCTGTCAGCGTTTCCTACAAGGGTTTCACTGCTTCTTACATGGCAGTTGTAGGTTCTGCTCCCGATTCCATCGAAATTGTTTCTCTTCCCGAAAAGACGAAATATACGCAGAATACTGCAGAAGCACTTGATCTGACAGGTCTTGAACTGGTTGCTAATTATGGCGGTGACAAGCAGAATGTTCCGATCAGCAGCGTTGCTGTCGAAGGCTTTGATCCTACCGCTGCAACCGGCAAACAGACCATTACTCTTTCTTTCTTCGGCTGTGAAGTACAGTTTGATATCGAGATTGTTCCCGAGGTCAGATTTGCCCCCGGTGACGTCGATATGAATGGTGTTATTCAGGCTGCTGACGCACGTCTTGCACTTCGTGCCGCTGTAGCTCTGGAAACACTCAACGCAGAAGCTTTTGCTCTTGCTGATGTTGACAAGAACGGTGTTCTGCAGGCTGCTGATGCCCGTCTGATTCTTCGTGCGGCTGTCGGACTTGAAACAATTGCCTGATTCGCAGATGATAATTATGAAGGTTTCCCGATCGGGTAACCTTCTTTTTTTGCAAAAAAAACTGCCTTCCGTGAGGAAGGCAGCGAAGGAATCAGAATAAATGCTCAATCTTTTTTGTGAATGCGTGCATCTGATCAATTTCAAGTTGTCTGTTCTTCGGAAAATCAGCAATACTTCTGGCTCTGCTTGTAAAGTGAATGTTCAGGCCGTCCTTTTTCATATAATACTTTGCATTGATAGGATAGGTCTGACATTCAGCAACAGAAAAGAATCCGAGCAGATTCTGCAGATCTCTTGCTTTCTGCGGGTCAGTGTCTTTGTACTGCATCAACTTGACATATAACTCGGGGTGGAAGTTTGCCATAACACCGGAATAACCTGCACAACCCATATAAAGGCTATCGAGCAATGTTGCAGCATTGGCATTGAAAATCATCAGATCCGAACCTTTGACCGCATCCAGTTTTGCCTGCAATTGTTCAAGGCTGCAGCAGGTATCTTTGATGAAACGGAATCTGTCTGTGGCTACCATTTTTTTCAGCAGTTCGGGTGTCAGCAATCTCTTGTAGGGATAAGGACACTCATAGATACCGAAATCAACATCGGGCAGTGCATCGCAGACTGTCATCATGTTGTTGAAAAGCACGTCGTCGTCTTCGTCAGCCTTTGCGAATCTGTTGGAGATAAAAACATAAGCATCAATGCCGCAGTCCACAAAGCGTTTTGCTTCTTCAATTTGTGTGGGAATGTCATCTGCAGTGTGTCCGGATGCAACAATGTTGACGTTTGCAGGTTTGTTTTTGATGATGAACTTCAGCAGTTCAAGACGTTCTTCAAAAGATAAAAAGAAAATTTCACTGGACTGACAGATGGCAAAAATGCCGTCAACATGACGATCTGCATACCATTGCAGAATCTGTTCAACACCGTTATAATCGATTTTGTTGTCATCGGTGTATGGGGTAATCATGGTCGGATATACACCGCCGCTGATAGTAGTTTTGCTCATAAGAATCCTCCTTTATTTAAAACGTAAAATTATTTTGTTTTCTGATTGTGTCACAAAGGGAGCGTACCAGCGTTGCAGTTTTGTGCAGTTGTTCGTATGTTTTATTGTCTTTACCGTCTGCAATCAGCTGATAAAAAGTGCGTGCTTCGTGACTCATGATTTCTGTGCGATCCACAACTGACTCAATCAGTTCTGTTGTCGTGTCATGGACGGGATCATGCAATTGCATTCCTGTTAATTGTGAAATGGATTCAATGGTTAAGGTGCCTTCATCACCGACAATTTCAGACGGTGCGTACCCTTGTGCAATTTTTGAGCAGATGAGTGTAACCAAAAAATGATCATATTGCAGAATGGCACTTGTTGTATCATCTGCACCTGTGTGCAGAAAATGTGATGAAGAAATAATTGCCTTCGGTTCACCGTAAAGAGCAGCGATCAGATAAAGATTGTACACACCTAAATCCATCAGTGCACCGGTACACAATGCAGGATTGAAAATATTGGGAACAGAACCCTGTTTCAGAGCAGGGTACTTGGATGAAAGCTGGCAGAAACGGAAATTTGCATTGGCGATTTTACCGATTTTTTGCAGATTTTCCTGCAATGTTTGAAAGGCAGGAACGTGCAGAGACATAATGGCTTCCATATAAACGAGGTCTTTTTCGTCTGCCAATGCCTTCAGTTCGAGATATTCCTCTTTTGTGACGGTCGCCGGTTTTTCGCAGATCACGTGTTTTCCTGCAAGCAGCATTTGTTTTGATTGTTCATAATGCAGTGCATTCGGACTGGCAATATAAACAGCGACGACATCTTTGTCCGCTGCCAAAGCGGTCAGATCCGTATAATATTTTTCGACACCGAACGTTGCAGCAAATTCTTTTGCGGATGTTTCCTGACGTGAAAAAACAGCATCAAGTTCCCACAATCCGGTGTGTTTTGCCGCTTTTATATAGCTCTGTGTTATCCATGATGTGCCGATGGTTGCGTATTTCATTTTATCACCCACAACACTATACCATAAAATTTAAAAAAAATACAGAGTAAATATGGACTTTTTTCAAAAAGAATGGTAATATAGGGCAGAGGAGTGATCATTATGGCAACTATCAGACCCTATGATGTGAAAGACAGAGATCGCGTACAGGCATTGTGCCTTACAAATGCAGGTTGTGCAGAGGCTTCTGCCGATATGCAGCAGTACATTCTGAATATGTATTGTAATTATTACATTGATTGTGAACCTGAAAACTGTTTTGTCGCGGTTGATGACTACGACAATGCAATCGGGTATATTATTTGTGCACAAAACTGTGATTATTATGAAAAGCGTTTTGCTGAGGATTATTTGCCTGCTATGCTTGAGCTTGGTCTGAAGTATTATGTGGATGCAAAACTTGATATTATCAGTCATACTATGTTTAAAAATGATTATGCTGCACATCTGCATATTGATATTCTTGACGGCTACCGTGGACAGGGAATCGGTACAGAGTTGATTGATACTCTTAAAAACCATCTTCGTTCAAAAGGTTTGCGTTCGGTAATGCTTGTTGTGGGGGCAGATAATGACGGTGGCATTCGTTTTTATGAACGTAACGGATTTGAAAAACTGATCACAACCCATCTCGGTGTTGCAATGGGTATTCATTTCTGATTGTAAGTTACAAGAAAACGGATTCGCTGAAACGCAGTGCCTATAAAGCAAAAATACCTCTGTGCAGAATCGTCTGATTCCGTACAGAGGTTTTTTATTCCGATTGATCAGTTGTTTTCAAGTTCCATGATCTGATCCACTCGTCTCTGATGTCTGCCGCCTTCAAACTCTGTGTTAAGGAAGACTTCGACCAGTTCCAATGCGGCTCCGACACCGATTACACGTGCACCGAGACACAGTACATTTGCATCGTTGTGCATTCTTGTATATTTTGCACTGAAATAGTCAGAGCAGCAGGCAGCACGGATGCCTTTGACTTTGTTTGCAGCCATGGAAATGCCGATGCCTGTTCCGCAGCAAAGAATTGCTTTTTCGCATTCACCGCTGACAACACAGTCGCAACCTTTTTTTGCCTGTGCGGGATAGTCCACCGAATCAGCTGAATAAGCACCGCAATCTTTATACTCAATACCTTTTTCATCAAAATATGCACGGATTGCTTCTTTGAGGGGGAATCCTGCGTGATCACTACTTAATGCTATCATTGTTTTTGTTCTCCTTTTAATTTATTCTCACGTTCCCGTTCTGCCTGCGAAAGACGCAGATAACAGGGAACGAGTTGTTCTGCTTTTATAGGGGGTATGTTGTCGGTATATGCCTTGTATGCGGCACAGGCAACACCGCTTGCGTGCTGATGGCGTACAGATATGGGTGCAGCAAAACATTTTATACCGTTTTGCTGCATTGTGCTGATGAATTTGTCTGTTCCGTCACCGATGAAAAGCACATTTTTTGAGTAACCTGAAAGAATGTTGCAAAGTTCATCCGTTTTGATGGCACTGTCCTGCAGCAGACGGTGCATCTGACCGTCTTTGTGTTCAAACAATGCAGTGTATACCTGCATACAACGGGCATCCATAACGGGGCAAATAATCGTGTCTTCAATAGCTGCGGACCATGCCATTGCTTCCAATGTTGACACAGCATAGCACGGTTTGCTTTTGGCGAATGCAAGACCTTTTACGGCTGCAACACCGATGCGGATACCGGTAAAAGAACCGGGACCTGCAGCAACTGCAAAAATATCGATGTCATCAACCGACAGATTTGCGGCGGTTAAAGCCTGCTGTGTCAGCGGTAAAAGCGTCTGAGAATGTGTCAGTCCGATGTTGACAAATGATTCACTGATGAGTTTGTCATCCTGCATGATTGCACAGCTTGCTGCAACGGCAGAGGATTCCAATGCAAGTATTCTCATTTTTCTTCTCCTGTAAAAATGCTGATTTTGCGACAATTCTCGGTTTCTGTCAGTTCTATCTTTACAAAAACTGTGTTGTCGGGCAGCCATTGGCTGATGTTTTCGCTCCACTCAATAAACAGAACGGCATCATCCGTGAGGTAATCAAAATACCCTGTCGAATACAGATCATCTTCATCCGTAATGCGGTACATGTCAAAATGGTAAACCTGCGGTATTCCGCCGTAATCATTGACAAGTGCAAAAGTCGGGCTTGATACCCTTGCGGAATTGTTCAATCCCTTCAGTGCACCGCGTACAAATGCGGTTTTGCCCATTCCGAGACCACCCAGAAAAGCCACAACGGTACCGCCTTTGAGTGTTTTTGCAAAATTTTCGGCCACTTGCAGGGTATCTTCTTCACATTTTGAAATAAAAATATCCATGTTTGAACTCCGGAAATAAAAGTTGCTGTTGAAAAATCCAGTGAAAGCTTATATAATAATAGAAAATGATTTTTGAAAAGGAAGAGACAGATGCAACGCATCATACAAACATTAAAACGAGTAATCGATGAAACAGACAAGGTGTTGCTTTTCCTGTGCATTGCAGCATCTGCTTTTGGTGTGCTTGGAGTTACAAGTGCAACACATATTGAAGCCGAAGACGGACAGGTGTTTTCCCGATCGGCGCTGACAATGCTTCTGGCGGTGGTTGCGGGAATTGTAATTGCCGTCGGGGTGTCTTTTCTTGATTGCAATATCATCTTCAAACTGTTTCCGCTGATCGGCGGTGTGTGTTTGTTGCTGATGTTTGCGACGTTGATTTTCGGTGTTGGCCCTTTGGAACGTCCTGATGCGAAAACCTGGTTGACGCTCGGTTCGTCAGGTCTGTATTTTCAGCCGTCGGAACTGTTAAAAATAGGTTTCATCATTACATTCGCCATGCACATCGAGCTTGTGCAGGATCGTCTTACACAGTTCAAACACCTTGTTTTTCTTTGTGTTCATGCCATTGTTCCCGTAGGACTTGTTGTTCTTTCGGGTGACATGGGCAGTGCACTTGTCTTTATCATCATTTTTATTGTTATGATTTTTACGGCAGGTGTGCAGATGCGCTACTTTTTGATCGGTGTGGGTGGAATCTGTGTTGCGGCACCGTTTGCATGGTATTTTGTACTTGATGACATTCAGAAAAACCGTGTGCTCGGTCTGTTTTATCCCGACCTGTATGAGGATGTATTGTATCAGCAGAATGTCGGTATGTCAGCCATGAGAAACGGTGGAATTTTCGGCAAAGGATTCCTGAACGGGGATTATACAAACAGTGACATAGTTCCCGAAATGGAAAATGATATGATTTATACCGCCATAGCCGAAGAATTCGGTCTGATCGGTTGTCTGCTTGTGCTTGCCATTCTTGCCGGTATTTCCGCACGTCTTGTCAGAAATGCAGCCCATACAAATAACAATGCCGCTGCCTATATGTGCTACGGAATGGCCGCCATGGTAGCAGGTCAGGCAATTATCAATATCGGTATGTGCCTGAAACTTTTGCCTGTGATCGGTATCACACTTCCGTTTTTGAGTGCAGGCGGCTCATCCAATCTTTGTATTTATCTCGGTGTCGGTCTGATGTTGAGTATCTATCGGTTCAATAAAGACCATGAGATCACAAACTTCAGATACTCACACATCGCGACAAACTATGTAAACTGATTCGTTTAAATCTTTTCGAGTTTTGCGGCATTTGCCATCAGTTTTTTCGTTCCGCAGGAGTCAAATGCAACTTCCAGGAACTGATCGTTTCCGAGTACGGACGCACTGATGATAAATCCGTTTCCGAATTTTTTATGTCTGACCTGATCACCTGCTCTGAAATCCGGGGCAGGTGTTTTGTTGTTTGCAGGTGCAGCGGTGCGTTGTCCCGAAAAACCGTAATTGACGGGTCTGGAGGGCTGTGCGGGGGATTCGTAGGAATCCTGCGGCAGGTCACGGTAACGATTCGGGGAAGTACGGTTGTAACTGTTTGTTCTTGCGGCATTGCCGGCGTAACCGGAATATCCAGTAAAACCGCTGTTTCTTCTTTCCGTACGGTCTTCAATGAGCTTTGTCGGAATTTCTCTGATGAACTGCGAAGGCGGATTGGAGGTTGTTTTGCCGTAAAGCATTCTGCTTGCGGCATTCAAAAGATACAACCTGTCTTTTGCTCTCGTGATTCCGACATATGCAAGTCTTCTTTCTTCTTCCATGTCAGCTTCGTTGATCATGGACTGCATACCGGGGAAAATACCGTTTTCCATGCCGACAATGAATACGCACGGAAATTCGAGACCCTTTGCAGCGTGCATAGTCATCAATGTAACCGTGTCGGAATCGGCATTGTAATTGTCAATATCCGTTAACAGGGCAACTTCTTCGAGGAATCCTTCCAGAGTTGCGTTTTCTCCGTTTTCTTCTTCATAACGGACAATATTGGCATACAATTCATCCAAGTTCTGGCAGCGTTCTTCCATGGTTGCCGGATCTGCTGACAAGGACTGCACGTAACCGGTTTCCTGTATGACGATTTTAAACAGATCCGAGGATCTTATTTCTTCCCTTTGTGTGCGGAACGTGTTGATCATTTCACAGAATGCTTTCAGTTTGGAAGCACTTCTTGACAGATCTGCAAATTCGTCGGCAGTCTGCATGACTTCAAAAACGGGGATGCCGAGTCGTGCTGCAAAATCAATGGCTTTTGTTACGGTTGTTTCACCGATGCCGCGTTTGGGTTCATTGATAATACGACGCAATCTGACCGAGTCATTGGGGTTCGAAACAACAGCAAGATATGACAGTGCATCTTTGATTTCTTTGCGGTCATAGAATCGGTGACCGCCGATGATTCTGTAAGGAATGCCGGCTTTGACAAGTGATCGTTCCACGTTGTTGGATTGTGCATTCATGCGATACAGGACGGCATGATCTGAAAAAGTGTAGCCGTCTTTTGCATTGTCAACAATGGTGTCGGCAACAAAAATACCCTCCGTGATATCCGAATCACAGGTTTTTAATATGATTTTGTCTTTGTCGGGTCTGCTTGTCCACAGGTTCTTGCCTTTGCGTTCGGTGTTGTTGCGGATCACAGCATTGGCAGCTTCCAGAATGCAAGGGGTTGAACGATAATTCTGTTCGAGTCTGATGACGGTTGTGTCTGTGAACTGTTCTTCAAAAGACAAAATGTTTTCGATTGTTGCACCGCGGAAACGGTAAATACTCTGATCATCATCACCCACAACGCAAAGATTGTGATGTTTGCCTGCCAATAAAGAAACAAGTCTGTATTGTGCGTGGTTGGTGTCCTGGTATTCGTCAACAAGAATATAACGAAAACGATTCTGATAATACTCCAGAACATCTTTTTCTTTTTCAAAAAGCATAACGGTGTTGACGATGATGTCATCAAAATCCATTGCATCGGCTGCTTTAAGCTGCTGCTGATATCTTGCATATACTCTTGCAATCTGCTGTGCTCTGACGTCACCGTTTGCATTTTTTGCAAGTTCGTCAGGGGAGATGAGTGAATCTTTTGCACGGCTGATGGCAGAAAGAATTGCTTTTACGGGCAGGTGCTTGTCATCAATGCCGAAATGCTGCTGACAATCTTTGATGACTCTTTTTGCATCATCGGTATCATATATAGTAAAATGAGAAGAATATCCCAGTTTTTCACCTTCGCGACGTAAAATGCGTACGCAGGCAGAGTGAAAAGTGCTTGCCCAGATGTCATTGCCTACGTTTTCACCGAGCAGATTCTGCAAGCGTTCTTTCAGTTCACCGGCTGCTTTGTTTGTAAAGGTGATGGCAAGAATCTGCCAGGGCTTCGGTGCATCAACGCTCAGCAGATGTTCTATGTCAAAAAGAGCGTTCTGATCACCCTCAAGATAAGCCTGCATTGCATTGATATCGGCAGCCGACACATAGTCAGCACCTTCTGTGCTGTTGTATGCATTGCCGAAACGCAGCATACAGGCAATACGATTGACAATAACCGTTGTTTTGCCGCTGCCTGCACCTGCGAGAATCAACAGGGGACCGTTAACGGTTGTTACGGCCCTGAACTGTTCGTCATTGATTCTTGCATATTCTTTTTTAATAATTTTTTTTCTGAGTTCAATAAAAGTCTCTTTGTTCATTGTGTATCCTTCAGTATAGAATTGCCATCCGGCGTGATGGCTGTCAGCAAAGGCATGTCAAGTACCGTAAGTCTTTTTATGCTTTCACATCCGAGTTCCGGGAAGGCGATTTCTTCACACGAAACAATGCATTTGCTGATGAGAGCACCGAGTCCGCCGTAAGCACAGAAATAAACGCATTTGTTTTCCTGAATGGCAGTGCGTACAGCTGCATTTCTTCCGCCTTTTCCGATCATGGCTGCCAATCCGTTCTGCATCAGAATCGGTGCAAATGCATCCATTCTTTTGGATGTAGTCGGTCCGAATGATCCGATCTGACCGTCGGGATGCTGCGGAGTGGGTCCTGCATAATATATGATACTGTCCTGCAGCGGAAATGGCAGAGGTTCGCCGTTCTGAATCAATTGGCACAGCTTCTTGTGGGCAGCATCACGGGCAGTATAAATCGTTCCGCTCAGGTGAACAATCTGTCCGGGTTGAAGCGACATCAATGCACTTCTTATATTTTCACTGTTGATTCTGATGATTTCGCTCATAGTTTATTTGTCTGATCCGCTGAAATCGGTGTTGTATTTGAAATCTCCGCCCTGACTGTCCAGATTCTGCTGGTAGTCCATGAATTCAAGTATAATTCCCGACAGAGTTTCCTGCAGGGATTCAAGAGTGGTGTTGAATTTATCTTTTGCCTGCTTGAGTTCTTCCGCGAGCATATTTGCACTTTCTGTGGACAATGCAACGCAAGCAGCCGCATTGTTAATGACACTTGCAGCTTTGTCGTTGGCATCTTTGAGCAGCATTTCAGAAAAACGCTTTGCATCCAGCATGGCAGCACCGAGCTGTGCTTGTGCCATTTTGGCAGCTTCGCAGTTTTCGCAGTCGCTCTTTTTGGCGTTTGCGGCTTCTTTTGAGCAACGATCAAGTTCATCTTTGCAAGTCTGAAGTTCTTCTTCCAGCTTTTTGATGGTCTTCTTCTGTTCTTTTTTTTCAGCCATCAGTTTTTCAATACAATGCATGACGTCCGATTTGTTGAAACCGTTGACAGCAGTTCTGAATTTCATTTCTTCGCGCATTCTGTTTCCTCCGAACCTCGGCGTTTTTAGACATTATACCAAGTTATAAAATTAAAAACAAGGAGAAAGCTAAAATAAATCAGTAAAAATTATAAAAAAACTTGACGATGTCACTTGCATTATTTTCATTTTTATTGTACAATTCAATTTGACATATATGTTCGGAGGAAAAATATCTTTATGTCTTTGAAATTAAATTGCAAATACCTCAACTCTTTTATTTCGGAAGCAGAGTATGCTGCTATTGACGAAGAAGTAAAAGAAGCACAAGCATTTTTGTATGAAAACAAGGCAAATGCTGCCGGAAATGATTATCACGGTTGGCTGACTCTGCCTGCTGATTATGACAAAGATGAGTTTGAACGAATCAAAAAAGCGGCTCAGAAAATCAGAAGCGATTCCAAAGCACTTGTCGTGATCGGAATCGGCGGAAGTTACCTCGGTGCCAGAGCCGCTATTGAGTTCTGTCGTTCAAAGAACTATAATATAGTATGTGAAGACTCGCCGAAGATTTTCTTCTGCGGCAATTCCATCAGTCCCACTGAAATTTCCGAAATTCTTGCTTATTGCGAAAAGGTTGATTTTTCCGTCAATGTCATTTCCAAATCGGGAACAACAACGGAACCGGCCATTGCTTTCAGACTTTTTAAAGCACTGCTTGAGAAAAAGTATGGTAAAGAGGGTTCTGTCGGAAGAATTTATGTCACCACCGACAAGGCACGCGGCACGCTCAAAGGTCTTGCCGATCGTGAAGGATATGCGGAATTTGTGGTTCCGGATGATGTCGGCGGCAGATATTCTGTCCTGACAGCTGTCGGCCTGCTTCCGATTGCAACTGCCGGCGTTGATATTGACGAACTTATGCAGGGTGCTGCTGATGCAATGAATCGCTATTGCGATACCGATATTGAAAAGAATGATTGCTACAAATATGCAGCTATCCGTAACATTCTGTACCGCAAGGGCAAAACAACGGAAATGATGGTGTGCTATGAGCCTGACTACACCATGATGAATGAATGGTTCAAACAGCTCATGGGCGAAAGCGAAGGGAAGGAAAACAAAGGTATTTTCCCGTCTTCGGCTATCTATTCGACGGATTTGCATTCTCTCGGACAGTATGTACAGGAAGGTTTGCGTAATCTTTTTGAAACCGTTGTTGTTTTTGACAAATCCAAAACCGACATCATTATTGAAGAAGATGCAGAAAATCTTGACGGATTGAATTTCCTGGCAGGCAAAGGTCTTTCTTTTGTCAACAGAAAGGCATTTGAAGGCACCGTTCTGGCTCATACAGACGGCGGCGTTCCCAATATTGTACTCGAAGCAGATTCCATGTCTGCATATACACTCGGCGAAATGATTTATTTCTTTGAAAAGGCTTGTGCCGTATCGGGATACATTCTTGGCGTGAATCCCTTTAATCAGCCCGGTGTTGAGAGTTATAAGAAAAATATGTTTGCCCTTTTAGGCAAAAAAGGATACGAAGAGCTGGCTGCTGCACTTGCAGACAGACTCGGTTGATTATGATTACAGAAAGGAATTGATTGAAAATGGTTAAGTTACTTGTAGGCGGAAAAGGAAGCGGTAAAACAAAGCGTCTTATTGAGTGTGTCAACAATGCTCTTTCCGCATCTGAAGGAAATGTTATTTGTATTGAAAAGGAAGAGCTGCTTCGCTATCAGCTGAGCTACAAGGTTCGTCTTGTTTCCACCAACATTTACGGCATCAGCGGTTATGATGCTTTCTATGGTCTGCTGTGCGGCATTTGTGCAGGTGACCATGATATCACCGATATTCTTGTTGATGCAACACTGAAAATCGGCGGTCGCGATTATGATGAACTTGCTGCGTTCCTTGAAAAAGTGGAACGTCTGAGCTCTGTCAGTGAAACAGAATTTACGTTTACAATTTCTACTGATATTGACAATCTTCCCAAAAAGATTGCAAGTTTCTGCGAAATTATCTGATTGAGATAAAAAAAGCTATTGATTGTTGAAAATAACAGTTGACAAAACTGTCCAAAGCATATATAATATTTGTTGCTTTTGTTTTCAGCATACCCAATCAGTTTGTGTGAATAGTAAGAGGTGATTGTCTTGTTTGCAGAGCTTGAAGCCGTGTTTAACAATGACGGCGCCGTACTTGCTCTTGATTATGAATATGATATCGGCGATGCATCTGTTGTGACTCCCGTTCATGTCGAAGGTGAGATTATCAACAGAACCGGTATTGTTTCTATGAAAGCCAAGGCTAAATTTGATTATTCCACACAATGTGCACTTTGCTGTAAGCCTTTGTTGCGTCATGCAACAATTCCCGTTCATCACGTTCTTTTAACGGAACTGCAGGATGAAGATTTTGATGATCTTTATGTGCAGGTCGAAAATATGCGCCTGAATGTTGATGAGTTGATTTCAGAGGATATCTGGTTGGCAATTCCGTCACGTTTTCTCTGTAAAGAGGATTGCAAAGGTTTGTGTATGCAGTGCGGGCAGGATCTCAATGAAGCTTCCTGTTCATGCGTAAAAGCGGTTGATCCCCGTCTTGCTGCGTTGTCGCAGTTGTTGGGTGAATAATGTTTTGTAATACAATTTGGAGGTTTATACATCATGGCAGTTCCTGCAAGAAGAGTTTCCAAGGCAAGAAGAGATAAGAGACGTTCCAATGTTTGGAAGATGAGTGCTCCTCAGATCGAGAAGTGCCCGAAGTGCGGCGAATACAAGAGAGCTCACAGACTTTGCGCTGCTTGCGGTTACTACAACGGCAGACAGGTTGTTGTAGTTGACGAAGACTAATCGCTGTCTGCGTCCGCTAATTGTGTAAATCGGTGGAGAAGTCTCACTTCCCCACCTTTTTGCTGTGCAATGAGGTGAGTGCCCATGGCTGTAAAAATATGCAATGTTGCAAAAAAATCCGTCTGTCACAGAAAAGGTCTCCGTGACGGCGATATTCTTGTTTCTATCAACGGGAACGAGATTGTTGACGTGCTCGATTATCGTTTTTATGCAACGGACACTCCGCTTTCTTTGACATTTACCAATGCAAAAGGGAAGACAAAGACCTGTAAAGTACGCACGGACGGTGATCCGGATTCTTTGGGTCTTTCATTTGAAACATATCTGATGGACAAGCATCATGCTTGCAAAAACAAATGTGTTTTTTGTTTTATTGATCAGATGCCCAAAGGAATGCGTGACAGTCTCTATTTTAAGGATGATGATTCCCGTCTTTCTTTTTTGTTCGGCAACTATATAACTTTGACAGGGCTGACAGAGAATGAAGTGCAACGCATTATAAAAATGCACATCAGTCCCATCAATGTCTCTGTGCATACAATGAATCCGGAATTGCGTGTACAGATGATGAAAAATCCGAATGCCGGTACATCACTATCTTACCTGAAAAGATTCGCCGATGCCGGAATTTCGGTCAATACACAGCTTGTTTTATGTCCCGGAATCAATGATGGGGAAGAACTGACAAGCAGTCTTGAAAAACTCGGAGAATTGTTTCCGGGTGTACAAAGCATTGCAGCAGTACCCGTGGGACTTACACGATACCGTGAAGGTTTGCCTGTCATTGAAGCCTACACAAAAGAGACTGCGAAAGATGTCATAGCAAGAATTGATGCTTTTAATGATGCTTTTGAAAAACAGAACGGTCATCGCATTGCCTATGCTGCGGATGAGTTTTTCCTGAAAGCCGAATTGCCTTTGCCGCCACCTTCTTATTACGGCGATTACTGTCAGCTTGATAACGGTGTCGGTATGCTCACGTTACTTGAAGATGAATTTACGGATGCATTGCAGAATAGCGACAATTTGTCGGATGAAACACCAAAACGTGAAATATGCCTGGCAACAGGAACTGCAGCTTATGCGTATATTCATAAGTTATGTGGTATGTTTATGCAAAAGTTTCCGTCTTTGCAGATTCAGGTTTGTGAGATCAGAAACAAATTTTTCGGTGAATCTGTGACGGTAGCTGGGCTGATTACCGGACAGGATCTGATTGCTTGCCTGCGGGAAGCAGATGTCAAAGCGGATAAGGTTCTGATTCCCAATGTCATGCTTCGCAGCAAGCAGGACCCCGTTTTCCTTGATGATTATTCCATTGCCGATATCGAAGCCGCAATCAACAGGGAAGTTGTTGCCATTGATTGCGACGGTGCGGCATTGTTTGATGCACTTTATTCTGAAACAGGAGGTTGATTGATATGGCAAAACCTGTTGTGGCAATTGTCGGTCGTCCCAATGTCGGTAAATCGACTTTATTCAATAAGCTTTGCGGTCAACGACTGGCTATTGTTGATGATACACCGGGTGTTACACGCGACCGTATTTATGCGGATTGTGAGTGGCTCGGTCATACATTCATGATTGTTGATACGGGTGGTATTGAACCCTATTCAGATGATATTATTCTTTCCCAGATGCGCAGACAGGCTCAGATTGCAATCGACAGTGCCGATTGTATTATTTTTGTGACCGATCTTCGCACCGGTGTTGTGGCAACCGATGCTGAAGTCGCTACCATGCTTCTTAAGAGCGGCAAGCCGATTGTTCTTTGTGTCAACAAATGTGACCGCATCGGTGATCCGCCTGCTGAATTTTATGAATTTTATAACCTCGGTCTCGGTGATCCTGTGCCGGTTTCTGCTGTACATGGTCACGGAACGGGGGATTTGCTCGATGAAGTTCTGAAGTTCCTGCCCGAATGCGAGGAAACGACAGAAGAGGATGATCTTATAAAAGTTGCCATTATCGGCAAACCCAATGTCGGCAAATCATCTTTGATCAATTCCATCTGTGGCGAAGAAAGAGTGCTTGTTTCCAATATTGCAGGTACGACACGCGATGCAACGGATACCTATGTTGAAAACAAACACGGGCGTTTTATGCTCATTGATACTGCAGGTCTGCGAAGAAAATCCAAGGTTGAGGACAATATTGAACATTACAGTGTGCTGCGTGCGGTAACCGCTGTTGAACGTGCACACGTCTGTGTGATTATGATTGATGCCACTGAAGGATTTACCGAACAGGATTCAAAGGTTGCGGGTATTGCACATGAACAGGGAAAAGCCTGTATTATTGCCGTGAATAAGTGGGATGCTGTCGAAAAAGACGGCACCACAATGGACAAATACCGCAAGACGTTGATGAATGATTTTTCATTTATGTCATATGCACCCATTATCTTTATTTCTGCAAAAACCGGGCAGCGTATAGAACGTCTTTTTGAACTGATCAAATTTGTAGATACGCAGAATGCAATGCGTATTACGACCGGTAAACTGAATGAGATTCTTGCAGCAGCACAAGCACGTGTGCAGCCCCCGACGGACAAAGGTAAGCGTCTGAAGATTTATTACATGACACAGGCATCCACAAGACCGCCCACATTTGTCTGCTTTGTAAACAAAAAGGATCTGTTCCATTACAGCTATCAGCGTTATATTGATAACCAGATCCGTGAAGTATTTGGTCTGGAAGGTACTCCGACCAGAATGGTCATCCGCGAACGCGGAGAATGACAATGTAACAAATTCGTCTGTTTTTCTGAAAAAGCAGGCGATTTTTTTTTATATTTATGTATTTATTCTATTGTGTTTTGTTAATACACGTGTTATAATAATAAAAATTTTATTATTATAGGAGTATACTATGTTGAGAACAGAATTGAAGACGTTTTATTCTCAATCAGAAGCATTTGATCATCAGAATGTAAAAGTCTGCGGTTGGATCCGCACTGTTCGTGTTTCCAAAAGCTTCGGCTTTATGGAGATTGCAGACGGCAGTTGTTTCAAGGGCATTCAGATCGTATTTGAAGAAAGTAAACTTGATAATTTTTCAGAAATTGCCAAGTTGAATGTCGGTGCAGCCGTTGTTGTTGAAGGTACCTTTTTGTTGACACCTGCTGCCGCTCAACCCTTTGAAATCAACGCATCCTCTGTTGTTGTCGAAGGTGCATCAACCCCCGATTATCCGCTGCAGAAAAAACGTCATTCTGTCGAATATCTCAGAACCATCGGTCATCTCAGACCCCGTACAAATCTCGTTGGTGCAGCCATGCGTGTTCGTTCTGCCGCTGCATTTGCAATTCATAAATTCTTCAATGAACGCGGCTTCCTGTATGCACACACACCGCTGATTTCCTGCAGCGACTGTGAAGGTGCAGGCGAAATGTTCAGAGTTACGACTCTCGATCCTGCCGATCCGCCCAGAACACAGGACGGTGAGGTTGATTACTCACAGGACTTTTTCGGCAAAAGTGCATTCCTCACCGTATCCGGTCAGCTTGAAGGGGAAATTATGGCACAGGCATTCGGTAAGATTTATACTTTCGGACCGACTTTCCGTGCTGAAAAATCCTACACACAACGCCATGCAGCAGAGTTCTGGATGATCGAACCTGAAATCGCATTTGCCGATTTGCAGGATGATATGTGTCTTGCCGAAGACATGATTAAATTTGTCATCAATGATGTGCTGAAAGCTTGTCCGCAGGAAATGGGATTTCTGAACAAGTTTGTTGATACAGGGCTCATTGAAAGGCTGACTACGGTTGCCAATGCCGATTTCGGCAAAGTAACTTATACGGACGCTATCAAAATGCTTGAAGCATACAATGACCAGTTTGAATATAAAGTATCATGGGGCTGTGACCTGCAAACCGAACATGAACGTTGTCTTACAGAAAAGATTTTCAAGAAACCCGTTTTTGTTACGGATTATCCGAAAGAAATCAAGGCATTCTATATGCGTCTGAATGATGACGGAAAAACCGTTGCTGCAATGGATTGTCTGGTCATGGGCATCGGCGAAATTATCGGCGGCAGCCAGCGTGAAGAACGTCTTGATGTTTTGCAGAGCAGAATCCGTGAACTCGGCCTGCGTGAAGAAGATTACTGGTGGTATCTTGATCTTCGCCGCTACGGCTCCACAAGACATGCAGGTTTCGGTCTCGGTTTTGAAAGACTGGTTATGTACCTGACCGGTATTTCCAATATCCGTGAAGTGCTTCCGTTCCCGAGAACGACCGGCAGTGCAGATTTTTAATTTCTAATTTTTTACAGAAGGTGTAGCAATCATGAAAAAACTCAGTGAATATACTCCTGAAGAACTTGATCAGTTTGAGTATGAAAATAAAATCAAATTCAATGCATTTGTTGATGCAGGTCTGAAAATCAACATGGCCCGCGGTAAACCCTCAAGAGAACAGCTTGATCTTTCCGAAGCATTCCTCAACTCCGTTACCCATCATACCGGTACATTCAGCAACAGCGGTGAGGATTGCAGAAACTACGGTCTGTTGTTCGGTATCGAAGAATGCCGCCGTCTGTTCGGTGAAATTCTTGACGTTGATTATAACAATGTCATTGCCTGCGGTAACTCCAGCCTTGTTCTGATGTATGACTATATTTCGCAGTGTATGACACACGGTGCCGGCGGATATGAACCCTGGGGCAAGCAGAAAGGTGCAAAATATATTGCCGTTGTTCCCGGGTATGACCGTCACTTTGCAATTGCCGAACATTTCGGACTTGAAATGATCGACGTGCAGATGACAAGAAACGGTCCGGATATGGATGTTGTTGAAGAACTTATCAAAGATCCCCTTGTAAAGGGTATGTTCTGTGTGCCGAAGTATTCCAATCCCGACGGTGTCACGTACTCTGACGAAACAGTGGAACGTCTTGCAAAGATGACCCCTGCAGCACCTGATTTCCGTGTTGTGTGGGACAATGCTTATGTTGTGCATGATTTTTATGATGAACACGCAAAACTCAAGAATATCATGAAAACCGCTGCTAAATACGGACATGAAGATTACTTTATTGAATTTGCTTCCACTTCCAAAATCACATTCCCGGGTTCCGGTGTTGCTTGTATTGCAGCATCCAACCGCAATATCAATGAAATTGCAGCCCGTCTTTCCATGCAGATTATCAGCTACGACAAGCTCAATCAGCTCCGTCACTGCCATGTTTTCAAAAATCTTGAAGATGTGCAGAATCACATGAAACTGCACGCTGCAATTCTTCGTCCAAAGTTCCTTGCTGTTGAAGAAGTGCTTGACAGGGAACTGACTGATCTCGGTATTGCTGACTGGACCCATCCCAAAGGCGGTTACTTTATAAGCCTGAATGTCAATATCGGTTCTGCTAAATATGTCGGTGAACTGTGCAAACAGGCAGGTCTGACCATTACAAAAGTCGGTGCGACATATCCCTACGGCAAAGACCCCACTGACAGTAATATTCGTCTTGCACCGACCTGTCCCTCGGTAGAAGAACTGAAGATTGCAACGAAAGTGATTTGTACAGCCGCAAAACTTGCAGCCGCAAGAGCTTTGCGACATGAAATGGCAGAAGGCTGAGGATCGGATTGTTATTATACACATCCGCAGGTGCTGCATTTGAGTCTTGATTCTAAGGAGTGATCTGTTGTGCGTATCGGTCATGGTTACGATGTGCATCGCTTTGCAGAAAACAGAAAGTTGATTCTGGGCGGTGTGCAAATTGAATATGCGTATGGTTTGTTGGGACATTCCGATGCGGATGTGTTGGCACACGCAATCAGCGATGCTTTGCTTGGTGCAGCAGCACTCGGTGATATCGGGAAGCATTTTCCCGATACGGACAGGCGGTACAGCGGTGCAGACAGCATAGAGTTGTTGCGCAATGTTGTGCAGATGCTTGCAGAAAAAGGCTACAAGGTCGGTAATATTGATGCTACTGTGGTGGCACAGAAACCGAAGCTTTTGCCGCATATTGAAAAAATGCGATTCAACATTGCGTCAGCCTGCAATGTTGAAACTGACAGAGTCAATATCAAAGCAACTACGGAAGAGGGACTCGGATTTACCGGTGAATTGCTCGGTATTGCTGCCCATGCGGTTGCTCTGATTGAAGAAAACGGGAAGGACGGTTGTGCTTGATGCTTGTTTCGATAGTTGAATCCATTAAGGAGTTTGGCAGTCAATTCAGGGATTTATTGGCCAACTTTGACCCGTTGACGGATATTCTTGATATTTTGTTGGTTGCATTTATCATATACTGCGTCTTTTTGCAGTTGCGTAAATCGCAATCCATTCAGGTTATCAAAGGGTTCATGGTTCTTGCATTGCTGTATGTTGTATCGTCTTTGATCGGACTTGAAACAACGTCTTACATATTCTCGAGTATGTTCAGCAATTTCATCTTGTTCCTGATCATTATTTTTAATTATGAAATCCGTCAGATGCTTGAAAATGCAGGCAGAGGACGATTCAGAAGCCGTTTCCTTTTTTCATCGGGTACTGAAGATGAAGTTACGGATTGTATCAATGCCGTTTGTCGTGCCTGCGGATCCATGAGTGCTAAAAAAATCGGTTCACTCATTATCTTTCAACGTGAATCGCTGCTCGGCGATCTGATGAAGCAGAGCGTTGAAATTGATGCTGTTACTACTTATGAAACCGTCTGCAGCATTTTTTATCCGAATGCCCCGTTGCATGACGGTGCTGTTGTAATCAGAAACGGCAGAATAGCAGCAGCAAGATGTATTGTGCCGCTGAAAAATGATTATGAAATCAACGCACACGTCGGCACACGTCATCGTGCTGCACTGAATGTAAGTATCAACTATGATGCCATTGCCGTTGTGACCAGTGAAGAAACAGGAATGATTTCCGTTGCTGTTGACGGACAGATGCGTCGCGGGTTGACCGACAGTGAGCTGCGTGAGTTGCTGACCTCTTACCTTATCAAAAACAAAGAGAATAAAAAGATTACAAATATTTTGAAGAGGGGGAAAAAGAATGGCATCGGTTGAGTACATTGCCGGTCGCAAAAAAAACGGTAATGAACTGTTCAATAACAAAATCTTCATTTTTTTCCTGTCTTTTTTGTTTGCTGTGGTTATATGGTGTGTCATTTCTATGTATGAAACACCTGAGACGGAACGTGTTTTTCAGGATGTCAAGGTGCAGATGAGTCTTGCAGATACGGTTCCGGGTTCCCTTGAAATGTCCGTTTTCGGTACGAATGAATTTTATTGTGACGTAACGGTTGTCGGTAAAGGCTATCTTGTTACGGATTCCACGTTTACTTCCGATAAAATCAAAGTAAAACCCGAACTGGACGCAGTACGTGAGCCGGGTGTATATGAAGTTCGTCTGAGTGCACAGCTGACCAATGCTTCCGGTGACTTGGCTGTCGTTTCGGTTGAACCCGCTTATGTTACGGTCTACTTTGATAAAACATTGCAAAGAAGTTTTCAGATTATTCCCGAAATCGATACTGACTATCTGATCGCACAGGATTGTACCGTTGACAGCATGGAAATGAGCAAGGATTATATCATTGTTTCAGGTCCTTCGCTTGAAATGAACAGATTGAAAGATGTCAAAGCACATGTCGGTTTTGTCGACACTCTGCAGAAATCCGTGCACCAACCCTGCACTTTTGAATTTGTCACGGCAGACGGCATTCCGCTTACTTATTCTACCGTGTTGACTTCACAGGAAGACATTTATCTGGATGTGCAGATTTCCAAAGAAAAATCTTTTGAAATGATCGTGGACATTGTCAATGTTCCGGTGGGACTGAAAGCCGAAAGTATTATGAGTTATTACATTGATGACTTTGCTTTCAGAAACAGTACTGTGACACTGAACATACCGACGGCTGATGAATCTCTTATGGCAGCTGACAGAATCAGCATCGGACAAATTGATTTTGCTGCACTTGCGTTCACTGAGAATCAGACTGTGCAAGTAGATTGTTATGACCGTGATATCTTTATGAATGTATTGCCTGAGACGGTTCCGGTAAATGTGTATCTTGATACTGCTGCATACAGTGAAGTTGTGCTCGATGTTCCTGTAGAGGCTACAGAACACGGCGATAATGTGACGATTCCCGAAACGCTCACGGGTGTTTCATTCATTGTGCCTGCTGACAGTGCACAGGATTTTTCAGCGGACGGTTTTTATGCCGTGCTTGATGAAGCCATGTTAGAGGATGCTGTCGTCGGTGATAATCAGATTGCAGTAAGCATTAAATCCGATCAGAAGGATTCTGCATGGGTTCGCGGTTCTTATCAGGTAACTGTCAGTGTTGCCGATGAAAATGCAACAGAAGCCGAAGACTCTGCAGAAAGCAGTGGTGACGCTGATGAAGAAGATACGCAAGCAGATGCTGAATAATAAGCTTTCATATTTGCGTTTTTCATTGCCTGCCGTTTTGCTTGTTTTGATTCTGTTGAACGGGTGCTCGCTTGATTTTGACGCTGTTGACAATCTGATTCGTGCCCCGAAACTAACAGGCCGCTATGCAGCGATTGAAAGTGTCTTTGAAAAAGCGGTCGGCAGCAATGTAAAATTAAAATCTCCTCGCAGCGGAGCATACAGAACAGCCTATGTACTGTATGACTACGACGCTGACCTTGTGGAAGAAGCAATTGTCTTTTATTCATCCGAAACGGACGAAATGACGGTGCGTATCCATTTTCTTGATTATCTGAACGGAGAATGGGTTTCTGCTGCAGATGAAGCAGGTAAAGAAAGTGAGATTCATGAGGTGCAGTTTCAGGATCTGAACGGTGATAACTGTCCTGAAATTCTGATCGTATATAACAAAAAGAACAGCAATCGGATATTGTCTGTTTATAACGTGAGAAGCAAAAGCAACACAACGCTGCCGGAAGTGTTGTCGCTTGCAACCGTACAGTGTGCTGATTATCAGTGTCTTGACATGAATGCGGACGGCAGTCAGGAAATTCTTTACACTGTGTTCGAAACATCCGCAGAGACCGGTTTGCAGATTCCCTTTGTCAAGGTCCTCAGCAAAGATGACAACGGGGAACAGTTGCAGTATTCCGTGGCTGCTTCTTTTGCAATTGATGCGGAGATTTCCTCTTTTGAATCCATCACATCCGATTCATTGAAAGAACAGACACGGGCATACGTTGATTGCCGATATGCGGATGATATATCTTATCTGACACAGATCATCACCTGGACACCTGAAAAAGGATATTACATGTATGTTAACGAGGAATTGATGTTGCAGCCGTATATTACAACACGATTGAGCCGTGTGTTTACAACGGATGCCGATGCTGACGGTGTAGCCGAATTGCCGGATGACAGTGAGCTTCCTTTGTCTTCTGCAGAAAACATGCCTGCTGATAGTGAGTATCTGCCGATACAAAGAAGGTATTACAGGTGTGATACAGACGGTTTGCTGACAGAAGCATACTGCTATTACCTTGATCCGCTGCAGGAGTACAAACTTAATCTCACAACTCTGTCTTTGCAGGACAGACTCAGTGTTACTTGTGATTATACCGAACGGAAAACCCGTTTTTATGAATACGATCCGATCGCAGAAGATCGGGGTGAAGAACTGTTTTCTATCCGTGTTGAAACAACCGCTTCGGGTGCTCTTGCCTGCTACTGCGAAGTTGCACCTTACGGAGAGGAAATGGGATTCAAATCTGACGAAGTGTTATCAGCAATCAGTCTGAACGCAAAAGAAACGGAAGTGATGAAAGATGAAACGAATACTGGTCGCTGAAGATGAAAAGTCGATTCGCGAATTTATAGTTATCAATCTTGAACGCAACGGTTTTGATGTTGTGCAGGCTGAAAACGGTAAACAGGCCATACAGGCTTATACAGATTATGACGGTGATATTGATATTGCACTTCTTGATATCATGATGCCTGAAGTGGACGGACTGGAAGTCTGTAAATTCCTCAGAGAAAAAAGCAATACCATCGGCATCGTTATGCTGACGGCCAAAACCCAGGAGATGGATAAAGTGACGGGGCTTCTGGTCGGTGCTGATGATTATGTCACAAAACCTTTTTCTCCTTCTGAATTGATGGCACGTGTCGATGCAATATACCGCCGTGTTATGATCAACAAAAATTCCGAGAGAAAAAAAGAAAAAGACAGTGATCTGATCATACTTGGTGATTTTGCACTGAATCTTCGAAGTCGCACACTTTCAAAGAATGGTAAAAACATAGAACTTACACAGGTTGAGTTTCAGTTGATGGAATACTTTTTTGCAAACCCTGATGTTGCATTGGACAGATCCTCCATTCTTAAATATGTATGGGGTGATCTTTACTACGGGGATGACAAAGTGGTGGATGTCAACATTCGTCGTCTTCGTATGAAGGTGGAAGATGAACCGTCAAGACCGCTGCACCTGACAACCATATGGGGCTTGGGATATAAGTGGATTCCGTGAATCGGAGGTCGCAGATTTGTTTAAAATGACCATTACAAAGCGATGGCTGCTGTCAACGATTCTTGTTATTTCTTTGATTCTGATCGCTGTGGCAGGCAGTGTTTCGTTTGTTTTGCATGAGTATTATTACGGTGCAAGCAAAGATAAGATCGAATCGATCGGTCATGTTTCATCGCTGTCAAACTTTTTCAGCACTTATATAAACGGGGTCTCGGAGTCTTTTTCCACAGGTGCCCGATTGTATGTCGAAAATTTTGAATATTCACACTTGTGTGAAGTATGGGTGTATGACGGAAACGGAAATGTAATTGCAACCAACACCGGTTATTTGCCACAGGAGACACAGACTGAAGATTACAAAGCCGCGTTTTTGTCTGCTTCGGGAAAAGGTGAATGGTTCGGTGTGCATTCTTCCGGAGAATCCGTTTATGCCATGACCGTTTTACTGCCGCGTACTGACGGTATCAGCAACGGTGCGGTACGTTTTATTACTTCACTTGAAGATATTGAAGAACAATGGCGGAATCTGACCATTCTTGTGTGTTTTATCTGTGTGTTTGCTTTGTTGCTGGTCATTGTTTCCGGTTTGTTCTTCATCCGTTCCATCGTCCGACCGTTGAATCAGTTGAATGTTGTCACAAAACGTATTGCTGCAGGTGATTTTTCTGTTCGTGCCGAAACCTCTGCAAACGGAGACGAAATCAACGATTTGTGTCAATCCATTAACTATATGTCGGAAGAAATCACACGCACCGACCAATTGAAAAATGACTTTATTTCCACTGTATCGCATGAATTGCGGACACCTTTGACAGCAATCAAGGGTTGGAGTGAAACATTGCGTGATGTTGTTCCTCGTGAGAATGAAATGCTCGTAAACGGTCTGCAGGTCATTGAAGAGGAAACACAGCGTTTGTATTTGTTGGTTGAGGATTTGCTGGATTTCTCGAAAATAGAAAGCGGAAGAATGTCATTGCGATTGTCTTTGATTGATCTTCTTGCTGAACTGGATATGGCTGTATATGTCCTTCGTGACAGAGCCACCAGAGAGGGAATTCATATCGAATATGAATCTCCCGAGTTTGCAGCCCCCGTGATGGGGGATGCCGACAGAATCAAACAGGTTTTTGTAAACCTTATTGACAATGCAGTTAAATATTCACCCATCGGTGAAACAGTATATATACAGGTGGATTCGGTTGACAATGAAATTGTAATCAGCATCCGTGATAACGGCTGCGGCATTGCCGAAAAAGACCTTCCCAAAATCAAAGAAATGTTTTATAAAGCAAATGTTTCCGTCAAGGGTTCGGGTATCGGTCTTGCTGTTTGCGATGAAATCGTCAACCGTCACGGCGGCACTCTGACCATCACAAGTGAACTGAACGTAGGAACTCTTGTTATCGTTCGTTTGCCGCTGTACACCAAATCGAAAGAAGGATAGGAATAGTATTATGGCTGATAAAAAAACACATAAAAC
Organism: Clostridia bacterium; assembly: GCA_017435865.1. Taxonomy (GTDB): domain Bacteria; phylum Bacillota; class Clostridia; order Oscillospirales; family Acutalibacteraceae; genus RUG806. The sequence goes on from JAFSEF010000053.1 coordinate 113,503, forward strand.
AAGTGTCGGCGGGCAAGCCTTGATAGAAGGTATCATGATGAACGGTCCGAAAGGGGCTGCCATGGCAGTCCGCAAACCGGATGGCGAAATCCAGCTTGATATGAAAGAGTTCAAGCATCTTCGTGACAAGTGTTCCGTTTTCGGTTGGCCGATCATCAGAGGTGTGGTCAATTTTGTGGAATCCATGCTTATCGGTTATAAGTGTCTTATGGCATCTGCAGAAATTTCGGGGCAGCTCGAAGAAGAAGAGAATCCCGAAAATATGGGTAAAATCGACCGCTGGCTTACAGAGCATCTGAATGAAAAAGTTTTTGCTGTGCTGACAGGTATTGCCACTGTAATTGCTTTTGCAATCTGTTTTTTACTTTTCTTCTATGCTCCCACCAAGGTTTTTGAACTTCTGCGTACGGCAGTTCTCAACGGAACGGGAACCGATCTGTTGCGTCTGCAACCGCTTTTTGAAGGCATCATCAAAATGATTCTCCTTGTGCTTTATATGTTCCTTGTGTCAAGAACAAAAGACATCAAGCGTGTATTCATGTATCACGGTGCAGAGCACAAAGCAATTTTCTGTTATGAAGCACAAGAAGAACTGACGGTTGAAAATGTCAGAAAATGCAAGCGTTTTCATCCGAGATGCGGAACAAGCTTCATTTTTGTTGTGCTGATCATCAGTGTTTTTGTTACCACCATTCTGCGATTGATTGTGCCTGAAAGCATCGGCGGTGTTCTTTGGGTTGTTATCAAGCTTCTTGTGTTGCCTCTTATCATGGGCATCGGATATGAAGTAATCAAAATCGCAGGCAAACATGAAAACGTGCTTACCAAAATACTGACAGCTCCCGGAATGTGGATGCAGAGAATTACCACCAATGAGCCTACGGATGACATCATTGAAGTTGCCATTGTTGCAATCAAAGCCGTTTTGACAGACAATCCGGAGGATGACGCAATATGACCACAAGCGGCGGTGATCTTCTTGCGTACGGTGTTGCTTTTTATAATGATAATAATATTGACAATGCCGAATTTGAAGTAAGTCAATTGCTTGCTTTTTGTTTTCAACTTGAACGATTGCGTGAACAGGATCTGCAAAATGAGGTTTCCGCAGATTGTGCAGCAAAATTTAAAAACTGTCTGCAACAGCGAAAGAACGGTGATCCGTTGCAGTATATCATCGGTGAATGGGACTTTTACGGAAGAACTTTCGTTGTTGACCGCGGTGTGCTGATTCCGCGTCCTGAAACCGAAGAACTGACAGACCGCGCTTTGTCATTCATAAAATCAAATTCCTGCCGTGTTGTGTATGATGTCTGTGCAGGAACGGGTTGTATCGGACTTACAGTTGCATTGGAATGTCCTTGGATTCATGTGTATTTGTTTGAGTTGTATGATGCTCCGTTGCAGTGTATTGAAAAGAACATAAGTCGTTATAATTTAAAGAATGTCACGCTTGTCAAAGCAGATGTTTTACATGCTGATAATATATTAAACCTGCCGCCTGCCGATGTTATTATTGCAAACCCGCCTTACATTCCGTCTGCCGAACTTATCGATCTTCAGGCAGAGGTATTAAAAGAACCGATCACGGCTCTTGACGGCGGTGATGACGGAATGTGTTTTTATAATGTATTGGCAGACCGTTGGTATGCTTTTTTGCAGGATGGCGGCAGAATGTTTCTTGAATGTGCCGAAGATCAGACCGATCGTATACAGACATTGTTTCCCGCTGTTGCTTTTGAGCCGGACGATTGCGGTGGTTTTTCGGATTTTTACGGTTTGCCCCGTTTTGTAATAGCGGCAAAGTGAATTGAAATCAGAATGAAAGGATATCAGAATCGTGTTATTGACGTTGTTGAGTTTGTTGACAGGTGATTACAGTAAAGCTGAAATGGCAGGCATCCTGATCGTTTTTGCTTCGTTGTTGTTTGTTACATTTGTATGCATGCCTGTACATGAATCCGCACACGCATTGGCAGCATATATGCTTGGTGATGATACCGGAAAATTAAAAGGCCGCATTACCCTGAATCCGTTTGCACATCTGACAGGACCGGGTCTTGCAATGATGCTTTTGTTGGGATTCGGTTATGCCCGACCTGTACCCGTTAATATAAATCGCTTCAAAAACAGAAAACTCGGTTTTGCACTGACTTCAATTGCAGGACCGCTTTCCAACCTTTTGATAGCATTGGTGTTTGCTCTTCTGTCTGCTGTGTTTTATGTATTTATCAGCAATCCCATGGCAAAGAATGTTATGTATACATTCACGTTTTATGTGGCAGTTTACAATGTTGTGTTGGCTCTGTTCAATCTGATCCCGATACCTCCGCTGGACGGTTCCCGACTTGTAACGCTCATTCTGCCTGATAAATATTACTACAAGTTGTTGAGCATGGAAAGATACTTTATAATCGGTATCTTTGCAATCTCATTTATTCTGAATCGCTTTGAATTCATCCCCTCGTTGTCTGACATCGGTTTTGCCGTTGTTGCGTTTCTGCAAAAAGCATTTATTTTAATTTTAACATAAAGGTAATACATGGAAGCTATCCGTTATAAGTTAGATGTGTTTGAAGGTCCGTTGGATCTTCTGCTGCATCTGATCACAAAACACAAACTGAATATCAATGACATTTCTATATTCACGCTCGTTGAGCAGTATATGGATTTCATTTCCAACGTGACCGAAGAAGATCTTGAACAGGCAAGTGAGTTCCTTGAAATGGCAGCACGTCTTGTGCACATAAAAACGGTGTCTCTTTTGCCCGTTTATGATGATTCACGGAATCTTAAAAAAGAACTCGAACAGGAATTGGTTGAATACAGGGATTGTAAATTGTTGGCTGCCGAATTGTCAAAACAGACACAGGGTTTTTCTTCGCTGACACGTGCACCCGAACCGATTCCTGCCGATATGACATACAGAAGAGTGCACGATGCCACCGAATTGTTGCGTGCTTATATGAACGCAGCAGGAAAGCGTCTGCGTCGTTTGCCGCCACCTGTGGATTCATTTAAGGGGATCGTTGCAAAAAAGATCGTTTCGGTTTCTTCCACGATCCGAAAAGTTGTCAGACGGATTTCCATGCAGGGAAAACACAGTTTTCGTTCTGTTTTTTCGCAGGCAGAAAGTAAGTCCGAATTGGTTGCAACATTTCTTGCATTGTTGGAACTGACCAAAAGAAAAAATATTTTACTTGAAGAAGATGACGGCGAATTGAAGATTCTGCTGTTGAGTGAACCGGAAGGAGATATTGATTTTGAGTGAAGTGAATCAGAATCTGAAAAATGCACTTGAAGCAGTTGTTTTTGCTTCCGGCGAACCTTTGGAGCTGCAAAAAGCCGCACAGGCATTTGAAGTGAGTGAAGAACAGATCCATGAAGCTGCTGATGCCTTGTTGCAGGACTATCAGGAACGCAACGGCGGTATCGCATTGATTCGCCTTGACGATAAACTGCAGTTTGTCACAAAGCATGAGCATCTTGAGGATATCCGTAAAGTGCTCGATGTAAGAAGAAATCAACCGCTTTCGCAGGCTGCATTTGAAGTGCTTGCTATTGTTGCATATAACCAGCCTGTCACAAAATCGTTTGTTGAGCAGGTCAGAGGTGTGGATTGCAGCGGCGTAATCGGAACTTTATGTCAAAGAGATTTAATAGAAGAGTGCGGAAGACTTGACTTACCGGGTCGACCTTTGCTATACTGTACTACAACAGCATTTTTACGTTGTTTTTGTCTTTCATCACTGGACGAGCTTCCTCCATTGCCGGAAGACAGTGATGCGGTTTCCGCATTGGAAGGAATCAGCAATGCGGACGGCGTATTAAGCGGACAGATTTCTATATTGTGATCGGAGGTGCAAAGTGTGGCTGTATTCTTGTTGATTTTAAAAATAATCGGCGGTATACTGTTGTCAATTCTTGCCTTGGTTATCATTGCTTTGTTTATCAAAGTCAGAATAACGGCTGATTATGCAGAGAAATCTTCAATTGTCATTCAATGGCTGTTTATCAGAATTCCTGTTTTTCCCATGCAGAAGAAGGCAAAGAAAAAAGCTGCCGATGATCCGCAACAGGCACCGCCTGCATCTGAGGCAGTTGACAATGCCGCGAATGCAGAACCTGCTCCCGCACAGGCAGCACCTGTTGAAGAAACTCCCGTACAACCGGAAAGTGCTCCGACCGATCCTGCTGCAGCGGCTGCACCTGCAGAACCTGCAAAGAAAGATGACAAGCCTGACATTCTGAAAATCTTTTTTGAATCGAACGGCGGTGTCGAGGGACTTATTCTTTTGATCAAAGAATTCTTCTCTTATCTCGGCTCATTCTTTGGCGGTATGCTCCATGCTTTTGTGATCGATGAGCTGATGGTTGACATGGTCGTTACCAAAAGCGATGCAGCGCAGACAGCGATTTATTACGGTCAGCTTTGTTCTGCCGTTTATCCGATGCTGGGTGCATTTGTTACAAAATACAAAGTGCGTCAATATGATTTTTCCATAACACCTGACTTCCTTGCAAGAAAAAGCTCTGCAGAAATGCATGTTTCGTTCTGGTTCAGACCTGCAACACTGATCGGTACGGTTCTGCTTTTGGTCGGACGACTTGTATTCAAGTTTGGTGCAAAGGTTGTCATCAGAATGGTGAAGCCTCTTATGAATGCACGTAAAGGTGCAAAAACTGAAAAAGCTGAATAAATGAATTCAAAATAAAGAAAAGAGTGGTGCTTATTATGAGTGAACAGAAAGCAGCAGGTATCCTTGCTACAACAATCGAAAAGGTACGTAAACTTGTTGATGTCAGCACAATCATCGGTGAACCGATGAAACTTGCTGAAGGCATTACTGCAATTCCCGTATCCAAGGTTACATACGGTTTTGCATCCGGCGGATCTGATTTTCCGTCCAAGAATAATGTTGAATTGTTTGGCGGCGGCGGTGGTGCCGGTGTCACAATCACTCCCGTTGCATTTCTGATTGTCAAAAACGGCGAAGTTTCCATCAAGTACATCGCTGCTGATGACAATGCTGCAGAGCGTATTGTAAACCTTGTTCCCGAAATGTTTGATAAGGTTACAGGCGTTATTGACAAGCGTAAAGCAGGTACTGCCGAATAATTGATTCTTTTTCCCATATATTGATATGGGTGGGAATCGTGTTTTTAAAAACTATATCAGTATTTGTTACGGTTTTAATATGTTTCATATACAGCTTTTCGGCTGTTGCTTCTGCGTTGGAAGTAACAGCCCAAAGCTCTGTTTTGATGTGTGCAGACAGCGGACAGATTCTGTATCAGAAAAATGCCGATCAGTCTCTGTCCATGGCGAGCACAACAAAAATCATGACAGCTGTTCTTGCATTGGAAAGCTCTTGTTTTGATTCTGTTCTGACCGTCGGTAAAGAGGTCGAAGGTGTAGAAGGTTCTTCATTGGGCTTGCGTACCGGAGATCGTATAACGATGTATGATCTTGTGACGGGAATGATGCTTGCATCCGGCAATGATGCCGCAAATGCGGTTGCTGTAGCTGTCAGCGGATCGGTTGATGCTTTTGTTGCCTTGATGAATGCAAAAGCATCGGAAATCGGCATGCTGAATACGCACTTTCTGACACCTTCCGGCTTGGATGGCGAGTCGCATTATTCGACAGCAGCGGATATGGCTGTGTTGGCAGGATATGCAATCAGGAATCCGCTTTTTGCAGAAATCTGTTCAAAGTATAATGCAAAGATTTCGGTCAACGGAAAAACGGTCTGGCTGCAGAATCACAACCGATTGCTGAAAGAATACAAGGGATTGATCGGCATCAAAACAGGGTTTACAAAAAAAAGCGGTCGTTGTCTTGTGACGGCTGCACAACGTGACGGCAAAACATTGGTAGCCGTTACGCTGAATGCTCCTGATGATTGGAACGATCATAAAAAACTCCTCGATTACGGATTTGCAAAAACACAGCAAATTTGTGTTGTCGCTGCAGGCACAACGCAGACCGTATCAGTTGTCGGAGGGGTCAGCAACAAAGCTGTCTGTAAAACGCTGTATGATTTGTCTTATACTGCAAGTGAGCTTCTTGCAGAAATTGAAACCGTAACCATATTGCAACCCTTTATTTATGCACCTGCAAAAAAAGGGGATATAGTCGGTTATATGATTTTAAGAAGAGATGCTGAAATCATCGCACAGACTCCGCTTGTACTTGCGGAAGATACAGCAGCTCATTTTGTTGAAAATAAAGAGGAAAAGTCGTTTTCCGAAAAATTATTTCATTTTTTGAATGGATGGTTAACGAATGGATGATTTGGTAAGACTGCAGAAATATCTGGCTGATGCCGGCATTGCATCAAGACGAAAATGCGAAGAACTGATTGCAGCCGGTCTGGTAAAGGTGAACGGTGAGACCGCACAAATCGGTGACAAGGTTTCACCGAAACGCGACACCGTATCCGTTAACGGCAGAAAAATCTCGCAGGAAAAAGACAATGTATATATTATGCTCAATAAACCGCGCGGATTTGTTACTACAATGAGCGATGAGATGGACAGAAAATGTGTCGCTCAGCTTGTTGCAGATGTCGGCAAGCGTATTTATCCCATCGGTCGTCTTGACAGAGATTCGGAAGGTCTGCTGCTGTTTACAAATGACGGTGCTTTTGCAAATGCTCTTACACATCCGTCCGGACATATTGCAAAGAATTACAGAGTAACCGTAAAACCGAAAATCACGCAGGAACAGTTGAACATTCTGTCATCTTCCATCATGATCGACGGCAGAACAACATTGCCCGCAACGGTCAATGTGCTGGCGGATGATCCTGACAGAACCGTACTTGAAATCATCCTGTATGAAGGCAGAAACAGACAGATCCGACGTTTGTGTGAAGAAGCCGGACTGACAACGGCCCGTCTGAAACGCCAGTCTGTCGGTGGAGTGAAACTCGGAATGCTGCAACCCGGTGAATGGCGACATCTTACAAAAGAAGAAGTGACATCTCTGAAACGTCAGAGCTCCGATCGCAGAAAGCAAGGTTAATGATATGACAAAGAGTATGACCGGTTACGGACGAGCCTGTGAGCTTGTCGACAAACTTAATATCACCGTAGAAATCAAAAGTGTAAACGCACGTTATCTTGAATTTTATCCTAAAATCACAAAAGCGTATTCCTTCATTGAGGACAAGCTTCGTACATATATCCAATCCGTCATATTCCGCGGTAAGGTTGAGATGTCGGTTGTTATTGATTCACTCGATGAATCGGATGTGGTTGTCGAAATCAACCAGGCACTTGCTGCCGGATATTACAATGCCGTCAAGGATCTTGCCGAAAAGTTCAATCTGCAGGCAGGGGACAGTGTTTCCATGCTGACATCCCACGTTGATATTTTTTCTGTAAGAAAAGCACCTGCGGATGAAGAAGCCGTCTGGGAAGCTGTAAAATCCGTAGTCGTAAAAGCGGTAGACAGCTTTATTGCAATGCGTGAGACGGAAGGCACACGTCTGAAACAGGATATTCTTTCCCGTGGTGATGTGATTCTTGATTATGTTTCGTTCGTAGAACAGCGATCACCGCAGACTGTGCGTGAATATAATGAAAAGCTTCTGACAAGAATGCGTGAGCTGTTGCAGGATGCGAAAGTCGATGAGCAAAGACTGCTGACCGAAGCTGCCATTTTTGCAGATAAGGTAGCTGTTGATGAAGAAACTGTAAGATTGCGCAGTCACATTGCACAGCTGCATGAGATTTTCAACAGTGAAGAACCCGTCGGCAGAAAACTCGATTTTCTTGTGCAGGAAATCAACCGTGAAGCAAATACCATCGGTTCCAAGGCACAGGATGTTGAAATTGCAAGACGTGTGATTGAAATCAAAGCAGAAGTTGAAAAAATCAGAGAACAGATTCAGAATATAGAATGATTGGTGATCTCTTTGGAATTGATAAATGTCGGTTTTGATAACACAGTGAACGCAGATCGTATTGTTGCCGTCGTTTCGCCGGACAGTGCTCCGATCAAAAGACTGATGCAGTCAGCAAAAGAACAGGGTCGTCTTCTGGATGTATCCCAGGGCAGAAAAACAATGTCGGTGATCATTACGGACTGTGATTACGTAATTTTATCATATTATACGCCTGACAGAATTCTGAAAGGTGAGAGGTAAAATAATGGAGAATCTTATAAAAGGCAACCTTTTGGTGTTATCCGGTCCTTCCGGTTGCGGAAAAAATACGGTTCTTGATGCTTTGATGGCAAAGGACGATGCCATTTGTCAGACAGTGTCGGCCACAACAAGAGCAGCAAGAGTCGGGGAAAGAAACGGTGTTGACTACTATTTTCTGAGTGAAAAAGATTTCTTACATCGTGTGGAAAATGACGAGTTTGTTGAATATGTCAAATATGCAAACCGCTATTACGGAACACTCAAAAGTGAAATTGATTCAAACCTGAACAGCGGAAAAACAGTTGTCATGGTCATCGAAGTAAACGGTGCACAGAACATAAAAAGACTGTATCCGCAGGCAAAAACCATATTTTTAATGCCTCCTTCACCTGACCTGCTGCGTGACAGAATCCTCGGACGCGGTGAAATGGATGCCGAAGAGCTTGATCGCAGACTGAGCATTGCAATGAAGGAAATGGAAAAAAAAGATGATTATGATTTCATTGTAATCAATGATGAGCTTGACAAAGCTGTCGAAGATGTATATAAAATAATTAATTTATAAAAAGGATGATTCAAAAATGATCAACGTTGATTTGAAAGCATTGCTGAAAGATGATATCAGCCGTTACTCCCTTGTTGTTGCCACTGCAAAACGTGCACGCGATATTGCTGATGCTGCAAAAGCAGAAGGTGAAATTCTTGTCGAAAAGCCTGTCAGCCTTGCAGTTGAAGATTTCCAGGACGGAAAATATATTGTTGTTGAGTCGGCTGAAGTCAAAGAGTTTTGAGGTATAAGAATTGAACGGTATTCGCATCGCAAAGGTTGGTGTCGAAAACAGTACCTTTGGATTTGACAAACTGTTCACATATAAAATCCCTGACATTCTGGCTGACAAAGTGCAGCCGGGCTGTCGGGTTTTTGTGCCTTTTGGAAGAGGCAATGTAAAAAGACAGGCGTTTGTTTTTTTTGTTGAAGATACCGCAGTGAATCCGACCGAACGGCTGAAGAATATCGATTCGGTTCTCGATGACACTCCTGTGCTTAACAAGGAGCTGTGTGAAATCGCATTGTTCCTGAAAGAACAGACCTTCTGTACTTATTTTGAAGCGGTCCGTGCATTGTTGCCGAAAGGTGCAAGCATGAAAACCGTAAAGTGTTATCGCCTTATTGACCGTGATACGGATATTGACTCTTTACAGGAAAACAGTGATACAAGCCTTGTTCTTACCTTGTTGAAAAAAAAAGGTGACTTCCTGAGTGAAAAAGTATTGCTCAAGGCACTCAACCGCAAAGAAGCAGACAGCCTGTTCAATGATTTGCTGCGACGCGGAATCATTGAGAGCAATCGCACGGTCTTGTCCGGCAGCGGTGAAAAAAGTATATCATTGCTGCGTGCGACAGACCCGATGCGTGATGCTGAAGAGTATGACCTGACACAAAGGCAGACAACTGTTTATCATTTGCTTTGCGATGTCGGCGCTGCAACTGTAAAAGAACTGTGTTACTATTCCGGATGTTCCGCAAGTGTTGTGTCTGCCTTGGTAGAAAAAGGAGCTGCTGTTTTTTTTGAGTCCGTTGTGGACAGAAGTCTGAGCAGTCGTTTTCAGTCCGAGGAAAGGCATTCTTCCATCAAAAAGCTCAGCAAGACCCAGCAGAAAGCGTATGACACTTTGCTTGCTGCGTATCGTGAGCATCAGCCGCGGACAGCTTTGCTGTTCGGGGTGACGGGAAGCGGAAAAACAGGTGTCTACCTGAAGCTCATTGAGCAGGTGCTTGCTGACGGCAGAAACTGTATTGTCATGGTACCTGAAATTGCGTTGACCCCGCAGACTTTGCAGGTGTTTTCTGCTGCGTTCGGTTCGTCAGTTGCTGTTCTGCACAGCAGCTTGTCTGTCGGTGAACGCTATGATGAATGGCAAAGAATCAACCGCGGTGAAGCTCGTATTGTTGTCGGAACCCGCAGTGCGGTATTTGCACCGCTTGACAATGTCGGTCTGATCGTCATTGATGAAGAGCAGGAGCATACATATAAATCCGAAATGACACCACGGTATCATGCCCGTGATGTCGCAAAGTTCAGATGCAAAAACAACAATGCATTGTTGCTGTTGGCTTCGGCAACGCCCTCGATTGAATCATATGCCATGGCATTGAACGGCAGGTATTTGTTGTGTGAGTTGGAAGGCAGATACGGAAAAGCCGTTCTTCCTGACGTGCAGGTTATCGATATGGCAGAAAAAACAGTAAAAGATCCTTATTTTTCCATATCCCGACCGCTTGCCGATGAAATCAGTAAAAATCTTGCAGCAGGTCAACAAACCATTCTGCTGATGAATCGCCGTGGGTATAATACTTTTGTTGCCTGTAGTGCGTGTAAGAAGGTAATGACTTGTCCGTCTTGCAGTATTTCTCTTACATATCACTCTGCAAACCACCGTCTGATGTGCCATTATTGCGGCTATTCCGTCCCGTTTGTGGATGCTTGCCCGTCTTGCGGTGAGCACAATATACGTTATTCGGGTGTCGGCACACAACGTCTGGAGGAGGAATTGCAGCATCGTTTCCGTGAAGCAAAGATTCTTCGTATGGATGCCGATACGGTTGGTGTCAGACACGGTCATCAGCAGGCGTTGTCTGCCTTTGAAAGCGGAGAATATGACATTTTGCTCGGCACGCAGATGATTGCAAAAGGATTGAATTTTCCGAAAGTGACTCTTGTAGGGGTTGTGAATATTGACCAGCAGATTTACAATGACGATTTCAGATCTTCTGAAGTTGCGTTCGATCTTCTGACACAGGTGGTCGGTCGTGCCGGCCGTTCGGAATGGAAGGGAAGAGCAGTGATTCAGACAATTGTTCCCGAAAACGGAGTTCTGAAGCTTGCATCAAAGCAGGATTACAAACAGTTTTTCAAAGATGAAATTGTCTTACGCAAATCGATGATTTATCCGCCGTATTGCGATTTGTGTCTGCTCGGTTTTTCCGGTGTGAAAGAAGATAAAGTGTATGCAGCTGCAAAATATTTCCTCGAAGAACTGATCGAAAAAAACAACAACGCAGAAGAACCTCTGAAGCTGATTGTTCTCGGTCCGCAGGCACCGCGTGTTTCAAAAATTAATAATAAATACAGACAAAGAATTCTGATAAAATGCAGAAATACAACGCAGTTCAGATCTTTCTTAAGAACTTTACTGCAGGATTTTGATAATGATAAAAGGTTTACGGATGTTGCATTTTTTGCTGATATGAATCCGTTGACTGCAATATAATAAACAGAAAGGAATGTGCATTTGCACATAATTTTGAATTATGGCACTCAGAACCATTCGTACAGATGATGACCCCATTCTCAGAAAAAAAAGCAGACCGGTCGAGAATTATGATGACCGCCTTTTTGAATTGCTCGATGATATGAAAGACACACTCGAAAAAGCACAGGGACTCGGTCTTGCAGCAGTGCAGGTCGGTGTGCTTCGTCGCGTTGTGATTGTCAATACAGACGGCAAGTATGTTGAACTGATCAATCCCGAAATCGTAAAAGAAGAAGGCATTCAGACACAGCCTGAAGGTTGTTTGTCACTGCCCGGTCGTGCAGGTGTTACCAAAAGACCTGCCAAGGTACGTGTTCATGCCTATGACCGCAACGGCAAAATGCACGTATATACGGGAACGGAACTGATGGCTCGTTGTTTCTGCCATGAGCTTGATCACCTTGACGGTATTCTGTATTCTGATCGTCTTGCAGAAGGAGAATCTCTGTATCCTGTGGAGGAATAAGAATGAGAGTTGTTTTTATGGGAACCCCTGATTTTGCGGTTCCGTCATTGCAGGTGCTTCACGAAAACGGTTATGAAGTAACGCTTGTTGTTACGCAGACCGATAAACCGCAGGGGAGAAAGCAGATTCTGACACCTTCCCCCGTAAAGGAGTATGCACTTGCACATAACCTGCCCGTGTATCAACCCACCACGCTGAAAACACAGGAAGCATATGATCGTATTGCAGCTGAAAAACCTGATTTTATAGTGGTTACAGCTTATGGTAAAATCCTCACAAAAGAAATTCTTGCCATTCCTTCTTATGCCTGTGTCAATGTGCACGGGTCGCTTTTGCCGCAGTACAGAGGAGCTGCTCCCATTCAGTGGAGTGTTCTCAACGGCGACAAGCAGACAGGAATCACAACCATGCTCATGGATGCAGGGATTGATACAGGGGATATTCTGTTGCAGAAAGTAACACCGATCGGCGAAGAAGAAACGGCAGGGGAATTGTTTGACCGTCTGGCAGCACTTTCTGCCCCCGTTTTACTTGAAACTCTTGAAAAATTTGTAAAAGGCGAAATCAAACCGCAAAAACAGGATGATGAAAAAGCCTGTTATGTGTCGGTTCTCAAAAAAGAAATGGCTCTGATTGACTGGTCGCAGCCTGCGGAAAAAATTCATAATCTTGTAAGAGGTATGCATCCGTGGCCTGTTGCCTTTACAAAATTCGGCGGGAAAACTTTGAAAGTGCATTCCTGTGCGTTTGTTGATCGCTCTTTCGGAAAAGATACAGGTGAAGCTGTTTTTGCTGAAAACAGCTTGTTTGTCCGTTGCGGAGACGGAAAATGTGTCAGGCTGAACAGTGTGCAGCTTGAGGGCTCAAAACGAATGGATATCAGCGATTTCCTTCGCGGACATCCCGTTGAGAGCAAGACTATACTCGGTGAATGACAGGGAGTTTTTGAAATGTATATGGACCCTTATTATCTTTTTTTGGTTATACCTGCGTTTATTCTTTCCATTATTGCTCAGATAGCAGTCAAATCCACGTATCGCAAAATGTCAAAAGTTATGAATTCCCGCGGGCTGACAGGTGCAGCCGCGGCTGCAGCCGTGTTGCGTTATTACGGAATCGCTGATGTTCGCATTGAACAGGTCAACGGTACGTTGTCCGACCATTATGATCCGCGTAAAAAGGTTATCCGTCTTTCCGACGGTGTATACGGAAATGCTTCCATTGCTGCTGTCGGTATTGCCTGCCATGAAGCAGGTCATGCTGCACAACACGCTCAAAATTATTCTCCGATTGCAATCAGAAATGCAATTCTGCCTGTTTGCAAAATCGGTTCTTATGCCGGCATTCCGTTGGCATTGGTTGGTTATTATCTTTCGTTTGAACCTTTGATTCTGATCGGTCTTGCTTTGTACTCTGCAATAGCAATCTTTCAGCTTGTGACGTTGCCGGTGGAATTCAATGCAAGTACAAGGGCACTCGCAGTGATCGATGAAGTCGGCCTGTTGGGAGATGAAGAACGCTCGAAAGCTTCCAAAGTGCTGACGGCAGCCGCAATGACATATGTTGCATCATTGGCAGTGACTCTTGCCAATCTTGTGCGATTTGTTGCCTTGTTCAGCGGAAAAAGAAGAAACTGATTGGAGAAAAAACTATGGTTGGTGCTCGTGAGAGTGCGTTCGCCGTTCTGCAGAAAATGGAACGCGATCATGCCTATTCTACGGTTGTTCTGCGTTCATATTTTTCAAAAAACGAAATGTCCGCACAGGATATACAACTGACAAGTGCCCTGGTGCTTGGTGTTACGGAGCAGAAAATTGCATTGGATTATTTTCTGTCCCGTCATCTGTCGCAACCGCTGAAAAAGCTCAAGCCGCAGGTGCTGACAATATTGAGAATCGGTGCCTGTCAGATTCTGTTTATGGATAAAATTCCTGTCAGTGCTGCCGTGAATGAAGCGGTCAAAAGCACCAAGAAAAACGGTTGTGCTTTTGCTTCGGGACTTGTCAATGCTGTGCTTCGTAAAGTTGCCGCAGACGGTCTTGTTTATCCCGAAACAGATGACCCGATTTATAATGCAAGCATCCGCTATTCGTGTCCCGAATGGCTTGTTCGGCATTATGTTCAATCTTACGGCACAGACCGTGCAGTTTCTGTTCTTGATTCATTTGCATTGTCAAAACCACTTTACATAAGCGTAAACACGAATCGCATCACGTTGGATGCGTTGATCAATTCTCTTGCACAGGCAGGTGTCACGGCAGAAAAATTGCCCGATTTGCCTGCAGGCTTGAAACTTGTCAATACAGGTGATGTAACACTTCTGCCGGGGTTTAGCGAAGGATTTTTCCATGTGCAGGATTATTCCTCACAGCTTTGCTGCCGGTATCTGGATGCAAAACCGGGGGATTTTATGGTGGACACCTGTGCAGCTCCCGGCGGAAAGAGTTTTACAAGTGCATATCATATGCAGGACAAGGGGCGTATTTTGTCTTGCGACGTGCATCCCTTTAAAACGGAAATTATTTCAGAAAGTGCTAAGCGTTTACAGTTAAAATCAATTGAAACCGTGTGTCTGGATGCACGGCTTCTTAAAAATACGGTTCACGATGCCGATTGTGTACTGTGCGATGTTCCTTGTTCGGGACTTGGTGTCATCGGTCGTAAACCGGAAATCCGATATAAGGACAAGGCGGAAATTGATGCATTGCCTGCCTTGCAGCTGGAGATACTGACTGCTTGTTCTCAAATGGTAAAAGTCGGCGGAACTCTTGTTTATTCAACCTGTACGTTGAATCCTGCAGAGAACGAACAGGTGTGTCGGCAGTTTTTGCAATCAAATCCCTCTTTTGCAATTGCCGAACCTTTTGATGATCAGTTCCTGACCGTGTTCCCCGATGGAGATTGTGACGGTTTCTTTATTGCAAAAATGATCAGGAGGCATTGAAAATGATTGATAATACCGATATCCGATCAATGTTTCCGGAAGAAATAGCAGCCATTTGCAAAGAAATGGGCTTGCCCTCTTTTCGTACTGAACAGATTTTTAAGTGGTTGCATGTGGAAGCTGTCGACAGTTTTGATGAAATGTCGAATCTTTCAAAGGACTTGAGGAAAAAATTAAGCGATGTTTATAAAATATTTAATTGTACTATTGAAAAAAAACAAGTTTCGTTGTATGATAGTACTGTTAAGTATTTATTTCGACTGCATGACGGTGAATTTGTCGAATCGGTTCTGATGAAGTACAAGTACGGTTACAGTCTTTGTGTTTCATCACAGGTCGGCTGCCGCATGGGCTGTACTTTCTGTGCATCAACCCTTATGGGTGTTGTCAGAAGTCTTTCAGCTTCTGAAATTCTGTCACAGATTTTTGCAGTTCAGAAAGATATGCAGATCAGGGTTTCCCATGTTGTTATGATGGGTATGGGGGAACCTCTTGATAATTACGATAATACACTACGTTTTTTGAAACTGGCTACGCATCCCAAGGGATTGAATCTCAGTATGCGAAATATCTCCCTGTCCACTTGCGGCATCGTGCCGAATATCTATCGTCTGATGGAGGAAAAGCTGCAGTTTACCTTGTCTGTATCGCTGCATGCTCCGAATGACGAAATCAGAACATCCATGATGCCTGTCAACAAAAAGTGGAACGTGGATACATTGCTGAAAGCTTGCCGTGATTATACAAACGCTACCTCAAGACGCATTTCTTTTGAGTATTCAATGGTCAAAGGAACCAACGACAGTGATGCGTGTGCGTATGAGTTGGCTGAAAAATTGAAAGGCATGCTTTGTCATGTGAATCTGATTCCGGTCAATGCTGTTGATGAAACAGGTTGTATCGGCAGCACACCCGAACGGGTCAGAAAATTTGCTGCAATACTTGAGAATCACGGTATCACTGCTACTGTCAGACGGACTTTAGGGGCAGATATTGATGCCGCGTGCGGTCAATTGAGAAGAAAACAGATGAAAGGTGAGTGATTTTGTTGCAGATTGCAATGAAAACTGACAAAGGAATTGTGCGGTCAATGAATCAGGATGCCTGTGATGCAGGCGAGTTTTCTCCTGATGCAGCATGGGCTGTTGTTTGCGACGGCATGGGCGGAGCTCCTGCGGGGGATATTGCGGCAAAAACAGCCGTTAATGTCATTTCCACAAGAATCCGTGATGCTTTCAGACCAGATATGTCTTTGAACTCTGCCAAAAATTTACTTACCACCGCCATAACGGCTGCCGACATTCTTATTTACGATGATGCAAATGAGAATGTTGATTACCGCGGAATGGGTACAACAATCGTTGCTTGTATGATCCTCAATGATATGGTTGTTTGTGCTTTTGCAGGTGACAGCCGTGCTTACATTCTGCACGATGATACGTTTGAAATGATCACGCACGATCATTCTCTTGTGCAGGAAAAAATAGATGCCGGGCTTTTGTCCGAAGACGATGCCGCGAAAGATCCTGACCGCAATCTGATTACACGTGCACTCGGTGTAACAGAGACGATCAATATCGATTTTTCGGAGCGTGATTTCAAAAAAGGCGACCGCCTGATTCTTTGTACGGACGGTCTTACCAACTTCGTGAGTGAAGATACGATTGCACAGATGCTTCGCAGGGATGATATTGAAGTAATTCCCGATGAACTCATCAGACATGCGAACGAAGCCGGCGGCAGAGATAACATTACTGCTGTTGTTATTGTTAAGTAAAGGAGTGACTTCTGTTTTGGAGAATTATCTGAATAAAATCCTTGGCGGCAGATACGAAATGCAGGAAATTATCGGTGTCGGCGGTATGGCAGTTGTTTATAAAGCCTATGACCGTATTGACGATCGTGTTGTCGCTGTAAAAATATTGAAAGACGAATTTCTTGCCAACGATGAATTTCGTCAGAGATTCAAGAATGAATCCAAGGCCATCGCAGTGCTTTCACATCCGAACATCGTAAAGGTTTATGATGTCAATTTCGGTGAAAAATTACAGTACATCGTAATGGAACACGTCGAGGGCATTACGCTGAAAGAATACATTGCAAGCCAGAACAGTGTTGATTGGAAAGAAGCTTTGCATTTTGTTATTCAGATTCTGCGTGCTTTGCAGCATGCCCATGACAAAGGCATCATTCATCGCGATATCAAACCGCAGAACATTCTTTTGTTGCAGAACGGCACAATCAAAGTTACTGATTTCGGTATTGCCCGTTTTAACCGCGGAGAAATGCGTTCTGTCGAAGAAGGTGCTGCAATCGGTTCGGTGCATTATGTCAGTCCCGAGCAGGCACGCGGTGAATTTACGGATGAAAAAGCCGATATCTATTCCATCGGTGTTGTACTTTATGAAATGCTGACAGGGAAAGTGCCTTTTGAATCGGAAGATGAGTCTGACGTTGCTTATATGCAGCTGCAGAAAGATCCCGTCAGACCCACCATTCTCAATAATTCCATTCCTGCTGGCCTTGAGCAGATCACCATGCGTGCCATGCAGAAAAATCCGAAGGATCGTTATCAGAGTGCAGCTGAGTTCATGCTTGATCTTGATGAATTCAAACGCAATCCCCGTGTGAAGTTTGACTATACGTTCTTTGTGGATAACACTCCTACAAGATATCTTGATATTGCAAATGCTCCTCTTCCGACAGCAGAGGTACCTGTTGCAGAAGAAAAAGTAAGTCAGACTTTTGCTGAAGAAAAAACACCCGTTGTTTCTGAGGAACCTGTTGTGAAAAAGAAAACCAAGAAAAAGAATGAAATGACAGAAGAAGAGATCAATCAGATGATCGAAGACGAATACGAAGATGATGAGTACCGTTATCGTACCCGCAATCTGACTGTTCCGCTGCTGACAACTTTGTCTGTTGTGCTTGTTGCCATTGTCGGTGTTGTTATGCTCTTTGTCTTCTATGATCCCATTGCTTCTTATTTTGAGAAGAACGAAAACGGAACCTTGTCCAAGGCTTTCAGTTATCTTTCTCAGTTGTTCGGCGAAGATGAAATGGAAGTTCCCAATTTCATGAATATGACCTATGATGAAATCAAAGAAAAATATCCGAACATCAAATTCGAAGATCCTTCTTATGAACTGAATACGGAATATGAAGCAGGTCGCGTTTGTGCACAAACTCCGCTGGCAGGTACCGAAATGAGCAAGGATACCGTCGTCAAGCTGACCATTGCCCGTTCCGTTACTTCGCAGATTGCGGTTCCCGATGTTGTCGGTAAGAACTACGTTACCGCACAGAGTGAACTTAAAGCATTCGGCTTTACGGTTGTTATCATGCCCGTATATGCACAGAATGAGACCATCGGTAATGTTATCCGTACCGATCCTGTTGCAGGCACAATGCTTGAAACGCTCAAAAAAGTCACAATTTACTACGCTTCTGCTGTCAATACAGAAGTTGTTGATGTTCCTGAAGTTGTCGGCATGAAAGAAGATGCCGCAAAGAAAGCAATTACAAGTGCCGGTCTTGTTGTCGGCGAAGTTTCCTATGAAGCAAGCTCTGCAGCACTTGAAGGTTATGTCATTTCGCAGACGCCTGCAGCTGACGGTGAATACAAGGTTGAAAAAGGTTCGGCTGTCAACATCGTTGTCGGTAACGGTGAGACGGATTACGCCTATGCTTCCTTCAATATCACACTTCCCAATACAGGGGAAAACGGAACCATTACCGTTTATCTCAATTCCGAAGTCTACAATACTGCGTCCGGTATCAACTTCAACGGCAGTCAGTATCTTGTAACCATTTACGGTACCGGCAACAATAATTATTTCCGTGTTGCAGCCAACGGAACCACCATTTATTCGGGGTATATTGACTTTACAACATCTCCCGCAACCATGAGCAATGTCAACAGCTATACCTATGAAGCTGAAGACACTGCAAGTGTTCCGAATGTTGTCGGCATGACACAAGACGCAGCAATAGCGGCTTTGAAAGCAGCCGGATTCAACACGTACACCGTTGTTGAAGTGGACAGTGATCAGACAGCCGGTACGGTTGTGTCGCAGACTCCGCAGAACAGCTCTTACACAAAATATACTCTTACTACCAATGTTACAATCAATGTCAGCAAAGGTGGTGCAACAGTAACCACAACCACAGAGCCTACACCCACGGATCCCACAGAACCTTCCTATCAGCCTACAGATCCGTCCGAGCCTGTTTATCTGCCTACGGACCCCTCTGAACCGGTTGTTCCCGATGAACCTGAAGTTCCGGATGAGCCTGACGTTCCCGATGAACCTGACGTACCGGATGAACCCGATGTGCCGGATGAACCTGACGTACCGGATGAACCGGGCAGCAGTGAAGTTGTCGATTACTGAGGTATCGGATGAAAACATTTGACGGTCGCGTTATAAAATCTATCAGCGGTTTCTACGATGTGGAAGCCGCTGACGGTGTTTACACCTGTAAATGCAAAGGCAGTTTCCGCAACAAAGGTGTTTCGCCTGTTGTCGGTGATTATGTGACAGCACAGCATGATGATGCTAATGTCGGTTCCATCTTGCAAATTCATGATCGTAAAAACATTTTGCTTCGTCCGCCTGTAGCCAATGTGGATAAACTGATCATCATTGCCTCTGCCGATAATCCCAAACCCAATCTGTTTCTGATTGACAAAATGACAGCCATTGCTGTCAGTCGCAATATTGAACCGATTGTGGTTTTTACAAAGGCTGATCTTGCCGATTGTACGGATCTTGTTTCTGTTTATGAAAAAGCAGGCATCCGATGTCTGTGTTGCAGTGCAAAAGAAGGACAGGGATTGCAGGCGGTCGCTGCTTTGTTGACAGACGGTTTTTATGTTCTGACAGGCAATTCCGGTGTCGGAAAGTCCTCGTTGCTGAATGCTCTCGCTCCTTCGCTTGAACTTGAAACCAATGAAATCAGTTACAAACTCGGACGAGGCAAGCACACGACCCGCTGTGTCACCATTTACCACATCGGCCAGTGCCTGATTGCCGATACCCCCGGTTTTTCGTCTGTCGAAGCAGGTGAAAAATACGATTTTATTAAAAAGGAAAACCTTGAAGATAGTTTTCCGGAGTTTGTCGAACATCTCGGCAACTGTAAATTCACAGGTTGTTCCCATGTCAAAGACAAGGGGTGTGCCGTTTTGGCAGCCGTTTCAGACGGCTTGATTCCCGTGTCGAGACATGAAAGCTATGTTGCCATGTATGACGAAATAAAAGACATTATGGATTGGCAACTGAAAAAAGATAAAAATTGAATTTCAATGCAACATTGCAGCCTTCCCGACGTATATTGTAAGTGTAGTGAACACTCAATCCCGGGGAGGCTTTATTATGTTCAGATATAATATAATCGGCTGCATTGTGGCTGCTTTTGGTATCGGTTTGTTGCTTGGCAGCTGCTTCCCCGAAAAACTCATTCTTGTTACGGTATCTTTGCTCCTGATTACGGCAGGTGTGTGTATCATTAATTGCAGATAAGGAGGAAATTCTGTGAAAGTATATGTCATTAACAGTCCGAAATGTTTTCGTTCTATTTTTAAACTGTTTGCTTCCTGAAAAAAAAACGGTATTATAATCGCAAAGAGGTTTGTTGTGTATGCAGCAGCCTCTTTTTTTTCATCACAACGGATGTATAAGCTCTTGCTTGTCTGAATATAGATGTAGCGTAATATTAAAAAAGGAGAATGAGCATGGAGCAAAAAAACGCATTTTTCGGTTATAAACGAAAAGTCTTTCACGAAGTAAAAGAAGCAACGGCAGCGACGGAGCTGAATTTGCCGGATTATTATCCCGATATCTGTAAGATTCTCTGTTGCAGGGTTACGCCAAGCACCGAAAACAAGCAAAAACAAGAAGACCGTTTGTCTGTGGACGGTATTGCATTGGTTCGGTTGTTGTATTCTGCCGAAGACAAGTCCCTGCATTGTTTTGAGACAACCGTACGGTATGCAAAAGAGACTCGTTATCAAGGTGCACTTGACAATGATGTATTTAATGCAGAACAAAAAACGGAAAGCGTAAATTACAGAGCTATCGGTCCGCGTAAGGTAGAAGTGAAGGCTTCTGTTTCCGTTGTTTTTGAAGTGTTCCGCGTTTGTACGATTCCGTCATTTGACGATTGCGATGAAAAAACAGAAAAACTCTGCACAGAAAAATCCATGATCGGGATTACTTCATTTGCAAATGTTTCACTTGTCATCAATGAAGATTTTGTTGTCAGGGAAGATCGTCTTAAAAATGCAAAAATCGTACATGAGACTGTAGATGTGCTCTGCAGTGACTATAAAACAGTACATGATAAAATTCTGATGAAAGGCAGCATTGAAATAACGGTATTGTGTTTGCAGGAAAACAGCAATGTCATATTCAAAATGAATGAAAGCGTACCTTTCAGTCAGGTGACTGAGGTTGTCGGGCTGCAGGAGGGTGATCATTGCGAGATTGTCTGCAATGTTCTCAAAAGCAGTATTTCTTTGACTGACAGCGGTGAATGCAGTGTGAATGTCTGTGTTGATTGCACAATTGAGAGTCAACGTGAGGAAAC
The DNA here is from genome assembly GCA_017435865.1 of Clostridia bacterium. Lineage (GTDB taxonomy): Bacteria > Bacillota > Clostridia > Oscillospirales > Acutalibacteraceae > RUG806. Next base: position 134,975 of record JAFSEF010000053.1, read on the forward strand.
AGTCTGCATAATCAGTGATATGTATTGTGTTGAAAAGGGGACAGATGTACACTACACGAATGCCGATATACAGATCAGTGAACGCAGGTTTTCGGAAATATTTTCGGTATCTGCAGCGTTGGATACAGATGCATCACAGGAAGCACAGGTAACGGCAGTGTTTTGTGCCGATATAAAACACACAACATCATTTACAGAGGGGCAACTTAAAATCAACGGCCTTGCAGAAGTAATATGTGTTTTCAGGAATCAGGATGCTTATATCTACCTGACAAGGAATGTTCCTGTTGAATATGAAAAAACATTTTCTGATATGAAACAGTGTGACACGCTCCTGCAATTGACCTGCAAAAATGTATCCTGTATGCGAACGGACGGAAACTGGAGTGTTGCTTTGGATCTGTCCTGTTCCGGGACTCTGAATGCGACAGAATTTATAACATATGTTGACAACTGTACTGTGCAGGATGACCTGATCAGCACAGACGATAGCGATCTCATCAGTATCTATTTTGCAGAAGCCGGTGAAAATGCCTGGTCAATAGCTAAGGAAAACAGAGTTTCTTATACCCGTGTAAAAGATAATAACGGTCTTGATTGTGATGTGCTGTCATCATCAAAGACACTTTTGCTGGTCCGCTAAAATGCAGTTTGCAAAACAATATATCACGGAGGATTCACAATGACAAACAACAGCATTTATCGTCAGATTGCCGTCCGTACAGGCGGAGATATATATATCGGAGTTGTCGGTCCTGTCCGCACGGGAAAGTCAACGTTCATAAAACGCTTTTTTGAAAAAATCATTTTGCCGGAAATGACGGATGTTTCGGTTCGTGAAAGAACAATAGATGAATTACCGCAGTCTTCTGCAGGCAGAACCATAATGACGACAGAGCCGAAATTTGTGCCAGAAAAGGCAGCAGAAATTGAAGTTGATAAAAATGTAAAACTCAATATCCGTATGATTGACTGTGTCGGTTATATTGTGCCGTCCTCATTGGGGTATTTTGAGGAAGAAGCTCCACGAATGGTAAAAACACCATGGTTTGAAGAAGAAATACCGTTTAATATGGCAGCCGAAATCGGAACCAAAAAGGTAATCACGGACCATTCAACAATCGGAATTGTTGTTACGGGGGACGGCTCTATTACCGACATTCCGCGGGAAGAATACAAAGAAGCCGAAGAACGTGTTATCGACGAACTGAAAGAATTGAACAAACCTTTTATTGTTCTGCTGAATTGTATGTATCCGCAAAGTGTTTCGGCTTTGCAACTTGCAGACGAAATGCAGCAGGAATACGGTGTGCCCGTTATGCCTGTCAATTGTCTTGAATTGGAAGAAGAAGAAATCCGCGATATTCTGCAGCAGGTTCTTTATGAATTTCCTGTCAGAAGAATTGACCTGCGTTGTCCGTCCTGGTTCTCAAAACTTGAAAATGCAGCTGAAGAAAGACAGCAATTTCTGCAGTATATCAATGATAGTGTGTCAGATGTGCATTGTCTGCGAAGTATTGAATCTTTTTCACAGACGCTGTCAGCATATGAAACTGTATCGGTTGCCAATGCGAGCAGAATCGATGCATCAACGGGTGTTGCAGAAATAGACATCGGACTGAACAATGATTTGTTTTATTCTGTTCTTTCGGATGTTACGGGACTTGAGATTCATTCGGATGCACAGATTATCGAAACCATGAAAGACATGGCTGCCGCCAAAAAGAGGTTTGAAAAATTCGAAGCTGCATTGAAAGAAGTTGATGCAACGGGATACGGTATCGTGATGCCGACACTTGATGAATTGAAACTTGAAGAGCCTGAAATTATGAAACAGGGCGGCAGATACGGAGTCCGTCTGAAAGCTTCCGCACCGTCCATTCACATGATGAAAGCAGATATCACAACCGAAGTGGCTCCCATTGTCGGGAGTGAAAAGCAATCCGAAGATCTGATTGTGTATCTTCTGAGTCAGTTTGAGGAATCACCGTCAAAGATCTGGGAATCCAATATTTTCGGAACTTCTCTGAATGAACTTGTCAATGAAGGATTGCGTACCAAACTGACCCATATGCCGCATGATGCACGCATGAAGATTCAGCAGACACTCGAACGGGTTATCAATGAAGGTTGCAGCGGCCTGATCTGCATTATTATCTGATATCACAAAAAAAGTCACAGTATCGGAATGGTACTGTGACTATTATTATAATGTGAATTGTTATATACAAATGAGAACTGTAATCGCAGATGATTGCTTATTTTAACATCATATATTGCTCTACTGCGATCTTGTCACAGCGCTCATTGTAAGGATGTCCGGCATGGCCTTTGATCCATTCAAAGGTTACTTTATGTGTTTGCATCAGGGTGAGCAGTTCTTTCCATAATTCAGGATTCAGAACAGGATCGTTGTTGCTCTTTTTCCAGTTTTTTTTCTGCCAGGCGTCAATCCAATGCTGGTTGATGGCATCGCAAACATATTTGGAATCCGAAACAACTCTGACTTCACATGGTTTTTTCAGTGCTTTGAGTCCTTCAATGACGGCTCTTAACTCCATGCGGTTATTTGTGGTGTGCGGTTCGCTGCCGCAAACTACTTTTTCGTACTTGCCGTAGGTCAGTATACCGCAGTATCCGCCGGGACCCGGGTTTACAGAGCAAGCACCGTCCGTATATAAAACTACCTGATCATTCATCATATGCGCCTCCGGAATATGCAGATATATTAACACACGAAAAGATATTTTTCAACTGCAGATTTTGCATTTCAGGTCTAAAATCAATGCTCCTGACAATACTAATGTAAAAGAAAGGAGCAGTGCATATGAAAGCAGTTGTAATGTGCGGAGGAACCGGGAGCAGAATGCGACCGATTACGGAGCTGATTCCCAAACCGTTATTGCCTCTGGGGGACAAAACAATACTCGATATTATTCTCGAAACGCTGAAAAAAAATCATGTGCAGACAGTGTATCTTACACTCGGTTATCGGGGTAAAGATATTGAAAAGCATATCAGAAATCGTGATTACGGGATGGATATTTATCCTGTTTATGAAGATAAACCGCTCGGCACTGCAGGCGGTGTGAAGAATGCTGTCGGAGAAATCAATGAAGATGTTCTTGTGGTCAGCGGTGACAATCTGTTCAGCTATGATCTGCAGGCGGTTCTGCAGGAGCATCGAAACAAGAATGCAGTTGCAACGATTATCGGCAGCCGGTGCAAGGACCCGCGTGATTACGGCACCTGTGTATTGGCAAAAGACGGCCGTATTATCCGATTTGTTGAAAAACCGAACTGGGCACATGCAGAATCCGATATAATCAATACGGGATTGTATTTTCTGAATCCTGCTGTACTGAAAATGATTCCTGATGGAGTATTTGCAGATTTTGCCAATGATATTTTTCCGAAACTGCTGACCATGCAGAATGCTCTGTTTTGCAGTATGCCGGACGGACAATGGTGGGATCTGGGGGATATTGCGGGATATCTCGATGCATTCTCCGATATTCTGCAAAATCGTTCATTTGAACTTACAAACGGGGCTGTCATCCGACAGGACAGGTTGCTGCCCAACGGAGCAAGAATTCTTGCACCTGCCATTGAGCAGAAAAATGTTCTGATCGGGACTGACAGTGTTATCGGACCTTGTTGTTATCTTGGTGAGAACTGTGTGGTGGAAGAACGGTCATCTCTTGCAAATACAATGATGCTGCAGGGGTCGCATGTGGCTTGCGAAACAGATATGCAGTCTGTTTTTGTCGGACAGAATTGTCAGATCGGATCTTTTTGTAAGCTGGCAAAATATTCGGCACTCAGCGGCAACATCACAATCGCAGATGCGGTACGTCTTTCTGAAAATACCAAAATCTGGCCCGGATGTGAAATTGCCTCTGAACAAACCTTGCAGGGAGATGTGTTTGAATGCAGCACTTCAAATGTGTCTTTGACAGCATCAGGTATATCCGGAGAACCATTTCACGGTTTATCATTGTGGCAGGCTGCTGAATTGTCATGTGCAGTTGCTTGCGCGGATGCAGTGCAGCGTGTCGGTGTTTCAACAGACGGTACCGCTGTGAGTGATATCTATAAAAATGTCATGCAGAGTGGTCTTTTGTCTTGCTCTTGCACTGTTTATGATTTTGGTAAAATCTTCAGGGTACAGCGTAATTTTCTGTCTTTTTATTGTTCACTTGATTTCTTTATTCACATCAGCAGCGATGAAGACAGGGTTCACATTTCATTCAGCGGAAAAAACGGTCAGCCTGTTTCATCCTCTGTGTTCAGGCAAATCACATCCGCTTTCAGGTATCGCAGTTTTCGTTTTTCGGAAAAACTTCTTGCGTTGAAATATTTTGAAATGCATCCGATGCTTACTGTATACAAAGCTTATCTTTCACACATGCTTGAAAATGCAAAAACAGATTTAAAAGTAGCAGTTGATTGTGACAACAAAGCCGTTTATGAGCTGCTGACTCATGTGCTCAAGAAGAAAGACTATGAAATCGGTTACGGTGGCATACTGTTTATTCTTGACAAGGATGCAGAAAAATTCTATGCAATTGAAAATGAGCGTGCTTTTTCTTATGACAGAATCCTTACCATTTGCTGCAAAATTGAATTTGAAGCGGGAGCCGATGTTTCTGTCGGAGAGGAAGCTTCGGGACAACTTGATGAGCTTGCAACATCTTACGGCAGAACTTTGTACCGTGCATATGAGGATGACAAAGAACTGAGTCTGGAAGCCGCCTTGTTGTATACACGCAATATGTGGGTCAGTGATGCTCTGTTTTGTATTATCCGTTTGTTGAATATCATGCAGGACAGCGAAAAAACTCTGGCTGCTCTATCGGATGAGTTGCCGGATTATTATGTACGTCACCTGAATCTTGTATATGCCGGAGAGCCTGCAGATTTGCAGAAAAGCTTAAAAGAAATCGGTGCTGTTCGTTCATCAAAACGACTCGGGTATTTTGAAATTGAAGATGAACGCGGATCCGTCAGACTCAAACCCGATGCTACGGGCAGAAACCTGCGTGTGCTTGTTGAATCGGGGAATATAGAGCTGTCAAGGGAGCTGACGGCTGAAATAGAAACCAAATTTGGTAACTGTTCTATTGACAATTCCCGCTAAAGATAGTAAAATGAATTATTACTGAAGAAGTATTCAGTAATAATTACATAATTTTATTTATTTATAAAGGAGTCAGAATGCCTAAAAAATCCAAAAACGATACTGTCCACGGTAAGGATCGTGAACAATCGTCGAAGGCTACAGATAAGAATCAGAAGAACAAACAGAACAAGCAGTACAAAAAGACTGCATCCAACAACAAGGCTTCTGCTGAAACAACCGAAAAAAAGCGTAATCAAAAAAAGACACAGGATAAAAAGACAAACAAAAAAACAAAACCGCAGGAACAGCCTCCTGTTATTTATGATCTGATTTCCCACAAACCGTCGAAAAAGCTTTCCATCTCATTCCTCGGCGGTATCAATGAAATCGGCAAGAATATGACACTGTTTTCATACGGTGATGATATGATCATTGTCGATTGCGGTCTTGCTTTCCCTGATGCCGAAATGTTCGGTGTCGATCTTGTTATACCTGATTTTTCTTATGTCGAAAAAAATAAAGATAAAATCCTCGGTATTTTTATTACGCACGGACATGAAGACCATATCGGTAGTCTGCCGTATCTTCTCAGCCATATCAATGTGCCCGTTTATGCGACATGTCTTACCTGCGGTCTGATTGAAGGAAAGCTGTCCGAGCATCATTTGCTGAATGCTGTCAGTCTGCATGTAATCAGCCCCGGTGATGTTATAACGCTTGGTGATTTTGCCGTAGAAGCCATCCATGTCAATCACTCTATTCCCGATGCTCTTGCATTTGCGATCAAAACGCCTGCAGGTACCATTGTGCATACCGGTGACTTCAAAGTCGATACAACCCCCATTGACGGCGGCATGATCGATGTTGCCCGTCTGGCACAACTGGGTGCGGAGGGTGTGCTTTGTCTGCTTTCCGATTCCACGAATGCCGAACGCACAGGCTATACTGCGAGTGAAAGAAATGTCGGTGATTCGCTTGAGTTTTTATTCAGACGGGCAGGCAATAAACGCATAATTGTTGCATCCTTTGCATCAAACATTCATCGTATTCAACAGATTATGAATTGTGCACTCAGCATGAACAGGAAGGTTGCTCTTTCGGGCAGAAGTCTTGAAAATGTTGTCCGCATCAGCAAAGAACTCGGGTATCTGAATGTGCCCGATACTTTGATCGTTCCTCTTGAAAGACTCAAGAATTACACGGATGATCAGATCATTCTGCTTACAACAGGCAGTCAGGGTGAACCGATGTCTGCTCTTTCAAGAATGGCAATGTCTGATCACAGACGTGTTTCTGTCGGGCCGAATGATTGTATTGTTATTTCCGCAACCCCCATTCCGGGTAATGAAAAAACAGTCGGCAATATCATCAATGAGCTGATGAAGCTTGGTGCCGATGTTTATTATGAAAGAAATCTTGAACTGCATGTATCCGGTCACGCTTGTCAGGAAGAACTCAAAATGATGATGAGTCTGCTCAAACCGCAGTATTTTATTCCTGTTCACGGTGAGCAGAAACATCTGCGTAAGCATGCGGCACTTGCTGAAGCGGTCGGCATTGCAAGTGATCATATTGTGATTGCCGATATCGGTATGACCGTTGACTTTACGGACGGAAATATGAAAATCGGCTCTCCCGTACCTGCAGGTAAAGTTCTTGTGGACGGCAGCGGAATCGGTGATGTCGGCAACACAGTTCTGCGTGACAGAAAAAGATTGTCACAGGACGGTATTATTGTTGTTACCGCAGTGCTTGACAGTTATTCGGGCGAGTTGATTGCTCCGATTGATGTGCAAAGCAAAGGTTTTGTTTACGTTAAAGAAGCAGGGGAAATTGTTGACTGCATTGCAGACATAGCAACGGCCGCAGCGGATTCTTTTGCTGATTCTTACGCAATGGATATCAATGCCTTCAAAGCAAAATTAAGGGATAATGTATCCCGCACCGTTTACGAAAAAACAAAAAGAAGTCCCGTCATTATTCCTGTTGTAATGATGGTTTGAGGTGATTTGATTGGTACTCAAAGGGACAATTAAATCAAATGCCGTAACAATCGCTGCACTGTTTTTAGCAGCGGTTGCTGCGGGCGTTACCGTTTTTTACGAGCCTGTACTTGCATGCATTGAACTTGCTGTTATAGTGATTCTCGCATCGGTCGGTTGTTTCCGCATTTTAAGTCAATTCAACCGTCTGAAAGGCAATGTCACTTTGCTCAATCAGACATTACAAGTCGGGGATGAGGCGAATTCTGCCAATGAGTTTCCGCTTTCACTTGCCCTTTGTAATGCAAAAGGTGAGATTGTGTGGTATAACTCTTTGTTTGATGAAAATGTTATTCAGATCTGCGATTTTGAATACATGCAGATGAATGAATGTATGGATTTTGAACAGATCTGCAATGCCGAAAAGAATGCTTTTACGGAAGCAGATATTCACGGCCATTATTTCAGCGTATGGTCTGCAAAACTGCAGGATGATCTGTTTGCCCTTTATTTTGTGGAAGATACCAATCTCAAAAACTTCAGAAATGCATATCTGAAAACTCGACCTGCCGTATTGCTGATCAATATTGATTCTCTTGAGAATACAGAAGATACATATTCTCACATTGATTATTCTGCAATCAGTTCTGATATTGACAGACTGATTTCTTCATGGCTCGGAAAATACAACTGTGTTTTCAGACGTTATTCCGACGGAAGATATTTCGTGTTGACAGAATATGAAAATCTTGACAAAATGATTGCAGCCCGTTTTGATCTGCTGGATGTTGTCAGAAATTACAGATATGAAGGAAATGATTCTTCCATCACCTTATCAGTCGGTATCGGTCGTGAAGAATCGTTCAGAGCTTGCGAAAGAAGTGCACGTTCCGCACTTGACATGGCACGCGGCCGCGGTGGTGACCAGGTTGCAATTAAAATCGGAGATAATTACGAATTCTTCGGTGGCCTGAGTGCAAAAAAAGACAAACGCGGAAAGGTCAAATCCCGCAGTGTTGCAGCAGCTTTAAGTGAAATTATTGAAAAATCCGACAACTGTATTATTATGGGACATGCTGCTTCCGATTTCGATTGTATCGGTGCAGCCGTCGGTATTGCAGCACTTTGCAGTTCTTTGAATGTTCCGTCGAATATCGTACTCAACCGGAATACAACACTTGCTATGCAGCAGGTTGAAAATTGCGAAAAGAACGGAATGCTCGGTGCATTCATTTCACCTGAAGAGGCAGTGACCAAAGTCAGTGACAACACATTGCTTGTTATTACCGATATTTTACGTGCTTCCAATGTGGATGCACCTGCTCTGTTGGACAAGACAAAGAATGTTGTGCTTATAGACCATCATCGTATGGCAGTCGACAGAATTGCAAATCCCACTTTGTTGTTCCATGAACCTTTTGCATCCTCTGCCTGCGAAATGGTAACAGAGTTGATTCAATATGCACCTTCAAAGCCGAAGTTGTCTACCGCACAGGCGGAAGCATTGATGGCAGGTATCATTCTTGACACCAAGAATTTCTCATTCCGTGTCGGCGTGAGAACGTTTGAAGCAGCTGCATTCCTGCGTGATCGGAAAACCGATACTGTCCGAGTCAAAAAGATGTTTGCCTATTCTGAAGAAGAAAATCTGCTTGTCAACAGGATTGTACAGTCTGCAAAAATTCACAACACCTGTGCAATTGCATACACGGATATTCAGAACGAATCCATCCGAAAGCTCAGTTCACAGGCAGCTGATAATATGCTTGATATAAAGGGTGTTGATGCTTCTTTTGTTGCGTACCGGCAGAATGATGCGATTGGTATTTCTGCAAGATCACTCGGTTATGTCAATGTGCAGTTGATTATGGAAACACTCGGTGGCGGTGGTCATCAGAGCATGGCAGGTGCACAGCTGCGTGATAAAACACCACAGGAAGCCATGCAGATGCTGGCTGATGCCATTCAACAATATTTTAATACAAACGGAAGTATAAATAAGGAGGAATAATCATGAAAGTTGTTCTTACACAGGATATTAAAGATCTCGGTAAAAAAGGGGAGCTTGTCAATGTTGCTGACGGCTACGGTAAGAATTATCTCATCCCCAGAAAACTTGCTGTCCTTGCAGACAATGCTGCTATGAGCGAACTGAAAAACAGAGAATCCGCAAAGCAGCATCACATCGCAATGGAAAAGAAAAAAGCAACGGAAGACGCTGCTGTTCTTGAAGGAAAGACAATCAAAATTGCTGCCAATGCAGGTCAGAACGGCAAGTTGTTCGGATCTGTTACTTCAAAAGAAATCGCTGAACGCATTGCAAAGGATTTCTCCATTGAAGTTGACAAAAAGAAGATCGTTTGTGATGATATCCGTTCTTACGGTCAGTACACTTGTGTTGTAAAACTTTATCAGGGAATTTCCGCAACACTCTACATTGTTGTCGGTGAATAATTGAGGTGTCGCTTTGAACAGTTTCGGTTCGGCAATGACAACTGAAAAGAGCCTTCCTTACAGCCTGGAATCCGAACAGGCTGTATTGGGCTGTATTCTGATAGATCCTTCCGTACTCGGTAAGGTTTCTTTGTTGATCAAGCCTGATTATTTTTATCTTCCGCAGCACAAATCCATTTTTATGGCAATGCTTGAACTGGATGCTGCTGGCAACGGAAAAATTGATGCTCTGTTGGTGCTGGAGCTGCTGAAAAGTCAGCATGTTTTCGGCGATGATGACGGTAAAGCTTATCTTGTACAACTTGCCGAATTTGTGCCGACACTTGAAAACCTTGAATCCTATTGCAAGATTATCAAAGACAAGTTTTATATCCGCACGCTGATTAATGTCTCAAATGATATCATCAGCATGGCATATGATAATCAGGATGAAGCCGAAAAAGTGCTCGATTCCGCGGAACAACGCATCTATGATATCCGGCAGGGAAAAGCAGTTGCAGGTCCTGCTAAAATCGGTGATGTTATTTCCCTTGTTTATGAACATCTCTATAAATTGAATTCAGAAGACAAGGAACAGTTCAAAGGCCTGCCGACAGGTTTCCCCGATTTTGATAAAATGGTTACAGGACTGAACCGTTCCGACCTTGTTCTGATCGGTGCACGTCCCGCCATGGGTAAAACAAGTTTCGCCCTGAATCTTGCTCGTAATGTTGCAGTAAAAACAAAGAAAAAGGTCTTGTTTTTCTCTCTCGAAATGTCCAAAGAGCAGCTTGCACAGCGTGTTATTTCTACAGAAGCAAGAATTCCCAGTCAGAAAATGCGAACAGGTGATCTGACCCCGCAGGAATGGGAAAATCTTTCAGGTGCTGCTGTATTCCTGGCGGACACACAGTTGTATTTTGACGATACCGCCAACATCACGGTTCCTGAAATGAAAGCCCGTATACGTCAGCTGAAAAATGTTGAGTGTGTCTTTATTGATTACCTGCAGCTCATGCAGGGTTCCAAAAAGACAGAAAACCGTGTACAGGAAGTATCTGAAATCACACGAAGCCTGAAACTGATGGCAAAGGATCTGAACATCCCTGTTGTCGTTTGTGCACAGCTGTCGCGTGGTACGGAAGGCAGAGGGCATTCACATAAACCGCAGCTTGCGGACTTGCGTGAATCAGGTTCTATTGAGCAGGATGCAGACATTGTTGTCATGCTCTACCGCGAAGATTATTATAAAGATGAAAAAGACAATCCGGATGATGTGGTTGTCAATACTGCCGAGTTGTTGGTGCAGAAAAACAGACACGGTCCGACCGGTAGTATAAAAATGGCATGGAATCCGAAGTTTACATTGTATACTTGTGTTGAACCGAAACGCGATGAAGAATAAAGTACTTGCTGCCGTTGAGCAATATAATATGCTCAACAAAGGGGATACTGTTGTTGTCGGTGTGTCAGGCGGCGGTGATTCAATGGCATTGCTGCATTTGCTGACTTCAGTAGCTGATACGTATGAATTGCAAGTGATTGCAGCACATTTCAATCACGGTATACGTGGTCAGCAGGCCGATGAGGATGAACAGTTTGTTGCAGCGTTTTGTAAAGAGAACGGTATTGCATTTGTCAGAGGTTACTGTGATATTCCGGCCAGAGCAAAGCAATTGCAGATCGGTCTCGAAGAATGCGGAAGAATGGAACGCTATGCTTTTTTGCATCAAGTTGCAAATGGAGCAAAAATTGCAACCGCACACACACTGAGCGATTCTGCTGAAAGTTTTTTGCTCAATTTCACAAGAGGCACGGGTTTGAACGGGTTGTGCGGTATTCCGCCTGTTCGTGACAACATCATCCGTCCGCTGATTTTCTGTACAACACAGGATGTCCGCAGCTATAATGAAGCAAACGGAATTGCATGGAGAGAAGATGCAAGCAATGCAGATCTTTTATATGCACGCAACCGTATCCGCCATTGTGTGACGCCTTCTTTGAAAATGCTCAATGAAGCATATGAAAGCAATGCAATGCGGTGTATGCAGTTGTTGCAGGAAGACAGTTTGTATCTCAATGAACTTGCCGAACAAGCATTTGCCGATTGCAGACAAGACGGCAACAAGCTTTCACTTGACAAACTTGCATCGTATCCGCAAGCGATTTCTTCAAGGGTGCTGATGCTTTTTGCAGCATCTTTGTCCTGTGAAAATATTTCATACAGACAAATTGCATTCTTAAGGAATTTACAAGAAAATGAATGTATAACATTGTATGGCAAAAAAGTGATACAACGAAAAGCGAATCGTTTACAGCTGTATGAACCGGCGATTCCGGATGCCGATGTTTCTGTTTGTGTAACAGCTGAACAAACGCTGTATCCTTTTTTTGATGATATAGTTGCAATCAAAACAATCCCTTACCATCCTGCTGCTGTTATTGATTATAAAAACACTGCTGATGCCGATAAAATCGGTAATATGGTTTTAAGAAATCGCAGAGCAGGGGATGCACTGCGTATTCAGAAGAGAAATTGTACAAAAAGCTTTAAGAATCTGTGCAATGAAAATGCCGTTTCTGTGTCGGATCGCTCCCGTTTGCCGATTGCAGCAGATGAACACGGTGTGATCTGGATTGCAGGCTTTGGTGTTGACGCAAGTCGTTTACCCGATAAACATACAAAAAACATTCTTGTTTTTGAATGGAGGAAGAATTATGTTGAATGATATCGAAAAGATCTTTTACTCGCAGGAACAATTGCAGGCAAAGGTTGAAGAACTCGGTAAAAAGATCAGTGAAGATTATAAGGACAAGAATCTGATGCTCGTCAGTGTTCTCAAAGGATCTGTCGTTTTTATGGCTGATATTATGCGTGCAATCACCGTGCCTTGTGAAATTGATTTTATGGCAGTTTCAAGCTACGGTAACAAGACAAATTCAAGCGGCACCGTCCGTATTATCAAAGACCTTGATCGTGATATCGAAGGGTATGATTTGCTGATTGTTGAAGATATTCTTGACAGCGGCAAAACCCTCAGTTATATCAAAGAAATCCTGATGGCAAGAAAACCGCGCTCCATTCGTGTCTGCACTTTGCTTGATAAGCCTGACAGAAGAAATTCCGAAATCGTTGCCGATTACAGCGGTTTTGAAGTGCCCAATGAATTTGTTGTCGGTTATGGCCTCGATTTTGCACAGAAATACAGAAATCTGCCTTTTATTGGTGTTCTGAAGGAAGAAATCTATAAATAATTTTTTCGGAGTGAATGTTACATTGAAGAGAAACAAAATTCTGCAGTTTTTGCCTTTGCTGTTGATTGCGGCGACTCTGGTTACATCTTTTGTTTTCTTTAACATGGATGAATCGGAACGTAAGAAACCGACTTATTATGAAATTGTCGATATGTTCCGTAAAGATGCCATCGCTTCATATGAACTCAACTGCAGCAACGGAAAACTGCAATACGCTACAAGAGAAGATCCCGAAACCGTGCACGTATATTCTGTGCCGAGTGTCAACTTGTTCATTGAAGACGTACACAAATATGTTATTGACTACAATGAAAACAACGGGGAAGCAGAAGACATAAAATATGATTATCTGCCGGGCAGCTCCGGTGAATGGATCACCAGTCTTTTGCCCATCATTGTCCTGCTCGGCTCCACGGTTATTCTGGTTGTATTTGTCACCAAGAAAATGAACCAGAGCATGATGAGTGAAGCAAACAGAACCCTCAGCTTCGGAAAAGCCCGTATCAAAAAACTTGGTGACGATAAAAAGAAAACTACATTTGATGACGTGGCAGGTGTTGACGAAGAAAAAGAAGAGCTTGCTGAAATCGTAGATTTTCTGAAAGATCCAGTAAAATACAGCGATCTTGGTGCTCGTATACCGAAAGGTGTTTTGCTTGTCGGCCCTCCCGGTACCGGTAAGACCTTGCTGGCTCGTGCTGTTGCAGGGGAAGCCAATGTTCCGTTTTTGTCCATTTCAGGTTCCGATTTCCTCGAAATGTATGTCGGTGTCGGTGCATCACGTGTTCGCGATTTGTTTGAACAGGCAAAAAAGAATTCCCCTTCCATTATTTTCATAGACGAAATTGATGCCGTCGGCAGACACAGAGGTGCCGGTATGGGCGGCGGTCACGATGAAAGAGAACAGACTCTTAATCAGATGCTTGTTGAAATGGATGGCTTTGTTACCAATTCCGGTGTTATTGTGATTGCAGCCACAAACCGTCCTGACATTCTTGACCCTGCATTGCTGCGTCCCGGTCGATTTGACAGACAGATTACGGTTGGGTATCCCGATCTCAAGGGCAGACTTGCCATTCTTAAGGTGCACGCAAGGAATAAATCCATTGCAGCTGATGTCGATCTGAATGATATTGCCCGTTCTACTGTTGGTTTTACAGGTGCTGATCTTGAAAATCTTCTCAATGAAGCGGCTCTTCTTGCTGCACGTCGCAATCTGAAAGCCATTACAATGGCAGAGATTGATGAAGCCACATTGAAAGTCATTGTCGGTACGGAAAAGAAATCCCATAAGGTTTCTGAAGATGAAAAGAAACTCACTGCCTTCCACGAAGCAGGTCATGCACTTGCAACCTACTATCTTGAGGGACAGGATCCCGTACAACAGGTATCCATCATTCCCCGCGGTATGGCAGGCGGCTTCACGATTTCCCGTCCCCTGGAAGACAAATCTTATAATTCCAAGAAAAAGATGGAACAGCAGATTGTCATTCTTCTCGGTGGTCGTGTCGCAGAAGCTTTGGTGCTTAAGGATATTTCCACCGGTGCATCCAACGATATCGAACGTGCCTCCGAAATTGCCCGTAAGATGGTTACCAAATACGGTATGAGTGAAAAGCTCGGTCCGATTGCTTTCGGTACGGGACATGACGAAGTGTTCCTCGGTAAGGACTACGGAACTGTCCGCAATTATTCCGAAACGATTGCTGCCGTGATCGATGAAGAAGTCAACGGCATCATTACGAACGGTTATACCGAATGCGAAAATATTCTCAAAGAACATGACGACAAGCTGCATGAGCTTGCAGAATATCTTATGCGTAATGAAAAGATTGATGGTGCAAGCTTTGAAAAGATGATGCAGGGATTGCCGTATGAAGACGTCAGCCTTGACGAAAAGACAGAAGTTGCTGTCGTCGAAGATGACCCTGAAAAAACAATTTGAATCTTCAAGGAGTAGCAATGATGAAAAAAACAGCAATTGTTCTGGCTATGATTATGTTATTTGCGGCTTTGTTCGCAGGTTGTTCCGGTACGGATTCTGTCACAGACGGAAATGCTTCCGATAATATTAACAGTGAAAAAGGAGATAGCAATATGCTTGAAAAGTACAAAGAAACAGGTCACCCCATTGCAGTGATCGAAATGGAAGACGGCGGAAAGATTATTGTCGAGCTTTATGATGATATTGCTCCGAATACCGTTCATAACTTTATTTCTCTCGCAAATAAAGGCTTCTATGACGGTACAATTTTCCATCGTGTCATTCAGGGATTTATGATTCAGGGCGGTGACCCGCTCGGCAACGGTACCGGCGGCCCCAGTTACTGCATCCCCGGTGAATTCAAAAACAATAATTTTGACAATACCATTTCACACACCAGAGGCACCATTTCCATGGGCAGACGCGGTAGCCAGTTTGCTGACTATATGTATTACGATACAGCAGGATGCCAGTTCTTTATCTGTGATGCTGACTCCACTTTCCTGGACGGCAACTATGCTTCTTTCGGTCGTGTGTTGGAAGGCATGGATGTTGTTGATGCGATCGCTGCAACAGCAAAGAATTCGTCTGACAAACCTCTGAAAGATCAGGTCATGAAGAAGGTTTATGTTGAAACCTTCGGCAAAACATATGAAGAACCCGTAACACTGGCTGAAAAATAAAAATTTCTTGCTTTTTGGCAAGGAATGTATTATAATAAAACCGTACAAAAATATAGGAGGATATTCAAATGGGTGCTATACTTTGGATAGGCAAAATGTTTGCAAAACTTGCAATCCTTTTTGCAAAATTTGATTCACTGGGCCTCTTTGATGCACTTGCAATGCTTTTCGGTGCAGTCAATGAAAACGAAGAAGAAACCACAACTCCCGCTGAATAAGAAACAAATCCTTACTTATTTTGCAATTATTGCCGCTGAAAAACAACTCAGCGGTAATTTTTATTTCCAAGGAGGCTGAAACAATGACTGCACAGTGGGTTATACAACGTGCTTATGATATTCTTGACAGTGCACAACCCGTACCGTTCGATTGCGGCAGGTTGTGTGACAAAAAGTGCTGCAAGGGAAGTGAACAGGACGGAATGCTGTTATTTCCCGGTGAAGAAAAATTATTTAAAGGAAAAGAAGGATTTGAAATCAGGGAAGTACCGCAAGGGAAGATGTTGCTTTGCAGCGGTGCGTGCGATCGAACACTTCGGCCCATTGCTTGTCGTATTTTTCCGTTCTTTCCGTACGTTACACAGGAAAACGGGAATTATAAAATCAGTGTACTGAAAGATATACGGGCTTTGCATTATTGTCCTTTGCAGGATGTATCGAAAGATTTTGAAAGAACGGTTCGTATTGCAGCAAGAAATCTCTTAAGAGATGAATCGTGTGCCGACTTTTTATTGCGACTTACCGAAGACCTGACAGATCTCGGAAATCTTTGATTTTTATAAATTTTTAATATTTGGTGTTGCTTTTTAGTGATAATTTTTGTATAATATTATAAATAATTTAAAGAGGTAGATTGCTGATGTTCGATGTTGTCATTATCGGTGCCGGCGTTGTCGGCTGTATGATTGCGCGTGAACTGTCAAAATATAAACTGAAAATTGCATTGCTCGAACGAGCCAATGATGTCGCCATGGGTGCAACAAAAGCCAATTCGGGTATTGTGCACGCAGGGTTCGATGCAAAACCGAACACGTTGAAGGCCAGAATGAATATCCGCGGCAATGTGTTGATGGAAGATGTCTGCAAGCAGCTCAATGTGCCTTATCGCAAAAACGGTTCTCTTGTTCTTGCTTTTTCTGAAGAAGAAATTGAAACGCTTAAGGAACTTTTTGAAAGAGGCAAACAAAACGGAGTTGAAGGCTTGTCATTGCTTGATAAGGCAGAACTGAAAGCTCTTGAACCGAATATCAGTGATGAAGCCATGGGAGCCTTGCGTGCAGAAACCGCAGGCATTGTCTGCCCGTATTCTCTGGCAATTGCTGCCGTTGAAAATGCTGTGACTAACGGTGTTGAATTCAAACGGAATTTTGAAGTAACCGATGTCGCTTTTCAGGATGACGTATTTACCGTTTCTTCCGACAATGATTCCGTAGAATGCAGATTTGTTATCAACGCCGCAGGTTGTTTTTCCGATAAAATTGCCGCTTTGATGGGGGAGGAAGATTTTCACATTGTACCCAGACGTGGTGAATATTATATTCTTGACAAATCTCTCGGCTCATTGGTCGATCATATCATTTTCCAGTGTCCTACCAAAATGGGAAAAGGAATTCTGGTTTCGCCGACCGTGCACGGTAATCTTCTGATCGGACCGAGTGCAGATGATGTGGAAGATAATGATGATCTCGCCACAACTGCACAGGGACTTTTTGATGTGAGATCGCTTGCACTTAAAAGTGTTCCCGATGCTGTTACCCGTTTTGCAATTACTTCTTTTTCGGGGAACAGAGCACATGATCTGAAGAATGATTTTACGATTGCACCTTCAAAATACAATACTCATTTTATTAATGTTGAAGGAATTGAATCTCCCGGTCTGACCGGATCTCCTGCCATCGCAGAATATGTTGCAGAGATTCTTTCTTCTATGGCAGATTTGCAGCAAAATGAAAGTTTTGTAGGCACACGTGAAAAACCTTTCCGTTATCATACCGCAACAGATGAGGAAAAGGCAGCAGCCATCGCACAGAATCCTTTATACGGTCGCATCATCTGTCGCTGTGAATCCATTACAGAAGGTGAAATTGTGGATGCAATTCATGCACCTGCAGGGGCTATGGATGTTGACGGTGTCAAACGCAGAACAAGAGCCGGTATGGGGCGTTGTCAGGGTGGTTTCTGCGGATCTAAGGTTGTTGAAATTCTTGCAAGAGAACTGCAGGTTGAACCGAATATGATCACAAAGTACGGCAAAGATTCTGTTTTGCTGTATGAAAGAACAAAATAACGGAGGTGCAGCTATGTTGAATTATGATCTTGTTGTTATCGGCGGCGGTCCTGCCGGTATGGCTGCTGCACTTCGTGCAAGAGATTTCGGTATCAGGGATATCATCATCCTTGAACGTGCCGAAACGCTCGGCGGTATTCTTGAACAGTGTATCCACACCGGATTTGGTTTGCATTATTTTGGCGAAGAGTTATCCGGACCTGAATATGCAGCCCGTTTTATTGAACTTGTAGAAGATCAGAAAATTGAATATAAAGTTGATACCATGGTAACGGATGTCACTGAAGACAAAGTTGTTACCGCTGTCAACAAAACAGACGGTTTGCTGAAAATCCAGGCAAAAGCTGTTATCCTTGCAATGGGATGCAGAGAACGTCCACGCGGTGCTTTGTCGATTGCAGGCACACGTCCTTCTGGGATTATGACAGCAGGTACAGCGCAGAAATACGTTAACCTTGACGGGTATATGCCGGGTAAAGAAATTGTAATCCTCGGAAGTGGTGATATTGGGCTGATTATGGCACGTCGCATGACTCTTGAAGGTGCCCATGTCAAAATGGTATGCGAGCTTATGCCTTATTCGGGCGGACTTACAAGAAACATTGTTCAGTGTCTTGACGATTTCGGTATTCCGCTTCATTTGAGTACGACCGTTATCGCAACCCACGGAAACGGAAGACTCGAAGGAGTCACAATTGCAAAGGTTGACGATAAACTCAATCCGATTCCGGGAACAGAGGAGTATGTTGCTTGTGACACACTGATGCTTTCAGTCGGTCTGATTCCTGAAAACGAATTGACAAAGAATATCGGTATCGGTATGGATCGCATCACCAATGGTGCTGTTGTCAATGAAATGCGTGAAACAGACCATGAAGGTATTTTTGCCTGCGGCAATGTATTACATGTGCACGATCTTGTCGATTATGTCACACTCGAAGCACAGATTGCAGGTGAAGGTGCCGCAAGATACATACTCGGACAGAAGGCTGCAGCTGCTGAATATCTTACATTGACAGCAGGCAACGGTGTTCGCTACACCGTTCCGCAAAGAGTCAATATCAGATCTGAAGAATCCGTAAAAGTGTATTTCAGAGTCGGCCGGATTTATAAGAATGCAAAGGTCGTGCTGACTTGTGCAGGGAAAGTTGTTTCTTCCAAAAAGAAGGTCAAACTTGCTCCCGGTGAAATGGAAAATGTTATCATTCCCAACGAAGTGCTTGCAACACTTACGGTGAATGATGAAATCAAGATTGAAGTGGAGGAATAAGCCATGACAAAAACGATGACTTGTGTTGCTTGTCCTCTCGGTTGTCAGTTGAGTGTTACGCTGGATGGTGACACTGTAGTTTCTGTTACGGGTAACACCTGTAAACGCGGCGATGCTTATGCACGTACCGAAATCAGCAATCCTGTCCGTTCGCTGACGACCACCGTCCGCTGTGAAGGCGGCCTGCATCCTGTTGTGCCTGTAAAAACGACATTACCGATTCCGAAAGACCGCATGTTTGAATGTATGAAGCTTATCAACGAAACGGTCGTGCAGGCTCCCGTTGAAGTGGGACAGGTGCTGATTCATAATATTCTGGGGACAGATGCGCACGTTATTGCAACAAATAATAATTAAACCGATTGGAATTGTACTATATGAAACCTTATGAAATCGCAGCCAATGCAAAACCGACCGAACGGCAGATCAAATGGCAGCAGACAGAGTTTTATGCTCTTATCAGTTACGGTATGCCGCCTTTTACAAATAAGCAGTACGGTGACGGTTTTACACCTGCCACAATGTTCTGGCCGGAAGATCTTTCTGCCGAAGAATGGGCACTTGCCGTTAAAAGTGCAGGCATGAAAGCAATTGTGCTGACTTGCAAACATTACGACGGTTTTTGTCTTTGGCCGACAAAATATACCGATTACAGTCTGAAAAATTCGAACTGGAAAGACGGAAACGGTGATATTGTCCGTGAAGTTTCCGATGCCTGCAAACGAAACGGACTGAAATTCGGTGTCTACATTGCACCGTGGGACAGACATGAACCCACCTACGGCAGCGGTAAGCCTTATGATGAGTTTTTTATGAATCTGTTACGCGAGTTACTGACAGATTACGGTGATATCTTTTGTGTATGGCTGGATGCCGTTTGCGGTGCAGATGAACGCAATGTGCAGGACCATGACTGGGCTGCCTACTACAAGCTTATCCGTGAACTGCAACGCGATGCCGCAATTTGCTTCCGCGGACCTGATGTGCGTTGGATCGGCAATGAACGCGGTGTGACAAGAGAATCCGAATGGAGCAGCGTTCCTGCTCACCTCGGTGTGTATGAAGACGGTACATCCGCAAAGTCAAAATCCCGCAAATCAAAAGGTGTTATGGATCTTGATATCGGCAGCCGTAAAGCAATCAAGAATGAAGATGAATTTATCTGGTATCCTGCCGAATGTTCCGTGCCGATCCGTGACCATTGGTTCCATGTGGCTGATGATAAGTACGGTATCAAGACCAAGGACAAGCTGTTGAAGCTTTATTACCGTACTGTCGGTGCCAACTGCAACCTGATGCTCGGTCTGGCTCCCGACAAGCGTGGCAGACTTGACGAAACAGATTTGCAGGTGCTTTCGGCTCTCGGTCACGATCTGAAACTGTATTTCGGTTATAATCTTGCACAACGTGACGGCACGGTTACAGCTTCGAGTGAATTCAGCAAGCAGTTTGCGGCAACAAATTGCGTGGATGACAATGAGTATGTTTATTGGAAACCCGCTGATAAAGATAAGAAGCCGTATATCGAAATTGAACTCAAGGAAGCAGACCTTTTTGACAAGGTTGTACTTATGGAAAACATCCGCAACGGACAACATATCGAAGCTTTTGAAGTCAGTTATCTGAATGAAAAAGGGAAATGGAAAAAAGCACTTGAAGGCACTGTTGTCGGTTACAAGCGGATTTGTTGTCTGAAACCCACCAAAACCAAAAAAATCCGCATCACATTCACAGAGTACCGTGCTCCTGTAGAAATCCTCAATGTCGCGGTCAACTGATTTTTTAATTTGCGGAATATTTTTTAAATTAGGTGTTGACATTTTCAAAAAGAATGGTATAATAATATCGTTCTTGGGGGTATAGCTCAGCTGGGAGAGCGCTTGACTGGCAGTCAAGAGGTCAGCGGTTCGATCCCGCTTATCTCCACCAAGTAAAAAACCGAGGTTTTATGACCTCGGTTTTTTACTTGGTTCTTTTGTAACTGATATGTTTATTAATCATTTATACACAATTTCAAGGGTTAACGCAAGTACCGTGCTACTATTAACCGATTTTCTCAATTTTCTCACCTAATATAACAACTGCTTGATTATCACTTATCGTAACCACTTCTTTACCATTGTTCATTAATAAACTGACAGTATCAGAAAATTCTTCGTTGTAATGTGGAATCAGTGCTGATGAAAGGAATGAAAGACCTGCTGTATCATCTAGTTTACAGTCATTTTCATCCATGCAAAGAATATAGTTTATGTCAGAAGTTGCAATCACACTGCCTGCACTTATACCAACATAAAACAAACCTTTATTTACAAATTCTTTAATTCTAGAGAAATAATTGTTTTCTTTTAGTTTTTTTAGCAAATAAAATGCATTACCACCACAAACATAAATACAATCAAATTCAGAATCATTAAAGTATGTTGATACATCATCAGCATCAAACCAAACAATATTATCTTTGTTAATACCAACGGATAAAAGTTCGTTTAATGACTTCCTTACGAATACTTTTTCATCATCAGTTCTTGAAGCTGTCGGCACAAATAAAATCTTGAGTTCTTTTACTGGTTTTGGTACAAGGGCAATAAATTTTTCTGCTACCATTTTATTTTCAAGACCAGTAGAGGTCAAAAGGATTTTTTTCAAATAAAACATCTCCTGTGAATACAAAACATTTAATCGAACATTTGTTCCTTCTCATTCTAAAAGAATTTCAACTATTTGTCAACACCTTTTTAAGAAAAGCTAAAAAATATGGTACCAAAGAATTATCTACCTGTCGCCATTTCATAAAAGATTTTATGCCACCTTATCAATACCAACCATAAACTGCTCAAAGTCAATATTAAGCTCAACTTTCAGCTTATACCCTCTGCTAACCTCAACACGTTTAATTAAGCAATTAACAATCATTTTTTTCTTTTCAAAACTCGCTTCATCATAAAGCTCCGCCCAAGAAATCAATTCATCAAAGCTGTCAGATAAGTTTTTGAGAACACTTTCACCGTCTGCAACATCTTTTTCTGCATCAGTGCATAAGCCAAACAGTCGATTGCACTCTTTCTCTGATTCTGTAATCAATTCCGAAAGAGTATCAGCCGAAAAAGAGCTTTCACCCTTAATTGCCTTAATAACTTCCGATTTCAGTATAGTGAGATTTTCAAACTCTTTACTGTAATCCGCTTTCAGCATATTCAGTCTTGCTTTTCTAACTTCAAGTTCATCGGCATAACGGAGCTTGATTATATCAGATTTTGATACACCTTTCATCTTCCTGAAAATTTCACGGACAATTTCATCAATCAAATCATCGAGAATGTGCAGAGTGTAACCCGACTGACCGTCACACTCCGTCTGCTATTCTTGAAATACTTGAATTACTGCAATTTCTAATTAAATTCTACCTCGATTTTGTTGAAAAAAAGCGAAAAACGAGTACAATGAAAGCAGAGGTGATGTATGTGAATATGTATAAGTTCGGAAACTACATTTGCAAGTTGCGTGAAGAAAAACATCTCACGCAGGCTGCTCTTGCCAATGAATTGGATGTTTCTGATAAATCGATTTCCAAATGGGAAAACGGACAGGCATTTCCGAGAATAGAAACTTTGGAAAGACTTGCGGTTGCACTGGATACAACAGTGGAAGACATTTTTTCAGCGAGCAAAGACGGAGTAAAAAGAATTTGCATTGTCAATGATTTTTATTTTGTAATGCAGATCGATGTTGACGGACAATTGCATTCTATCAGAGCCGATGAAAGCAAATGGATTGAGATTGCCGATAATAATAAACCGATTGTGCTGAAGATTACCGGCGATCTCGTAACTGATGATGTGTTCGTAGAATTGGATAGCAGTGCTTCCAACCTGAAAGACAAGTTGATTTTTAAGTTTGCCAAAAAGGCAACAACAGAGTTGATGAGCATGGTTTTGCAGGTGGATTGTACTTATAAATTATCAAATATAAATCCGGACTCTCTGATTACAATTGAACACGACGGTTTTGATCTCGGAGATAAAACATGGATGATGCAAGACTTTCAGATTATGTATCCCAAAATCTCTTGCGATGCCGATGTTGTCGTTGATCTTTTGGACGCAAAAGGTAAAAACAGCAAAGAAGTTATAAAGGCATATAAAAGATTGGGCTTGCAATCTGATTTAGGCTTGGATTTTATTACGATGTTTCTTGCATACCCGTTACGAGGTATTTATTTTAAGCATTTATGCAAGCCGCATGTCTTAAAAAGGAATATTCTGAATGCCGAAAAGCACAAAGCAAATTCCAAAAAACGCAAAAAAGGGAAAAGATTCGGTTGCATCAGTGGTTTGTTTTCTGTGATTGCTGTATGCCTGCTTTGGTTTGTTCTGGAAGTATTTGTTTTCTCTGTTCTTTTTGTGTCATCTGAAAAACCGTATCTGGTGGCGTCGGATTATTCGTCGATAACCTACAAAGACAATGTATATCTCAGAATAGAAGAACTACCGGATTATGCATATCCTACAAAAATTTTTGGTGCAACGATCTGGGAAGATTCAAGAACAGACGGACTTACAAAATGGGACCAGTCTATGCAAGGCGATAAAGTGCAGCTTTTTGAAGATGATGAAGGCAGAGAATATCTCTGGTTGGTTGAAGATTATGTTGATACCGTTCTTGGTGCAAAGGAGAATGGTGATGATAAAGAGTACGAAGATTTCGATAAGCATTATGTATATGTTTGTGATAATCCATGATGTATTTGTTTATCATGCCGAGAGAATCATTGTTTTACAACAGATTATAGAACACAGGTGATTATATGAGAAAATATTGGATCAGTACAATGCTTACGATTGCAGATCCTGTTTTGCGAAATCTGGCAAACGGAACTTTACACAGTGCAATCCCCAAAGAGTTTCATGCGGATCGAAAAAACTATATCATGTTAGAAGCATTTGGTCGCACTGCCTGTGGTGTTGCACCTTGGCTTGAACTTTCTTTGCCCGACGGTGAAGAAAAAGAATTGCAGGCAGAATACCGTTCACTTATGATCGAGTGCATCCGCAATGCTACCGATTCATCTTCCCTTGATTATATGAATTGGTGCAATGACGGCGGTCAACCGTTGGTGGATGCCGCCTTTTTGGCTCATGCAGTTGTCAGGGCACCGCAAAGTTTGTTTTATTCTCTTGACAGCAACACAAAACAGCGGTTTATTACCTGTCTGAAAGAAACAAGACGCATCGCACCTGCAAACTGCAATTGGTTGTTTTTCTCTGCCATGGTGGAAACCGGACTCTATGTCATGGGTTCGGACTTTGATTTTGCTCCGATTGATCGTGCAATCGACACATTTAAGAACTGGTATGTAGGAGACGGCACTTACAGCGACGGAATGTATTTTCATTGGGATTATTATAACAGTTTTGTCATTCATCCCATGCTGCTTGATATTCTGAAGGTGTTCTCTGCAATTCGTCCCGATTATAAAGAATTCTATGAAGTGGCTCTCAAACGAGCTTCCCGTTATGCAGCTGTGCTTGAACAGCTGATCAACAGTGACGGAACGTATGCTGTATTCGGTCGATCATCAGTCTATCGCTTCGGTGCATTTCAATTGTTGTCACAGGCAGCTTTGCAGGAGTTTCTTCCCGATAACCTGCAATATGCACAGGTGCGGTGTGCTTTGAATGCAGTGATTCATAAAGTATGTGAGAATGTGAAAATGTTTGATAAAAACGGATTCCTTACACCGGGCATATACGGTTTTCAGCCTTCTTTGGCAGAAGAGTATATCAATATCGGCAGTCTGTATCTTTGCGAAACGGTTTTTCTGCCTTTGGGACTTGCTCCCGACCACAGATTCTGGACAGATGCCAATGCAGACTGGACCGCGAAAAAAATATGGTCAGGGCAGAATGTTTGTCGTGATCATGCAACAGACTGAAGAAGAAGCAAACGTCGGGAATGAAGAATATCCCGACGTTTTTTACTTTATAGGAAACTGCGTTTCCATAAAGTAAAAAATATTGTATGTCCCTCCGAACGCACGCTTCACGTGCTCGGAGATGGACGAATCGAAAACGGTCGCCGCGTTACGGCGAAGCCGTTTTCTTGTATATCTTTTCTGAAAATATCAAGCATATGAATCGACAAGCCTGTGCAGTCCTCCCGTTCACAAAGAACGGACAGAAATTTCATATACTCCTCAAACTCACGATCACCCAGTTGATCAAATCTGTCATCAAAAAGGTAAGATAACATATCAACACCCACAAAATGCAGTCTTGATACTTTTTTGTTTTGCATCAGTTTATCAATGTCCGATTTTCTGTACAACTCAAATATTTCCGCAGGGGATGACACTGTATGGTAATCTTCTTTGATCATACCTTTGTCAATATAAGGCAATATCCTGTTTGTGTAAAAGAATTTGTATATTGTAGTGTCGTTGTTGCAATAAGAAGCAAAAATGATGCCTCCCTTTTTAGCAATACGAATGGCTTCATCGAGTGCCTTGTGTTTATCCTCATCTGTAAACAGGTGATACATCGGCCCTAACAGCAAAACAATGTCGAATGATTCATCAGCAAAACAGGACATATCGCAGGCATTTCCCTGACAGATTGTAATATTATACAGCGGCTTCACTTTTTTCTTCATGATATCAATGTTATGTTCCACCAATTCCACAGCAGTCACATCATATCCTTTTTCAGCAAGTGCAACGCTATACCGTCCTGTTCCGGCACCGATCTCAATGATTTTAGCTCCCGGGAAAAGGTATTTGTCAATATATTTCATTGTCGTCAGGTATTCCGGACGTCTGCTTTTTCGCAGCAATCTTCCTTCCTCATCATAATTGTTGTAAAAATCAACAACCGGATTTGTGCTTGTTTTTGTTTTCTTCCTGAATAGTTCTGAAAGTTTCATGTGTTTTCCTCCATTCAATATAAAAACGGTGCAGACTTCTGATTCTGAAGTCTGCACCGTTATAATCATATCGAAAATACTATTATAAAATGACCCGAAATGAATATAGTGATACAGACCTGCACATGGTAGGTTGTGCAAGCCAATAAGTATACTGATTCATTTTTGATAAATTATGAGTGAGCATAATTTTATCTCCGTTGTGTCTTTTATTCATAAATAGCACAAAAACGAGTGTTTGTCAAGAGTTGTTTTTTGCACAAAAAAATGATAATATGATTGCATCAATCATGTCGGAGGGATTCTTATGAGCCGTTTTCTTGAGGATTTTGCAAAGTATATTAAAGAGAATGACGGACGTGTGTTTTCGATTGCAGAAATTGCGGGAGACAAGGCTCCCGCAAAAGTGGAAATCAAAGAAAACAATGCCTGCCAGAATATATATTCTGTTTCCAAAGTGTACACCGTAACCGCAATCGGTATTCTGTGTGACAGAGGTTTGCTTCATACAGATGATACCGTAACAGACATTCTCGGAGATGAATGCCCTGAAGGATATGATCCCTACTGGGATTCCACCACCATCGATATGCTCATGCGGCACAGAATCGGTTTTCCGGGTGGATTTGACATAGATGTAAACGATGCTTCAAAATATGATTTTGATTATCTCAAAGAAATTATGTGCAAGCAATGGGTATGTCCTCCCGATACCAAACGTCGGTATGAAGATGCCGGCTACTATGTTCTTTCAAGAATTGTCAACAAAGTGGCAGGTAAATCGCTGTTTGCTTTTTGTTGGGAAACGATTTTTCAACCACTCGGTTTTCGCGAAGCTGCGTGGAGTTGCTGTCCGAAGGGGCACGCCATTGGCGGAACGGGGCTTTATATACGTGTCGAAGATATGATCAAAATCGGTGCTGTCTATCTTAATAACGGTATGTATCTGGGAAAACGCATTGTGTCTGAAAACTGGGTACGCAAAGTCCTTGAACGACAGTACGAATTAAGCCCCAACGGTATTCGTGATGCCTACAACAAGGGCGGCATGAACGGTCAGAATCTGCTTGTGATTCCTTGTGAAAACAGAGTCGTCGGATGGCAGGGGTATGATATTCATCCGGGTGGTCCTGACCTGACCCGTTTTGCTGCAGAATATCACTGATTGCTTCCTGTCGCGGATTATTTTATGCCGTATCGGTTGCAGTAATCAACAACAATTTTCTTGAAATGATCGTGTCTGAAATTATTTCTTACATCACTGATGTCAATGTAGTATCCTGCTTTCAGATTCTGAATGATCGCTTCGGCTAAAAATGCTTCAAATACATACTCATCACGGAATGCTTCTTCGATATCGGTGTTGAGTTCCGTGTTGATTCCTTTGATGGCAGAACGGTAAAGAAGATTCTCTTTCCCCAGATATTCACCTGTACTTTTCAGACATAACAGCCCCTTTTTCAAATCTGCAACCTGCAGCTTTCCTTTGTATTCTACAGTTTTTTCGGTGCCGCACAAAAGATAGTCAATGGTTGTTTCCAGAATGTTTGCAAGATCCGGCAGAATTGCTGTGTCGGGCAGTGCTTCACCGCGTTCCCATTTGCTGACTGCCTGAAATGATACCCCGATTCTTTCGCCCAATTCATTTTGTGTTATGCCTTTTGTTTTGCGTAATGCGGCAATCTGTTCGCCTGTCTTTTTGATATTCATGTTGTTTCCTCCTTTTCTGTTGTCATTATTATAACATGAGATTGTTGCGATGAAAATAACCTCTTGATTGAATGTTAAGACAGGATTCTCAACTTATAAATGCAGCCGTGTGCAGGAAAATCTGCACACGGCTGTGTCTGTTTCAGATGTACATTAAGATCCGATTATTTTTCAACAAGAACAGTAACAATTTCAAACGGCTTGAAAGGAAGTACAAAAGAGTTTCCGTTGACAGCAATTTCTTCTTTTTTGTCTTCAAGCATATTGGTAAGCCATACCTTCTTGAACGGAGTATGCAGCGTAACGGTTGCATTGACAGCATTGCGTTCACATTCATACATGCGAAGCACATATGCATTTTCAATGAGCTCGGCAGGCTTGACAGCTTCGCAGATAACATCGGAAGCATCAATGGTAAGGAATGCATCCGTGTTCTTTGCAGCACCTGCAACAGCAACCGTGGGGATGTTCAGTTCATAAGCAGGCTTTACAACGTTGTCGCTGCTGAAATCACTGTTGTGCGGCAGCAGGGAATAAGTCATTTCATGAACACCCCGGTCACCTGTGACGTCGGGATGTGTACCGCCGCGATGCAGGGACAGACGAAGATTTGTATCCGTTACGGTGATACCGTATTTGCAATCATTGAGCAATGCAACACCAAAACGGCTTTCGGAAACGTCAGTCCACTTATAGTTGCAGACTTCGAATTTTGCATATTCAAGAGAAGTGTTTCTTGTTGTGGGACGATCAACGTGACCGAACTGAATTTCATTCTTTGCGTTGATGGTGCGAACATCAAGATCAAAACCGACTTTCAACAGGGAGTGCGGAGAGTTCCAATCAACAAGTGTCTGGAAGTCAACTCTCGGATTGTTTGCATAGACGATCATATCCTGTGTAAGGGTAGACTTGCCGAACTTGAAAACAGAACGCAAACGCATTTCAACAGCACCGTCGGAAACAACTTCACGGGAAACAAAACCGTCAACAATCTGCAGTCTTTCAACAACATCGGTTTCAAGATCCCAGTTGTCCCAGCTGTGAGGAACGTCTTCACCGAACAGCAGACAGTTCAGCGGAGCACCGTCTTTTTTACGCAGTTCTCTGCCGGAAGCTTTGTCAATAAACGAAGCAATGTAACCTTTGTCGTCAAATGTGATGACTGCATAAGGAGTTTCAAGTTTTGTTCCCTCATAGGCAAAAACAGAAGTATTTGCAGGAGCAGCATCTGTCATTCTGATGGTTTTTGCTGCAAATCCGTCAATGGTGCCGGCTGCTACAGCAAGGCATTCTCTGCCGCATACATCTGTATATTTCTGGCTGGGAACGTCAGCAGCAAATCTGGTTTCATTTTCAATAACGGCAACATCGTTTCTTGCAAAAGAAAGGGTGTTGTAAAGTGTAACAGAAACAGCAGCACTGTCCGTAATCATGTCAGCATAAGCAAGAGCCTGTGTGTTCAGATCGGAGATCAGCTCATCCATTTCGGTGTTATAAAGAGTATAAACAGGAGTAATGCAGGTGCCAGGAAGAATATCATGGAACTGATTCTTAAGAAGAATCTTTGTCCATTTGTCAGCGTTTTCACAGCAGGGCTGATCACTGATGACGTTAAAATATTCCATGTTTCTGACTGCAAATTCACCCTTGCGGTTCTTTCTCTTGACATCGTGCATCTGGGTGAGGGTGCCTCTGTGCAGTTCAAGGTAAAGTTCTCCGTCATAGGTGGGAAGGTATTCTTTTTCAGCTTCAAGTTCTTTCATGAAGTTGCTGATGGTCATGTCCTCAATTTCAGGCATACCTTCCATGGAAGAAGATCTTCTTGCAGATTCGATCATGCCGTAGGTCGGTCCGCCGCCACCGTCACCATAGCCGTAAGCCACAAGACGCATGTCGTTTGCTTCTTTGAGCGTGATCTGATTAACAGCTTCTGTGATCGTGCTCACATCGGGGAAGCAGTGCGTTCTGTTGAAATGAGTGAGCACTTCGCTGCCGTCGATACCCTTCCATGTAAAGCTCTCGAACGGGAAGTGGTTCATTTCGTTCCAGCCGATTTTGGTGGTGTAGAAATAAGGTACTTCACAACCACGCATGATCTGCGGGATGTTGCCGTTGTAACCGAATGTATCAGGCAGCCAGAAGGAGTCAGCTGTGTAGCCGAAGTGCTCACGAGTGAACAACTGGCCTTTGAGGAACTGACGAACCATAAACTCACCGCTGGTCACGTTGCAGTCGCATTCAACATAAACGCCGCCGTTGGGTTCATATCTGCCTTCGGCAACATATTTTTTCATATCTTCAAAAATATCGGGATAGTAATCCTTCATCCATTCGCAATGCAGTGCGGAAGACTGAATGAACTTATATTCCGGATACTGACGCATCAGGGACATAGCGTTGCAGTAAGTACGTGCACATTTGCGGATGGTTTCAGATACGGGCCAGAGCCATGCAGTGTCCATATGGCTGTGACCGATGATGCCGACACGGCCGAACGTACGGCTGTTGCCGCCTTTGTTAAAGAATTCGCGGGTGTATTTCAAAGCTTCGCGGATACCTGCCTGAATTTCTTCATCAGTATAATGAAGCGGATAGAAGACAACACAGTCTGCTACTTTGTCAAGTACTCGCATAGCTCTTGTTCTTGCAAAATTGTTCTTTGGAAGTGCTACTCTTGCGGCAAGCAGTTCACGAACGTCAAAAACAAAGTCCTTGATTTCTTCGTTCATGTAGCAAAGCTTAACACCGTTGTAGGTGTGCAGGTAATCTTTTTCGGGAATATCAGGATAACCGTAATTGTCATAAGGAGAACAATCAACACAGAAATGACCTGCATAGCATTCAAACGAAAGCTGATAGCTGTCACCCGGCTGTGCATTGTCGCAAACAAGCAAAGCACTGTGATTGCCGCCGACAAAATCATTCTTTGAATTATAAAGTCCCATCGGTTTGCCGTCGATGAAGAACAACTGTTCAACACCACCGCAATTGGAAACAGCGAACAGCTTTTTGCCGGCTGCTTCAGCAGGCACTACCGCTTTACCTGTGTACCAACGGTTCTGCCATTCACCGCCCCATTTTTCACCAAGGACAGCAGGTTTCCAACCGTCTGCAGGCGGCTTGCGAAGATGTTCGGCACCGCAATCGGCATAGTTGACATCCTCAAGTGTTCCACAGGGGACAAAAATCTTCTTTGCATAAATGTTAAGAAGTGCTTCTAATTTTTTATAGACTTTCTCTTTCAGAGGTTCGTTAAACATACGAGTCTCCTTTCATATTTATTCATTATAAGTATATCAATACAATAAAAAAGATGCAAGTGTCAGCATTGTAGAATTTTGATAAAATTTATGTGCAAGTTTGCCATATTCTTGTTCTGCAATTTATAACACAAATAATGTTAAAAGAAAAAAATACTTGCATAAACTGCAATAATATGTTTTAATAATATTATCTGTATAAACTTTTCGGAGGATGCAAATTATGAATAAAATTTTTCTCAGAAATATCATCATCACAGTTGTGGTTGTTGCATTGGCAATCGGTGGTGTTGTCGGAATGGTCCGAAAAGGTGATTCTGAAGCATCGTGGTCCAACAAAAGTGTGGTTTCGTTGCAGGTCAACATGGGCGGTGCGGTATCAGAACTCGGTGACACAGCTTCTGATCTTGTAGGTGACATTACAGGCGGCGGTTTATCTGTCGAGTCGGTTCTGGGCACAGTCAAAGGATTTGTGTATTCGGATGCAATTGTCAATGTTATTATGTCTCTTGCATATCCTCTGCTCAAAGAAGTGCTGACAGATCTGAATATGCTCGAATTTGCTCATACCATAGATTTGTATTACAGCGGTCCTTCACTTGCCGAACAGCTGGGCGAAAACTCTTATACCTGTATCGACAAAGACGGTACTCGCAAATCTCTGAATGAAGTGCTCAACAGTGTCGGTGATGACTGGACTTATATGGACACGGAAGTCACTTATACAAAAGAAGATGGTTCCACTGCTTCTACTTCTCTCTGGAATTCCATTGAATGGGGCGTAACGGACGAAGAAAGCTTCTTCAGAATCATGGGTGAAATGAGCAAAGGCTTGCGCGGTGTTCTGGAAGTCTGCATTCAGGGTAAAACCCGTGTTGTCAATGTCAATGTCCTTGAAGTTTTGCTTGATTTTGATGCAATTCCCATTCGTATGGATGCTGCCGATATCTTCAATGAGTCCGAAAAGCCCGGTTATGAGCTTTGTCTTGTTTCTCTTTTCAATATGCTCGGTCTGAAAGAAGGCGAATATCCTTCGGTTGAGGAATACTGCGCTTATACCGAAATTTCCGATATGTGGAAGGGAATTCTGCAGCCTGTATTTGCAGCTGTAGATAAAATTGCAACCAGTGATGATCCCGTCGGTGGGCTTATGAGTTTGCTTGTGAATTTTGCAAATGCAGTTGACAGTGGTATGCTTGTTGACGGTATGCGTACGCTTCGTATGGATGCAAAATTCAATCCCCTTGCTGCTTTGGTTATGGGATTCGAAGATGGCCTGCTGTTCAATCTCGGTCAGTCTCTTGTGGAGATGATCGGTTCAATCGGCATACAGCTTGACGGTGATTTCAACACCTTACTTGACAGTCTTCTGAGAATGATTGTAAAAGCCGAAGATGCTGATCTTCCCAATATGGATGTTGCAGCTCTGACAGCCTGTGCTACGTCAGAAACACTTTCCAACGGCTATGTTTATTATGTTGCCGATGCACAAAAGGTTATGGATTTTATGATCGAATATGTTGTGCAGGAAGCAACCGTTGAATCGGTTCTTAAGCACACTCCGCTTGCGGGAACTGCCACTGCTTCTGAAATTGTGAACGGTGTCAGTGCAAGCAAAGACGGTGTTGTGCAGATTCTGAAGACCTTGTTCGGCGCGATTCTTTTTGAATGATAGTATAAATCGGAGGACAGTATGAGAAATATTAAAGTTATCAATGATAATTGGTTGTTTTCAAAAACTGCCAAGCAGGTTCCTGCAAGCATACCGACGGATTGGGAAGCAAAGAATCTTCCCTATACCTGGAATGAAAAAGACGGCCAGGACGGCGGTAATGACTATTACAGAGGCACTTGCTATTTTGCAAAAACTCTCGCAAAATCCGATTTCCCGGAAGGCGAAGTTTTTTATCTGCAGTTTGACGGTGTCAACTCCTCGAGTGAAGTTTTCTTCAACGGCAAAAGCCTTGTAAAACACGACGGCGGTTATTCCACCTTCCGTGCAAAAGTCGAAGATATCAAAGATGAAAATCTGTTGGTTGTAAAGGTTGACAACGCTTATACAGACCGTGTGTATCCGCAGATGGCCGACTTCACCTTCTATGGCGGCATCTATCGTGATGTCAGTATCATTGCTGTCGGTGAAAAACACTTTGACCTTGATTACTACGGTGCACCCGGTATGCAGGTAACGCCCGAAATCAAGGGTAAGGATGCTGTTGTCAAAGCAAAAGCGTTCTGTGACGGTAAGGTCCGTTTTGATATTATCGACAATGGGGAAGTCATCCTCACTGCATTTGCAGAAGATGATGAACATCCCGAAGCTCAACTGAAAATCGAAAATGTGCATCTGTGGCACGGCACGATCGATCCCTATCTCTACACCATGAAAGCAACCTTGCTTGACGGTGACAAAGAAGTTGATTGCATTTCCACCCGTTTCGGCTGCCGTTCTTTCAAAGTTGATCCGCAGAAGGGATTTATTCTCAACGGCAAGGAATATCCGCTTCGCGGTGTATCCCGTCATCAGGACAGACCCGGCATCGGTAACGCACTTCTTCCCGAGCATCACAGGGAAGATATGGAACTTATCAAAGAGGTCGGTGCAAATACCATCCGCCTTGCACATTATCAGCACTCGCAGGTGTTCTATGACCTTTGCGACGAATACGGTATGGTTATCTGGGCAGAAATTCCCTATATTTCAAAGCACATGCCCAACGGTTATGACAACACCAAGTCGCAGATGAAAGAGCTTGTTGCACAGAACTACAACCATGCATCCATCTGTTTCTGGGGGCTTTCCAATGAAATCTCCATCGGTGGTGCCGCGGATGAAAGCCTTATTAAGAACCATAAAATGCTCAATGACCTTTGCCATGATATGGACAAGACCCGTCTGACCACCGTTGCAGTCGTATCCGTCTGCGGTATTGACGAAGAATATGTCCACATTTCCGACATTGTGTCTTATAACCACTATTTCGGTTGGTACGGCGGTACGACCGAAATGAACGGCCCGTGGTTTGATAATTTCCATGCAAAATACCCCAACCGTCCCATCGGTCTGAGTGAATACGGTTGCGAAGCACTTAACTGGCACACCTCCAAGCCCATGCAGGGGGACTACACGGAAGAATATCAGGCTTATTATCACGAAGAACTCATCAAACAGATTGCAGACAGACCCTATATCTGGGCAACCCATGTCTGGAATATGTTTGACTTTGCTGCAGACGCAAGAAGCGAAGGCGGCGAAGACGGCATGAACCACAAGGGTCTTGTCACTTTCGACAGAAAGTACAAGAAGGACTCTTTCTACGCCTACAAAGCATGGCTCAATCCCGAACCCATGGTACACATCTGCTCCAAGCGTTACATTGACCGTGTGGAAGATGTTACCAAAGTCACTGTTTATTCTAACTGTGACGAAGTGGAACTGTTTGCAAACGGCGTAAGTGTCGGCAAGCAGAAAATGGGTAAGAATCCGTTCTTCTATTTCGACGTGAAGAATGTCGGTGAAACAACGCTGAAGGCTGTTGCAGGTGAGCTTTCCGACGAAAGCACCATCCGCAAGGTTGATAAACCGAACGAGGATTATATTCTCAAGGAAGAAGGCGATGTCATCAACTGGTTTGACATTACCACTCCTGACGGCTACCTGTCCATCAACGACACCATCGGTGAAATCGCAGCTACCGCAAAGGGTAAAATGGCTCTCGTTTCCGTTGTTCTGATGCTCGTAAAGAAAATGAAGAACAAAAAGAAAAACGGCGGCAGCGGAGGCGAAGTCGCAGGCTTTGACATCAGCGGTGTCAAGATCAGCAAGAGTATGATCAGCGGTCTGTGGCAGATGCTTTCCGGATTTTCCATCAAGCGTGCAAGCTCCATGGCAAAGGGACTCTTCACCCGTGAAGATCTGCTTTCCATCAATGCAAAGCTTAATAAAATCAAAAAATAATTGCAATTGAATGCAT
Organism: Clostridia bacterium; assembly: GCA_017435865.1. Lineage (GTDB taxonomy): Bacteria > Bacillota > Clostridia > Oscillospirales > Acutalibacteraceae > RUG806. The sequence continues at coordinate 169,858 of JAFSEF010000053.1, forward strand.
ATTGCTCCTCAATCTGTCGCAGGGTTGAGGAGCATTTTTATTATTTTTGTGACAAATTGTTTCGATTTTGGCATATAATGTAACAAAAATCTTAAATTAGGTCTTGCTTTACAGCGTATTTTCATGTAAAATATCCGTTGAATTTATTAGGAGAATGATTATATGATTTATCAGAATATATTGGATGCCATGGGGCAGACTCCGCTTATTCAGCTCAATCGCATGGTTCCCGAAAATGCAGCTCGTGTGCTTGTGAAGTATGAAGGTCTCAATGTGGGCGGATCTATCAAAACCCGCGTTGCCTATAATATGATTACGGATGCTGTCAAAAAAGGCAGAATCACCAAAGATACAATTATCGTCGAACCGACATCCGGCAATCAGGGAATCGGTCTTGCTCTTGTCGGTGCGGTATTAGGGTATAAGGTGCGTATTGTTATGCCTGATTCCGTCAGCATGGAAAGAGAAAAACTCATGCGTCATTACGGTGCAGAAGTTGTGCTTATTCACGATGAGGGAAACATCGGTGATGCCATTGCAAAATGCCTTGAAACTGCATTGCAGATGGAAAAAGATGATCCGAATGTTTTTGTGCCGCAGCAGTTTGAGAATCCTGCCAACCCGATGATTCATCGCCATCAGACCGGACTTGAAATTCTTGAACAGGTCGGCGGTCCGATTGACGGTTTTTGTTCCGGAATCGGTACGGGTGGTACTATTACAGGTATCGGTGAAACCCTGAAAGCACTCAATCCGGATATGACCATATGGGCAGTTGAGCCTGCTAATGCTGCGATTCTGGCAGGCGGGACGGTTGGTACACATCTGCAGATGGGAATCGGTGACGGTTTGATTCCTGCTATTCTGAATCAAAACATATATGAGGATATTTATATTGTGTCCGATGAAGAAGCTTTGCAGACGGCAAAAGATCTTGCAGCAAAAGAAGGTCTGATGTGCGGCATTTCTTCCGGTACAAATGTGGCAGCAGCCATTCATCTTGCCAAAAAGCTCGGCCCCGGAAAAACGGTTGTTACCGTGTTGCCTGATACCGCAGAGCGTTATTTTTCAACTCCGTTGTTTGATTAATACACATAAATTAAGAGCGTTTCCGTTGCAGCGGAAACGCTCATTTTACTTATATGGATTTATTTGTACTGATATACGCGGACATAGTCAACAATGAACTCAGCCGTGTCACCGGGTTCCATGCTCATTTTGCCTGTACCATGTCTGTCGGCATGGGCAATGCCGTTGTCACCTGCAACTTCACAGGAGAGCAGCAACCATTCGGGATTCTGGCTGACACCACCTGCAGACAGCCTGCCTGTTTCAACACCGTTGATGTAGAAAATATATTCATTTTCATTCCATTCAAGGCCATAGGTGTTGTATTCTTCGTACGGATTGTTTGCATACCATTTGTCAATGCTTGCGTTCTGTGTATCGGGACCGTAACCGTCATATACGATACCGCTGATGACGCAATCACCGTAGCCGATCCATTCATCCTTATAGAACATGGATTCAAAAATGTCAACTTCCGTACCGTCCTGACCGGAACCGTCCACATTCACAACTCCACCGTTCATCATCCAGAATGCGGACCACATACCTGTGGATTTCGGAAGAATACATCTGCATTCATAATACCCGTAGGTCTGTTCAAACAAACCCTGTGAGGAGATGCAGGCAGTGTACCAACCGGGTTTGTATTCTTTGAAATTGATTTCATCTTTCCATTTGTCATAATAGCGGTTTTCAAGGGGCTCATCAAAATAGGCAGTGGTGATGATCAGGTTTCCGTCTTTGACCTCAACCATGTCTTCATGCCAGTATCCGCCTTTGCGTTCTGTGACCCACCATTCGGTCTGCCACTTGGATCTGTCGAGTTCGGTGCCGTCAAATTCATCACTCCAGGTCAGCTCAAAGCGTTCCTCAAGATTGATTTCCTGTCCTTGCGGAATTGCCGGCAGATCGATCATGTGCGGCAATGTAGGGGAGATCATCATCATAACGATAACCATGAATCTTATAATTTTTGCAAACATACAAAACCTCCTTGTTTTTTTTCATTATAACAAAAATGACGTGAGCTTGTCAATCATATAATCTGTTGACTTTTTTCTGATTTTATATAAAATGTAAGAAAGGAGGGATTGTTATGAAAAAATTGTATTTGGACACAAAACACAGCATTTATCGTGCGACTTCCGTTCTTTTTATCATTCAGTTGTTTGGTGCATTAGGAGCAGGCTTCTTTTTTGTGATTCAGAATCTTTTTCAGACCTACCATGTATTTGGTTTGACAGGTGCTGAAAATGAACCGACATTGTGGTTTGTTTTATTCTGGACAACGGACTTCTTTTTTATCGCTTTGGCGATTATTGTTTCTTATCTGATTGCAGGTTTGCCGGCCATTGCACCATCTATGGCTTTGAGTGTATATTTTGCACATTTTTCTGCACCTGCCACAGATGCGGAAAATATGTACCGATGCTTCTTTGCAACACCGCAAAACTATGCACAGTCCACAACAATAGGATATATGGGCTATCTCATTATGGCTGTTTCTCTTGCTTTGCTTATTAAGCTTTTGTATGCAGGATGGAGCAATCTGAAACCGATTATCGGCAGGAAAGTTGATTCTTTGTTTGCAAAACTCCGTAAGGTCATTAAAATAATACCTGCTGATTTACAAGGATTGACAGTGATTGAAGGGGTAGATCTGATTGTTCTTATCCTTATTATCCCCGTAGCCTCAGCAGCAAGTGTTTTTATGCTTATTAAGTACGGTATTGAAATTCCTTATGCAGCGCTTGCAGAAGGGCTGACGGAGGTATTGACAGCTCTTTCTGAAACAAATGTCATTCTGATGTCAGTTCTGATGGGATTGATGGTCGGATTTGATTTGATCGGGCCGGCATCTCTTGCTGCATTTTCCGTTGCAACAAATGCTTATCTGGCAACCGGCAATGCACAACTGATGACAATCTACAGTGTGTGTTTCATTACCGTCGGCTGGTCTTCTTTCTTTGGTATTTTCTGTTGCAAAATATTTAAAAAAGGGAAGACTGACACAGATGACATGAACCTTGCAACAACAGGTCCCATCAATGCTTTTTTTGAAAATATCAAACTGACAACCGCTTTTTCCATGCCTCTTGCCTGCCGTAGTCCGCTGACCGTAATTCCCGGTTTGATGACAGGTTCAGCGATCGGCGGATTGTTGACAGCTTTGTTCGGTATTGTCAACACGGCGTATACAGATGGTTCTTTGCCGCGATATGCTACTGGCAATTATACATACGGCAATGTGGATTATACATATGCCGAATTGTTTAAATCGGGTGAAATCTATATGAGTTTTACATTGCCTCTTCGTTCGGGAGATTGGTTGCATTGTCGTTTGCCGTTGTTTGTTATTATTCTTGTCAGTGCATTCCTCGGCGGAATTGTGACGATGCTGCTTAAACATGGTGAATATCGGTTCTTGTCAGCTCGTGGATGTTATTGTGAAACTACCGGTGATCTTGTTCTTGAGATGCGTGAACACGGTAAAAAGCTTGCAGCACAACTGAAGGGACAATGATTTTTACAATTTCGGTTTACAATTATTTTTAAATATGTTATACTTTAAAAGCTGCTTTTAATAATTTCGGCACATAATTTAACAAATGAGGACTAAGAGATATGAGTGAAAAAATTATAAAATTCGGTGTTGTCGGCCTTGGTCGCGGAACTGCCATTGCTATTAATCTGTTTCATATTCCCGGAGCAAAACTGATTGCTGTTTGTGATCACAATCCTGCAATTCTTGCATCCGGCTACAAAGAGCTCAGCGAAGCAGGAAAGTGTGATCCGCAGCAGTTCAGTGATTATGATGAAATGCTCAAAACGGATATTGATGCAGTTATCGTTGCAACGGAAGCTGTTTATCATGTTCCGATTGTTGTCAAAGCACTTGAGGCAGGCAAACACGTTCTGAGTGAAATTCCTTCCGTCAATTCTGTTGAAGAAGCAAAAATACTCAAAGCTGCCGTGAATGCACATCCTGATCTCATTTACATGGCGGCCGAGAATTGCTGCTATTGGGCATTTATTGAAACCTGGAAGAAAATGCATGAAGACGGGCAGTTCGGTGAACTTGTTTATGCGGAAGCTGAATACCTGCATGCATTGGATCCCAATGAGTTTTCACCTGATAATTATCCCGAAGGACATTGGAGAACCGTCAATCCTGCAATCAAATACCTGACACATGAACTCGGCCCCCTGCTTTACATTATGAAAGACCGTTGTGTCAGTGTCAGTTGTTATGAATCGGATATCATTTACAATCCGTATTTTCCGAACATCAAAGCGACCGGTGCTGCAATCATGAAGACGGCAAAAGGTGCAGTTATCCGCATTCTTGTCAGCTTTGGTGCTTATACAAGCTACGATCATAATTTCCGTATCTGCGGTACAAAAGGTTCCATCGAAACCGGCAGACTGGATGTTGTTGACAATGCATATTCCTATGCAAACCTTCACAGCATTCCCGGTACATTCTCCAAGAAGATTGAGATTCCCGTTGCTTCTGCTTATGAAGGAGAATCCACCGAAGGTCATGGCGGTGCTGATGCCAAAATGGTAAAGGATTTCTACAATTGCCTTGCTGAAAACAGAAAGCCTGCATTGGATGTTGATTTTGCGATTCAGATGTCGCTGCCCGGTGTTCTTGCTCATGAGTCAGCAGAACAGGGCGGTATGCCGATTATAATTCCTGAAATCTGATTATAAAAGCCTCCTGTCGGTTCGGCAGGAGGCTTGCTTTTATCTTTTTGCGTCTTTTTCTTTGAATGATGCGAATGCTTTTTGCACTGCATAATATGACGGCTTCGGTCTGCCGTCATTGTCCACCAATCCCCAACGGGTCTCAGTCGGGCAATCAGCTTGCCCGCAGTAGGCGCAATGCGGAAAATCGGTGTAGCAGAACACGATTGCACCGCAAATGAAATCCAGGTTATAAAATCTGTCAAGAAGTTTTGTGTAAAACTTTGCCTGTCCTTCAGGGGTGTGCGGATATCCGGGAATCACCGTGATGCCGGGAAGCTCTTTATAAAGATGATTTGTCATATCTCCGTCAAACAGAAAGTCGGCATACCTGTTCTCATCGTGCTCGCAGACATTTTTGACATGATCTCCGAAATGCTTCGGAAGATTTTCCACAAATTGTGTTATGTTTTCTCTTGCAGCTTTTTCGCTGTCAAAGCCGTAGCTCTGCAGAATTGCTTTCTTTTCTGCCTTTGATTTCGGCTTGCCTGCACTGATGTAGCCGAATTCCTGCATCAGAATCGGTTTCTTTGTGAAGCTCCAAAGGTATCTTGCCATCACATCGAACAAAAACATAAATCCGGGAAGTTTGAAGAAGCAGCCGAGATACATGTCAAGTCCCACATAATCGCAGTATTTGTGATAGGGTTTTAACCCTGCGTGCAGGTCTGCCTGCGGTCCTGCGGAATTGTAGCCGATGATGATATTTCCGCGGAAATCATACATTGCTTGCAGCTGCATTCCGATAAATTCAATGCCCTCTTTCATGTTCAGCGGTACGGTAAATCGCGGCATGCCGATTTCATTTGCCACCTGAATGCCGTCGATCACGCCCTGCAAGTCCTCTACGGTAAAGCGAGCTGCCTTGCAGATGAGTGCCTTGCCATCCTCTGTGCGCGGATCAATGCCGAGGGCAATGCATTGTGACGGGATGGCGGTCATGACCATGATTTTAAGGCCGTTTGCCTTGATGGTTCTGAATTCCTCCTTGCGCCTGGTGTATTCCTCGCGCACGTTGCCATCCTTGTCAAACGGAAACGGCACATCGGTGCGGATCCATTCTATATTAGCAGCTTTGACCTGCTCGTGGTCTTCACTCACATGACAGGCTCCACGGATAAATCCGAGTCTTTGGCGGATCGCTTTGGTTTCATCGGAATATGTTTTTGTAAAGTAGGATTTTATAATATTGGTCGGTATGTATTTTATGCTGTTGACGATCTGATTTTTCATAAATTCGTCCATGCTTTATTCCTCGCTATTCTTGACTTTACCGTAGATTTCCTTAACTGCATAGTATGCAGGCTTCGGCTTGCCTTTTTGGTCAACCAATCCCCAACGGGTTTCTGTCGGACAATCCGCCTGTCCGCAGTAGCCGCATTTTTCGTAGTCGGAATAGCAATAAATGAAGCATCCGCACACAAAATCAAGGTCATAAAACAATTGAATCACTTTTTTGAAGAACTTTGCCTGCCCCTCGGGGGTGTGTGCAATGCCGGGGATGACGGTTATGCGGGGCAACTCCTTGTAAAGATGATTTTTCATGTCGCCGTTGAATAAAAGCGTTGCGTATTTGCTTGCATCATTGCCGCAGGCACGGCGCACGTGCCCTGCAAAATGAGGAGAAAGACTGTTTACAAAGGCTTCCATATCCTTTTTTGCATCCTCTTCACTTTCAAAGCCGTAGCTCTGCAGAATTTGCTTCTTTTCCTGTTTTGTCTTCGGTTTTCCGTCCCCGATGTAGCCAAATTCCTGCATCAGGATCGGCTTTCTTGTGAAAGCCCACAGAAAACGCACCATAACAGAGAACATGAACACAAAGCCCGGCATATTGAAAAAGCAGCCGAGATACATATCAAGCCCAACATAATCGCAATATTGGTGATACTTTTTCATAGGCAGATGCAGATCAAGCTGCGGTCCGGCTGAATTGTAGCCGATGATTGCATTGCCCTTTAACGGATGCATTTCTTCCAGCTGCACGCCGATGAATTTCACGGCCTCGTCCATAGTCAGCGGCAATGTAAAATGCGGCATGCCCATTTCATTTGCCACCTGAAAGCCACCCACGCAATCTTTTAAGTCATTCGCAACAAACCGTGCAGTTTCGCGAAGCTTTTGCTCGCCCTCGGGCGTGCGCACATCCGCTCCTAACTTTATGCATTCGGCAGGGTAGTATGTGATTGCCATGACCTTGAAGCCGTTTTCGGTAAAGCGGATACATTCTTGCTTGCGGTCAAGATAAATCTGTCTTACACTTCCGTTTTCGTCAAACGGATAGGGAATATCCAGTCGCACCCAACTGATGTTGGCTTCGTGCAGTTGTTTATAGTTTTCAGGTGCATGGCAGACCCCACGCACAAAACCTTTTTTTCGCAGTGCTTTCGTTTCGTCGGAGCTTTTTGCAATGAAAAACGATTTTACAATGTTGATCGGAATATATTTGATGCTGTTGATGATCTGATTTTTCAGAAAATCATCCACTTGAATCATCCTTTCAGATGTGATCTTTGTATCTTTCAGCCGTGATGATGCCATCCTTTACATGCAGCTTGCAGATTCTTGCATTTCTTGCATCAAATGCACTTGAATCAAGTCCGTCTTCGTAATCTCTTGCGTGGTAAACAGCATACCACTGTCCGTCAAATTTGATCATCGAATGATGTCCCGTTCCTTCTTCGAATTCATTGGCAGCAAGAACAGGTGCGTAGGTATTCTCATCGGGATATTTTTCAAATTTAATTTTGGTTAAATCTGTTTCGTCTGTTTTGGCTCTTGCGTAGCCGATGTAATAGGTCGGTTGCTCATAGCAGTTGCCCGAATACATCACATAATGCCAGTCACCCTCTCTGAAATAGAAAGCACCTTCAATGGTGTGCCAGTGCTCGCCCTTTTTGTAGCGGTCGCGTCTGAAAATATCCTCATCGAGTGTCGGCACGACTACGGGAACGGGATTGCCGGCAGGTGTTTCGGGATCAAGCATGCGGTCTACGACAATATATGTGCCGGGACGTTCACAGTCAAAGCGGTTGGTGGAATAAAACAAAAACAGTCCGTCTTCATTTTTCACAATATGCGAGTCAATGGAAAACGGATGCAGTATCTGCTTTGCATCTGTGAACGGACCCAGTGGATTATCCGCTTTTGCTACATGCATGGTCTGTCTGTGTCCGCCCTTATCAGGAGTGTCATTGTAAAACTCAAAGGAAGTGTACATATAAAACGTGCCGTCAAGCTCAATGACGGACGGTGCCCAGTATTCACTGTGTCCGTTATGGGAAAAGACCTTGCCGTGCAGCTTCCATCCGTCGAACAGGTTGTCCGATTCATAGGCATAAATGCCGTCGTGTCCTGTTGTGTAAATATAGAATCTGCCGTTGCTTTCAAGAATGTAAGGGTCTGCTTGTCCGATGTAGTTTTCTTTGTTGATTGCAAGAAGATGCATATTTTTACCTCACTCAAATGTATTTCATCATGCGAATATGCCTTGTTTTGTTTTTTATCTTATCATGATATTTCTTTTTTTGCAAGTGCTTGACGGAATTGCAAACTTTTAATATAATAACACTGACAAAGGGGGAGTGATTGAAAATGAGCTTCAAAGAATATTTGAATCAGGCACGTCTTGCACCCGAAGAGGGAGACGTCATCGAAATTCTTGATGTTCGCAGCCGTGTGTTCAGCAATGCACTTGTGAATGCACAACGTGAGATTCCTGCAGTTTGCTGCAATTACAATGCCGATATCACCGCATTGTGGGAAGAATATGAAAACCTGAAAAAGAACTGCGGCTATGCATTGCCGTTCAACACCCTGATGATCAGAATTCTTGTTGAAGGACTCAAGGCTGCACCCCGTCTGAATGCACATATCGAATACAAACATCTTTCTACCTCAGGCAGGCTTATTATCAAAAAACATATTGATGTTACCGTACCTGTTTGCTCGGATAAGGGCGAAACCATTCAGGTCAAGGCACGTCATCTTGAGGAAAAATCACTTGCCGAAATCGCTGCCCAACTTGAAGAACTCAAATATCGATTAAGCAAAACCAACACCAAACACGCCTATTTCAATGTTGCTGCAAAGCGTATGGCAGGCTATGCAGCCAAAGGCAAAGTCGGCACCACTTTTGCACAGTTTGTAAGTGCCTACTTCGGTAAAAACAAAATTGCAAAGTTTTCAAAGCTCTTCAAAAAGAAAAAGCATTCTACCGGGACCCCTAAACCGAAGTACGAAGGATTACGTCCTGACGATTTTACCGAAGGGACGGTCTGCTTTACGAACTGGGGCACTTTGTATGAAAACTTAAATGTGAACATAACCTATATTTCTCCGATGTATCCGTCTGTTTTTCTTCTTGCTGCCGGCAGAGTAAAGGATGAAAGCTTTGCGTTTAAAAATGAACAAGGACAAGTGGATATCGGCACCAGGAAAGTGCTTCCGCTGACACTGATTTTTGATCACAAAGTAGGGGGAGCTGCTGATATCATGCCGTTTATAAAACGATTGGATGAGATTTTTGCAGCACCGCAGGAAATAAGAAATTGGTAACAAAAAAAAGGTGACTTCCGTTGTTTGCGGAAATCACCTTTTAACATTATTCTGTGAGTATGGTACGCCGATCAGATACCGTACTGGTTGTAGTTGAAAATAGCCTGCAAGGTTACATTGAGAGCTTTTTCCATGGTTTCGGGTACAAGAATGTCGGCAGTGTCGAGTCTCGTGTGATAATATCTTGCAGGAGCAGGATCCATAGCAACAAAGCTTGCGGCTTTGATTCCTGCCTGTGATGCGGCTGCTGCATCTGTAGAGCCGAGCGGGATTGCACCGACGGGAATATCCATACCGAACTCAGCACCTGCCTGCTTCAGAAGCGTGCAGACACGTTTGTCATTTTTGACAGTGCCTGTCATATCTCTTTCGTAAATCATCATGTATTCTTCATCACGGATGGTGTCAAGGCTGATGAAAATAGTTTCCACACCATCGTTTTTCAGTTCGGGATGTGCTTCAAAATATGCCTTGGAACCGCGAAGACCTGCTTCTTCACCACCGGCAAGCATGCAGACCACTTCCGTATTTTCGAAACGGATGTCATTGTCGCTGAGGTACTTCATGACAGCAGCACTGATATAGCAACCTGTCAGGTCATCATTTGCACCATCTACATAACGCTTATTGTTTGTGAATTTATAAAGTGCACCGTATGCAGGCAAGAAAGCTGCCTGACCGAGTGCCATTTTTTTTGCGGTGCAGATGTTTTTGTTTTTCAATACCATTGCGGTGGTGGCAGCTGTATAAGCAAGGCCGGCAATAGCATATCCTGCAACCATAATGACACCGTGTGAGCCGAGTTTATAGGTGTATGTCCATTCGGGAGCAGAATCGGTATGACCGGAAATAATGACTCTGCGTCTTGTTTCACCTTTTGCTTTTCTGACGGCTATAACATTGCCGGATTCCTTTTCTTTGAAGAAAGGATCAAGCATTTTTTTGTATGTTACAAATTCGCCTGCAATGCCGGCCAATGCACCGCCAATGAGTGCTATTGATCCCAAAGCGGTTTTTGATTTCTTGAATGCACCGATTGTGTTGAGTGCAGATGCTCCGATGAGTGCTGTACCTGCAATCGGGACAAATGACATGAATGCATCGGGATTCACTTTGAAAGTTTCTCTTGTAACGCTGTCGCAAAAACCTTCCAGGTCCTGCATCATGGCTTCCTGTGCCTTTTTTTCACTGTCCTCACCGCAAGGACGGGGGCCGAATGCAGAGCAGATGTTCTTAATACCGTTAACTGCAAAATCAGTACAGTCTTTTACTGTTGTTTTTGCATCTTTGAATTTTTCGGAAAAAATCATTTGTTTCACTTCCTCAAATTTTTGTTTCATCCATTATACAGTAAAAGTTAAAAATAATCAAGTCTTACGTATTCTTAAAAAATCTGTATATTGCTGTTTCTTTACTTGTAAAAATTATTTACTTGTGCTACAATAATACGGTACGTCCAATCTTTAAAATAAAAAGGGGATTATTACATGAGTAAACAATATGATGTTATTGTCATCGGTGCAGGCAACGGCGGTCTTGCTGCTGCTGCCACCTGTGCAAGAGCAGGACTTTCTACACTTTTGCTTGAACGCCATAACATTCCCGGCGGTTCGGCATCTTCTTTTGTCCGCGGACGATTTGAATTTGAACCGTCTCTGCATGAGTTGGCAGGTGTCGGTTCTCCCGATAAATCCGGACAGATTGAAGATATGTTCGGTCGTTTTGAAGCGAATGTTGAATTTTGTCAGCATGATTCCACATTCCGTCTTGTTGTCCCTGCTAAAGAAGGTGACACGGATACATTCGTCAACGAAAACGGTGTAGAAGTTGTTGTCGATGCCCGCATGCCCGTCGGCTTTGAAGCTTTTGCACGCAAGCTTGATGAACTTGTACCCGGTTCGTATGAAAGCTGTAAGGAAGCTTTCAGATTGTCTGATCGTATGTTCAAGGCTTTTGATTGTCTTGAGGATCTTTCCAAATTGCCGGGTTCTCTGAAAGACGTTCCCAACCTTCTTCGTATGATTTCCCATACCATGAAGGATTCTCTTGATGCACTGGGAATGCCCAAGAAGGCGCAGGATATCTTCAATACTTATTGGTGCTATCTCGGTTCTCCCGCATCACAGCTTGACTTCCTGTATTATCTTGCAATGGTGCACAGCTATATTAAAGACGGCACAGGGATTCCGAAGCTGAGAAGCCATGAAATGAGCCTTGGTATTGACGAAGTTATCCGCAGGCATGGTGGTGACATCTGGTACAATTCCGAAGTCACCAAGGTCATCGTCAAGGACGGTAAGCCCGCAGGTGTTGTCATCAACGGCAATAAGGAAGTATATGCAAAATACTTCGTCTGCAACTCCTATCCTTATGCAGTGTTCAAAGATCTGTTCGACGCAAAGGATATCCCGGAAAAGCAGCTTAAAATGCTCAATGCCAGAAAAACCGCTTGCTCACTCACAACCGTTTATCTCGGTATGAACAAGACCAAAGAAGAACTCGGAATCAAGGACTATTCTGTCTTTATTGCTCCCGATTCGGATTCTGATAAACAGTATGAAGCAGCTCAGAATTTCGGCAGCGGTTTCTGTATCATCAACTGCCTGAATGAAATTATTCCCGATTGCACACCCGAAGGAACCAGCCAGTTGTTCCTTACAACCATGACCTTCGGTGATGTAATGAAAGATGTAAAACCCGAAGATTACAAGAAATTCAAGACCGAAGTTGCAAGAGACATGATTGAAACCTGTGAAAAGGCTCTCAATATTTCCATCATGCCTTATATTGAAGAAATTGAAATCGCACTTCCGCCTACATTTGCAAGATACCTCAATACTCCGTTCGGAACGCCTTACGGATATATGCTTGAAAAATGGGACAGCATGATTCCGAGAACCGTACAGTATCTGCAGGATCAGCCGTTTGATAATTTCTTCTTCTGCGGTGCTTCGCAGGAACGCGGCGACGGTTACGGCTGTGCATACTACACCGGTGAAAAAGCAGGCGGACTTGTTGTGAATGCAATGAAAAAGGAGGGCAAATAAGATGGCTGACCTGAAAACTTTAAAAGCAAGAGAATTTCTTTCCATGCTTCCCGACAGACAGGAAAGATTCAATTCTGCAAAAGCAGAGTTCCCGACATTTTCTGACAATGCTGCGGTTCTTGCCCGTGCATTGCATCCCAAAAGACAGTATCTGAAAGTTGCCGAAGTCATTGAACGCGGAGAAGATTGTAAGAGCTTTGTTCTTGTTCCCGATGCAGACAAAGGCACCACTGCACTTGCATATTTCGGTGCAGGTAAATACCTGACCGTGTTTGAAACCATTGAAAATATGCCTGTTACCAGAGCATATTCCATCTCATCATCTCCCAAGGATGCCCTCAACGGAAAATATGTTCTTACCATCAAGCTTGTGGAAGGCGGACTTGTATCACGTTATATTCTTGATACATGGACAGTCGGCACTTCTGTTGAAGTTTCCGCTCCTTCCGGTAATTTTGAATATCAGCCGCTTCGTGATGCCAAAAAGGTCATTTGCCTTGCTGGCGGCAGCGGTATTACTCCGTTCCTGTCGATGGCAAATGCTGTTGCTGACGGTGATGAAGACTTTGAAATGACCCTTCTTTACGGCAGCCGTAATGCAGATGTGATTCTGTTCCGTGAAGAACTGGATGCTGTTGCTGCTGCTTGTGATAAAGTAAAGATTGTTCATGTGCTCAGTGATAAAGGTGCATCCAAGAAACTCAAGGGTTCCGAAAGCGGTTTCATCACTGCAGAACTGATCAAAAAGTATGCACCTGCTGACGAAGAGTATTCCGTATTCCTTTGCGGTCCTCAGCAGATGTACGAGTTTGTAGATAAAGAACTCGAAAAACTCAATCTTCCCAAGAAATTCATCCGTCACGAAATGTTCGGTGAGTTCCATAATCCTTCCACACAGGCAGATTATCCTGCTGGTGTTCCCGAAACAGTTAAAATCACTGTTACCATCCAGGATGAAACCACCACTGTTGAAGGTTCTTCCAATGACTCTGTCATGCAGATTCTCGAAAAGAACGGCATTTCTGTGCCTGCCCGTTGCCGCAGCGGTGAATGCGGATTCTGTCATTCCCATCTGCTTTCGGGTGAGATTTATGTGCCTGCACATCTCGATTACCGCCGTCTTGCTGACTATAAGTTCGGTTGTATTCATCCGTGCTGTTCGTTCCCGCTTACTGATCTTGTTATCAATGTTCCTGTTGCAAAATAAAGGAGAGAAGATAAATGGATAAACTGTTTACCATCAAATTTAAAAACGGCAATGAGACTATAACAACACGCGCTACCGAAAACGATTTTTTCCGTCTTGATATCGTCGATACAGGAAGTCGTTACACTGTTACCCTTGTTCCCAAGCAGACTTTTGAGATGGTTGACTTCTTTGTGGAATTTCCTTACTGCTTTGCTGAAAATGATAAATTCTTCGGCAACGGTTATCAGTCCTGGACAAAATCCAAAGAGTGGACTGCCGATGAAATTATGCCCGGTTGTATCAAGCTGAGCAACATCAGCGAGTTCACAAAAGGAATTGCCAGAAAGACAAGCGATGAATGGATTGTCAAATATTCCGAAATTCCCGGTGAATTCCACAGCCATTGCTATACCTATGTCCGCAACGGTGAAAATGTAAAACTCTGGGGTTCTTTGAATGAGAAGACCGGTTATACCATTTTCAAGGTTAAGATGAATGAAAATCGTTTTTACTTCTGTAAAGATCTGCTTGGTAAGGTCATTACGGAACCGTGGCAGATTTTCGATATCGTTTATTTTGAAGGCGGTTATGAAGAAGTCTTCGATAACTATTTCGCATTGTGGAAAATGCCTGAAACCAGACACGGAACCATGAGTGGTTACACATCCTGGTACAATTATTTCCAGAAAATCGACGAAAATATCATTCTTCGTGACCTTGACGGTCTTGATCCTTATAAAGATCAGGTTTCCATCTTCCAGATCGATGACGGTTATGAAACTTTCATCGGTGACTGGCTGGATCCCAATCCTGCAAAGTTCCCCAACGGTATGAAGTACATTGCCGATAAGATTCATGACAAGGGCTACAAAGCAGGTATCTGGCTTGCACCTTTCAACTGTCAGAGAGTATCCCGTATGGCAAAGGAACATCCCGATTGGCTCATCCTTGATGACAACGGCAAACCCATGGTAGGTTGTATTGCATGGGGCGGTGCTTATACATTCGATATTTACAACGAAAATGTCCGTGCTTATCTGAAGGAAGTTTTCGATGTTGTACTCAATGACTGGGGTTATGACATGGTTAAGCTCGACTTCCTGTATAGTCAGTGTATCAAACCCAGACACGGAAAGTGCCGCGGTGAAATCATGTGCGATGCCATGGCTTTCCTGCGTGAATGCGTCGGTGATAAGCTGTTCCTCGGCTGTGGTGTACCCATCGGTCCTGCACTCGGTGTTGTGGATGCCTGCCGCATCAGCTGTGACGTTGACCTTACTTACAAGGGACAGTTCTACAGCCGCATTCAGGTCAGCAACGAAATGCTCAGTGCAAGAAGTGCCATCAATAACTCCATCTTCCGTCGTCATCTCAACGGCAGAGCATGGATGAATGACCCCGATGTTTTCTTCCTGCGTAAAGACAATCTTACCTTTACCGATGAACAGAAATATCTGTTGGGCAAAGTCAACAATCTTTGCGGAACGGTTCTGTTTGTATCTGACAATGCAGGTGATTATGATGCATCTGCAAGCCGTCTGCTCAAGAAATTCTTTGAAAAGACCGATGAAAAAATCATTTCTGCCGAATACATCAACAAAGATGTGATCACCGTTGAAACAGAAAAAGACGGCAATCGCAGCAGATTCACTTTCAATCTTGCAAAGGGTAAGTTCATTGAAGGTGAAAACTGGAAAGAATATTTTTGCTGAATGTGATGCAATTTTTGTCAATATTATTGAATATTGATTCATTTGTACTGTTTTATAAAAAGCACTGTCCGATGGATGGTGCTTTTTTCTGTTGCAGTGAGAAATGCCTCTTGAAAACAGAACAAAAGTTTGGTATAATCAAACAAAAGTTCGATTATTTGTTTTGCGGAGGTTTTTATGTCTGATACGCAAGCGATCATAAATGCAGTCAATGCAGGGTGGCAGCAGGCAAGTAAAAAGAATCCTGCTGTAAAAATATACCGTGATGAACCGATCATCATGCGTGCATCTCAGATGCCGTCTTATACACCTGCTATGTACGCAAAAATGCGTAGAATTGCAGTGGAATGTTACGCAAAAACGGAGAGTGAAGTATTTTACAGGCAAGCGAAATTCATGGAGAATTTTGAAGATGATTGCTGCTACAAGGGCGAATTCAAGCGTTATTATCCAACTTTTCGCAGCATGAACGATGCACAACTACGTGGATATTTTACATGGCGTTCTAAAGTCAGAAAAGGTTTGATTGAAAAAACATCACTATCATATGTTTATGTTTATCTGTATGAATTGCTTAACGGTGTCGGACAAGGGACACCGCAGGAACTGTTTTTGCATTTGCTGCATTTCTGGAATGAATACGAAAAACTCGATGATCGGATTGCCGTCTACAAAAACAGATGGTTGAAAGATTTTTGTATTTATTATAATCTGCCTGTTTGCTTTTATGCTAAAGTGTCTGAAGATACACAAGAAAATAAAAACGCCGCATTGATTCATTGTGCAGAAGAATCAGATCAGGCAGTTTTTGAAGCTCTGGAATCAATTTCTTCTTACAAAATCCGCAATTCGGCTTTCTTTAAAACACACACTGAAGAATGTATAGCAGTAACAGCATCTGTTGTCAGGGCTCTTGCAGTGTATGACAAAGCAAAGAATCCTCAACAGGATTCATGTTGTTTCGGAGCTTTTTGTTCGGGGAAACGAATGCTGTTTTCCGGAGCTGTGTTTTTTGACAGGTTGAAGCATGAAGAATATGAATACAGAATCAATGAATCGGAAGTGTATACCTGCAACAACGGACAATGGAGATATGCACAGTTTATGTGCTACACGGGTAGGAATCAACCTGCCGGAGCTGTCTTGCGAACCATTGACAGCAAACTGCGTGAAAAAACGGGATATAAGAGCAAAATCAAGGCAGGCGAACTGTCTGTTGACAGGGAAAAGATAATTGAACAATGTATTGATGATTATTTTATCAGCCGGAGATTCAGAGCAGCAGAATCCATTGAAATTGATCTGTCCTTGTTGTCTGCAATACGCAGCGATGCCCTTGAAACACAAGGGCGACTGCTGACAGAAGAAGAACAGGAACCTGTCCGTGTTGTTGAAATCAAGCAACCGGAAAACTGTACGCAGCTTTCAGATCTGCAGTTCGCATTCCTTTTGCGACTGATTAAAAATGAGTCCTATGATGATCTGTTGCAGCAAAGCGGACAATTTGTGAATCTGTTGGCAGATGAAATCAACGAGGTGCTCTATGAGGAATTCGGCGACACAGTTATAGATTTTAACGGAAATTTACCATTTATTATAGAAGATTATGCAGATGATTTGAAAGGATATATCGGTTTATGAAAATACCTAAAAGAATTGCAACCGTACTGATGAATGCGCTCAAAGGCGGCGTTGTGCCGCGTATCGGCTTGCCGTATGTTACAGTCGGCAGAAAAGCTGAAATTGAAGCGATTTTACATGATGTTGATATTATTGCCGAAGGGGGAGCTGCCTTTCGGTTTATTGTCGGTAAGTACGGTAGCGGTAAGAGTTTTCTTCTGCAGACTATACGTAATTACTGCATGGATCGCAATTTTGTTGTTGCTGATGCAGATTTGTCACCTGAACGCAGGTTGCAAGGTACAAACGGACAGGGCTTGGCAACCTACAGAGAACTGATTCGCAATTTATCTACCAAAACACGTCCCGAGGGCGGTGCTCTGCCGTTGATTCTTGATCGTTGGATCAGTGCTGTGCAGTCCGAGGTTTTTCTTTCCGGCGCAGAAGGTGAATGTGAACTTGAAAGAAAGATTGAAAAGAAGATCTATGAAACAGTAACTTCTTTAACCGAACTTGTGCATGGATTCGACTATGCAAAGTTGCTGATGCTTTATTATTCAGCATCAAAAAATGATGACGAGGAAAAGAAGGCGGCAGTGCTGAAATGGTTTCGTGGAGAATACAACAACAAAACGGAAGCAAAGTCTGCACTCGGTGTCAATATCTGCATAACTGATGATTCCTGGTATGATTATCTGAAATTGTTGTCCGCTTTCCTACAGCGTGCAGGATACAGCGGTATGATTGTTATGCTTGATGAACTTGTCAATATTTATAAAATTCCGAACAGCATCACAAGACAATACAATTATGAAAAAATACTGACTATGTATAACGATGTTCTGCAAGGAAAAGCACAGTATCTCGGTTTCTTAATGTGTGCAACACCGCAATGCATGGAAGACCGTCATCGCGGTGTGTTCAGCTATGAAGCACTTCGGTCCCGTTTGCAGGCAGGCAGATTCTCTGATGAAAATACGGTGGATATGCTCGCTCCGATTATTCGTCTGCATCCGCTGACATATGAAGAATTGCTTGTGCTGACCGAAAAACTGCGTGACATTCACGCTTCACTATATGATTATCAGCCCATTCTCACACAGGAAGATCTTGTATCATTTATTCAGATTGAATGCAGCCGTGTCGGAGCTGATACAAAAATAACCCCGCGTGAAATCACACGTGACTTTATAGAACTGCTTAATATTATTATGCAAAATCCGCAATGCAGCGTAAAATCCTTGTTGAAAGCGGACTCTTTCTGTTTTGCCAAAACGCAGACAGAAGAAAAATCGGCTGTCAGCGAAGAAGAATTTGCTGAATTTGAGGTTTGAAAATGAGTGTCTTTGATCGTTACGCACCTTTTGTGCAGGATTTTATTTACGAAAACGGATGGCAATCATTACGCGGAATTCAGGTTGCTGCAGGAGAGGCAGTATTTGAAACAGATGATAATGTGCTGTTGTGTGCATCCACTGCATCAGGCAAAACAGAAGCAGCTTTCTTCCCGATTCTGACACAGTTTTATGAAGATATGCCGAAATCTGTCGGTGCTTTGTATATCGGACCTTTGAAAGCTCTTATCAATGACCAGTTTTCTCGTCTTGATGATTTGTGTTCACGTGCTGATATTCCGGTGTGGCATTGGCATGGAGATGTTGCTCAATCTCACAAAAACAAGCTCTTAAAAAATCCGTCGGGCATTCTGCAGATTACACCGGAATCTTTGGAAGCATTGCTGATGAGAAAACACGCTTACATCGGTCGTCTGTTTTGTGATCTTCGCTTTATCGTGATCGATGAAGTGCATTCTTTGTTGCGAGGTGATCGCGGCGGACAGACTCTGTGTCTTATAGAACGTCTTTCAAAACTTGCGGGTGTAAATCCCAGAAGAATCGGTTTGTCGGCAACCCTCGGTGATCCGATAGCCGTCGGTGAATATCTTGCTGCGGGCACAGGCAGAAAAACGTTCATTCCACAACTTGAACACCAACCTGTGAAATGGCGGCTTGCAATGGAACATTTTTTTGTTCAGGGGGAACAGGCACAGACAGAACATGAGATTGAAGATGTGCAGCAGTTGCTTGCACAACCCTCAGACTCTGCTCCCGAACAGGCTGATCCCGGTTTTGGTTATATATTTGAACATACACGGGATCGCAAATGCCTTGTCTTTGTCAATTCCCGCGAAGAATGTGAAGCTGTCACCACTACTTTGCGTCAGTATTGCGAAGTCAATAATGAAAGAGACAGATTCATGATTCATCACGGCAATCTGTCTGCATCTTACCGTGAAACGGCAGAAACTGCAATGAAAGACGATGAAGTACAGCTGACAACAATAACAACCGCCACGCTTGAACTTGGAATTGATATCGGCAAGCTCGAACGTGTTTTTCAGCTTGATGCACCTTATATGGTGTCTTCATTCCTGCAACGTCTCGGTCGTTCGGGGCGACGTGATCTGCCGCCTGAAATGTGGTTTGTTATTCGTGAGGATATGGCAGAAGCAAGAGCAATGCTGCCCGAAACAGTACCGTGGAAACTTATACAGGGAATTGCACTCGTACAGTCCTATCTTGATGAACGGTGGGTTGAGCCGCCACGATTAGATCGCTTGCCGTTCAGTTTATTATATCATCAGACAATGGCTACATTGACTTCCTGTGGGGAGCTGACTCCTGCTGCACTTGCTGCAAGGGTATTATCCTTACGGGTTTTTCAACGTATTACAAAGGATGATTATAAAGTTCTTTTACGGCATCTGCTTGAAACCGGACAGATTCAACGCACGGAAGAAGGCGGTTTGATGGTCGGGCTTGCAGGTGAAAGGCAAGTGAATTCATTTAAGTTTTATGCGGTCTTTCAGGAGAATGAGGAATATACCGTACGAAGTGCATCTCATGAAATCGGTACTCTTTGTATGCCGCCGCCACCCGGTGAGAAAATTGCAATTGCAGGTCATGTCTGGCTTGTGGAAGAAGTGGATCACAAACGTCACATTGTCTATTGTGAACAGATCCGCGGTAAAGTACCTGCATACTTCGGAGCCTGCCCGGGGGATATCAATACGCACGTTCTTGAAAAGATGCGATCCGTATTGTCGGAAGATCGTTCGTATCCTTATGTCATGAAAAATGCCGCAGCGAGATTGTATCAGGCACGTCAGTCTGCACGTTATGCAGGAATTACAAAAGAACCCCTGATCAATCTCGGTGGCGATATGTGGTGTTTGTTTCCGTGGTTAGGTACTTATGCATTTCTCGCATTGGAACGATTTATAAAAATCAAATGTGCAGATCGTCTCGGTATAAAAGGGTTTGATTCATGTCGACCTTACTTTATCCAGTTTAAAATGAAAGCAACCAAAGAACAGTTTTTCAATGTCCTGTCTGAAGAATCAGAAAAAGAGATTGAACCTTTGTCTTTGGTTTATGAAAAAGAAGTACCGCTTTTTGAAAAATATGACTCTTTTTTGCCCATGGAACTTGTCCGCAAAGGTTTTGCATATGGTGTGCTCGACATTGAAACAATGATAAAACGTATCAAAGAATGGAAAACAAAGACGGATTCTGAATAACGTATAGTATTATACAGAAGTAGGAGTAATTATTCTTGAAAACTTGGTAATTTGATAAAATAGAGATTTACAATTCATTAATATTATGTTATACTATACAACATATATAATATTGGAGGTTCCTATGAAAACTTTATTTTTGTTTTCCAAAGAAACCAAGGGTGAAGGGTATGTGCCCAATAATGAGATTTTTGCTCTTGCATCAGGACTTACGGGACAGAATCTGACTTACAGCTATACATCCAGTTGGTTGAAGTACTTCTGTGTAAACCTGTTGCATATGGATCCTGCAAAAGTCGGTTATATTTTTTCTCTCAGCCACGTGTGGGATGCGATCAACGATCCCATTGTAGGCGGTTTTGTTGACAGAAGAAATTACAAACCCTTTATGAAATTGCGACCGTTTTTGCTTTATACACCGCCGATTCTCGGCATTCTTGTAACTTTGATGTTTGTCAATGTAAACTTCAGTGAAAACGGTAAGGTTGCATACATTCTGGTTTTGTATTTCATGTTTGACTTGTTTTATTCTTTCCAGGATGTCAGCTTGTGGGGGATGATAGCCTTGTCGTCGCCGCATTCACAGGAGCGATCACGTGTCGCACAGTGGGTTTCCATCGGTGCAGGTGCAGGCGGAGCCATTGTCGGTACGTTCCAACAGATCCGTTCCATTCTGAGTGGTCTTGGTGTTTCCGATGTTACCATTTTCCTGATTTGCGGATTTGTGTTCGGTCTCGGCGGTGAGTTGATTTCCATGAACTCCTATCGCATGAAAGAACGAATCTGTTCCGAAGTGCCGAAAGAAGAGAGTCTGTTGCAGTCACTCACCATTCTTCGTCACAATCCGACATTGTTGCTCATTTCTCTTGCACGTTTTTCACAAGGTCTCAGTCCTAAAGTGCAGAACGCTTATTTCTTTGAGAATTGCGTTACACTGCAGGTTGGCAATACCACAATCAACGGCCAGACCGCAGAATTTCTTTTCGGACTTTTCGGCGGTATTCCCGGTACGGGAGCTATGTTCTTTGCAAATAAGATTGCAGACAAAATCGGTGGTATGAAGCGTATACTGCTTTCTTCCCAGATTGCTGCGATCGTATTGCGTGTGGTTACATATTTTATCGGCTATAATACATTGCCGAAGTTTATCATCATGACCGTACTGATCTCACTTGTCAATCTTCCCGGTAGTATGATGGATATTGCTCATCGTTCATTGACAAGTGACTCCATAGATGAAGTTGAATACAAAACGGGCATCCGTTGTGAAGGTGTGTCATTCTCCATGCAGAACTTCACTACCAAAATGCAGAGTGGTGTTGCTTCGCTGATTGAAGGCAGATTGCTGAAGTATCTCGGCTACGACAGTTACGCAAAAGAGGCAGGCAAGCCGCAGAATGAAACATTTATGAAGTGGCAGTGGCCGATGTTTATTCTCGGTCCCGTTGTCGGTGCTGTTTTGTATCTTGTTATTATCAGTTTTGTCAAGGACTCTAAGGAGAAGAGAGAAGAAATCGAAAGAGTTCTGAAAGAACGTCGTAAGCAGATTGAAGAAGAATCTGCTGTCGTTAATGCAAAATGAGTTTACGCTTATGTGAAGAGGGAAGGAAACGTTGTTTTGATTAAGGAAAATATTCACAATCTTGTAGTTAAGCAGAATCAGTTTTTTGAAACGGGAGCGACATTACCCGTTGAAACGCGAATTGCATACCTGAAAAAAATAAAAGAATACATTCTCAAAAATGAAGATGTCATTGCCGCTGCTCTGAGAGCAGATCTCGGAAAAAGTCCGTATGAATCATATTTATGCGAAATTGCTGTTGTTCTCGCGGAAGTGAATTTTATGCTCAAAAACATCCGCAAGCTCACAAAAGACAAAACTGTTGCAACTCCGTTCGGTCAGCAGTTGTCACACAGTTACGTAAAAGCCAAGCCGTTGGGCACAGTGCTGATTATGAGCCCCTGGAACTATCCGTTCATGCTTACACTGCCGCCTGTCATCGATGCAGTTGCAGCAGGCAACACCTGTGTTGTAAAAACAAGTGCATATTCACCGAATACGGGATATGCTGTCAAGCGTATGCTCGAAACCATTTTTCCGCCTGAATATGTTACTGTGCTGACCGGAGGCAGAGATGAAAATGCCTGTCTGTTGGATGAGAAATTTGATTATATTTTCTTCACAGGCAGCAAAAAAGTCGGTAGGCTTGTCCTTGAAAAAGCTTCAAAGAATCTGACTCCTGTTACTCTGGAACTTGGAGGAAAGAGTCCCACCATTGTTGATGAAACTGCAAACTTAAAAATTGCAGCACGTCGCCTTGTTTTCGGTAAAGGATTCAATGTCGGACAAACCTGCGTTGCACCTGATTATGTTTATATTCATAAGAGTATCAAAGATAAATTCATATCTCTTGTGAAAGAGGAAATCGAACGTCAGTTCGGTGATTGTCTGCACAATGAAGATTACGGATGCATTATTAACGATAAGCATTTCAAACGTGTCTGTTCTCTGATTGATCCCGATAAGGTCGTATGCGGAGGAAACAGTGATCCTGAAACAAGAAAGATTCAGTTGACCGTGATGGACAATGTCACATGGGATGATGCTGTTATGAAAGAGGAGATCTTTGGTCCTGTTTTACCGTTCCTGACTTATGAAAATCTTGACGAGGTCATTGCTGCAATCAAGGGTTTTGATAAACCTCTTGCTTTGTACATATTCTCTGAAGACAAGAATAATATCAAAAAGATACATGATTCTTGTTCCTTCGGCGGCGGTTGTGTCAACGAAACCGATATTCACGTCATTACTACAGCTATGGGATTTGGCGGTGTCGGTGAAAGCGGAATGGGGCAGTATCACGGCAAGTGCGGTTTTGATACATTCACGCACTATACAAGCATCGTTGATAAAATGTCGTGGATTGATCTCGGACAAAGATATCAACCTTATACGAAGCTCAATATCTGGTTTTCGAGAAATATGAATTTCGGTTCAACCATCCATAAAACATTAAAGACGGATTATAAAGCTGCACCGGATTCATTTTTTGATTTATTGGGATTCTACTTCAAAAAGAAAAATGATTAAATAAAGACTTTGGTGAAAAAGAATTGGTTGAAAAGCCAATTCTTTTTGTGGTCTTCAAAGAGAGGGTTTTGTTATGGTAAAAACACTGCCGAAAAGAAAGATGATACGGTATTGTCTTTCTGATATCGCAAAAGGTCTTTTTAACGGCATGATAGCCAACTATCTGCTGTATTTCTTTCAACCGACTCTGAAAAGCGGTCTGCCTGTGCTTCTGCCGCAGAATAAATTGTTCGGTTTTATCACGATTATGGCATTGCTGACAGGGGTCGGTAAAGTCGTCGATGCTGTGACGGATCCTTGGGTGGCTTCTTTGTCTGATAAGTGTACACACAAGGATGGCAGACGTATGCCGTTCCTCAAATTTGCTGCTGTTCCGTATGCAGTCTCCGTGCTGATGATCTTTATGGCACCATTTGCAGACGGTTCTGCTTTGAATGCTGTGTGGGTCGGTTTCTTTTTGATTTTGTATTATGCTGCATATACATTTTTCTTTATTCCGAGAAATGCTCTTATTCCTGAAGTAATTCCGGATGCAAAAGATCGTGTCGGTTATTACGGAATCAGCACGGCTTTCTTTATGGGATCAAGTTCATTTATGTATGCAGCCACCTTGTTTGTGGATCTGATCAAAAAGACAGGTGTCAGCCCTCTGTGGTCATGGAGAATTGTATTTACTGTTTTTGCGGCCATTGGTCTTGTCTGCGTTTTGCTTGGTGCCACCGCATTTAAAGAGAATGATTATGTTGCCCAGCACAATAAACCGCAGCAGTCATTGCTTGTTTCTGCAAAAACCATTTTCAAGAATAAAACATTTCTTACATTTTTTGCCGGTGATTTGTTCAGTTATATTTCCATGGCATTTTTTCAGACAGCCATGTTGTATTACATCACTATGCTTCTCAATGTGCCTGAATCGCAGTCTTTTCTCGTTATGCTTGCCGCGATTGTGGTCGCACTCTGTTTGTTCCCGTTGATTGTAAAATGCAGCAAAAAGTACGGTAAAAAGAAAATGCTTGTTGTTGCAAGTGTCATTTTCACAATCGTATTTGCATTCATCTATTTTGGAGATAAACTCGCAGGTCTTGTGGTTGGATATGAATTATACCTCGGTCTTTTTATGGGACTTGTTGTTGCTTTTCCGTTTGCTGCTATTAATATTCTTCCGCAGTCTGTTATGTCTGATATCATTCAGAAAGACAGCATCGAAAACGGTGTCAATCGTGAAGGTTTTTTCTCTGCAACCAAAACCTTTGTTGAAAAGATTGCTTATTCTCTTGCAATGGTTGTTGTGTCGAGTGTTCTTGCAATCGGAGCTCCGACAGGGGAGTCGGTCGGAATGCTTGGTGTAAAACTTACGGGTGTTTTTGCGGGATTGTTCAGTCTTGTTTCCCTTGTTTTCTTTACTTTATACAAAGAAAAATCGGTTATGGAATTCATTGAAACAAATACAAAACAGTTATCAGATGAGGTGACGTAAAAATGACAAAAATTATAGCATTCTTTACAGCAATTGTTACTTGGTTTGCGGTAATTATTTGTCCTGCAAAACCTGAAGAGGGTATTTTTTCAGAACCTGAAGTGACCGGAAAGATAGCCTTTGATGAAGGCGAATTTGTTCTGGGTGCGAATGATATTATTGTGGCTCCCGATGGTAACGACAACAACGCAGGCACAGAAGATGCTCCCATTGCGACGCTCGAAAAAGCCAAAGAGCTTGCAAAAAGTATCGACACGGATGAAAGAATTACGGTATGGTTCAGGGAAGGTACCTATTTCATTGAAAACACGGTACAGTTCACTACAGAGGACAAACAGAATGTTTTGTATCGTTCTTATCCCGGTGAAAAGGTTGCGTTTTCAGGTGCAAAAGCAATTTCCGACTGGAGCGAAACCGTCATCAACGGTGTGAACGCATTTGTTGCGGATGTATCAGTGGAAGACGATGCAGATTATTTCCGTTCCCTTTATAAAGGCAACGTCAGACTTGCACGTTCAAACTATCCCAAGCAAGGCACCTTCAAGATCGCTGATCCGCTCACTGACGAAGCTGTTGCACCCGAAATCGATGCAAACTTCTTTACCCATTCTCTTGCTTTTAACGCACATACGTCTGATGTTCTCGATTTTGCAAACCCCACCGATATTGATGTCAAGATCATGCATTTCTGGTGCGATGATCTGCTGCCCGTGCATTCTGTTGATGCAGCAAGCGGACGCATTGAAACCGAAAAGGCCTCCGCAATGACCGTCAGAGTGGATGACAACTATATTTTTGAAAATGTCAAAGAAGCACTTTCTTTGCCCGGTGAATGGTATCTCGACAGAACGGAAGATAAACTTTATTACATTCCCGAAAACGGCGACACGGTTGACAATACCACCCTGTATGCCGGCATGACCAAACAGCTGCTTACCTTTGCAAATGCAGAAAACATTGCATTTCAGGGCATTGATTTTGTCAATACCGACTGGGATCATGTGGACGGCAAGCACACAGGCAAGCCTTTTGCCCCCTCGCATCCGCTTTACGACAATATGAAATACGGCACTGATCATCCGCAGGCTGCATTCGAAGTGCCTGCCGCCATCCTCATTTCCGCCTCTGCGGGAATCGACTTTACAGATTGCCGCTTTGAAAACATCGCTTACACGGCAATGAAGTTTGAAAACGCATCGCAGAATTGCGATGTCACAAGCTGTCTGTTCAATGAAATCGGTGCAAATGCCATTTTCATCCACGGCGATTTCGTTGTGCCGGCAACCACAAAGAACATCAACATAAGAGACTGTCACATCAGCTTTTACGGCAGAATCTTCAACAATGCCATCGGCATTCTGCTCACCCATGCCATTGACTGTGAGCTTGCCAACAATGAGATCCACGATGGCTGGTACACAGGCGTTTCGGTCGGCTGGAACTGGGGATATTCCGATAACCCCACAAACAACATTCAGATCAGAGACAACCTCATTTACAACATCGGCAACGGCTGGCTTTCCGATATGGGCGGTATTTATACACTCGGCATTCAGCCTGATACGGTCATATCCGGCAATGTTGTTTACAACGTCGGCTGTGACGAAGGTGCTTACGGTTACGGCGGTTGGGGAATTTATCTTGATGAAGGCACAAGCTATATGACCGTCGAAAACAACCTTGTTTACGATTGTTCCTCACAGACCTTCCACCAGCACTACGGCAAAGAAAACATCGTCAGAAACAATATCTTTGCATTCGGTGGTGAAGGACAGTTTGTCATCACAAGGAATGAAGACCACAATTCTCTTACCCTCACAAATAACATCCTTGTCGGTGAAAACACGGTCATGTATAACCATTCCGTAGAAAGAGATTGGTTTGTTGACGACAGCAATCTTTATTGGGACTACGAAAAAGGCGGCAATGTCTTCTCGGGCGACTCAACAAAACTGTTTGAAAGAAACAACCTCGTCATCATGACCGCAAGAGGTTATTACAACAACGCCGTGTTTGCAGATCCGCTTTTCAAAGATGCCGCAAACAGAGACTTCACCCTTGCAGAAAACAGTCCCGCTTGGGATGCAGGTTTCGTTCCCTTTGCATACGATGCCGGAACACTGACACAATTCTGATTTGAATAATCTGAAAAATAAAACATGAGCCGTACATCTTTGTATGGCTCGTTTTTGCAGGTATTATTCTTTTCGATGTCCGTCGGTGTATGCAGAAACTTTCTCTTATAGATACTCGCTACGGTTCATAGTGACGACCTGTATTAGTCTCTTTATCTTTTCTGCGGCAAAAAAAATAGCAGAACGACAATAGTCATTCTGCTATTTTTGGTCCGAGTGGCGAGACTTGAACTCACGGCCTCTTGACCCCCAGTCAAGCGCGCTCCCAACTGCGCCACACCCGGATTTCTCAACGGCACTTATAATAGCACACTTGATTACAAAAAGCAAGAGGAAAATGAAAAATTTTTTAAATTTTTCAAAAAACTTTTTTCTATATGAACCTCAGTTCGTTGACAAAAGGGTTGAATGGGAATATAATGCAGTTAATATCATTATATAGGAGAGCATTATGAAAGAAAATGTTCTTAAAAGATTTCTGCGTTATGTAAAAATTGATACGCAGTCACAGGAAGATGCGACTTGTTTTCCGAGTACGGAAAAACAAAAGAATCTCGCAAGAGTGCTTGCTGATGAATTGACTGCTATGGGAGCCAGTGAGGTCTGTTTCGATGAACAATACGGCTATGTGTATGCTGCAATTCCTGCAACAGATGACGGTGAGCATTCGGAAGTGCTCGGCTTTATTGCTCACATGGATACATCCCCTGATGTAAGTGGTGCTGATGTAACACCGCTTGTTTGGGAAGATTATGACGGTAAAGATATTCATTTGCATCATGAAAAGAATATTGTTTTGTCTGTTGAGGAATTTCCTGAATTATGCAATTATATCGGAAAGACAATTATTACTTCTGATGGTACAACATTACTGGGTGCAGACGATAAAGCAGGTGTAGCGGAAATAATGACGATGGCCGAATGCTTGTTGATGAATCCCGAAATCAAGCACGGAAAGATTGTGGTTGCCTTTACTCCGGATGAAGAAGTCGGTGCAGGGGTTGATCATTTTGACATTGCACGTTTCGGTGCCGATTATGCTTATACGGTAGACGGCGGTGAACTCGGTGAGTTTGAATACGAAAACTTCAATGCTGCCGCTGCATCCGTTACCGTTAATGGTGTGAGTGTGCACCCGGGCAGTGCTAAAGATAAAATGAAAAATGCAAACCGCATTGCAATTGAATTCAGCTCTATGCTGCCGCAAAATGAAGTTCCTGAACACACACAAGGATATGAAGGTTTCTTTCATTTAACGGATATGCACGGTGATATTGAGAAAGCCACAATGCAATATCTGATCCGTGAACATGACAGCGTAAAGTTTGCCGAAAGAAAAGACCTCTTTTTAAAAATTGCAGACGAACTGAACAAAAAATACGGAAACGGAACAGTTGTCGCAGAAGTCAAGGATTCTTATTACAATATGAAAGAGCAAATTGTTCCGAAGTATGCTTTCCTTGTTGACAACGCCGTTGACGCTATGAAAAAACTTGGTATCAACCCTTTGGTACGACCTGCCAGAGGCGGTACGGACGGTGCTGCACTGTCATTTATGGGATTGCCGTGTCCGAATTTATGTACAGGCGGACACAATTTCCACAGCCGTTTTGAGTATTGCTGTGTTGAATCCATGCAAAAGATCGTTCTGTTGCTTATAAACTTATGTACTTACTGAGGGAATTTGTATGACACAGGTTGTAGCGGCTTTGATATGGAAAGAAGACAGATTCATGATCTGTCAGCGACCTGCCCATAAAGCAAGAGGATTGTTGTGGGAATTTGTCGGCGGCAAAGTGGAACCCGGAGAAACAAAGAAGCAGGCATTGATCCGCGAATGCAGGGAAGAACTTGATGTTCTTGTGGATGTCGGTGATGTGTTCTTTCAGGTTGAACACATGTATCCCGATATCACAATCGAACTGACACTTTTCAATTGTTCGCTTGCTGCAGGTGTGCCGAAACTGCTCGAACATAATGACATACAGTGGATATTGCCGTCTCAGATCGATGAATTTCCTTTTTGTCCCGCAGATGAAGAAATTCTGAAAGAAATTAAAAAGATATATGTAAGTGAGGATGTACTATGAAAAACATTTTGACAGCTCCCTTTGTGGAAGAAATGAAAAAGACAACAGCCAACATGTACCGTCTTGGTTGGGATGAAAGAAACGGCGGTAATATCAGCTATATGCTTGAAGAAGATGAAGTTGCCGAATACCTTGATCTTAACAATGTCCTGCGTACCATTCCGACGGGTTTTGATGCGACTGCATTGAGCGGTAAAATCTTTATCGTGACCGGAACCGGTAAGTATTTCAAGAATGTTCAGGATGATCCTGAAAACAATCTCGGCATTATCCGTATTGCAAAAGACGGCACAACTGCCGAACTTCTTTGGGGCTATGCTGACGGCGGCAGATTTACCAGTGAATTGCCTGCACATCTTATGAGTCATATGGCAAGACTTACCGTGGATCCGTCCAACAGAGTTGTTATGCACAGCCATCCTACCAACACACTTGCAATGAATTATGTGCATGAGCTGGATGAAAAGAGCTTTACGCATACGCTTTGGGAAATGTGCACCGAATGCATTGTTGTATTTCCTGACGGTATCGGTGTTCTTCCGTGGATGCTTTGCGGTACCAATGAAATCGGTATGGCAACGGCAGAAAAGATGAAGGAATTCCGTCTTGTCGTATGGGGAATGCATGGTATTTACGGTGTCGGTAAAAATCTCGATGAAGCTTTCGGTCTTATTGAAACAGTCGAAAAAGCAGCACAGATTTATATGCTTACCGCACATCTGCCGAGAGTCAACACCATCAAGGACAGTGAAATGGTGGAACTTGCCGAATTTTTCGGCGTCAAATACAGAAAAGATTTTCTGAATCTGTAAAAAAAGCTTGCATTCTTGCAAAGCAGGGTGTAAAATAAGAACGAAATAAAAACAGGGGAGCTTGTTGTGACAGGCTGAGAGGAAGTACCCGAACTTCGACCCTATAACCTGATTCGGATAATGCCGACGTAGGAAGTCATAGCGCTGGATTTTTTACTGGAGGCATCCGTGAGGTTGTCTCCTTTTTTATTTGAAAAACTGAAGATGCAGGGGAGTCTG
The DNA here is from genome assembly GCA_017435865.1 of Clostridia bacterium. Classification (GTDB taxonomy): domain Bacteria; phylum Bacillota; class Clostridia; order Oscillospirales; family Acutalibacteraceae; genus RUG806. Next base: position 200,202 of record JAFSEF010000053.1, read on the forward strand.
TATTGACAGGCTGAGAGGCAGGTGATTCTGCGACCCATTGACCTGATCCGGATCATGCCGGCGTAGGAAGCATTCAGAAATACATTTCAGCTTGTATTAAAGGCTCACAATGATATGTGTTTTACGTTTCTTCGCCGGATAAGTCCCGCGAAGATTTTTTATTATATTTACAGGAGGAAAAAATAATGAATGCAAGTGTAGCAATTCAGGTTCTTCCGGCAGTAGCCGACCAAAAAGAACTTGTGAGAATCGTGGATGAGGTGATCGCTTATATTAAAAGCAGCGGTCTGCATTGTCATGTCGGTCCTTTTGAAACAACTATAGAGGGGGAAGATTACAATCAATTGATGGACATTGTAAAAGAATGTCAGCATGTTGCCATCAAAGCAGGTGCAAAAAAGGTCTCTGCGTATGTCAAGATTGCGTGGCAACCGCAAGGTGATATTCTGACGATTGACGAAAAAATTGCAAAGTATGATAAAGCGTAATTTGCCTGCTGTACTTACTGTTGTATTGATAATAGCAGCCTGGCAGCTCATTTGTACTACAGGAATCCTTCCGCAGTATCTGCTGCCGTCGCCTGTACAAGTGCTTACAGCAATGATTGAGGAAGCTTCTTTGCTATATGAGAATGCTTTGATTACTTTACGCGAAGCGTTTATCGGTTTGATTGTCGGTGTCAGCACCGGTTTTATTGCAGCGGTTTTTATGGATGCCTTTAATGTAGTCTATAAAGCATTTTATCCGCTTCTGATTATCACGCAAACAATACCGTCGGTTGCTGTAGCGCCATTGTTGGTGCTTTGGTTCGGGTATGAGATGACGCCGAAAATAATTCTGATTGTCATTTCAACATTCTTTCCCGTTACGGTCGGTTTGCTGGATGGGTTCAGGAGCGTCGACAAAGATGCAGTTGCATTGTTGCGATCCATGGGCGCTGATCGATTGCAGATCTTCCGATATATAAAATTTCCGTCAGCATTACCGCAATTGTTTTCAGGTTTGCGTATTGCAGCGGCTTACAGTGTTGTCGGAGCGGTGATCAGTGAATGGCTCGGCGGTTTCGGCGGCCTTGGTGTGTATATGATCCGTGTTAAAAAGGCTTTTGCCTTTGACAAAATGTTTGCCGTCATTTTTCTGATATCAGGGATATCACTTGCACTTATGGCTGTTGTGAGTGCAGCAGAGAAAAAAAGCATGCCGTATCGTTATACGGACACAAAAAACAGGAGGAAAAACATGAAACAGTATATCAGTTTATTTTTATCGTTATTGCTTGTAATATCGTTATCAGGTTGCGTTGCCTCTGATAGTGATACGTACGCAGAACAAATTACCATTGTTCTTGACTGGACACCGAATACAAACCACACCGGTATTTATGTGGCACAGGAAAACGGATATTTTGAAGATGCAGGTCTTGATGTTGTCATTGTGCAACCGCCTGAGGGTGGTGCCGAAACGCTTGTTGCATCAGGAAAAGCACAATTCGGTGTTTCATTTCAGGATTCTCTTGCACCTGCCTTTGCGGGAGATAATAAATTGCCTGTAACAGCTGTTGCAGCAGTGGTGCAGCACAATACATCAGGTATCATTTCACGTGCAGGTGAAGGGATGGATCGACCGAAAGGACTGGAAGGAAAAACATATGCAACATGGGATCTTGATGTTGAAAAAGCAACCATTCGAGATGTCATGGAAGCCGACGGCGGTAATTTTGATCTTGTGAATCTGATTCCCTCTACAATCACTGACGAAGTGTCTGCCTTGCAAAGCAAACAGGTGGATGCTATATGGATTTTTTACGGTTGGGCAGGAGTTGCATGTCAGATTGCAGGATTGGATACGGATTATTTTGCATTTGCGGATATTGACTCTGTTTTTGACTATTATACACCTGTGATCATCGGCAACAATGATTGGTTGGAACAGAATCCCGATGCAGCAAAGGCTTTCCTCTCTGCACTTTCAAAGGGTTATACATTTGCAGCAGAAAATCCTGATGCAGCTGCCGACATTCTTATGAATGCGGTTCCTGAACTGAGTGCTAACAGTGAGCTTTTGTATGCGAGTCAGCAATATCTGTCGAAAGAATACATTGCAGATGCAACGCAGTGGGGTGAGTTTGATGACGACAGATGGGCAGCTTTTTATGAATGGCTGAATGAAAATAATCTGCTGGAAGAAAAGATTGACCCTCATTTCGGATTTACAAATACATATCTGAGCGATTGATATGCAAAAGTTGGAAGTAAAAAATGTCAGCAAGAGCTTTGGCGACAAACTTGTTTTACAGGACGTTTCTCTCGCACTCAGACAAGGTGAGATTGTGTGCCTGCTCGGTGTCAGCGGTGGCGGAAAAACAACTTTGTTCAATGTGATTGCAGGTCTTTTGTCGCCTGATAGCGGACAGATTCTGTTGAACGGACAGGAAATTACAAATCAGTCGGGACATATCAGTTATATGCTCCAAAAAGACTTGCTTTTGCCGTATCGTACGATTGAAGACAATGTTATCCTGCCGTTGTTGTTGAAAGGAATAAACAAAAAAGAGGCCCGAAAACAAGCATCCGCATATTTTGCTGAATTCGGACTCGACGGAACACAGAAAAAATATCCGTCACAACTGTCGGGCGGTATGCGGCAACGTGCGGCACTCTTGCGTACATATTTGTTTTCACAGGATGTTGCATTGCTTGACGAGCCGTTTTCAGCTTTGGACACTCTGACAAAAGCTACCATGCACAGATGGTATCTGGATGTGATGGAAAAAATTCAGCTTTCTACTCTTTTTATAACGCATGATATTGATGAGGCGATACTCTTGTCAGATCGGATTTATATTTTGTCAGGTTCACCCGGAACAATCAGACAGGAAATTGTTATCCATCAACCAAAACCGCGGAGAGATGATTTTAATCTCTCCACGGAGTTTCTTGAGTATAAACGAAGAATCCTTTCATTACTGTAATGCCTGTTGCGATAATGTGTGCAATGTGCTATTATGAATAAAGAATGAAAAGGAGGCTGATTGCTATGCTTTTTAATGAAACAACAATCTCTCGTATATCCGTAAAAAACAGGATCATACGCAGTGCTACCCATGATGGTCTTGCTGATGAACAAGGTGCTCCCACAGAAGCACTCATTAACAAGTATGTGCAATTGGCAAAAAATGAAGTCGGATGCATTATTACAGGATATGCTGCAGTAAGCAGAAATGGTGTTTCTCCGTATCCGCGTATGCTCAGGATTTACGATGACAGTGCAACAGAAAAGTATATGGAACTTACACAGGCAGTGCATTCACAGGGAGCTGCTGTTGTATTGCAGCTTGCACATTGCGGCAGACAGACATCTTCAAAGGCTATCGGTATGCAAAAGGTAGCTCCGAGCAATGTCCTTCATACGTTTTATCCCGACAAGGCAAAAGAGCTTGATGAAGATGAAATATATGCAATCATAGACGATTTTGCAGAGGCTGCCGTCAGGGCGGAAAAAGCCGGTTTTGATGCTGTGCAGTTGCATGGCGGTCACGGTTATCTGTTGCATGATTTTCTTTCCGCTTTTGGGAACAGAAGAACCGACAAATGGGGAGGAAGTCTGCAAAACCGATGCAGAATTGTCGAACTTATCATAAAAGAAATCAAAGAACGCACAAATCTGCCCGTGTGGATTAAAATCAGTGCCGAAGACAACAGAAAAGGCGGTATGCGTATTGATTCATCCGTAGAAATCTGTAAACGTCTTGAAAAGGCAGGTTGTGATGCAATTGAGGTTTCCTGCGGTACAGTACAGGATGGCATGAACACCATGCGCAGCAAACGGATGCCAATGGATGCTGTTTTTAAGTATCGCGAACCCTGTGCTTCATTTCCCGCATTGCTTAACAAAATCGCATTGCCTGCAGCCAATCTCATAAACCCTTTGTTAAAACAACCGCAACCACTTGAAAACTTCAATGTTGAGAATGCTGCAACAATCAAAAAGAACGTATCTGTACCGATCATTGTTGTAGGCGGTATTTTCGAATTAAGTGAAATGGAGAAGATACTTTCAACAGGCCAGGCGGATTTTGTTTCCATGTGCAGACCTTTCATCTGTGAGCCGAATCTTGTCAAAAAGCTCAAAGACGGACAGAAAAGAGCAAAGTGTATCATGTGCAATTATTGCGGTCTCGTTATTGAAAAAGAGCCGACAAGATGTTTGTACGGAAAAGTAAAAATGTAAAAACAAAAAAACCTGATCGCATAGGGCGGTCAGGTTTTTTGCAGCCAATGAATACCATCCTCTGCTCCGCATTCACACTGCGGATTTATTTTATGAGTTAAAGAAACGTGGAAAGCTACTCTGTTAATACGGAGAAAGCTTTATATATGAATCCAATAAAAAAATCCGACCCCTTTTTCCTGTTAGGAAAATTCGGTTCGGATTTTTTTAATTTGAATTGTAACACAAATTTTGATACGGGTTGCAAGCGGTTGCAAAGTTGCACCAAAATGCAACCGAAAATGGATATGCAACTTTGCGGTTTTATTTTGTTGGGTTAAAACTAATGATACTTTCTAAAGACCCCAAACGCCGATATCCACTTCGATCAGCAGCACAAAAAGCGGGTTCATAATAGAAGCAGCTATCGTCGATAGGGTTTAAATGACTGGGGGTGCTCCACTTGTCAAATACCTCTGTAAGAGAAATTGAATGTTCTTTTTCGAAATAGTATTCCAATTGTTTTGTAATTCGAAACATTCCTTCTTCCGAAACCCTTTTGTTTTCCGGAATATACTTATACCAATGAAGATAATCAAAACATTCATAGTCTTCTGCAATCGTTGGCACTTCCTTTGCAAAACGGTTTATTTCATAATATTCTATTGGTATGGGATTTAGTCGCATCGCGGAAGCTCCACCATATTGAACATTTTCTTCGTATATAAAGTAAGGCAATCCATCTTTGCAATCCAAAGCAATATATATTTTATAATCATGGTTTTGTTTTATAAAAAAGAGAGTGTGTAAATGTTTTTCCCAAATATCCTGATCGTTCCTTCGAATTTTTATATTCTGAGTTTCAGGAGAAGCACTGTCTGGAACGGTTCGAGAACAGCACTCACAAAACCAAAAATCACCATATAATGTTCCTGACATTTTTTCTTCTGTTTTTAGACAGCGAAAGCATTTGGCAGTATTGGATTCCGATGAAGTTAATACTGCAGTTGCTAATCGCTTATTAGCTTTTCTTTTTTTTAAAATAGACATCAATACAATACCTCCGACAGCTTTATGAATTGTATCACAAAATTGAAATAATTGCAACAAATCACAATAAAACTTATTCTTTTTCACGATGAAACCAATCTCCAAAATGAAATTCTTCTTTTTGAGATAAATATCATCGTGATTAACAGCACTTAAAAACGGTGAGTATTAGTCCTCTCACTTCGACTTTTCTATGTTCATTTTTGATACAATGAAACTAATCTTTTATGCCATAATGTCAGAAACCCTTATATCACAAGGCTTTTTAGGCATAGAAAAAGAACGAAAGCTGCAATACCAAAGGTATCATAACTTTCGTTCTTATGTGGTGCGGGTAACAGGACTTGAACCTGCACGCCGTGGCAATAGAACCTAAATCTATCGTGTCTGCCAGTTCCACCATACCCGCAAATGTGTTATTACTATAGCACATAATCTGTTTGTTTGCAAGATATTTCTGCGGCAGGATGCAACGCAATTCTTTTCATACAAATGCAACAGGAACGCTTTTTAGATTATTCCTGTGTTTGTTGTATGATCATGTGAACTGTGACGTTGAATTTTTTGTTTTTACACTCAAGAAGTAGCGTTCCGTTGTATTTTTTTTGACAATATTTTGAATGTTTTGGTCCCGATACCGTGCTCTGATCGGTTTGCTTTTGTTGTTTTGATTGCGTTATTCTTTTGTGTTTTAAATTTATTTTGCACGAACGGTCGCAATTTCGGGTGAACGGTGTAAAAAAGAATTCTTAAAGAAAGTTGAGATGTAAAGATTTGACAGAAAGAAAAACAAGGTAACGAATCGTTTTTCATTGACATATTGAACGTGTTATGCTATATTTTTTAGTGAAGTGATATCCATTAAGGAGGAAAAAAGATGAAACGATTGTTAACTATTCTTCTTTGTTTACTTATGATCAGTAGCCTGTGTGTTCCTGCATTGGCAGTTGAAGATGGTGCTGAAACAAAAGTTCTTGCTGCTTGTTGTCTCGGCGATGTTAACGCTGATGACGCTATCGGAGCTGACGATGCAAGACTTGCTTTGCGTTTTGCCGTGGGACTTGAACCTGATTTTACCGAACAGCAGTTTAAATGGGCTGATTATAATGCTGACAATGTTGTACTTGCAGAAGATGCAAGATCCATTCTGCGTGTTGCTGTTAAGCTTGATAAACAGAAAGCTCATTTACCCAATGTTGTTGTTGATGTTGCATCCACATGGATTACCAATGGCTATGCAGGTAAAGCTTGTGCGGATTGCGGCAGACTGGTAGAAAAGAATGCCGAATATGATGCAATTCTTGAGAAGGTGGTATCTGTTGCCAATTCCTGGGCTGCAGATGCAGGCCTTGCTTCATTGATTGCAGGCGTAGCTGATGTTAAAAACGCAAAGGCTGAAGTCATTGTCAATGTTGACGGAATCTGGTCTGTTGAAGGCGATCTCAATGCAGATGCTTTTGACGGATTTATGACTGCTTTTGGTAATGCTTTTGAACAGTACGTCGGCGATGATGAACTCAGCATTGTTGATGAAACTGTTTACAAAGACGGTGTATTTCAGAATACTGCCATTAAGAATGTTCTCTTTGAAGTTGGTGCAGGTCTGTTCTATAAGCTTGCCAATATAGATGAAAATCTTGTTTTCGGCACTTATGCTGTTCGTGTTGCTGATGAAAAGTTTGATGTTGTTGTCAAGCTTGCAGGTGCAGAAGAAAATATTGCAAAGGTAAAAAGTTTTGCTCAGACCGTGTCCGAACACATTGCTGCAGAAGTTGTTGACGGCAATCTTGTTATTGATGTCAAGACTCCCGATGCTCTTGTCAACTACATAACCAATCTCAAACCTGAGAATCCTGCAGAAGCTCTTAATTCAAAAACAATCGATGCAGGTCTTAATCTTGTTGCTATGATGAATGTAGAGGATGCATTCGGCAGCCAGCAGTCTGCTATTAACAGACTATGTGCTGTTCTCAATTCTGTTGACGGCTTCATTAATAAGGTTATCGGTAAGATCACCACTGCAACTGTTACCACAAATGACGGTACGGTTGTGGAGCTGCTGAAGAAAGGTGCAATTTTTACACCTGAAGAGTATCATTGGAGTGCTGATGACACAGCTTTTGAACTCTTGGTTAAGGGTGTGCAGGGCATTATGAGTGATGATATTCTGGCTCTTACTGTTGGTGACTTTGCAAATGAAAGCGGTTACTACACTGTTAAAGTTGATGTTGCTGTTGATATGAGTAACGTCGGTGATATGGTCAACTCAACCATCACAGAAACCATTTATGTAAATATTCACATCTTTGATGATGTTGATCTTGGTTAAGATTGACTTAAAAGTCTGATGAATTGAATGATGCGAAGCCTTGGCATCTGCCGTGGAAACAGTTTACTGTCTGTCGGATCTGATGTCGGGGCTTTGTTGTTAGGAGAATGAATATGGGTAAAAAGCTTCCTTTTGTAATTGCTGTTTGCTTGTTGCTTTTGATTGCCGTACCGCTGACATCTGTTCATGCAGTTTCTGTCGGTGACTACATTGACGACGGTATCGTTGTTGATGAAGATGAATCCTACTGCGGTTGCTGTCATGAACACAATCATGCGGGTATTTTTGCAAAAATATCATGTATGTTTTGTAAGATTTCTCAGTTTTTCAAGAATCTTTTTGGCAATGCCGAAGAAAATGTTGAACATAAGTATGTTATAACAAATACAAAGGCAGCAACATGTCAAGTTGCCGGATATGAGTCATACAAGTGTCTTGTTTGTCAAAAAACCGTCACACATTCTTTTGCAAAACTCGACCATAAGACAGAAGTCCTGAAAGCTGTTTCTGCAACCTGTACAGAAAGCGGTTTGTCACAAGGAAGTCGTTGTTCTGTTTGCAACACAATACTTGTCGAACAGACAATTGTTCCTGCATTCGGTCATGCCTATGATGACGGTATTGTCATAACTGCACCTGTTTGTGAAAAAGAAGGTAAGCGCGTATTCACCTGTGCCACTTGCGGTGACACAAAAACAGAAACAATCGAAGCTCTTGAGCACGATTGGGAAGATGAAGTAATTGAAGCTCCGACCTGCACAGAAAGCGGTGCGATGGCTCGTGTCTGTCAGCTTTGTGAAACTTATATTGAACGTGAAATTATACCTGCACTCGGACATGCTTATGACGGCGGAGTTGTAATAACTGAAGCGGATTGCGAGACAGATGGTGTCCGCAGATACACTTGTGCAAATTGCAATGACGCATATACGGAATCGATCGCAGCACTTGGACATATTATTCCGCACAATGCAAATGTTGTTTGCTATCCGTACAATGATGCTCAATCGGCAGGCTGCCTGACCATCAATTTTGCTTGTGCAAGATGCAGTGATCCGAAAAGCGGATTGCCTTATTTCAGATATGAATACAATGACTACAAAGCGGTCATCAAAAACGCTTCCGGTGTTTCTCTCTATGCAACAACAGAAGAAGCACTTGTTGCGAGTAAAAACGGTGACACGGTTATTGTCGGTATTGAAGATACAATTAATGCAGATGCAACAGTTCCTGCAGGTGTTACGCTTCTGATTCCTTGTGATAATGTGATGACAGGGTATACTGTGAACGGTTTCAATCCCGACAATCCGTCCAAAGAAGGCAGCGCTGTTTTGTATCGTACCCTTACGATTGCAGAAAATGCTACTCTTACTGTCAACGGTACGGTGTTGATCAATGCAGTTACCGGTAGAGAAGGTGGCGGTTCTGTCATTCCTTATGATAATTCCGGTAATTACGGTCAGATCCGTCTTTATGGCGATATCAGGGTCGGCAACGGCGGCCTTTTGGATTGTGCCGGTTTTGTTGAAAATGAAGGCGGTACAGTTACGCTTGAAAGCGGTGCCACTATGTATGAAACTTTTGCTATGGAAAAATGGCGCGGTGGATCTTATGTCACAAACAACAGATTGTTTACACCCATTTACGAGCGACATATGAATAATATGAGAGCGACTTTGTATATAGAGTCCGGTGCAGCTTTGATCGGTAGTGGCAAAATGTATGCTCAGAATCAGTACTACTACGCACGTTTTCCGCAGATTGACAATACCAACGGCATTATAAGACTCGGGGAAGGTGCCCATGTAATACGTGAGATTGATGTTGCAGCCGACAGAGATATTTATTCATTCTACGGTGATATTGTCTTTGATAAGTCATCTTTGAATTGTGCCGGCTATGATCTTGAAACCAGTGCTGTGACGTATTTGTTTGATGGTGATATGACATTTAATTTCTACGCAGGTACAATAACGGTCAATTATAATTTCGGTTTCCTGCCGGGTGGTATTGTGAATCTGTATGACGGTGCTGCTTTTGAAATTGTTAAATTGGCTTCTTGGGCTATGTTTGATCAGGGCTTCTATGAGATTGAAAGCACGCTTTGGAGTGAAGGTCATAAATATACAACAGGGCGTGCAAACGCGGTGTTGAATGTTTATGAAAATGCAACGGTACAAGCTGCGGAACCGAAAGCAAGGTTATTGGGGGACGTTGTTGTCAAAGGTGGTACAGTCGGATCGGTTGCGCTTAAAACCTTTACATATTCCGTACCCAATGGCGGCAACGGATCTGAGGCTTATCCGGCATCAAGCGGCAGTTATATACTGACCTTGAATATTATAACAGAATAATTTTTTTATACGTTTAAACGATTAGTTTGTAAAAAAATCCATCCTGCAGGGCAGCAGGGTGGATTTTTTATCAAAGACTATTGAATTTTGACAGTGTGATGCGAATCAGAATGCAAAGTATTTTTCTCTTTGCTTTTTCATTCTTCCCGATATAGCACAAAGAATTTCTTTGGCTCCGTCTTCTCCGTTGGCATAATCCTTCATTGCTCTGCCTTCTTCATAGCAGAGTTCGTCATGCAGGGGGAAAAAGTTTTCGTAAAGGAAAGATGCATATTGTACAAATCTGAGATCACCGACAATGCGGTATTCTTCACTGATGGTGTCAATGGCTATAGAATAATAATCCTTAATTGCATTGATAATGGATACTCTTTCGTTCTCGTGTGCAAAAACCATTGTGCAACAAATATCTGCCTTGGGATTGATGGAGTCATGTGTGTCTGTGCTGCCGACGATCGGCACTCTGTTTCCTTTTGCACACTGTTCATACCATGCAGCAGTCTGATATCCGTTGTGATTGAAGTAACGTTCGCCGCCGAGAACTTCAAAAACATCAAAAATCTTACGTTCAAACATCAGCTTCCACATTTTTTCGGGTACATGATTGACATTGTTTCTCCAGTACGGATGCGGGAAAATTGCAAGACCGTTTGCCTGGCGGATTTTATCAAAAATATACTGACAGCAGGCAAATGTGTATTTTTCAATGCCGTCAGGGATGTCAAGACTGTCCTTGAGTGCATCCACCTCTGCATAAAACTCCTCAACTGTCATCATTTCAGGAGCGTTGCCATTCATTGATCTTGCAGCCGGATCACTGTTTGTTTCTGCATCATTGGCTTCACCGCGGATCAGACCGTTGACCGACCATTCGCCACCGAAATTAACAATGTGTACATCGTTGATATGATTATCGTCGCCTTTGGGGGTGTGCACTTCTTCGCCGGGTACCAGATTCAGTTCAATCGGAACATCTTTGTAAATGTTCATGACTTCAAGTGAAGGATAGTAACGTCCGTGATCGGTGACCGCCATGAAGTCATAGCCTTTTTTTCTGTAATTTGCAGCAACAAGTGCAGGACTCTGTCTGCCGTCAGAACGATAAGTATGCATATGCAGATCTCCGATAAACGGATATCTTCCGCAGAGATCTTCATGCAGCGAATAAACAGAAAGCTGAACCAGTTTTTTATCATCCAGTAAGACGCGTACAAAATGTTCCTGTTCATCAGGGAATGCTTGTGTGAATCGGATACAACCGTCTGCATCGGGACAGACAGTCTTATACTGCCAACGGTTTATGTGCGGATAATCTCTTTTGCAACCTTCATTCAACGGGCACAGTTCAATTGTATATTCCGTGTTCTTCTCAAAACTGATTCTGCCGCCGAGGGGTTTGATGGTGATGGTTACTTCTTTGTCAGCAGGGAAAACTTTCGGGAAAATGTCAAAATAATGCAGGGTCTCGCTTTTTACAAAAGACATAATAAAAAACCTCCGATATTTTTTATAGCTGCACGGGGACAGGCTTGTCCTCGCTTTCTTTTTCAATCGAAATAAAGTTGTTGCGTTCTGCATGGCACCATTTCATATTGAAAGCTTCGCAATATGCATCAACAGGAACATAAAGCTGGTCGCGGTTGCCGCGGAATACGCAGCTGCCCATTTCTTTTAATTCACCGTTCAACGAATATAAATTGCTGTTTTCTTTGAAAGAAACAACGGTATTATACAGTTGTATCTGCAAAGTGCCGACATCGGTGGTAACTGTGCCGCCTATATGGTTAGAAAGGATCGCAGCAGGAATGTACCACACGTTGTCTTGTTTTACGGGAGGTGTCTGACATGCCGCAAGTCCGAGGTCAGCACCTTTGTACATGAGTCGTGTCTGTGAATAAACAGGTGCAAGAGCAAAGGGAAGTATTTCATCCTTTTCTTTGTCAATGATGCACTTGTCAACAATGCGTCCGTCATCAAAATAAGCAGTCAGGGTCATTTTGCAGCCGTCTACTTCAACAAGGGTGTAAAAATAACGGTATTCCTCCTGCGGATTGAATGCAGCGTGCCATACTTTCCATATAGAACGAGATCCTGGCGGATGTCCGTTGGCATTTCCGAGAGTATAGTGAACGGTTCCTTCAGAAGGACGATCGTAGAGTTGTTCATTTCTGCGGGGAAAAGAGCGTGCAAAATTATGTTCGTGACCTGAAAAAAGAATATCATTCATTTCCATGCATTCCATCATCATCGGATATGCATCGTAATTTGCTCCTTCGGGAATGGAATAGCAGATAGGGAAGTGATAAGATGCGATCTTCCATGTTTTGTCGGTTTTTTTCAGATCTTCTTTGGACCACTCATTTACAAGTACAGGTTCGTTAACGCCGTATACGGTAAAGTGACAGTTGCCGTAGTCAAAGGTGTAGTTTTCCGGTGTCCAGCCTTCGGGACCGTTGCAGGCATAGGCACTTTTGAACTGCTCATTGAAATAAGTGGCAGGTTCAGCGTAGTAACGACCGGTGCTTTCAACTTCATTGTAGTCTTTGAAACCACGGTTGTCGTGATTTCCCATTGTCATCATATACGGAATGCTTTCGATGATATCCGTACAACCGCTGAACATGCCGTTCCACTGCTGCTCATGCTGTCCGCAGTCAGTGTTATCACCACCGGTGTATATGAATCTGATGTCCGGATGCTTTTTGAGTATGTGTTTCAGGAATCGGTTGAAGCCTGAATAATCGGGTTCATAAAACGGTTGACCGCATTGCTGGTCAGATACGCAGACAAAGCTGAATTTTGTGCAGTTTTCTTCTTCTGTTGTGAAAGTGAATATGCGGCTTCTCTCTTTGTCTGAACCGCAGGTGTATTCATAAGTTGTACCGCTTTGCAGGTTGTTCATATGTGCCGAAAAGATACGGCTTGTATCAATATCACTTGCAAAAACGTGATTTTCTGCATTGCATTGCAGCCAGTTGCAGCTACCCTTTTTACGATAAAGGCAATATCCGGTCTCGGTGTTTGCGTCGGTTCTCCATGTAACGGTCATTGTTTTTTTGGCATCACCGTTGATGGAAAGCATGATATGGTCAGGTTTTTCTGATGAGCCGCGTATCGGTTTATTGTCGGTATTCGCCATGTTTTTTCTCCTGTCAGATCTGGTTTCTTACTTTAGTATATTACCATAAGTCTGTATCGGTTGCAAGAAAAAATTAAAGATATGTGAAATACAATGCTTTGTTTTTTTGACTTTATGGTATTGAAATAAAATACATAATATGTTACAATTTTATCCGTGAATTTATATTTCAGGAGGTTGGAAATGAAAAATCCTGTTGATATTTTATCTCAGATGACACTTGAAGAAAAAGCTGCATTGCTGGACGGTGCTGATTTCTGGCATTTGCAGCATCTGGACAAATACGACATTCCTTCCGTCACTGTCTGTGACGGCCCGCACGGTCTGCGTAAAAAGGACTACAGCAAAAAAGGCATCAGCCTGTCTACAAGTGTTCCTGCAATCAGTTATCCTACTGCAGTAACAACAGCTTGCTCTTGGGACCCTGCACTTCTGTATGAAATGGGTGTTGCCCTCGGTAAAAAATGTCTCAAAGAAGAAGTCGGCGTGCTGCTCGGCCCCGGCATCAATATGAAGCGTTCTCCTCTGTGCGGCAGAAATTTTGAGTATTTTTCTGAAGATCCCGTTCTTGCAGGTGAGGTTGCTGCAGGTTTTATCAATGGTGTACAGAGCATGGGAGTCGGTACTTCACTTAAGCATTTCTGTGCCAACAGCCAGGAAACAAGACGTATGACTTGTGACTCTGTTGTGGATGAACGTGCACTGCGTGAGATTTATCTTACCGCTTTTGAAATTGCCGTCAAAAAAGCAAAACCCTGGACGGTGATGAACTCTTACAACAAAATCAACGGAGCACACGGATCGGAAAATCGTCATTCTCAGATTGAAATTCTGCGTGATGAATGGGGATTCGACGGTGTAGTGGTCAGTGACTGGGGTGCTGTCAATGATCGTGTTCTTGGTCTTTCCAATGGTAATGATCTTGAAATGCCTTCTTCAACAGGTTCCGGTGCTGCAAAAATTGTAGCTGCTGTCAAGAACGGTACACTTGATGAAAGTGTTGTCAATGAACGTGCATTGAATGTGCTCAAGCTGATTAAAAAAGCAGCTGACGGTGCAAAAAAGGACTATGCTTATAATGATCTTGATGATCAGTCTTTTGCAAAGAAGATTGCTGCACAGAGCATGGTTTTGTTGAAGAATAACGGCATCCTTCCCTTGAAAAAAGACAAGAAAATTGCTTTGATCGGTGAGCTTGCAAGAACACCGCGTTACCAGGGTGCAGGCAGCTCTCATATTGTACCCACACAGTTGGACAATGCACTTGATGAATGCAAAAAAGCCGGTATTACTGTCGATTTTGCACAGGGTTATGAGCTTTCCGCAAAGAAAGAAAAGAAGAATGAGGCACTTCTGCAGCAGGCTGTTGAAGTTGCAAAGAGAAATGAAATTGCAGTTGTGTTTATCGGTCTTACCGATGACTATGAAGCAGAAGGTTATGACAGACAGCATATGAATCTTCCTGCTGCACACGATAAGCTTGTTGCAGAAATTGTGAAGGCAAATCCGAATACGGTTGTTGTGCTTTCGGGCGGTTCACCTGTTGAAATGCCCTGGAATGACTCTGTTGCAGCTGTTTTGAATGCATATCTCGGCGGTCAGGCAGGTGCAGGTGCTATTGTTGATATCTTATTCGGTGAAGTCAATCCTTGCGGTAAACTTGCAGAAACATATCCGATGTCTTATGCCGACACGCCTGCAAAGAATAATTTCCCCGGCAATCCTGCAAGTGTTGAATACAGAGAAAGTGTATATATCGGCTACAGATACTATGAAAAAGCCGGTGTACCCGTACGCTATCCGTTTGGTCATGGTTTGTCCTATACCACTTTTGAATATTCTGATATTACGCTTGATAAGTCTGATATGAGTGAAAATGATACACTTACCGTATCATTCACTTTGAAAAATACGGGCAATGTTGCAGGTGCGGAAATTGCACAGCTGTATGTTGCTGATAAAGAAAGTACAATTTACCGTCCCGTAAAAGAACTGAAAGCTTTTGAAAAAGTCCGTCTTGAAGCAGGCGAAGAAAAACGCATTTCACTCGTTCTTGAAAAACGTGCATTTGCTTTCTATAATGTTCTCATCAATGATTGGTGTGTTGAGAGTGGTGCATTCGATATTCTTGTCGGTGCATCGAGTGCAGATATCCGCCTGCAGGCAACTGTGAATGTCAATGCAGCTGCAGTTGCATTGCCTGATTACAAACAGACGGCTCCCAAATATTATACGGCTGATGTGCAGGATGTTCCTGAAGATCAGTTTGTTGCAGTACTCGGCAGAGAATTGCCGCCTACTGTCAAGAGTAAAGATAAAGCTCTTGATCTTACTGACACGTTTGAAAGCTCCAATCACACCAAATGGGGCAAGCGTTTGTTTGCTCTGTTGACCGCATTGATTCCTGCAGGTATGGCAAGAGCCATTGCTGTTCAGACTCCGTTCCGTGATTTTATTTCTATGAGTGGCGGCGTTTTCAGTGAGGATATGGCAGCAGGTCTGTTGCGTATTCTGAACGGTGAAAAGGGTGGCTTACGTATTATTCTTAAAGGGATCCCGGGTGCCGTAAAAGGCATTGGCCCCTTGCTTAAGAATATCTGATTTTAATATCTGAATCAAAAAAATAACCGTCCGATTGATTCGGACGGTCGTTTTTTTTTGATGATTATCTGTTGTAAAGATTGTCTATGTAGTACTGAATCATCTTAACAGCTTGATCAGTGCCGATTGCACCGGCATTGATATAAAGATCGAAATTGTTTCTGTCGCCCCATTTCTGATGGGTGAATTTGTTGTAATAATTGGCTCTTGCACGGTTCGTTTTGTTGATGATCCGCTTTGCGGTTTTGTCATTTAATCCGTACAGCTTTTTGGCTCGTTCAATTTTGGAGCTTTCATCTGCATAAATAAACACTTTCAGAACGCTCGGATGATCACGCAGGATGTAGTCTGCACAACGACCCACAAAGATACACGGACCGTCTTCTGCAATTTTTTTGATAATATCGAACTGTGCATCAGCAACACGCATTCCGATCGGTAACAATGCAGAAGGATCTTCCATGTACCAACTGTCACGATAGGGAAGTGATGTAAATTCAAAAAAGCCAAAAGGTTTTTCGTCATGTGTTGCGACGATCTGTTTGCTTATTTCAAGCACTTCAGCCGTTTTGTCGATGATACTTCTGTCATAATACGGAATGTTATAATGCAAGGCAAGTCTGTGACCGATTTCAGCACCGCCGCTGCAAAATTCACGACCGATAACAATAACAGGTATTTTGTTCATGTGGACCCTTCCTTTCTTTGTGTTGTCATATAAACAAAAAAGTGCCGCAAAGCAGCACTCTTTTATCCACCGATGGAGCCGATTATTCCGCTGATATCAAAACCGATGATTTCGCTGCCGAGTGCTTCAAACAGCAAGGAAAACAGAGATACAAGAAATTCAAAGATGGGCTTCAAAGATTCCATGGAAATAAACCTCCTGAATATTTTATGCATTTATTATACAAAATTGCAAATTGAAAATCAAGAGGTTTTTGGAATAACACTGAGTTTTTCTGTTAGTTCAAAGGTAATATTTCTTTTCCCATTCTTGTGATTTTTGCCGTTGTGTGGATTTCAATCGGTATTGTGGCAAGAAAAGAGTTGTAATCTTTGATTGCTGAATTGTAACTGTCGGTACTCTTTTTTTTGAGCATCCTTCCCAACGACAGTATGTCACATTTATTTTCTCTGACAGCCTTGCCAATGGTGTTTTTAACGATTGAATGAATCTTGTTTTCTGTTGCCATTCTTAATTTCTCTACATCATTCATACTCAATTCACGGTGAAGCGGTGCATTGAATTCAATAATATCGCATGATAAAGAAATGTCGATTGTGTATTTAAGCTCCGGTTTTTCAAGTAAAGTAATTAAAGTTGAGCATCTCTGAACGGCGATTGAAACTTTGCTGCCTTTGTAATCAATTTCAATCGGGCCGCTGTCAAATTTGTCGTTTGCTATGAGTAACCCCTTTGTCTGTTCGTTATCCAGTACGGCATTGCTGTTCTGAGCAGCAAACAACAGTGAACCTTCTATACCTATTGATTCTGTTTTTGTCTCTTCGTCTTTTGTGATTTTTACAATCGGCAGTATTGCAGCATCCGTTTCATTCAGAAGATTGCTGATGAATTTGTACATCGGCATTGTTACAGTCATTCCGTTGAAAGAGCCGGATTGCAAAACGGAATGGATGATTTTGGATGCCAGTACATTGTTACCGAGATTGATGTTGATAATCTGCTTTGCTGTTGATTCTGCGGCAGCAAGCAGAATATCATCTCTTGTTGTATATTCACGGATAAAATAATTCAAAGCCGTCATTGGTGCGTTCTGTGTCAGTTCTTTTCCGAGAATAATAACACGGGCTTGTGAATACAAAGGAATCTGACCTGAGATCAGGTCAATAGCAGCAAAAGCGGATGCCAGTGTTTTTCCTTTTGCTGAGTACGTTTTTGCGACTCCGTCCGGTGTGTCGGTTGAGTTTGCTGAACCTGATTGCTGCGTATTTAAAGCAAGCACAGTGATTTCAAAACCATCTTCGGATGTGTCTATTCCGATGGCTTCGATGATCAGACGGTCACCGAGCTCTGCTGCACTGATATTTGAGCAACCGGAAAAAAAGACCAAACTGACCATTATAATGATAAGCCTTTTCATGTTTTACCTCTTACAGCTGTTTTTTTTGTTCTGTTTTTTGCAAATATAAGCAGCGGCAGGACGACTGTTGCAATCATAAACAGAACAGGATTGACGGGTGACGCAATAAACTTTCCGAAGAATTCAATGTTTTGTGACAGAAACAGATTCGCAGCAAATACCAGTATTCCGCCTGCTATCAACAGTTTGTTTCTGTTGTATTTGTTTTGAAATCCTTCTTCGATTGCAGCGACAGAAGTATGAAGCAGGTATGCAATTTTTAACAAAGCACATATGACCCATACACCTGTCAGCAGATCATCCATCCTTTCGAGGATGCCTATTTTGGCGAGTGCGGCCAGTGTATACAAAGGGAACATCTGCAAGTTTCCGTATTCCGCAGCAATGCCGCCGACGAGTAAAAACAACGCAGCGAGTTGTACACAAAAGAAAACAAGCCATATCAGATATCCTTTGCGGAGGTTTCCTTTAGTATGAGATGCTGTGAACAGGAGAGATGTCGTTTCAATATTCCTGCAAGCAGAGTGAAAACCCTGATATATGACAGCAGAAAGACCGCTTTGCAGAGGCGGTTGCAGATACAGAGTGTCGAAGTCCTTAATGACTGTTCCTGTCATCAGAATCAGTGAAACAAATAACAGAACACTCATTACGGAACCTGCACGTGCAAGCGGTTCCAGACCTTTTGATGCACAATATATGCTGACGGCCAACAGCACAAATATAAATATATTCAGGTTTTCCTGTTGCAATAAAACAATGCCGGAAAATAAGCTGAAGCGAGCTGCTGCAACTCCTGCTGCCCAGATGAAAGTGAATGCATAATACATCGCAACAGGTTTAGTCCACTTGTGTCGGTTTGTTCCTGCAAGAGTCAGAACACTGTTGTAAGGTTGTTTGCCTATGCATAAAAAAACCGGCAATGCAAACAGTAATGAGAAAACAAAATATGCTATAGCCATGATGGCACGGTCTGTGGATTCAAGCGGAGCTCTGATGCGAAGCATGTATGTGAATGTTGCCACCATCCGGAAAATATAAATCATGCTGAACAGCTGAAAGCTGCTGATTGTGTTTTGTCCTGTTTTCATACTCTCCTCAATAACGATAATCGGAAATGTTTTTCTGTTGGTTTTTTTTGTTTGTATGGTCTTTTCTGAGAATCAGATCCTGCCATGTGTTTCTTGGTGTTGGTGAAAAAGGTACGGAATAAGGCATGGAATAAGGTGAGATGCTGCAAATGGTAACAATCAATGCACCGGCAGCAAGGGCAATGCCAAATAAACCCATTGCACCGCCGGCGATGATAAAGATGAATCTTAACAATGCCATCGGTTCGTGTATACCTTGCAGGATGGCTGAAGAAATAGCTGTCAATGCAACGACAATGAGCATCGGTACTGCAATAAGTCCTGCTGTCACTGCTGCATCTCCTATAACAAGTGCCCCTACTATGCTGACAGCATGTCCGACCATTTTCGGCATTCTCAATCCGGCTTCTCTGACTATTTCGTAAATGAAATGAATGATAATAGCTTCAAATACCAAAGGAAACGGTGTCTGACTGATGGAAACTGCAATGTCAAACATTACATTGACGGGTAAAAGTTCGGGATGAAAAACGCATACAGCCACAAAAAGTCCGGGAAGCATTGTTGAAATGAAGAATCCTGTCAAACGCAATAATCTTAAAAGAAAGGTGTAATATGGCCTTGTGAGGTAGTCATCCAACGAATGAAAATGATCTATAAAAAACTGCGGAACAAACAGAGCAAACGGATTGCCGTCGATTATAATGCCGATTCTGCCTTCTGTCAGCATTGCAGCAAGGGTGTCCGGCCGTTCTGTTGCACCGACACCTGAAAAGGGTGTTTTTGTTTTTGTGTCCAGAAAAGGTCTGAGATAGCCGGCCCCAAGCACCATTTCGAGGTTAGTTTTAGCTAATCTTTGTTTTACATCCTGCAGTAATTTATTGTCCACCCGATCTGCAAGATAACAAACACAGACATAAGTGTTGCTTGTTTTGCCGATCACCATTCTTTCAATGTGCAATTGCGAAGTTCGTAATCTGCGACGCATAAGGGTGATGTTGTCCTTAAAAAAGTCACAAAAACCTTCTCTTGAACCTTTTTCCTGTTGTTCGCTCAAAGGATCAGAAACATTGCTTTTTGAAAAATTCGGGGCGTTGAATGCCGCACAATATGCTTCGCCGTCAGCAAAAAGAACAATGCTGCCTGCAATCAATGTTTCGGTGGTTTCTTCGAGTGTGTGCAGAATTGCCTGCTCCATTCCTTCAAAAACGGATGAACAAATCTGCTTGAGCGATGATGTTTTCTCTTCTGTTATGTGTTCGCATAACGGTTTTATCAGCGATTGTGTTAAAAATAAACGGTCACACATCCCGTCCAGGAATGCCGCTGTAATTGCTTTTCCGCCGCATTCTATCTCCCTGAACATAAGATCAAAACTGTTTCCGAATGCCTGCATCAGCAGAATCTTGTTCTTGTATGCCGTATCTTCCAGTGGGGTACTTGTCTTTTGTGATTGTTCAGGTTTTTTATGGTGATTGTCGGTTTTGTTTTGCATCTTTGTTTCACCTCTCTATGTATGTATTTCCTGAAAACGGATGGATATACTGATAAAAAACTGCGGTGGTGCATAGTGTGTATGTTGTTCTGATGCGTACTCTTTTGCTTTTTATAATCATTGTTCTTGTTATGCGATTGATGGGAAAGAGACAAATCGGTCAGTTGCAGCCGGCTGAACTTGTTGTGACGATTTTGTTGTCCGAAGTTGCATCACAGCCGATGCTTGAGCCTGATTTGCCTGTGTTGTATTCGGTTGTATCGCTTATGCTGCTGACAGGTTTTGAATTGTTATTGTCTTTTGTTTCTCTGAAAAGTGCAAAAGTGAGATCCATTCTTCAGGGCAATAGCGTGGTGATCATTCGTGACGGTGTTATACAGTATGAACAGATCAAAAGACTTCGATACACAATGGATGATATTCTTGAAGCGTTGCGGCAAAAAGATGTGTTCGATATTTCCGAAGTAGAGTATGCCGTTGCGGAGACCAACGGAAGTCTGAGTGTATTTCTGAAACCACCATACCGCACTGTATCAAATGAAGAGATCCGTTGCACCGTTAAAGACACCGGTGTGGCGATTGCAGTTGTTGAAGATGGTGAATTGCTTGAGAACAGTATCTTGGAAAGCGGTCTGGATGTTGCTGCACTCAACAGAGTGTTGAAGAAAAAAGGAATTGCATTGGAAAATGTATTGCTTGTTACAGTGAATAAAGCAAATGAAATTGTCATTTACGGAAAGGACGGGAAACAGAAATGAGCTGGAGATTCTTTATTGCAGTTTTATTGATAATATGTGCAGTTCTGTTATCTGTGGTCATATCTGAACTTGCCGCAGACATTTTGAAAGAAATATATAATATCATCATCTCTCTTGATGATGCTGTAATGAGTTCAGAACAGTATGAAAAACTCTTTAATCGTCAATTTGAAAGAATCCGCTTTTTGAGAGTTGTATACAGAGAAACAGATGTTGATGAGTTGCAATACTTGCTGAGTGATTTGAAAGATGCCATAAGACAAGGAAATGAAGAACAGATTCATGCAAGTAGCGTGCAGATATTATCACATATCCGCGTTTTATCAGACTCATTAAAAGTAAATGCCGATAATATATTTTGAGTTTTCTTCGAAAAACACTTGCCTTTTAATAATTTATAATATATAATAAAACAATGAGTTTTTATGTATTTCGGAGGTGCACATTGGATTTCAACGGAAAGACAACAACGTCTCTTGCTGAGGTTGCTAAACAGAAAGAATATATTGAGCTGATAAAAACAGTTCTTTCGGTTCGCTTTCCGGAACGTGCACCAAAGGCATATGTGCATACGTACGGTTGTCAGGGCAATGTATCTGATTCGGAACGTATGAAAGGTTTGTTGCAGGCGTGTGGTTATGTGTTCTGCGATAAACCGGAAGATGCTGACTTTGTTTTGTTCAACACCTGTGCCGTTCGTGAACACGCAGAGGACAGAGTATTCGGCAATTGCGGTGCACTTAAGCCCGTCAAAGAAAAGAATCCTGAGCTGATTATTGCTCTGTGCGGTTGCATGATGCAACAACAGCATGTTGCTGACCGAATCCGTAAAAGCTATCCTTTTGTCAATCTTGTGTTCGGAACCTTTGCATTTCACAGATTGCCCGAATTGCTGTACAAGGTTCTTTGCGGACGAAAACGTGTGTTTGAAATCAGTGAAAACAAGGAACCTGTAGTGGAAGGTCTTCCTGTTTATCGTGACCGTGACGTAAAGGCCTGGTTGCCTATTATGTACGGATGTGATAATTTTTGCAGTTATTGTATAGTCCCTTATGTCCGCGGACGTGAACGCAGTCGTAATCCGGAGGCAATTATCACAGAAGCAAAAGAACTGATTGCCGCAGGTGCCAAAGATATAACCTTGCTTGGGCAAAATGTGAATTCATACGGCAAAGGCTTGCAGGATGATATCGATTTTCCTCGATTGCTGCGTAAGATCAACGCTCTTGACGGTGACTTCATGATTCGCTTTATGACATCCCATCCGAAAGATTGCACAAAAGAACTTCTTGATGCGATGGCAGAATGTGAAAAATGTGCTCGTCATCTGCATCTTCCTGTTCAGTCAGGCAACAATCGCATTCTGAAAGAAATGAACCGCAGATACACAAGAGAAGAGTATCTGAACCTCATTTCTTATGCACGCAAGGTAATGCCTGACCTGTCTATAACGACCGACATTATCACCGGTTTTCCCGGTGAAACATATGAAGAATTCCTTGACACGATTTCTCTTGTGCGTGAAGTGCAGTATACTTCTATGTTCACATTTATTTATTCACCGAGAAAGGGAACAAAAGCTGCACAGATGCCCGACCCTGTGCCTTATGAAACAAAATCCCGATGGATGCGCGAGCTGCTTGCAGTACAGGAAGAAATTGCAGCAAAACGAACTGCATCCATGGTCGGCAAAGTGTATCGTGTGCTTGTTGAGGATGAAACGCATGAAAAGGACGGTCGCCTGACCGGAAGAACAGGCGGCAATGTCAATATTGATTTTGCAGGTGACAGCTCGCTTGTCGGACAGTTCTGTGAGGTAAAAGTCACACAAGCCGGCAACTGGGTCCTCCATGGTGAGCTGTTAAAATAAACTTAAATTGTCAAGAAACGGAGAAAACAAAAAATGAATGTTATTGAATTGACCAGACAACTCGGAGCTGCTATTCAGCAGGACGATCGCTATCTTGCTTACATGAAAGCAAAGTCTGCAAATGAAGCTGATGATGATCTCAATGCCCTTATCGGCAAACTCAACCTCCTGCAGCTTTCTTATCAGACCGAAGCACAGAAAGAAGATGCAGACGAAGCAAAACTTTCTGCATATGATGAAGATTTCCGCAAGCTTTACGGCGAAGTCATGCTGAATGAAAATATGCGTAATTATGAAAATGCTCGTCAGACCGTTGATGATATGATGAACTATATTATTCAGATTCTTTCTCTTTGTGTTAACGGTGAAGATCCTGCTACCTGCGAACCTGTTCCCGAAGGTGGTTCCTGCACAGGTTCCTGCTCCACTTGCGGCGGTTGCGGCTGATTTATATTTATGAACTATCGAAAGGAGGCGGTATAAATGGCTGAATTTACTCCCATGATGCGTCAGTACTTTAAAATCAAAGAACAGCACAAGGATGAAATACTTTTTTACCGCCTCGGTGACTTTTATGAAATGTTCTTTGATGATGCCATTACGGTGTCCAGAGAACTTGAACTTGTCCTTACGGGCAGGGAATGCGGACAACCTGAACGAGCTCCCATGTGCGGAGTTCCGTTCCATGCAGCCGATACATATATTGCCCGTTTGATTGCAAAAGGCTACAAAGTTGCGGTTTGTGAACAGGTTGAAGATCCGACACAGGCAAAAGGTCTTGTTGAACGCGATATTGTACGCATTGTGACCCCCGGTACTGTTACCGACAGTGTAATGCTTGATGAGTCAAAGAATAATTATCTTGCCAGCATTGTGATGAACGGAAACAGTGCGGGATTGTGTTTCAGCGATGTTTCAACAGGTGCTGTTTTTGTTTGTGAACTCAGTGGTGACCGACTTTGTGAGCGTGTGATCAATGAGCTTGCAAAGTATGTTCCGTCTGAAATTCGCCTGAACGAAACTGCTGCTGCAGAAAAGACTATATCCGAGTATATCGGCCGTAAAATGAATGCTTATACTTCGACTGTAGCGGAAGAAGCTGTCACTTTACGCAACTGTACAGAGACTGTTGAAAATCATTTCAGAAAATCTCTTGATGAACTGGATTTGTCGGAAAGTCCTTGTGCAGTTTGTGCACTCGGTGAAAATCTTTCTTATCTTTACAATGTACAGCGAAATGATGTGTCAGGTATTGTCAGTGTTAATGTTTATACGCAGGACAAGTATATGAAACTTGATGCATCTGCACGCAGAAACCTTGAACTGACCGAAAGCGAACGTCGCAGAGAGAAGAAAGGTTCTCTTTTGTGGGTTCTTGATAAGACAAAAACAGCCATGGGTAAACGTATGATGCATGCCTGGGTTGAACAACCGCTTGTCAGTGTCGGTGCCATTCTGCAACGTCAGAATGCTGTCGAAGAATTGTATAACACTACAATGCTTCGCAGTTCCTTGATTGAAATTCTTTCGGGTATAAACGATCTTGAGCGAATCATAACAAGAATTGTTTACGGCACTGCAAATGCAAAAGAACTGAAGACTCTTTCACAGACTCTTGCATTGCTTCCTGCAATCAAAGGAAATCTCGACGGTGTAAGTAGTCAGCTTCTGAAAGAACTGAGTATGCAGATTGATCCGTTGTGTGAATTGCAGCAAATCATCGACGAAGCAATTTGTGACGAACCGCCGTTTTCTGTCCGTGAAGGCGGTATGATCCGTGACGGTTACAATTCGGAACTCGATGAGCTGCGGCAGATCGAATCCGGCGGTAAAAACTTTATTGAACAAATAGAAAACCGTGAACGTGAACGCACAGGTATCAAGAAACTGAAAGTCGGTTATAACCGTGTGTTCGGTTACTACATTGAAGTCAGCAATCAGTTCAAGGAAAACGTTCCCGAAGATTACATCCGTAAGCAGACGCTTGTGAATGGAGAAAGATTCATCACAAGTGAACTGAAAGATCTTGAAGCTAAAGTGCTCGGTGCAAGAGAACGAATCGGAAAACTTGAATATGAATTATTCAATGTAATCCGTCAACAGGCTGCTGATGAACATCTTTCTGTTCGTGCAACAGCACAGGCCATTGCACAGATTGACGCATTGTGTTCATTAGCGGAAACCGCTGTGCAGAACGGGTATTCAAGACCTGTGGTTGATGCTTCGGATCGTATCAATATCCGTGAAGGCAGACATCCTGTTGTTGAAAAATACCTCAACGATGCACCTTTTGTTCCCAATGACACACTCCTTGATTGCGGTGAGAATCGTACTGCAATCATTACCGGTCCGAATATGGCAGGTAAATCGACCTATATGCGTCAGACTGCACTGATTGTCATTATGGCACAGATCGGATCATTTGTTCCTGCTGTTTCAGCCGAAATCGGTGTTGTTGATGCGGTATTTACAAGAGTCGGTGCTTCCGATGACCTCGCTGCCGGTCAATCGACATTTATGACCGAAATGAGCGAAGTTGCTTCCATTCTGTCTGCCGCTACTGTTCGAAGTCTTGTTATTCTTGACGAAAT
This sequence comes from Clostridia bacterium, assembly GCA_017435865.1. Taxonomy (GTDB): domain Bacteria; phylum Bacillota; class Clostridia; order Oscillospirales; family Acutalibacteraceae; genus RUG806. Next base: position 225,794 of record JAFSEF010000053.1, read on the forward strand.
CGGCAGAGGTACTTCTACTTTTGACGGAATGAGCATAGCACGGGCTGTTCTGGAATATACCAATGACCGTAAAAAACTCGGTTGTAAAACCTTGTTTGCAACACATTATCATGAGCTTACGGAAATGGAAAATGAAATCGACGGTATCCGTAATTACAATACCTGTGTCAAAAAACGCGGTGATGATATTACGTTTTTACGAAGAATCGTGCGAGGTACAGCAGACGGCAGTTACGGTATTGAAGTTGCTTACCTTGCAGGAATACCGAAATCTGTAGTCAATCGTGCAAAAGTTATTTTGAAGAGTCTTGAAGAACAGGCTCCCGAAGAGCGCCGTCCTGTCAAGAAAGCACAGGTTGTTGAAGAAACGGAAATGCAATTTTCGTTTCTTGATAATCAGAATAATGCCGTTATTGATGAGCTGCGTTTGCTTGATATTAACACTTTGACTCCCATTGAAGCTTTGACAAAGCTGTATGAAATAAAAAGTAAACTTGTTTGATTCTGAAACGAAGGAGGATGTGATATGCCCAAAATTAATTTGCTGCCAAAAGAGATTTATTCACTGATTGCAGCTGGTGAAGTTGTTGAGCGTCCGTCCTCCGTCGTAAAGGAAATGCTTGAGAATTCCATTGATGCAGGTGCTCAACGAGTAACGGTGGAAATCCGATCCGGCGGTGTTACTTTTCTTCGTGTAACGGATGACGGTTGCGGTATAGCTCCTGAAGATGTCAGAAATGCTTTTGTCAGCCATGCAACAAGTAAGATCCACGCGCAAGAAGATCTTGATGCTATTCTGACCCTCGGTTTCCGTGGTGAAGCTCTTGCATCCGTTGCATCCGTTGCAAAGGTTGAAATGCTGACACGTACACCCGATGCAGCTTTCGGAACTCGTTATGTCATTGCTTGCGGTGAAGAACAGATTTTTGAGGAAAGCGGTTGCCCTGTCGGCACAACGCTGATTGTCCGTGATTTGTTCTGTAATACACCTGCCCGCATGAAATTTCTCAAAAAAGATACGACAGAAGGTAATTACGTTGCTGACATAGTTACAAAAGTTGCTCTGTCTCATCCGTCTGTTTCTTTCCGTCTGATACGGGAGGGCAAAGAAACATTATTTACGCCCGGAAACGGCAATCTTTATGATACTGCATTTTCACTTTTCGGAAAAGACTTTGCAGAAGGTCTTACCGAATGTGATTATGAACTTGATGGTATAAAAATCAGCGGTTTCATTACGAAGCCTTTGTTTGGCAGACCGAACCGCAATATGCAATATTATTACGTGAATCGTCGCTATGTCCGCATTCCGACCGCGGCAGCAGCACTTGATGAAGCTTATAAAAACAGTATTATGGTCGGAAAATTTCCCGGTGCCGTCCTTAATATTGAACTTGCTCCGGGCAGCGTGGATGTCAACGTGCATCCGGCAAAGACTGAAATTCGATTCTCCAACGACAGACGTATTTTTGAGGCCGTTTATTATGCTGCAAAGTCTGCTCTTGCAAAAGGGGACACACGTCCGTCGTTTCATATAAATAAGATCACTCCGCAACCTGCCGTAAAACAATCAGAAGGAACGCAGATGCGGTTTGAGGACAGAATGCAGAGCACATGGGGACAAGCCAAAAAAACTGTTTCTTCCGCATCAGTGCAGAAAATCGAGAATGTTGTTCTTGATGTAGTAGAAGATGTTAACTTGAAAAAGGAAAATCCGCCCCAGGATAACACTGTTCCGCAAGTCGCTCCTGCAAAAACTACAGCAGCACCGGTAATCAAAAGTGGTTTTCAATCTGCTCCGTTGTCTGTTTCTCCTGTTCAGCAGCCCTCTGCAAATACAGCGGTTGTTATGCATGACAGCGGTATGAAACCCATTGAACAACAGTTGGTTGAGAAGCATGATTTGACCGCTGTAACTGCTGCTGAACCTGAATGTATTATTAATAATGAAAAAGATACTCCCGCAACAAAACAGAAAGAAGAAACTGAAATTTCAGTTCGTGTGATCGGTGAGTTGTTCAAAACTTACATTCTTGCGGAAGTTGATAACAAATTTATAATTTGTGATAAACACGCAGCACACGAGAGAATTCTTTTTGAAAAAATCAAAAGCAATGCAAGTGCAGGTAACAGTCAGCTTTTGTTGACACCTGCAAGGGTTTCTTTGAATGCAGCTGATTACGATGCCGTTATTGAACATATTCCGCTATTTGAAAAGGCAGGATACCTTATAGAAGATTTCGGCATGGGAACCGTGCTTGTCAGAGGAGCACCTGTTGAGTTGGGAAACACTGACATTGTCAGCGTTGTCTGTGAATTGGCCGGTGAATTGAGAAAAGGTAAAATGTCAATGCAGCCTGAAAAACTGGATTGGATTTATCACAATACGGCTTGCAGAGCAGCAATCAAAGCAGGGGATATTACTTCGCATCAGGAGCTGACTGTTTTACTGAAAACAGTATTGACAAATGATGCAGTTCGTTATTGTCCGCACGGTAGACCTGTGTTGACGGAAATTACAAAAAATGAGCTTGAAAAACAGTTCGGACGACTTGGTTAAGAGGATACTATGAAAAAACGACCTGTAATTGCTGTTGTCGGTCCTACGGCATCCGGAAAAACGGCGTTGGCTGTTGATATTGCCTTGCGATACAACAGTGAAGTTGTTTCTGCTGATTCCATGCAGATATATAAAGGTATGGATATAGCAACAGCAAAACCCATGCAGGATGAAATGATGGGGATCAGACATCATCTTATCGATTATGTCGATCCATCAGAAAAATACTGTGTAGCGAGATATGTACAGGATGCAAGAGCTGCAATTGATGACATACACAAACGTGGAAAATTGCCTGTCATTTGTGGCGGAACAGGACTATACATTGACTCTTTACTCGGGAATATACAATTTGAAGATGAACCTGACAACAGTGCTGTCCGGGAAGAATTGCAACTTCGGATGGAAACGGAAGGAGCAGAAGTTCTGCTTTCAGAATTGAAGGATGTTGACCCTGTACTTGCAGAACAGTTGCATCCAAACAACAAAGGTCGCATCATAAGGGCTCTGGAGGTTTATAAGCTGACAGGAGAGACTGCTACAGAACGCAGACTTCGCTCAAGAACAAAGCCTTGTATGTATGATTGCTTTTATATTGCTATCGCATTTCCGGACAGAGATTTTCTTTATGATCGCATCAACCGTCGTGTTGATATTATGCTGACAGAGGGTCTTGAAGAAGAGGCACGCAATTTTTTCTCTTTACATACCGATACAGCAGCACAGGCAATCGGGTATAAAGAATTAAAAGGTTGGTTTGACGGAGAAATTTCCCGTGAAGAAGCAATCGAAAATCTGAAACGTGAAACAAGACGTTATGCGAAAAGACAAATTACATGGTTTCGCAGAAATGATGCTATACATTATATTAACAGGTGTCCGACAGACACGGCAGCAGACATAAGCAATGCAGCTTTTGAAATGATAGACAACAGCAACTTCCTGAAAGGAGCATAAGCTTGGCAGAAGAGAATCTGACCCCGAAAAAAGAAAAGCCGAAAAAACTGCATATCAGCACGGATATAGATTTTGAAATCCGTTCTCCGAAAATTCGTGCTCTGCTTGTGAGTCTTCTTGCAATATTACTTGTTGCATTCATCGGCTATCACATTTCAAGCGGTATTATCAACAGCTCAAAGGAACTGAATACAAAAACAGCTGTAAAGTATACGCACAGGCATACAATCGAAGCCAATGCTTTTATCTTGCGTGAAGAAAAGCTTTTGCAAGGAGTCGGTGGCGGAGAAGTTGTGCCGCTTGCTGAAGACGGAATGAAAGTATCCGGTAATGATGCGGTGGCAAATGTATTTGCTACCACAGCTGATGCACAACACTATTATGAACTTGTTGAAGTTCAAAACGAAATTGCGTATTATGAATCCATCTACAATACAAGTTCAGCCAATTCTTTGCCGGACATTGCGGCTTATGATAATCGTGTACAGGACAGTGTTTTTGACCTCGCTGAAAAACTGTCTGTTCGTGACATTGAACATATCAGTGAGCAGGCAGATGCCGTGCGGTCTGCTGTTACAAAACGCAGTATTGCAATCGGAACAAAAGTGGATGTATCACCAAAACTCTCCGAATTGTACGCAAAGCGTAATCAATTGCTGAATGCAATGCAGAATTATACTGTTATCAATGCCGACAGTGCGGGGTATTATGTGCACAATGCAGATGGTTATGAAAGCTCCTCCGGTATTTATAATTCTCTTGCTTTCAGTGCTGAAGAAAAGCTGTCAGACGGAGTCAAAAAAATAGACAACAACACCGTCCGCGCATTGTTGACGATTGAACCGATTGCACAAATTGCACCCTACGGAAAGCTCATCACCGGTTTTGAATGGTATATTGTCTGCAGTATTGAAACTTTGCAAGCATCGCAATTGCAGATCGGTCAAAGTCTTGCAATCAGTTTTGTTGATCATTCTGCGAGACCTTTCAAGGCACAGATTATTGCATTGAATCCCGACGGTGAAGGACGTACTGCCTTGATTCTGAGTGCAACAGCGATGGATGGCGCCTATGCCCAACTCCGTAAGGCAAGAATTGTCATTGAAACGGATTCATTCAGCGGATTGCGTGTTGAAAACACTGCTCTCAGAACAGTGGAAGGCGAATTAGGTGTATACATCCGTCAAGGCAATGTTGTAACATTCAGAAATGTTGAAGTTTTATATTCGGCAGATGATTATTCCGTTGTGAAGGATAGTCAGGAACCGGGGTACTTGAAAACATATGACGAAATTATTATAGAAGGGACTGATTTGTATGACGGAAAGCTTATCAAATGATGCTGTGTTTCGGGATATCGAACTGAATTATCAACAAATTCAGCAGACAATATCTGATGCTGTATCCTGCAGTGGCAGAAAAGCGGATGAAGTTCGCTTTATGGCTGTAACAAAAACAGTTCCTCCTCATTTCATAAATCATGCTTTGAAGCAAGGAATTCAGCTGATCGGCGAAAATAAAGTGCAGGAATTGCTCGAAAAGAAAGAGTACCTTGTCGGGGAATATGAAGCACATCTTATTGGTCATCTGCAGACCAATAAGGTCAAAAAAATCATTCGTGAAGTTACCATGATTCAATCTGTTGATAGTTTGCGTCTTGCTGCAGAGATAGCAAAACAGGCAAAAAATGCAGAATTGGTTATGGATGTGCTGCTTGAAATCAATATTGGAAGAGAAGAATCAAAAACCGGATTTTTGCCGGATGGGTTTGATGAGATTGCCTGTCAGATAGCAGAGCTTGACGGACTACGGGTTTGTGGTATAATGAGTGTGCCTCCCGTCTGTGAGAGTGAAGCTGAAGTCAGAAAATGGTTTTCTCAAGTCCGACAGATGTATGAAGACCTGAAGAAACAAACACTACTGAAAGATATGAATGTCCTTTCCATGGGTATGTCTTCCGATTTCAGAGAAGCCATTCTGGAAGGATCTACACTTGTTCGTGTCGGCAGTTTATTATTTGGTCGCAGACGTTATTAATTTTTCATTATATATAAAGGAAGGATTACAAAAATGGCTTTCAGTGATAAATTCAGAAAAATATTGAATATTGATGAAAATGAGTTTTTTGACGGTGTCGATGCCGAAGATCTCGATGTGGATGATGAGGCTTCTTTACCCGAAGTTCGCAAAGTCAATTCAAACAAGCGCTCCGAAAAAAAGAATTCTTATTCATCAGCTCCGACAGGTCGCGTTGTTGATATTCACACAACAGCTAAATTGCAGGTTGTTCTTAAAAAACCGGATCGTTTTGAAGATGCAACTGCAATCGCTGATGAACTGCTTGATAAACATACGGTAGTCATTAACATGGAAAATACCAACAAAGAAGAAGCAAGCAAGTTATTGTGGTTCCTGAGTGGTGTTGCTTATGCAAATGGCGGCAATCTCAAAAAGATTGCGAACCGTACTTATATTATCACTCCTTATAATGTTGATGTAATGGGTGATCTTTTGGATGAACTTGAAAATAACGGTATGTTCTTTGTGTAATCAAACAGCGGTAAATGAAACATAATAAAGGGGATAGTTAATATGTTAAATCCGACTCAACTGAAACTGAATAATTTTCAGCTTCTTGAAAATGGGTGTTATTCTCCTCGTGAGGTTGACAGCTTCTTCAGACAAGTAACAGAAGATTATGCTGAAATGTTTGAAGAAAACGGTGAGCTTGTCAGAAAACTCGGAACTGTTGCAGCAAAACTTGATGAATATCGTAAAGATGAGTCTGTTTTGCGTGATGTGCTTTTGAATGCACAGAAAAATGCCGAGCTTTTGCTTGCAACTGCACAGCAACGTGCCAATGAAATGATTGAAGATGCCAACGGCCAAGTGCAGCGCATCATGAAAGACGGCGAAAGTATTATTGATACTGCCAATGAAAAGGCTCACAAAATCGCTGCTGCAGCAGAAGCTGAATATGAGAGTCTGATTGCATCTGCAAAAGTTCTTGCGGACAGTTATGTTGCGACTGCACGTGAAAAGTCTGATGCTGTTGAATCACAGACGCAGGCTGCAGTTGAAGAAATGCTGAAAGATGTTGAGCAGCGTTCAACAGAAACCATGGATCTTGCTCGTCAGCAGGCTGTTGCAGTTATGGAAGAAGCTAACGAATATGCTGAAAACCTGAAATTACAGGCTGCTTCAGATGCTGATGCGTATGCTGAAGAATTGCGTGCCGGAATCCGTGCAGAGATAGAAGCAACCGCAGCTGCAGCAAAAGAGCTTTTCGACAACGCAAAAGAAAATGCTGATATTACTCTTGCTGACTTGCAGGAACAATCAGAAAAAATCATGTCTGCTGCTCTTGCACAGAAGCAGGCTTTAGAGATCAGTTCCAGAATGGAAGCTGATGAATTGCTTGAGTCTGCCCGTGTGCAGGCTGATGAATTGTTGACTTCTTCTCATAAAGAGTCTGAAACATTGCTTCGTGAAAGTCGTACAGAAGCTGAGACATTGACCAAGCAGGCTCAGGAACTTTCCGTTACCACTGTTAAACATTATAATCAGATGATTTCTGAGGCCACTTTGAAATCAAACACTATGCTTGAAACTGCAACGCAGCAGGCAAGTGAGATGCTTATTCAGGCAAAAACTGTATCTGAAGAAGCCAAAAACCGTACGGCAGCAAATTGTGATGGGATCATTGTTCGCATAAAGGAACAGGCTGTCAGAATGCTGACTGAAGCAAAGGCTTATTCTGACGAGTCCAATGCTACGGTATTGCGTCAATCTAAATTGTTACTGACTGATGCCAAAGAACAGGCGGATCGTATTGTTTCTGATGCAAAAAGCTTTTCTGATGATGCAAAGGTAGATGCTGAAGAGAGATCACACACTTTGATGGCCGAAGCACAAGAGAAGGCAACAAAACTGATCTCTGATGCAGAAAATGATGCAAAGACCATTATTGCTGCTGCTCAAAAAAGAATTTCTGTGGCATTTGATGATCTTGAAGGCAGAATTTCCGACACAATTGAAGAGGCCAATAAAAAACGCAATGAGATCATTGCACAGGCGTATTCTCTTGCTTCTGATTCTACTGCACAAGCAGATGCAAATGCTCAAAAAATGATCAATGAGGCAAAAGAAAAAGCTGCTGCTCTTTTAGCGGATGCACAGACAGAATGTGATCGTGTTGCTGCTGTTACAGATCAAATGAAGGTCCGATTGGCTGTGCTGATTGAAGAAGCACAGAATAAATATGAAGCAATCAAAGCCGATTCTGTCGGTTCTCACAAGAATTTCGCAGCTCATAATGAATCTGTCAGTGGCTGTGACGGTGCTCAAAAGATTACATCGGATGATATCCCCTCATTCGATGCGAAAAATTTGTTGAGAGAGAGCCTTGATACAGTCATGAGAAGTGAAGCGGATTCCGGCAGAACTGCTGAATTGCTTGCACAGTTTGATGTTGAGCGTGAAGAAAAACCGTTGACTTTCGAAGAGAGTATTCAAGCTGTCGGCAATCTTGACTTTGTTGATGACGCTCGTTCACGTGCGCAGATTTCTACAAGTTTTGATAGTATTATTGCTTCCGTAGACAATGACACTACATTGACAACTGTTATAAAGACTGATGATATTGATGCAAAGCTTGCTGATATCGGTGCTCTTGATCTTGATGCTGTTGTTGATGAACTTCTGAACAAGCATCTTGTTATTCAAAGCGATGATGATCCGATGGATTCAATCAGCTCTTTTGACGAATATGAGTTTGAAGGGTTGAGTGACCTTGAGATCCTTTTGGAAAAGATAAAGAATGATTCACAGGATCTTATTTCTGAAAATAAAGAGATCGAGAGCTCATTGTTGCTCGAAGTGCCGAATTTTGATGCAGATTCCGAAACAGATAATGTTGAATTTGAAAAATTGCTTGATAATTCTCAGGATGGTATCGCAGATGCAATCCTTTCTGATGATGCTGCAGATGAAAAAGATGCACAGGATGAAGCTGATGCAAATGTCAATACTTCTGACAATGATGTTTTTGTATTTGTTGAGATGAATGACGAAAACAATGCTCAGAATGAAGACTCGGTTGCTAATACAAATGCCTCTGAGAATGATGTCTTTGTCTTTGTTGAGATGAATGAAGAAGAAGACAATGTTCAGGAAGATGAAAACGGTACTGATACGAATGTTTCTGATAATGATGTTTTCGTTTTTGTTGAAATGAATGAAGAGGAAAACGAAATTTCTGCTGTAGAGGAAAACGAATCTCAGGTCAGCAATGAACCGGAAAGTGCTGCAGAATATGTTGATGAGCAAGCAACATCAGAAGATGAAGATCACGATGATTTCACGACAGCAGGAATTGAAAACGCTTTCGCAGCATTGATTGATAAAGATGAACATCTTGCAGAAGAATCAGATATGATAGACACTGATGATTTTGTTGATATGGATTCTGTGAAATCAGAAGAAGTAAGCTCCCCCGAAGTGTTGAACGCAGAAAGCTCTGTTACAGAAGATGAGATCACCTTTGAAGCTGTAAATACAGCTGACGATGTTGTTAATGATGAAATTGCTGACATTACTGAAGATGATTTCGTTGATATGGATTCAATCGAAGACGCTACGGAAGAAGCACAAGAAACACTCTACGAAGAGCAAACATCTGTTGAAATTGAAGATTCCTTTGCGTCTTTAAATGAAACAGATGCTGTTGATGATCAAATGGCAGATTCCTTCGATGATGATTTTGTTGATATGGATTCTGATGATTTTGTTTCTGAGCAAGCTCCTTTGATCGAAGAGGAAGCATTTGTTGACATGGATTCCGATGATTCTTATTCAAATGAGACTGCTCAGTCACAGGAAGATGATTTTGTGTCCATTGAAACAGATGAACAGGATGGATTTGTGTTTGACACAAATGCTTTTCAGATGATGGACGCACCCGCGGTGCAGCCGGTTGAGCAAGAATCTGCACCTGTTGAGGATGACTCTTTTGAAATTGATTTCAGTGTCTTTGAAAACTCATATGACAACAGACGTACACAGGTTAAAAACAATAAACCTACAAAGAATTCAAGATTCTTTTCTTTCGGCAGAAAGAAATAATTGCAGATATGGAATTGAAAACGAATCGTAAAATTGTTATTGCAGTGCAATTGATCAGTGTCATTTTTTTGACACTGATCGATCAGCTCATCAAATATGCTGTTGTTGAACAACTGAAACCTGTCGGAAGAGTGCTTGCAATTGATGGTTTTCTTGCATGGACATATGCAGAAAATACCGGTGCTGCTTTCAGTATTTTTAGCGGAAATACAGATTTTCTGTCTGTGTTTACAGCAATTGCTCTGATTATCGGTATTTGTTACCTTTTCATTTCTAAACATCATAATATTATATATGATATCTGCATTCCGCTTTTGCTTGCCGGTGGAGCAGGGAATCTGATTGACAGAGTTGCCAGAGGATTTGTTGTGGATTACATTCAGGTACTCTTTATAAACTTTCCTGTATTTAACTTTGCTGATTGTCTGGTAACCTGTTCTGCAATAGCACTTATGGTTTATTTGATCATAGATATGATACGTGATATAAAAGAAGAGAAAGAAAAAAAGACAGAAAGTGCTGAGCAAACAGATGGATGAGCGTATATTCGATGTCACGCTTGAGGAAGAAGGATTAAGAATTGACAAATTGATTTGTCTCAGATATTCAGATCTTACACGCTCAGCTGTGCAGAAATATATTGAAGGTGAATGTGTATTTGTCAATGACAAGCCTTTGAGCAAAAGTTATAAAGCAAAGTCAGGTGATCAGGTCTGCCTCGAATTGCCGGAACCGCAAGTGCTCGATGTAATGCCGCAGAATATTCCTCTTGACATTGTTTATGAAGATAATGATCTTCTTGTTGTCAATAAACCAAAAGGAATGGTTGTGCATCCCGCTGCAGGAAATTATGAAAACACGCTTGTCAATGCTTTGTTGTATCATTGCGGCAATTCGCTTTCCGGCATAAACGGTGTTATAAGACCAGGTATTGTGCATCGTATCGATAAAGATACAAGCGGTCTTTTGATTGTTGCAAAGAATGATACGGCCCATCAGCATCTTGCAGCACAGATACAAGTACATTCTTTCAAAAGAGAATACAGAGCAGTTGTTGTCGGACATATGCCGATGCAGACAGGGACGATTGAGCTTCCGCTTGGCAGAAGTCCGGTTGACAGAAAAAAGCAGGCGGTAAACGGATTGAATCCTCGTCATGCTGTTACACATTACGAAGTGCTTGAAGAATTCAACGGTTATTCACTTTGTAAGTTTACATTGGAAACCGGCAGGACGCATCAGATTCGTGTGCATTGTGCTGCACTCGGACATCCGGTGGCAGGTGATACTGTATACGGCAGTTCTAAACAGAACACCGGTTTACAGGGGCAGTGTCTTCATGCAGCTGTCATTGGTTTTGTGCATCCGACGACACAGGAATATCTTGAATTTACCGCAGATCTTCCGCAGTATTTTACGACATTTTTACAAAAAATAAATAAAAACTAATATGAAAAAGGAGTGACCCATTATGGACACAGCAGAAAGAAAACAGCTTAAACTCATTGCTTGCAATGTCAGAAAAGGGATCATTGAAGGTACTTTCAATGCCAAGTCAGGACATCCGGGCGGATCTCTTTCCATTGCAGAATTACTTACTTATCTTTATTTCAAAGAAATGAAAATCGATCCCGCGAATCCTGCTTGCGAAAATCGCGATCGTTTTGTTCTCTCAAAAGGACATGCAGCTCCTGCTTTGTATGCAACTCTTGCAGAACGCGGCTTTTTCCCTGTTGAAGATCTTAAGACTCTGCGTAAATCTGATTCTTACTTGCAGGGTCATCCCAATATGAACTATGTTCCCGGTGTGGATATGAGTACCGGATCTCTCGGTCAGGGTGTCTCCACTGCTGTCGGTATGGCACTTGCAGCCAAGAGAATGAACAACGCTTTCCGTGTGTTCACCATTCTTGGTGACGGTGAAATTCAGGAAGGTCAGGTATGGGAAGCTGCTATGTTTGCAGCTGCCAAGAATTTGTCTGATTTGTGTGTTATTGTCGATAATAACAATCTGCAGATCGACGGCACTGTCGAAGAAGTTAACTCTCCGTATCCGATTCCCGAAAAATTTGCTGCATTCGGTTTCAATGTAATTGAAATTGACGGTAACTGTTTCTGTGATATAGAGAAAGCTTTTGCACAGTTCAATGCTTGCAATGATAAACCTACTGCAATCATTGCAAAAACAGTGAAGGGTAAAGGCGTTTCCTTTATGGAAAATCAGGTATCATGGCACGGCTCGGCTCCCAATGCGGAACAGTATGCTCAGGCTATGGCAGAACTTGATGCTGCAAAAGCAGAAATTGAAAACGCATAAGGAAAGGGGAGTATTACACAATGGCTGATATTATTAAAACCGCAACAAGAGATGCTTACGGAAAGGCTCTTGTTGAGTTGGGCGATAAAATTGAAAAATTGGTTGTTTTCGATGCAGACCTTGCAGCTGCTACAAAAACAGGTATGTTCAAAAAGGCACATCCTGACAAGTTCATTGACTGCGGTATTGCAGAGGGAAATATGATGGGCGTTGCTGCCGGTATGGCAAGTGCAGGTTATACTGTATTTGCAAGTTCTTTTGCAATGTTTGCAGCAGGCAGAGCTTTTGAACAGGTTCGTAATACAATCTGTTATCCGCATCTCAATGTCAAAATCGGTGCCACACATGCCGGTATTTCTGTCGGTGAAGACGGTGCCAGCCACCAGTGCTGCGAGGACATTGCTCTTATGCGTTCTATTCCCGGTATGACGATTCTCAATCCTGCTGATGACGTGGAAGCTCGTCTTGCAGTTCTTGCTGCTGCAGAAATGAACGGTCCTGTTTATATGCGTTTCGGCAGACTTGCTGTGCCCAGAGTATTTGATGAGAATTATAAATTTGAAATCGGTAAGGGTGTTTATCTGACTGAAGGTACGGATGTGACGATTGTTGCTACCGGTCTTATGGTTGAACGTGCTCTTGCTGCTGCTGAACTTCTGAAGGCTGAAGGTATCAGTGCTGCTGTGATCAATATGGCAACTATTAAGCCGATCGATAAAGATATTCTTCTTGATGCTGCCAATAAGACCGGTTGCATTGTTACAGCTGAAGAACACAATATTATCGGTGGTCTCGGATCTGCTGTTGCAGAAGTTCTTTCTGAAACAAAGCCTGTTCCCGTACTTCGTGTCGGTGTTGAAGATGTGTTCGGTAAGTCCGGTCCTGCTCTTGAGTTGCTTGAAATTTTCGGATTGAATGCTGCTAATATTGTTGCAAAAGCAAAAGCTGCTATTGCACTCAAATAAGGAGAATGACTATGTCTGCTGATAGATATAATTATGCAAGAGATCTGTATGCAAAAATCGGTGTTGATACTGATGAAGCATTGAAAAAGCTTGCAAATGTACATATTTCCATGCAATGTTGGCAAGGTGATGACGTACAGGGCTTTGATTCTGACGATGCACTGACCGGTGGTATTCAGGCTACGGGTAATTATCCCGGTAGAGCACGTACACCCGAAGAATTGATGCAGGATATTGATGTTGCCTTTTCTTTGATTCCCGGCAAACATCGTGTGAATCTGCATTCTTCTTACGCTGTTTTTGATGGCAATAAGACTGATCGTGATAAGCTTGAACCTGAGCATTTTGCTGCATGGGTCAAGTTTGCAAAGGAAAGAGGAATCGGTCTTGATATCAATCCGACTCTGTTCTCGCATCCTATGGCGGCTGACAGTCTGACTCTTTCTCATCCCGATGAAGAAATCCGCCGTTTCTGGATCGATCATTGCAAGGCAATGCGTAAAATCGGTGCTTATTTCGGAAAAGAGCTCGGCACACCTGCTCTGAATAATATATGGATTCCTGACGGCTACAAGCAGACACCTGCAGATCGTGTCGGACCTCGAGTTCGTCTGAAGGAGTCGCTTGATGAGATTCTTGCTGTGAAATATGATGAATCCGAATTGCTTGATTGTCTTGAATCCAAGCTGTTTGGTATCGGTCTCGAATCTTACACTGTCGGCTCTTCTGAGTTCTACATGAACTATTGTGCAAAGAATGACCTTATGTGTCTGCTTGATTCCGGACATTATCATCCCACAGAAGTCATTTCTGATAAAATTGCTGCTTTGCTTGTGTTCTCTGATAAGGTTGCACTTCATGTATCTCGTGGTGTTCGTTGGGACTCCGATCATGTTGTTAATTTTGATGATGAGCTCAAAGAAATAGCTAAGGAAATCGTCCGTAACGATGCACTTGATCGTGTTATCATCGGTCTTGATTACTTTGATGCAAGTATCAACCGTATCGCTGCCTGGGTCATTGGTATGCGTAATATGATGAAAGCTTTGTTGTATGCTTTGCTTGCTCCCAATGCAGAATTCAAAAAACTGCAGGATGAAGGTAAGTTTACGGAATTGCTTGCATTGACCGAAGAACTTAAATCCTATCCCTTTGCGGATGTGTGGGATGAATTTTGTGAACAAAACGGTGTTCCTGTGCGTGAGCAGTGGCTTAAAAAGGTGCAGGATTATGAAGAAAATGTTTTGTCAAAACGTTGATTGGCTTTATTGCTGACAAAATCAACAAAAATGTGACGATTGAATTTCTTATGTTGCACAAAAAAGAGAAATACTCTTGTAATATGATTGGAACTATGTTATAATTACAAAAGTATATAATGCATAAGGATAGGTGATTGTATGGCTGCTTATTGCCCCAAATGTAATTACAAACTCAAGTTAACGGATTGGCGTCCCGAATGTCCGAAATGTGGCGTTAATGTTGTTTATTACGGAATTGAAGACAGACTGAATGCTGAAGCTGATAAGGCTGAATATGAACATGCAATGTTCCAGCCGAAGGTAGACAGAATTAAGTCGTCTTTCATTGGTGATAATATCGCAAAAACAAGAATTGTTCTTTGCGTATTACCTGTGCTTGCATCTTTGCTTTCCATGGGTTCAATCACTATGAATGTTCCTTTTAAAGAAACCGTAAATATCGGGTGGGTATCTATTATTAATGTGGTTACTCTCTTTACTGATTACGGTTTTGACATCAATGCGATCCTTGCTGCTATCAAATATGAGCCGACCCGTATGGCATTTGTCTGGTTCGCCGTTGCACTTGTCGGACTTGCTCTTGCAGTTGTAACCTGGCTCGTAGGTTTGATTTTGCTTACTCTTTCTTGTTCCCCCAAAGGCATTCAGAGAAACATTACTCTTGCAGGCATGGGAATTGGTTTTGCTACCATCTCTTTCATCGGTTCCGTGCTGATGTCCGGTGCAATGGCTGATGTATTCCCCGGTATCTTCTCTGCAAGCGTATCTCCTTTGGCTCTGATTGGCTTTATTGTTACTTGGGGCGCTGTTATTGCCATTAATGTAATCAATAAGAAGAAGGGTATCACAATCAATTATAAAGATGTTTCTGAGTACCTTATTCCTTATGAAGAAAGAAAAGCTCAGAAAGAAGCAGCTGCTGTAAAAGCAGACGCTTGATTGTTGAGTAATATCAATAGACAAATAGTTTAAAATGAACCGCTCATTTTTATGGGCGGTTATTTGTTAGCTGTGAAAATGATTCTTTACCTATTTTCTACTTGACAACAGGTCAAATTATTGTTATAATATGTAGCGGTCAATAAATGGGGGCGTAGCTCAGTTGGTTAGAGCGCCTGCTTCACACGCAGGAGGTCTGCAGTTCGAGTCTGCACGTCCCCACCAAAAAATCGGCAAGCAGTCGCTTGTCGATTTTTTTATCCAATCCGCAGGATTGGTATGTAATCACGGCGCAGCCGTGTATGTAATCAGCGAAGCTGCATGTAACCAAAATCTTTACACTGCGGATTGATTACATCCATTTCCAATCGTAAATGAGTCCATACAACACTTCGTTTTGATTCCATATCGCCTATGGCGGATTTTATACAACGCTTGACAAGCACAATGTCAGCAGTTCGAGTACGAACGTATCCATGGTGCAAGAATTCGTTTGATTGAACTGCATTCTATTATTCTGTGTGTTTTGATGGAAGCAATAAAAAATATAAACCGTGTCTCGACGTATTGCGAAACACGGTTGTTTTAATTGTGAGAAACTGTAAATAACAGAATAATTAACCAACAGCGTCTGAAATGGTTGTCGGGGGAGTGGTTGCAGCAGTCTGTGTTGTTGTAACAACTTGCGGTTCAGTTGTTGTTGGTTGTGTTGTTGACGGAATCGTAGTAACAGGAGCCGTGGTAACAGGAGTAGTTGTTTGTTGTTGTGTAGTTGACTCCTGAATTGCCGTGAATTTGCCCGTATTATCTACATAATAAGCATGTGTCATTGTGTCATCAAAAGCAACTTTCATTGAACCACTGCCACCAAAAATCGTAACTGTGTACACAAACATCATTCTGTTGTCAGCATATGACGTGTCAGTACGCGTTGCTCTTGTAGCATTGTCTGCACCGACTTCTTTTTCAGCAAGCTGAAGTGCATATGCTATATAGTCAGCTTCAGTATAGTTTGTTGAAACTGATTCGGCTATAACCGGTTTTCCGTTGAAGGAACCGATTCTTTTGTATTGACCGTTTGCAGCCTCATCAATATAAACAGTACCTGTTTTTGTTACGGCGAACTTAATTGTTTTGTTGTTTGCCGTGGCATCGAACAAGGTTACATTTGTTCTGTTGATAACACCCGTGCCGGTCTCTTTGACAGTGGGTTCAGTGCCGAACAGACCTTTAAAAGCGGTCTTCAGGCTTGTTTCTTCAACTGTTACAGCAGGTTTTTCGGTCAGATCTTCTTCATTGATGCGGGATAGTTTTCTGTTTTTCCATTGGTAAAGATTCTCAACAGGCTCTCCATTGACATAGGATATCCCTTTGATAGTCTTCTTTGTTGCATCAATTGTAAGGTTTACAAGTGATGAAAGCTGACTGCTATAGTTGAAACTCTTTGAAGGATGATCCCACAGCCAACAAATATATTGCTTGCCGTCTTTTGTGTTATTCTGAATCAGTCCAATGTCTGTATGACCGTCAAAATCCATATCCGACAGCAGCAAGGTACCTTCACCGCCAATGAGGGATTCGTTTATGTCACTTACGTTATAAGTCAATAATCGCTGCTTGAAAGTAATACCTGATAATACTTCTTCAGCTTTGCTTACCTCTTTGTTTCCATCACCTACAAGTGCATAGAAAGTGCCGCTTAAATATGCAAAAACAACTTTTTCGCCATTGAAATTGTCGAGTTCAACGAGAATCTTTGCTTTTTCAGGGATCTTGCCCGGAGGTGTCACAGTTACCGTTGCATTTTCGTATATGCTTGGCGGTTCATCCTCTGCAACACAGGATGACAGGCAAAAAGCCATTACCAGAATTAAGAAAAAAGTAAATACATTTTTCATGTGATTTTCACCGTGACAGTGGATTTGTTGAATCCTCAGTTGACAATTTCAAGATGAGCTGTGTAGGAGTTTTCATTGAGTGAAAGGAATTCATAGCCAAGATTCTTGTAATGCTCAATTACACGTGGCAGGCATTCCACTGTTGTGTCAAGATAGTCAGTGTCATGCATAAGCATAACGATAACATCTTCATAATCGTAGGAAATTGCAAACTCATAAAGTTCATCTGCGGTATAAGGTTCAGTGCTTGCGTCTGCGTTTGTTGCGTTCCAGTCGAAGTAAACGTAACCGCGGTTTTCAACTTCTTCAGCAAGACGTGACATGATGCCGATATTGTAGTTTTCGCTGACAGTGTTACTGCTACCGCCGGGGAAGCGAATCAGATTGGTAGTAACACCTGTCAGATCATATACGAGATCAGCGATAGCATCGAGATCTTCGAAATAAGCTTCTTCAGACTGATAAATTGTTTCATAATCATGTGTATACGTGTGCAGTGCAAGCGTATGACCATGATCTACAATGTTCTGATATTCATTGTCATAACCGGAAGCAACAACAAAGAATGTTGCCTGGCAATCGTAAGTATCAAGAATGTCAAGAATTTCCTGTGTGTTGCTCGAAGGACCGTCATCGAAGGTCAGATACATGATCTTCGTACCTTCAGGGAAATCTTCTTCTGTCAACTGGCCGGGTTGCTGTGTCAGGTTTTGCTCTGTTGTATAAGCATCTTCAATATTTGCACGGATTTCTTCCTGACGTGCAACCGTAAGTTCCTGAATCTGATTCGGAGCTGCCGCAATGACTTCCTGTTCACGGCTGCAGGCAGCACACGTGAGAAGCAGAACGATCGCAAGAAGTATGCCGATGAAACATCTTATTGTTTTTACATGATTCATAATGAAATCTTCCTTTTGTTGTATAATTGCTTCTATATTACCACATTTGTTTACATTTTGCAAGCATCAGACGATTTCTTAATAAATCTTAAATAAATAGAATTATATACATTTTTGTAATATTAAAAAAAATTATGTCAACTATCTCAATATCGGTTGTAATTGTTGCTCTGAAAGTGCAGCATTTACACAAGGTAGCAGCAGTGAAAAATCCGCAACAAGTGACGTAGGTTTGTTGATACAATCGTCTTGTCTGTAAGGTATAAAGTAGTAGTTTTTTCTTGTAAGCAATGTGCCGATATTCGCTGCAGCTGCACATAAACCGTCATTGGTCGAAATGCCTATCAATACAGGACGTGCATTTCGGAGTTGTGATTTTACAGCAAGCGTCACGGGTGTATCTGCAATACCTGCAGCAAGTTTTGCAAGTGTATTTCCTGTGCATGGAGCAACAATGAGAAGATCAAGCATTTTCCTCGGGCCGATTGGTTCAGCATCTACCAATGAGCTGATTACCTGATTTCCGGTTATATTTTCCATCTTTTCTATGAACGATATGGCTGTTCCGAATCGGGTATCTGTGTTGTAGGCATTGTAACTCATAATCGGTATAATCTCAAAACCGGCCGATTTCAGATTCTGCAATTGCTCCAGTACTTTTCCGAACGTACAGAATGAACCGCATACAGCAAATCCGACAGTTTTATTTTTCATCAGGATCCCTCCGTCAAGTATCTGTGAATTGATTGTCCGATAATTTCACCGGCAGTTTTCGGTGCGGTTTTCCCGGGCAATGAAGCGGCTTTTATAACGCGTCGTCCAAGTTCTTCTGCCGCATTGAAATCTATTCCGAAAGGTTTGCTTGCCACTTCAATGAAAACGCAGGACTGTTGTGACATTTCAAGGACAGAAGAATCAATTATTAATTCGGGAACAGTATTTATAACACAGTCAAATTGTCCGATCGCATTAATCATTTCATTGATGTGTAAAGAATTGATTCCGTTTATCAGTGCTTGTGTCAATGCTGTGCTGCGACGTGCAAAAACAGTTACTGACGCTCCCATGCTTTTTAATGCAGCTGCAGTACAGTTTGCAACTCTTCCGTATCCGACAACAGCACAATGCATACCTGATAAAGTGATCGGCAATTGATCAGTGAGAATGCCGATAATGCCTTCAGCTGTCAACTGTGCATTTCGAAGCGTCAGATTTTCATCTTTAAAATAGTCAATCACTTTGCAGCCGTTGACCTGTAGTGCGTTCTCAAATCGCTTTGGCGGCATCCCGCAGAATATGGTGGTGTCCGGTGTGATTTTTCTTAAAATATCTTGCAGGTAAAGCTTTTTGTCTGAAAATACTGCATTTAAAGTGTATTCGTCACGGGTTACCGGCAATGGAAGAATAATATTCTTGTTTTCCGGAAGCAAGTCATCAATATCATAGTTGTGAATATTGTCCGGGAGTGTTGCCTGCGAAAAAGCTGACATCTGAACACGATAACCTTTTTGTTTCAAATACGCAGCAAGGTGGATTTGTCTTGTGTCTCCGCCTAATATGATAAGATTGTTTTTTGAATTCATAAAAGTCCCTCCGTTAATAATTTATGCGGTCTTGCTGCTTTTGACATGGAAAATTACTTGACAAGAAAAATAGGATGTAATATAATATCATGATGTGTTAATAAATACTTCAAGAACAATTTTATATGAGCCAGAGGAGTTGTTTTTGTGAAAGAAATAGATAAATTGCTTGATAGCGTAAAACGTATTCATTTTATCGGTATTGGCGGTTCCGGCATGTGCCCTTTGGCAGAAATTCTGCATGAAAAAGGCTACATTCTCAGCGGATCTGATAATAACGAGAGTAACATTCTTAAAAGAATCCGAGCGTTGGGTATACCTGTTGTGCTCGGTCAGAAAGCAGAAAACATCGGTGATGCAGAACTTGTAATTTATACCGCTGCACTTTTACCTGATAATCCGGAATTGGTGGCCGCCAAAGAATCCGGTATTCCAACATTTGAAAGAAGTGTCCTTTTCGGTGCCGTTACACGCAAATTCAACCGCTGCGTCGGTGTTTGCGGTACGCATGGAAAGACTACAACAACATCAATGCTTACACAGATGCTTATGCACGCCGGGGAAGATCCGTCTGCGGTTATCGGCGGTAAATTGCCTTTGATTGATGCGTATGGTCGTATCGGAAAAACAGATCTTATTGTCTGTGAATCCTGTGAATTTGCAAATCACTTTCTTGAACTTTCACCGTCATGTGTATTGATTCTGAATGTTGATGCGGATCATCTTGAATTCTTTAAGACAATTGACAATCTGATCAATTCCTTTTCTAAGTTTGCTGATCTTGCTTCTGATTGCGTTATTTATAACGGAGATGATGAAAAGTCTCGTCGTGCTGTCAGCGGAATGCAAACGAAAAAAGAACTTATCACATTCGGTCTGGATAAAGGCAATGACTGGTATGCCGAAAATGTGCATTTTGAACATGGTGCATTTGCAGTATTTGATGTATACAAAAAAGGTGAATTGATCGGTACTGCACATCTTTCGGTTCCCGGTGATCATAATGTTTATAATGCCCTCGGTGCAATAGCAGCTGCCGATTATGTCGGTGCGGATCTTCAGAAGAGTATGGAAGGTATGGGGCAATTTCATGGTGCCGGCAGACGTTTTGAAGAACTCGGTAACGTAAACGGTATTACCGTTATTGATGACTATGCACATCATCCTGCAGAATTGCTCGTTACAATTGAATCAGCAATGAAAATGGATTACAATCGTGTATGGGCAGTGTTCCAGCCGTTTACTTTCTCGAGAACGTATATGCTCCTTGACGATTTTGCAAAGGTGCTTTCTCTTGCTGACCGTGTTGTGTTGACTGATATCATGGGTTCCCGTGAGGTCAATACATGGGATATTCACACGAAAGATCTTGCAGATAAAATTCCCGGTTGTGTATGGTTTGAATCTGCTGATAAAACAAGCAACTTTGCTGAAATTGCACAGTATATCTGTGATAATGCACAAAGTGGTGATCTTATACTTACACTTGGTTGCGGTGATGTTTATAAGATTGCAGAACAGTTGCTTGATAAGCTTCAAGAAAAATACAATTAAAAAACGAGGCACGCATCGATCAGATGCGTGCCTTTGCTGATAAATCTTTATTTGTTATAGAAGATTGTCTGAGTCATCAAAGTTGTTATTCTCATAACGGATAGAATTATAAAACGAGTCGTACTTATCTGCCCATTTCTTTACATCTTCACGTACATAATCTTCCGGCAATGAATTGAGAATCGGAAGCAACTTTGCCAACCATACAGTTATACTCCGAAGCTTCTTTTGCAGTTCTTTGTTGTCAAAAAATCTCAACATTTTATCCTTGATAGTGTTAACACCTGAGTCAGTGATCAGGTTGACAAGGCCGTTTTTTGTCGCAGATGCATCAATGATTTTTTGGTTGATGATGTTTTCTTTCAACAAATATGCAACGTCTTCTGTTGTGAGCATTGTCAGAAGAACTTTACCGAGTGCTATGATGGAAGCATTTTTGCCGATCTCTTTGAAGAAGTTGACTTGGTATGACCATAATGATTGAGCTGTAAACAATTCATCTTTATCTGCAAGAATTGTGTCGGCGAGTATTCTGCCGGCCTGCATCGCATAACCGACTCCTGATCCTTTGATGGAGTAAGTCATAAATGCACAATCGCCGATTGCTGCATAACCGTCAGCAACAAGAATTGACAACGGTTGTCTGACGGGAATATCTGTAACGTGTCCTCCGCGAATCAGTCTATTGCCGAGTTGCGGATTCTCTCTTTTCAGGCTTTCAATAGTATGTGTTGTGTCTTCTTCCTGATAAGGATTGAATCTTCCGATGAGTACATCAACATCATCATCGTTGGTAATAATCCATTGCATTCCGATGTTTCCGTCTTCAAAGACGTACACTTTATAGGGTTCTGTTTCAGGACAATCAGGTATTTTGTTGTAAAATGCTCTGTATGTGTGCAGAATATCAAACTGACTGATTGTGCTGTTGATCAGAAATTTTTCCGGAAGGTTTGTCTTAAGAGGAGAGTTGACACCGCAGGAGTCGATAACAATGTCTGCAAAATAATCGCCTTTTTCAGTATGAACGCCGCAAACCCTGCTGCCGAAAATAATCGGTCCTGTTATTTTTGTATTAAATACAATGTTTACGCCTACCTCCATAGCAAGACCGATAAGATATTGACACAGTATTTTTCTTTCTATGAATACTGTGTAACCGTCAGGTGGTACAACTTGTGTAATGTCAGGTGTTGTATCATCATTGCAGCAAAGTGTAATCGGTGTACGTAATTTTACATATTCTTCAGGGACAGGGATGTCTGCTTTTTCAAAACAATCCAGATTGACAGAGTCAGGTTGATCAAGACCCATAGCGTAGAGAGATGACGATTCAAGAACCGTTACCTGTACTCCGTTTTTTGCAAGATGATATGCTGTGGCAAGACCGCCGTGACCGGCTCCTGCTATCAGAACTTTACAATGCATTCATAACATCCTTTCATTATTTCCTCAGCGGCAGTGTGATTGTGAACACTGACCCGTTTCCGGGAGAACTTTGTACGTCAATTGTGCCGCCTGCAATATCAAGAACTTTTTTCGTCAATGTCAATCCGAGACCGTTGCCGGGTGTTGTGTGAGAAGAATCTCCCTGATAAAACTTGTCAAAGATTCTTGCCAATGTTTCTTCTGACATACCGATTCCGGTGTCTTTGACTTGCACACAAATGTTGTTGATTGTTTTATTTGCTGTTACGGTAATGCAGCCGTTGTCAGGAGTAAACTTGATTGCATTGGCAAACAGGTTGTTCCATACATGTGACATCAGATCCTGGTTGTTTTTGTATGTTATTTCCTCAAGATCCATCTCTATGTCAATGTTCTTTCTGCTCCAGTCTTCTTCAAAGAGCAGCATACAACGTCTGAGTTGTTCATCAAGGCTGTAGACAGATTGTTCAGGAATAATTGCCTGCGATTCAAGTCTTGTCAGAAGGAGTATTTCTTTAGAAAGATCAGCAAGTCGTGAAGATTCTTCATATATAATCTTGAGAAATTCATTTTTTTGTTCTTCGTCAACTTCACCTGCATACAATTGCTTTGCCATGCCTTTGATTGATGCAATCGGTGTTTTGAACTCATGTGAAAAATTGGATATAAAGTCTTTTCGCATAAGTTCTGTATTCTGCAATTCTTTTGTCATTGCATTGAAGCTGTCTTCAAGTTGAGCAATTGTCAGATTCTCACCCAATTGTCTGCTGATTGGCTTGACTTTTGCGGTGTAATCTCCGTTTTTGACTTTTTCCATTGCCTTACGCAGATTGTTGATCGGCTGCAGAAAAAAACGTGACAGAAGAATAGCACCAACGGAACCAATGGCCGTACTTGCAAGAAACAGCAATGCAATGAGGACAATTGATGTCAGTTTCCAAGCAGCAAAAAAGCCGTTATGTATCAAAAAAGCAAAAGTAACACCTGTAATAATATTGGCAGCCAAAAAGCAGAAAAATACGCCAAAGGAGAGTTTTGTTGATAATTCTCTGTTCATTGTTTTTCCTCGTTGATGACGGCTTTGTATCCCAGACCTCTTACTGTTACAATTTTGAATTCATCATAATTGCCGAATTTTTCACGAAGTCGATTAATATGCACGTCCACCGTTCTCTCTTCGCTTTCACTTTCCATGCTCCATATCTCGTCCATGAGCTGTGTTCGGGTAAAAGTCTTATTCGGATATGATAACAATTTATACAAGACAAGAAATTCTTTTCTCGGTAAAACGTGTTCTTCATTGTTAATCAGAACGGAAAATGAATCATAACGCAGGGTGAAAGCCCCGATGTGCAATGCTTTTTCGGTCGCAATCTTTGCTCTTCGCAACAACGCTTTGATTCTTAACAACAATTCAACCTCGTCAACGGGTTTTACCATATAGTCATCAGTACCGGCAAGAAAGCCGTCACGTTTATCTGTGGCTGCATCCTTCGCGGAAATCATCAGAATCGGAGTGGTGATATCAGCATTCCTTAATTCCTTCGCAAATGTGAATCCGTCCATGTTCGGCATCATGATGTCAAGCAGAATCAGATCAATGTGTTTTTTGTCAAGTATATCAAGCGCCTGCAGTCCGTCTTCTGCAAGTATGGGCGTATAATGCTCTTTAGCAAGAATGAACTCATACAGTTTTCTTGCATTGGGATTATCGTCAACAACCAATATATTTATCATAGTGAAACTCCTTAAACAGTCATAATATCACTATCTTATACAATACAGAAACATTGTGAATTTCATATAAATATATTACCATATTTTTCTTCACTTTTAAAGTATAATCTGAAAAAATATCGAAGTTGACATCGCAGGAAAATTTTGATATATTAGTAAGGAAATAATCGTCATATGGCGAATGGAGGGTAATAATGAATAAGAATCAAAATCAAAAGATGTATGCATTCATGATGATTTTTGCATTGTTGTGCATGTTCTTCAGTTTTCCTGTAAGTGCACAGGAAACAGTAGTTGAGGATGCTGTGATTCTTTCAGCAGAAGCACCGGATGCCATTTCTGATTCAGATGCAAGTGAAATTGTAGCAGGTGATGTTGCAGAAGAGAAGTTCGAAGGAAATGCCATCGGGCGTTGGCTTGACAAGACTTTTCCGAAGATTGACTATGCGGTGTTTACTTTTGTAACAAAGCTGCACAGCGATGTGATGAATGTTATTGTCAGCACTTTGACACATCTCGGTGACAGCGAAGTTGCAATTCCGCTTCTGATTGCCTGTGTGATTATGTGCTTCTTCAAAAAGACACGTCGTGTGGGTATCACCGTTGCCTTTGCAATCGTCCTCGGAACACTGTTTACCAATGTTATTCTTAAAAATGTCTGCGGCAGAGTCCGTCCTTATGTGCATCTTTCAGATGACCCGGTGTTTATGTCCTGGTATCAGTTCGCGGGAGCTCATGTGGAAAGCGATAATTCTTTCCCCAGCGGTCACACAACCTGTGCATTTGAAATGGGCGTTGCATTGTTCCTGAGTATGCGCAAGAAAAAGATTGCATGGATTTTCCCGACACTTGCAGCAGTTGTCGGTTTCACAAGACTTTATCTGTGTGTACATTACTTCACTGATGTAGTTGCAGGTGTTGTGGTCGGTACATTCGCAGCATTCCTTGGATATTGGATCATGAATGCAATTCTGAATGCAATTGAAAAGAAACCTGCATTGAGAGATTTTGACCTTGCTGAAAAATTAACCAAAAAGAAAGCATAAAAAATCAGCAGCGGTGAAAGCCGCTGCTCTTTTTGTAATCGAAAACCCCGCCATAGTGGCGGGGTTCAAAAAAGGCTATTGCCTATGAGTGAGACAAAAAAACTCCTGATGTGTTATAATAAAAGCGTGACCTGCCAGTTACGCAAACAAAATAACACATCAGGAGGACATTAAAATGTCAGAA
>JAFSEF010000054.1 GCA_017435865.1 Clostridia bacterium
GACCTCCTGGGGGCTTGGGCTTGCATGGTGTGGGGTGTGAGGGGGATCCTGGGCAGGGGGGATCACATGCCGGTTTTGTAGGCTTTTCAGGGCGGCTGGGATCGCAATCCGGCTTGGTAGGCTTTTCAGGGCGCGTACAATCCGGCTCTGTTGCCGGGGGTGTTGTTTCTTCTGAAGAGGGTTCTGTGGTGGCGGAAGTTTCGGTTTCTTCACTTTCAACCCACCAATAAAAATCGCAGAAAAGCTGTGTGTACTGATATTCATTACCTACACTTGTATCAAGATAAACGGTAATGATGTAATCAAGAGTCTCCGTGGTGCCGACCTCAGAAGAAATCTCAGTATCAACACTTGCTGGCATATCTTTCATCAGGCCATCATAAAGCGCAGCCTTGTTTTCTCCGAGCTGTACCTTGCATTTAAGCACCTCTGCCAGCTTTTCATAACCGGGAAGAATCTCCGTACGGAACTGCACAATAATTGTACCCTGATACGAAACGTCAAGTTTATAAACTGCCTTTTTCTGATCGCCGGGGAACATATTCACAACATAAAATGGCACCCGCTCCTCCGGATTGCTTTTGTACAGAGCCAGGGATACATCTTCAGTAGAAGCAGAAACATTCTGTTTGAGGAGAATCGGAGCGCCAACATTGAGAAGATTGAGATTCTGACTCACATGACTGGACTTTGAAACAGTTTGACTGATCGGTGTGATGTAATTATCCGGAGAAATCGATGCAGAACTTTCATTGTTTTTTGCGCCTACAATAAGTACACCTGCCAATGCAAGCATATTGATAACAAGTAAAATGGTCAGAATGATGATTATTTTTTTCAATCTTTTCTTTTCCATTGTCATGTCACGCACCTCCTATAGATTATATCACATATGATTGTCTAATTTTTGGCACAATAATGCAAATACTGTTTATAATATAAACCTATTATAATCAACAGCATTTCTGTTTTCAATAGTTTGTTGGTAATTTTGTGAAATATTCCAAAAAAAGCATTGTTTGTTTGTTGAGTTCTTATAAAATAACACAATATCGCCTGTTCTTTTTTTTAAATACTGAAAATATTATGCGCCAGCTCGTCTGCAATCGACTTTGTCGGTACTGGATAATAGAAATCAAAATCAGCAGCTCTGCGGTTGTCAACTCCTACCCAAACCGTTTTTACATTGTCTGTGCGGATGATCTGACGAAGCGTGTCGAGCTCGTCGGGAATCAGCTCGTTTGCGGTTACAATCAGAATATTTCCTGCATCGAGCAGAATGTTTGCTACCTCGCCGAGTCTGCGGATGTGCTCGTTTCTTTCCTCGGGGCTGTTCATGGAATCATCGGACTTGATGTCGGAATTGACACCGTACAGCACATTTCCGATACCGAGGTAATACGCGATTTTGCCGTGCTCAAGAAGCTTCTTTTCGAGTTTTCTTGCAATTTCCTTTTTGTCGATCTGAATGTTACCCGTCAGAATAATCAGCTGTGCCTGCTGTCTGTAATATCCTTCGCGTTCGTGCGGAGTCATGCTGCTCTGAATCCATTTGATGTTGCGGCGGATGAGCTTCTTTTCGAGTTCTTGGTCTTCTTCTACATCCGTAATAATGCCGCCGCCTGCAATTTCGTAATCGTCTACGATGACAAAACGGGAAGTGTCTGCACATTGCCCCGAAAGGTCAAAGGCAAGCGGTCTTTCAAAATGAAGTAAGCACTGTGCCACTTCGTGACGGTCCACGGTTTGCTTGTCGCTGTTTTCAAGGGTCGAGGCATTGAGCACGCCGAGGATTTTTTCAACCCTCATACCCACAGCTGCAGAGCCGATTTTTACTTTATATACCTTTTCGGTGTCAAGCGGCTCTTTACCGAGCCAGAAAATGCTTGTCTTAACAAGACTGCCTGTTCTCGGCGGCTGTTCACCGATCTTGCAGCAAAGTTCACCGCGCTTTGCATAAATCTGTTCGGTCATGCAAAAACCTGTTGCCTTGCCGGTGGAAACGCTTGTCTGCACGGGCTCGTTGAATCCTTCAATGGAATGTACTTTCGTCTTTTTTCCCGACGGAAGGAACATCACTTCGTCACCGATTTGCAGCTTGCCTGCACTTACCGTGCCTGCAATAATTCGTCTTTCGTCACGGCTGTTGGTGAATTTGTAAACATCCTGTACCCACATACGGAACGCATGGTTGTCACCGTCTGCAATTTCCTTAAAAGCATCCAGTGCTTCAAGTACGGTAATGCCGTCATACCACGGCAGTTCCTTGGATTTGGATGCTATGTTGTAGCCTTCGACTGCAGAAATCGGAATAAAGTGCTGCGGAACGATTTCGACATTCTTCAAAAATTCGCTGTATTCGCTGACGATGTTTTCATATACATTTTGGCGGTCTTTCGCAGGCACAAGATCGAGCTTGTTGACAAGCACGACCACCTGACGGATGCCGAGCATCGACAGCATATAGCCGTGTCTGCGTGAGTTTTCCATGATGCCCTCGTGTGCGTCAATGACAAGCAGTGCAGCTTCGGCACGCGATGCACCCGTGATCATGTTCTTTAAAAATTCAATGTGACCCGGTGCATCAATGATGATGTATTTTCTTTTTTCGGTCTTGAAGAAGCAACGGGCGGTATCAATGGTGATACCCTGTGCACGTTCGTCTTTGAGTGCATCCAGAAGAAAGGCATATTCAAAGGGCTTGTCGGTTCTTCTGCAAAGAGCCTTGATCTGATCGAGTTTGCCTTGCGGCAAGGAATTGGTGTCCGCAAGCAGTCTGCCGATGACCGTGCTTTTGCCGTGGTCAACATGGCCGACGATGACAATGTTCATTTCTTTGTTGTCAAACACATTACATGTATCCATCTTTGCGAAGTTCCTCCAATCCGCCGCCGTCTTCTTTGTCCTGTTCTCTGCCGGAACGCTCGGCTATATTTGCAAATTTACCTGTTTTGAGTTCTTCAATGATTTCGTCAATGTTTTCAGCGTCTGATTCCACGGGACTTGTGCACGGCCAGCAACCCAAAGAGCGGTAACGCTTGCCGTCACCCTGATTGAAATACAACGGCACTACGGGTACATTTTCTCTGCGGATGTATTCCCACACATCAAGCTCCGTCCAGTCCAAAAGCGGATGAATACGGATATGCGTGCCGGGCTTGAAATCGGTTTTATACTGACCCCAGAATTCGGGCGGCTGATCGCCGATATCCCAGTCATTGTTCTTGTCACGGGGGGAGAAATAACGTTCTTTTGAACGGCTGCCTTCTTCGTCGGCACGGATGCCGAGAATAACACCTGTGTAAGGCTCGGTGTTTTCGTCGCGTTCATACAATCCCGTTTCATGGTTCATTCTGTAACGCGGCCATTCACCCGAAAGGGTGCAACGCAATGCCTCTGTTTTTAAGTTTTTGCAGCATTCGATTCTTGTGCAGTTGCCGTCGGGGAAGGTCTTTTTCTGTTCAAGTGCATCCGCATTTTCACCGTATACCATGTCAAGCTTCCATTCACGGGCAAGACGGTCGCGGTATTCGATCATTTCGGGAATTTTGTAGTGCGTGTCGATGTGCACAAGCGGAAACGGTACATGACCAAAAAAGGCTTTTCTTGCAAGGGCAAGCAAAACCGTGGAATCCTTTCCGATGGACCACAGCATGCAAAGATTGCCGAAGCGGTTGTAGGCTTCACGCAGAATATGAATGCTCTTGCTCTCTAAATTATCAAGATGCGTCATCATTTGTCTTTCCTCATTCCAGTGTATTTTCGGGTCGGTTGAGAATATAAAACCCCTTGTCGTTGAGGGTGTTTTCGCGGTTGTAAAGCAGCGGTGTGTGGTCAAGTTGTCTTAAAACGCCGCCTGCCTGTTCAACAATGCAATGCATTGCACAGGTGTCCCATTCGCTTGTTAGTCCCGTACGGTAATAAATATCTGCTTTCCCCTCGGCAATCAGGCAGCCCTTTAAGGACGAGCCTGCACTGACGGATTTTTCGATTCTGTCTTTGTTGTTGTCAAGCATTTTTGCAAGTCTTTCGTCCGCATGTGAACGGCTTGCCATTACGATAAAGCCGTCTGTTTTGTCGGACACAAAAATGCGGTTGCTTTCATCGAAATATTTCTTTTTGTCACTTGATTGTGAGAATGCACCGCAACCGACACCGGCATACCATAATGTATTTGTAACCGGTGCATACACGACACCCAAAATCGGTTTTCCGTATGCACAAAGACCGATGTTGACGGTGAATTCTCCGTTGCGTTTGACAAATTCCTTGGTGCCGTCCAACGGATCAACCACAAAGCAGAACGGATTTTTTCTTCGTTCACCCGTGTCCTTGGTTTCTTCCGACAAAACGGAAATAGCGGGGTAGTGAGAGGTCAGAAAGTCCACAATCACTTTGTTTGAACGCAGATCAGCCAGTGTTAAAGGAGATTTGTCTTCCTTTGTCTGCACGGCAAAATCGGAGTTGTAAACGTCAAGTATCTCTTCGCCTGCTTTTATGCTCACATCACAAAGCTCTGCACACATTGTGCCGAGTTGCTCAAACAGTACAAGCAGATCACAAAGCTGCGTTGCGGCTTCGTCGGGTGTGCACGAAAGTGTGTCGATTTGCAAAAACGGTTCTGTCGGTGCTTCATAGGGGGATGAAATGCCCGTAAAGTCTTTTATTTCACCTGCAATCGCCTTTTTGTACAGTCCTTTTGTGTCACGGCGGATGCATTCTGCGACAGAAGTATCAATGAATATTTCAAAGAAGGCAACGTCCATTTTTTTTGCTGCCTGTTTTGCGGTTTCGCGGTCTTTTGCAAAGGGCGAAATCGCACTCACAAAGCACACGCAACCGCTGTGTGCAAAAAGAGCCGCAACATGGGAAATCCTGCGGATATTTTCCGTTCTGTCGGCATCCGAAAAGCCGAGATCTGCATTGAGTCCCAGTCTTAAATTATCGCCGTCCAGCAAATAACAGCGATAGCCCTTTTCGGTCAGCATTTTTTCTGCTTTCACTGCAATCGTGCTTTTTCCCGAGCCCGAAAGTCCCGTCAGCCACACGACCGCACCCTTTGTTCCGAACCTCTGTTCACGGTCTTGCTTTGAAACAAGATTATTCTGTCTGAAGATGTTTTGCATGGTCGCACCTTCTTCATTCCATATTTATTAAAATATATAACAATTAAAATGGGAAGTCAATAATAAACCCAAAAACTTGTCTTTTTCTGTTGCATATTTCTTGTGAGAATGGTATAATCCATCCGAAAGGATGTGGAGATTATGATGGTTACAGTTATCGGCAGAGGTCATTCGGGCACTCGTGCCGTTTCCAATACACTCGCAGAAAGCGGATTTTTCATGGGAGAGCCTTTAAACGGCTCATGGGACCTTGTTCCGCCCGAAAAAATGTATGAAGCTTGTGCTGTGTTCGGCGATTATGTCAAATACGAAGGCGATCTGAAATGGGATTTTTCCAAGGTGCTTTCCATGGAACCCACCGCCGAATTCAAAACGCTCATTGAAGAATACCTGCACTCTGTTCTGAACAGCGATGCTCCCGACAAAGGCTGGAAGATTCCCGAAACCACCCTTTGCTATCCGTGGATCGTGAAAATGTTCCCCGAAATGCACTACATCCATTGGGTGCGTGATCCGCGTGACTGCATCTTAGGCGGTCATGTAACGGACGATATGGCGCAGTTCCACATCGAAATGCCTGCAACCGACGACGTCCGTGAACAGCGAGCACTGTCGTGGAAATATCAGAGAGAACTGATGAATGCCACCCCCGACCCGAAGCACATTATCCGTCTTCGTTTTGAAGACATGGTCTTTAATCAGGATGAAACACTCGAACAGTTGGGTGCTTTCCTCGGCAGAAAAATGGCAAAGATCCCCATGCGCCCCGACTCCGTCGGCAGATATAAAACCGCCGAAGGCAAGGTCATGTACGACTTCTTCCTCGACGACCTCAAGGAATGCGGCTACGAAATCTGAATACGATAACGGCAGTACCTTTTGTTTCGGTACTGCCGTTTTTTTTGATCATGTACTTTTGGCGTGCTGTAGTTTAAGCACTGACTTGTTGCATAACGGAAAAAAATCTCACACAAGCAATTTCTGTGAAATATCCGTGTGTTTCGTTATGTGCATCAACTGCAACAAATATCATTATACCAAGATAAATTACTATGACAGCAATAACAGCCGCAATGATGACCTTGCGTATGTTGATTGCTTTTTTTATATTGCTCGGTTCTGCATCGGACAGATAGGCTTTGGCAATTTCTTCGGGTGTGCCGAAACGTCTGTAAATATCGTCGATGCTTTCAATTGCAAATTCTTCCGAAAATTCAAAAACCGCTGTGCGGATATCTTCCAGAATTACATCTTTGTCTGCTTTTTTGCAGTGCAGATACGATTTTACCTGTGATAAATATTTTTCGATATCTTTATTGATTTTCGTCATTCCCGTTTTACCTCCCTTTAGATGTTGTTACAGAGCTATTTTGCTTGGTCAAAATTAATATATCAAACCGTCAATAACCTTGGTTGTACCTTCTATGACCGTTTCCGAATAATACGCGATATCCGAATCGATCTGTCTTTTGACCTCAAAGCACAGCAAGACGAACAGAACGGCAAGCAACAGTCCGACAAGGGCAAGTGTCATTCTGCGAAACAGGATCTTCTTTTTAATACTCTTGATGTCATTTTCGGGCATAAAAGATCTTGCCAATTCTTCGGGCGTACCGAAATGCTTACGGATCATATTTATATCGGTGACATGATTGCTTTGGGCATAGTCAAAAACGGACGAGCGTATATCCGCCAACGTTTGCTTTTTTATTTTTCCGTTACAAACGAGATTTTTTCTGACGTCTGCGAGGTATGAATTGATCTCATCGTCCAAAGATTTCATTGTTTTATTCCCAACTTTCGTAATATGATACCGCTTCGCCGTTCGTGTATTCAAAACGAAGAATATTCTTTTTTGATTCATCGGCAATCAGGCACGATATAAGATAACTGAACACCACAAGCACAACGGCAATGATTGCCGCCGAAACAAGAATTCTGCGAACGCTCACTGCGTTTTTGATTGTTTGTGGCTCGGCATCCGCAAGATGCATCTGTGCGATCTCCTGCGGTGAGCCGAAACGGGAGACGATCTGTGAAATATCTCCGATCCCGTTGCTTTCGGCATAGTCGTATACTTCATTTTCAAGATCGGCCATGATCTGTTTTTTCAATTTTCCTGCGCATACGAGATTTTTGCCGACGTCGGATATGTATTTTTCGATATCTTTATTGATTGCACGCATCCACGGTTTACCTCCCTGTCAAGTATCCGTGTAATTTCTGATGTAAATCTGTAATAGTTTCCTTCATTTGACATTTGCGACAGTGTAGTTATCACTTCGATAGGTCCGTCGGGGAAATATGCACCATTTGTGTTGGTTCTGCCGACGATGCTATTGAAACATCTATAACAACATCACTGTTATAATAATAAGCTACATTTTGTCTATGACTATCGAAAAGTGCAATAGCAAAAGTTATAGCCAACATGGCAAGTGCAATTGCAACAGCCGCAATGATGACCTTGCGTATGTTGATTGCTTTTTTAATATTGTTCGGTTCTGCATCGGACAGATAGGCTTTTGCAATTTCCTCAGGGGTGCCGAAACGGTTGTAAATATCTTCAATGTTTACAGTTTCCGAATCTTCCGCAAATTCAAAAACCGCAGTGCTGATATCTGCAAGAATCGTAGTTTTGTCTGCTTTTTTGCAGTGCAGATACGATTTTACCTGTGATAAGTATTTTTCGATATCTTTGTTGATTGCACGCATCCCCGGTTTTCCTCCTTGTCAGATATCAGTACAAGTCCTGTTGCAAGTCTGTCACTTCTTCAATAGCTCCGTGTTCATAATAAATGATTTCGTTGCTGTGGCTGTCAATGATTGTAATTAAGAAAGTGAGTGCCAACATAGAAAGAGCAATTACAACGGCTATAACAAACACTTTGCGTATGTTGACCGCTTTTTTTATATTGTTTGGTTCTGCATCTGACAGGTAGGCTTTGGCAATTTCCTCGGGTGTGCCGAAACGGTTGTAAATATCTTCAATGCTTACAGTTGCCGAATCTTCCGCAAATTCAAAAACCGCTGTGCGGATATCTGCAAGAATCGCAGTTTTGTCTGCCTTTTTGCAGTGCAGATACGATTTTACCTGTGATAAGTATTTTTCGATATCTTTATTGATTTCGGTCATTTATGTTTTGCCTCCCTGTCAGGAATTATTGAAATCTGTTCCTGTAACCCTATAATCATCTATATAATATGTTCCTTCTTCTGCTATTGTAACCGTATATGTTCCGTGACTGTCACCATGTAAATCTAAAAAAACTGCGATGACAAAACCGGTAAAAACTAAAAGTGCTGCAACAACCGCCGCAATCACTACCTTACGGATGTTGATTGCGTTTGTGATTTTTTTCGGGTCAGCATCGGTCAGGTAGTTTTTGGCAATTTCTTCGGGTTTGCCGAAACGCTTATAAATATCGTCTATGCTTTGTATGTCGGAATTTTCCGCAAACTCAGAAATTGCCTGTCGGATATCTTCAAGAATTACCGCTTTATCCGATTTTTTACAGGGAAGATATGCTTTCACCTGTGATAAATATTTTTCAATATCTTTACCGATCGCGGTCATTGTCGTTTCCCTCCCTGTCGGTTGTCAGCCATCTTATTTTTCCGCATAGACGTCTGCCATATCAATAAAGGTTACACCCTCTTCAATTTCTATATGCAACGTACCGTTTCTGTCCTTGTGAGAATCAATGAAAATGCAGGTCAAAAATACGGTAAAGATCAAAACAACGGAAACGATCGCCGCAAACAACATTTTGCGTATGCTGATCGCTTTTTTTATATTCTGCGGTTCGGTGTCGGCAACGTAGGCTTTTGCAATTTCTTCGGGCGTGCCGAAACGCTCGTATATCACATCCATTGAAGTCACGTCGTTGTTTTCCGTAAATTCAAAAACGGCTTCGCGGATGTCTGCCAATACCGTCTTTTTATTCTTTTTCAAACAAAAAAGGTGCGTGCCGACTTCGGATATATATTTTTCAATATCCTTTTTGATTTCTGTCATTTATGTTTTGCCTCCCTGTCAGGTATCAGTGTGGATTCCGCTGAAATTGTGTAAAATCTTTCTTAATCTGATATTTGCGGCAGTGTGGTTATTACCTCAATAGGTGTATCGGTAAAATATGCTGCGTTTGCATTATGACTGTCTACAATTGCGATTATAAATGTGATTGCCAACATAGCAAGTACGATAGCAACAGCCGCAACCAACAGTTTTCTGATGTTAATTGCTTTTTTTATATTTTGCGGTTCTGCATCGGCAATATATGCCTTTGCAATTTCTTCGGGCGTGCCGAAGTGTGCATATATTTCATTTATATCTGTAATTCTTTTATTTTCAGCATAAGTCAGGACTTCATTTTTGATGTCTGCTAATATTTGCTTTTTCTGTTTACGTGAGCAGAAGAGGTTATTGCCTACATCGGAAATATATGTTTTTATTTCTTTTTCCGTTAAAATCATTCTTTACCCTCGTCTCTGTCAAGTATCATTGCAATTCCGGTTGCAATTTCGTCATAGTCCTGTTTCATTTGCGCAAGATACTCTCTGCCTGCATCTTCAAGATGATAGTATTTTCTTGTTCTTCGCTTGCCCACAAGCTTTGAATATGTAGAAAGATAGCCTGTGTCAACCAATTTATATAATATAAGGTAAAGCGTGCCTTCAAGCATCGTGAATCTGCCGCCGCTTTTTTCGTCCATTAACTGCGTGATCTGATAGCCGTACAGATCTTCTTTGCTCAGAAGATGCAGTGCAAGGAGTTCTGCACAGCCTCTTTTAAAATTTTCCCGATTTTGACTCAAAAAATATCACCCCATATACAAGTGTTCTTTATGTGGGAAAATTATAGCATATTTTATAAAATAAGTAAATAAAAGAAAGTATTTTTCCTATGATCTGAGAAGTGCAAATCTACTATAGCATAAATAATATTGTTTGTAAATAGATTTGCTGTAAATATATACTTGACAAAATACATTGAATATGTTATTGTAAGTTTATAATCCCACAAAGAAAGAGGTGAGTCCGATGGTTTATTCGTCAAAAAACGCAAAAACCAACCAGAAAATATGAAAATATCAAAACAAGACAAAGGAGATATCACTATGCGAAAAATCAATAAATCATTGGCTGTTCTTCTTTCCGTTCTCATGCTGGCAAGTTTTTTGCCGATCTTCGCTTCGGCAGCAATAGCTTTGACACCTGCCAAATGCGTACTTCTTGAAGCCCCGAAACTTTCTTACAAAGGCGGCGAAGCATCCTCCGATCTCGTAGTTCCCGGCGGCACGTCACACGCAGACCTCACGGTCGTTGGTGGCAGAGTCTCTTATGAAGGCACGGAAATTGAAGGAAAATTCTTGTTTCAGTCAAGTGTAACCGGCAGTCCTTCCACTGTAGCACTTTCGGTCGGTGAGATAACGGTGAGACTTTATTTCCATCCCACGGACACTGTAAATTTCAGCAGAGGTCAGTGGCGTTCCACGGATTCTGCTCCGTTGGAAGGCTGGCCTAAACTTACGGTTGACGGTCTCGATGCGACGATCGTCACGCCTCCCGCTGTCAGCAGCGATCTTCTTGCAGGCTATAAACTCAACACGCTTACTCTTTCCGGTGGTCTTGTAAAAGATGCCGAGGGCAATGATGTTACATCGTTGGGTAAATGGACTTTTGTCAACGCTACAACAATTCCCACGGAAAGCGGTCCGCAGGAGATTCAGTGGAAAGCAACCGGCTATGACGTACTCAAAACAACGGTAAACGTCAATGTCACAACGATAAAAACAACGCTTGTTGAAAATCCCGTTCCCTCTATGACCAGAACGAGTGCATTTCTGTTTGATTCACCCGATGACATCTTTATAAAAGCCGGATCGGGTAAGGTTATCGATGCAGACGGCAATGATATTACGGCAATCGGTACATGGACAGCAGTTGCAAACATGACCGACACGGTCATCATGAAGGATACCGAAGTGGACGTCGTGTGGTCGTGCAAAGGTTACGAGGACGCATACGGCAAGATGACGGTTTTGGTCGGCACGCAATACAGCTCCAACCTGAAGATTACAAAATTTCCCGAATTCAAAATAACATCAGATTTAGGCTTTATCTACATACCCAACAAAACTGTTGCAGATTATGCATCTATTACGTCCGGTGAAATGGTTGATGAAAACGGCAACATCGTTGAGGGTACATGGGGATATTATGTAAACGGACATCCGACAGACTCGTTGCCTGAAAATATTTCTGTCGGTCCGACAACATACCTCTTGATATCTACATTTGTTCCCAATGATACAACCTTACCTAAGATTACACATCTTATTAAAAGCCAATCCTTTACCGTCAGCAAAGCTGAATTTGAACTGAGCGAAGACTTTGAGATCGTTCTGAATTACGGAGCATATTTCGACCAAAATCTTGATTCCGACAAAGAACTGCGATTCAGCACGATCGGAACCGTTCCCGAGGATGCAGGTATTAAAAATGTTTTCTGGTCAAGAACCGTTTTCGATCCCCAGACGGCTGACTACGGAACGGTTACATACGTTACTGCAAAAATAACCCCCGCGAGCGGCTACTACAAAGAAAAGGAAGTCAGCATTCCCGTCAGAATTCAGAATTTCATTCACGACAATGCATACCTGTGGTACATTGATCAATCCAATCTTTCTTTTACAAGCACCCCGACCGAAATGTACGACGGTATAAGAAAATATAAAATCAACTTCCCGAATAAAAGACTGAAGGGCACTGTTGACCTGATCGTAAACGATGAAGTGGTCGTTTCTGTATCTCCCGATGAAAACGGTCGGTTCTATGCGGAAGGGCAGTGGTTGGCTCCTGCAAGCGGTGACTATTCCTATAAATTCGAATACAAACCCACCGATGAAGACACCGCCACGGTAATGAATCCCACAGTTGAAGGCACTTTCAACATGGATATCCGTCCTTATCACACAATGACCGTCATTGTGGGCGAACAGACGTTTACCTATACCGAAAGAGTCGGCGAGATCATTTACGTTGATTGGGACAAAACAACAGGCCTCACTGCAGATGATTTCCGTTCCTGGGTATTCACTGATGCAGAAGGCAATGCATACACACCCGTCGCCGTTAAAGAAGGCACCGATCTCACGCAGACGGCGAATATCCATATCAAAATGGGCGACTGTGACTTCACCGCCACTATGAAAGACACGTCGATCATCGGCGGAGATTCGGTCGAAAGTATCTTTGATAAGATCTGCTCTTTCTTCCGGATGATCATTGATTGGTTTACCGGTATTTTCAATCAGATCAAAGAATTATTTGCAGAAAAAGTATAACAACATTACATGCGAACGACCTGTCGAAATGACAGGTCGTTCGTGTTTGTTTGTATTCTTTTATTTGATGATATTGACCGAGCCGTGGAAGGCGGGCAGTGCGTGCGGACGGACGAGTTCACCGCCGGATTCGTAGGAATCAATGGCTGCGAAGATGTATTCCATCGTGGCAAGAGCATCTCTGCCGCTGGCTCTCAGGTGTTCTTTGTCGACCTTGTTGGTAACGTCTTCGAGGAACGCATGAATGCGGATGGGGAAGGTTGCGCCGAAGTCCGTAACACCCGTGTTGGTGATGACAGGTTCTTTGTCTTTCTGCCATACGGTCAGCTTTTCCACGCAGTTTTCAATGCAGAAAGTGCCCTTTGTGCCGGCAAGCTCATAGCTCCACCAGCCGCCGAGACCGAAGTGTGCGTCACCGCGCTGTGAAAGCAGATAACCCACACAGCCGTTCTGGAACTGCATGTGGATGCTCTGAATGGAGAGCATCATGTCGCCGCCCTGTCTTCTTGCACCGGGCTTATCCATGAATGCCTGAATGTATTTCACATCACCGCTGAAATGACGCATGACCGAGAACGGATGGGTCAGGAATGCCTTTGCATGGGAATAGGGATACTGCCAACGGGAGGTCGGATCAATGTTGGGAACATCCACGGTGCTGCCGTTAAAGCCGACCTTGGTCAGTGCATACACCTGCTCACCGATCTGACCGTCTGCAATCAGCTTGTCAGCCATGAACGCAGGTTCGGAGAAATAGTGGTTGAGGTTGCAGCCGAGATACAGATCCTGCTGACAGGCGAAACGCACCATTTCACGTGCTTCTTCAATGTCGTTGGAGATGGGCTTTTCGGTTAAAACGTGCTTGCCTGCTGCAAGGGCTTCCATAACGGGAACATAGTGCCACGAGCCGTTTTCAATACCCGATGTGGTAACATCCACGATGTCGAGTTCGGGATGTGCATTGAGCATTTCCTTGACGGTGTAAAACTTTTCAACACCGAATTTTTCAGCCGCTTCGTCGGCTCTTTCTTTTCTGAGATCGCAAACGCAGACAAGCTCTGCAAGTTCGTCTGCCTTATAAGCATTGCAATGCGTATGACCGATGCCGCCCATACCGACGACGCCGACCTTCAAAGGAGAATTAGCCATAATCAATTTCCTTTCTGATATTATAAATTATTCGGTAATGTCTTTAACCTGAATGACTGCACCGTTGTTTTCAATCGAACGGATTGCGGCATGAATGACACGCGATGCTTCCAGACCTTCTTTGCCGCTGCCGTCGATTTCTTCGGGCTTGCAGCCTGCATCGACCTGACGGACAAAGGAATGGATTCTGTCCTTGAATGTGTCATAGAACCCTTGGAAACCGTCAAACACGGGATTTGTGTACACTTCTTTTAAGTACGTTTCAGCAGGGTAGAGCACTGCTTCTCTCCACATATCCTCAAACACGAATCTGCCGTCCGTGCCTGCCACCTCACAGCGTTCCATCGGATGTCCTCTGCGGATATCATAGGAGCTGGTCAGATGTCCGACCGCACCGTTTTCAAAGCGCATATTGGTGCTCTGTGTGGAGTAAATATCTCTGCCGCTTGCCTTCATTGCAAAGCAGGAAACCTCTTTGACAGGACCGCAGAAGTATTGCATGATGTTGACCGAATGGGGATTGAGTGCTTTTAAGTGATAATACACCGAATCCAACGGCATGAATTTGCCGATCCAAAGTGCCATGTTGCAGAACAGCAATTCGCCGATTCTGCCGTCTTCCTGCCACTTCTTTGCCTGTCTTGCGGCAGGTGTGAAGCGGTGGTTCATGTCAATGCCGTAGCAAAGTCCTTTTGCAGCTGCGGTGTCCACCATTTCCTGTGCAAGCTTGATGCTGTTGGAAATGGGTTTTTCACCAAGCACATGGCAGCCGTGTTCAAACGCTTGCATGGTGGGTTCATAGTGATCGCTTGAATACTCATAACCGCCTGTTGTGACCGAGCAGATATCGGGTTTGAGTTCACGGAGCATTTCTTCCGCACTCAAAAAGTAGGGAACACCGTACTTTTCACCTGCGGCTTTGGCTCGTTCGGGAATTTTGTCGCACACACCGACAAGCTGTGCGAGATCGGTTTGTGTATAAGCCGTGGCATGGTTGTTACCGATGGGGCCCATGCCGATAACACAAGTTCTTTGCATTTTTCTGACCTCTTATTCTGTTACACCCATGGCTTCGAGTTTGTCCTGCAGCTTCTGTGCAGCTTCGGGGTCACCGATGTGCAATGTGTTGTAAGCTTCGTCACTTGATTCAAAGGGTCTGCCGAAGCCGTTCCAGTTAAGGTTTGTGTACATGGGGTTGGTGTGACCGACTTCTTTTTCACGCTTTGCAATGTGTGCCATCATGCGATCATGCAGGAATTTGACCACTTCGGGATTTTCCTCTGCCACATTGTGCAATTCACCCGGGTCGTCAATGAGGTTGTAAAGTTCAACGGGAGGCAGGTAATGGAAGTCGGGTTCGAGTGCTTCAATAAGCTTCCATTCGGGGGTTCTCCAACCGTGCTTACGCATCCATGTGGCTTCCGTGATGTAGAATTCAGGCTGCTGCTTGATGCCTTCCGTGAAGACCTTGGTCATATCTCTGCCGTCAAACTTCACACCGCAGTCTTCAATGCCTGCAACGGCAAGAAGGGTGGGACCAATGTCCTTGGTCTGGGTGATATCGGGAACTCTGCCGACATAGGGGAACTTGGGATAACGGAAGCAGAACGGAACGTTCAGGCAGTTATCGTAAATGGAATGATGATCAAAATAGCAATGATGATCTGTGAGCGTTTCGCCGTGGTCGGAAGTGAACACAACGATGGTATCTTCAGAAAGACCCAGTGTTTCAAGTCTGACAAGAACACGGTTGATACAGCTGTCCATGTAAGCGACGGAGCCGTCATACTGGGCTACAATGTATTCGGCATCGGTGCAGCCTTCGGGGAACCAGGACAGGAAATAGTCACGGAAGGGTTTAAAGGAATAACACTCACGAAGAGAAGTGTTCTTGGGATCAAATTCGTCGTTTTCATAGAACATTCTGTCGAACGGCTTGGGTGCGTAGTAAGGGGAATGCGGGTCCATGTGACGCATGAACAGAAGCCACGGTTGATCTTGTTCGGCCAGTCTGTCAAGCTCGGGCAGAATGACATCGTTGATCTTGTCTGCCTTTTCGGGGTTCCAGTCGGGATAAGTCAGATAATTGTCAAAGCCTCTGCCGGAATGTCCGCCGATGTATGTAGAGGTATAACCGTACTTTTTAAGAATTTCGGGAAGTGTGGTCACGGCATCGGTCAGCGGACCTTCGTGACGCAGTGCCACGCAGTCAGTGCTGAAGCAGTCGCAGCCGGTGAGCATGGAAGCATAACCCGGGGTGGTGGGGATGGACGGACTGTACATGTTTTCAAACACAACGCCGTCTTCTTCAATGAATCTGTCAATATGGGGTGTTGTCAAACGGTCATAGCCGTACAGACTCATGTGGTCACTTCTGAGTGAGTCAATGCCGAAGAATAAAATATTCGGGTATTTCTTTGCCATTATTTTTTCTCCTTATCTCGTATTTATCTTGCACCTAATTTTTTAAGACAAGCATTCATGTAACCGTAGCTTTCTGCGGCAATTGCCGTCGCATTTGCCATGGTCTGTTCGCCGCCAATGACTTCCAGACAAACCGGACCGTCATATTTTGCATCCACCATTGCGGTGAAGTAACCGTAAAGATCAATGTCACCTCTGCCGCAGGCCTGCAGCATGGGTTCTCCGGGGGACGGACCCTCACCCTTGCAGTCGCGGATGTGAATATGCTTCATGGCATGAATGACTTTCGGCAGTTCGAGTGCGGGATTTTCGCCTGCTCTGTGAATGTGGCTGGGGTCCATGTCAACACCGAATCCCTCAAGACCGATTTCTTCGACCATGCGAAGTGTTGTTGCCGTGTCATGTACAGCTGCACCGACATGGGCCTTTACACACAAAGAAACACCGAAGCTCTTTGCATCTGCTGCGGAAACAGCAATGGCTTCCATTGCTTCCTTGAAGGATTCTTCGTCGCCCGAGCTGCCGCCCGAACCGATGTTTGCAACGGGAATACCGAGTTCTGCACAGGCTTCAAAAGCGGTCAGAAGCCGATTTCTGTCTCGCGAGGCAACTTCCGTGGACAGGAAGGGAAGATTGTAATATTCCGAAATGCTCAGCAGCTCGCTTTTGCGCATTTTCCATTCGCTGAGTTTCAGATGTTCACACATTCCTTCAATGGCGGAAATCTCAACACCGTCGTAACCGCAACGGCTGATCATTTCAGCGGCTTCACGGAATGTGAATGCTTTAAAAAGAACACTGTTTACACCGAGTTTAATCAAAATGTATCACTTTCCTTTCGGTATTGGTGTTAATTTTGTATGCTATGCACATACAAATTCACTTTAATGCAATTCACTTAAAATGTCAACCCTTTTTAATAAATAATTTTAAAAACTTTATATTAAAACAATGGTGGATTGCAAATTGTGGTTTTCCGAGGAGTTTTGAGAAGGCAATTGTCCTTGAAGTTTTAAATATTTGTTTTTGCATTATGAACAGTCTCATTCTTGCCTCTTGTTTAGATTGATTTCAGTGTAATAATATGCTATAATACAAAATAACATAAATCTTTTTGTAAAAAAAGGGGATTTTGCTATGCGTGTTGCCCGTCAGAATGAAGCTGCCAAAGCTTTTGCAGAGTATTGGCAGGAAAGAGGATATGAAAAAGGAGAAAGTCAACCGTTCTGGCTTTCTTTGCTTCGTGATGTATACGGTGTGGAACAACCCGAAAAATATATCACATTTGAAGAACAGGTCAAAATTGATCATACCAGTTTCATTGACGGGATGATTCAGTCTACTCATGTGCTGATTGAGCAAAAAGGAAAAGGTAAAGATCTTCGTAAGCCAATCAAGCAGTCGGATGGCTCTCTGCTGACACCGTTTCAGCAGGCACAGCGTTATTCTGCCGTTTTGCCTTATTCGCAAAGACCGCGTTGGATTATCACCTGCAATTTTGAAGAATTTTTGATTTATGACATGGAAAAACCAAATGGTGAACCTGAACAGATTTTATTGAAAGATCTTGAAAAAGAATATTACCGTCTTCAATTCATGGTCGATGCGGCAGATGAAAATATAAAACACGAAATGGAGGTTTCCATACAGGCGGGCAATCTTGTCGGTGTTTTGTATGATGAAATTCTTAAACAGTATATCGACCCGACCAATCCCCGTTCATTGCAAAGTCTGAATATGCTTTGTGTTCGGCTTGTTTTTTGTTTGTATGCCGAGGATGCCGGTATTTTCGGTCCTCGCAATCTGTTCCATGATTATATCAACTCCTTTGAAGCAAAAGGTCTGCGTCGTGCCTTGATTGACTTGTTCAAAATGCTCGATACCGACATAAAAGACCGCGACCCGTATGAGAACGGTCTGCTTGCACAATTTCCTTATGTCAACGGTGGTTTGTTTGCGGATGAAAGCATTGAGATTCCGCAGCTCAATGACCGTGTTCGTGATTTGCTTCTTCGCAAAGCAAGCGAGGATTTTGACTGGTCTTCCATCAGTCCTACCATTTTCGGTGCTGTTTTTGAAAGCACACTGAACCCCGAAACAAGGCGTTCCGGCGGTATGCACTACACGTCTATTGAAAACATACACAAAGTCATTGACCCTCTGTTTTTGGATGACCTGCGTGAAGAGTTTTCCGAAATAAAGGCAATTGCCGTCCGGAAAACAAAGCTTGCCCGTTTGGAGCAGTTCCGCAACAAATTGGCTTCCCTTACATTTCTTGACCCTGCCTGCGGGTCGGGCAATTTCC
This sequence comes from Clostridia bacterium, assembly GCA_017435865.1. GTDB lineage: Bacteria > Bacillota > Clostridia > Oscillospirales > Acutalibacteraceae > RUG806. The sequence goes on from JAFSEF010000054.1 coordinate 18,354, forward strand.
TCACGGAAACTTATATTTCACTGCGCCGTCTTGAAAATGAAGCAATTGAAGCCGAAACCGATGGACAGATTATGATGAATATGATGAATTGCATCCGTGTGTCTATCGGCCAGTTTTACGGTATTGAAATCAATGATTTTGCCGTAACCGTTGCCAAAACCGCTCTGTGGATTGCCGAAAGTCAGATGATGAAAGAAACCGAAAGCATCATTCACATGAATCTTGACTTTTTGCCGCTGAAATCCTATGCAAATATCGTTGAGGGCAATGCGCTGCGTATCGATTGGGAAACGGTAGTGCCGAAGAATCAATTGAACTACATCATGGGCAACCCACCGTTTGTGGGGGCTCGTATGATGGATCAAGGTAGCGAGCAAAAGAGGGATGTACAAACTGTTTTCGGGGATATTAAAGATGTTCAGGACTTGGATTATGTAACATGTTGGTATAAAAAAGCGGCAATGTTAGTTCAGAATACCAATATAGAAGTATGCTTTGTTTCCACAAATTCAATCTGTCAGGGTGCACAGACCCCAATCTTATGGAATGTGCTTTTAAATGAATATAACATCAAAATCAACTATGCCTATCAAACCTTTAAGTGGAATAGTGAGGCAAAGGATAAAGCAGCAGTATTTTGTGTGATTGTAGGATTCTCAACATTTCACAGAAAAATCAAGACACTATATTCGGATATTACCGGCGATGGGAGCACACGTGTAAAAAACGTGGACAACATTAATCCTTATCTTTTGGATGCCCCGGATTGTTTAATTGTCGCATCAAAGGAGCCGCTTTGTAGTGTTCCTAAAATGAATTTTGGTAATCAACCGCGAGACGGTGGTTTTCTCGTTATTTCTCCAGATGAATATAATGAACTTCTGCAAAAAGAACCCGAACTAAAACAATGGTTGCGATTGTATATCGGGGCTGAAGAATTCATCAAAGGCAAGAAAAGATGGTGTCTGTGGTTAAAGAAGGCTTCTCCCAAAGATATTAAGAACAGTCATATTCTCTATGACAAAGTACAAGCAGTGAAGGATTTTCGCTTAAATTCAAAAGCTAAAACGACAAACGGATATGCCAAAGTGCCGCATTTGTTTGCCCAGATCACGCAGCCTGATGATGTGCCATATTTAATAATTCCTTCGGTTTCTTCTGAAAGAAGAAAATATGTGCCTATTGGATTTGTGGGCGCAGATATTATTTCATCTAATGCCGTACAAATAATTCCCGATGCAACTCTGTATCATTTCGGTGTTTTGACCTCCAATGTACATATGGCTTGGATGCGAGCGGTTTGTGGCAGATTGAAAAGCGATTATCGCTATTCCAAGGAAATCGTATATAACACATTCCCTTGGCCCGATCCTACCGATGCTCAAAAAGCCAAGATAGAGCAGACTGCACAGGCTATTCTTGACGCTCGCGCACTTTATCCCGATTGCTCTTTTGCAGACCTCTACGATGAGGTTGCTATGCCGCCCGAACTCCGTAAAGCACATCAAGCCAACGACCGCGCCGTAATGCAGGCATACGGTTTTGATGTAAAGACTATGACGGAAAGCACCTGCGTGGCGGAACTTATGAGAATGTATAAGGAATTAGTTGAATCATGCTGATAAGGTATGTTTTTAGTTTTAATATTTAATATATAAGCCGATGTTTAAAAAAGAACATCGGCTTAAAAACTGGTAATGATATGGTAAATTCAACAATAATAGTTTAAATAATTTGTGAGAAACTAACAAAAAAGTATTGACAATATTGAAGGTGTGTGATAGAATACAATTGACGTCGAACAAATGTGTGGTTGCAATCAAAAATATATTTTTAGGAGTGATTTTTTGAATATAAAAAAGCATACAGTTGTAAGTTATTATTGCAGCAAAAAAGATAAATATGTATTTTGGAGAAAAGAATATGCTTTAGTCCAAGGAATTCCCATTTTTTCTGGTATAAAGTGTAGCGGACAATCAGAATGTAAAGAGCAGTCTTGTGAAGTTTTCAGCATGCGTGATTGATTTATAACAAATCCCCCTTACAATGAATTGCAACAACACGGTCTATGCTGTTTTGCATTGTTTTTGTATAGATCGAATCGAGCAGACCGCGCAGGCAATTCTTGATGCTCGTGCGATTTACCCGGATTGTTCACTTGCCGATTTGTATGACGAATTGACTATGCACGTTGAGCTGCGCAAAGCACATCAGACAAACGACAAGGCCGTCATGCAGGCCTACGGATTCAGCTTCAAAATGACCGAATCCGAATGCGTGGCAGAACTTGTGGCTATATAAGGAATTGATTGAAAAGGGCTGAATTGATAATGAATTGGAAAAATGATTTTATAAGCCTATATACAGCAGGTACGCCAGCCGATTATTGTAATGCTTTGGATTTGAAAAGAAATAATCTTCCAAAAAGGCTGTATCGATACAGACCAATTACAGATGCATCTTTAAAATATCGTTTTAACGAAATAGTTAGAGGAGAATTGTGGTTATCTCATCCCAAGGAATTAAATGACCCGTTTGAATGTTGTTCGCATTTGAGAGTATCTGAACCGGGTTATTATTTTGATGATAAAAAGTTATTTGAAGAAATGGCAAAAGGAATATTTGAACCAAAAGATTTTATTGAAATATTTGAATCTGAAAAATGGTTTGATAGCCTTATAGCATACATATCAGAGAAATCGACCACAGCAGAACGAGTTGAAGCAGCAATAAAGAAAGCAATTATGAGTGAAATTGAAAGAGTTAATTATCTTTTTAATGCACTGTGCAGACATTTTGTAAGATTTGCAAGCTTTACAACTAATCCATTAAATCTTCCGATGTGGAATCATTATACAAATGGTCATAAAGGCATATGCATGGAATATAATACTTTAGATATCCAAAATATATATCAAAAAAATATGTTGTTTCCTGTTTTCTATGTTGAGAAATTGCCTGACCTTACATCTGAACTTATTAAGAACAGGAAAACTGAGTTTTTGATCTTTGATTATATTGCGATGCACAAGTTAAAAGATTGGGCTTATGAAGAGGAATGGAGACTAATACATAACGCAGGAGCGTGGTATTCTTGTCTAGAAGATACCCCGGAAGATTTTTATGATAAAGGAAAAGCGATACAATTCATAAAGCCTTCAAAAATAATACTTGGAACACAAATTAGCGATGACCACAAATCTGAAATTGTTCAAATGGCAAATAAGGCAAATGTTCCCGTTTTACAATCAAAACAAACAGAATATGGATTAAGAATTGCAGATGAATTACCTGAAAAAGATTAGCGCGAAAAAAACGATTCTCCTTTTTGATTTTTAGCAATTTGGAAAAAATTATAGAATTTTTCTAAAAAAGCTTGCCGACTGTTCGGGTCAGCAAGCTTTTTCATTTTGCTTAAATTCAGTTAAGTGCCATTCTTTCGGCGCCGTAGTTTACGGGGATGCTCTTGAAGAACAGCAGATACTCATAAACCGGTCTCCACTGGTCGCCTGTTTCAACATTCTCGAAAGCTGCTTCGTCGTGTGCAACATTGAGTTCTGTTATCGCACGCAGCTCTCCGTCCTGTTTGAAGCAGGTGTCCCAGAATGCATGGTGCCCGATGTGTGTAACACTTTCAGGAATGTACATATAGGTCATGGACTGGTTGTAGCTGAACGCATCAGAGCCTATGTATTCAAGTCCTTCGGGGAGCGACAGATACACTTCGCCGAGATCCTCACGGCTTGTGAATTCCGTATTCATGACCGTGCTGTCGGTTTTGTAGGAATAGATGTGCTCCAGAGAAGTCATTTCAAACAGACCGAGTGTGCCGATTTCCTTGAGTCCTTCGGGAACATACAGCTCCTTGATAAATGCATAGTTGAATGCAAGGTCACCGATCTTTGTAACGGTGGAGGGAAGAACATAGTTGCAAACAGCAAGCTTGTAGGCATCGTATTCTTCACCTTCGGGTTCATGCCAGTTGTTGTTTTCGTCATACTGGCTGTAGCTGTATTTGTTGCTCAGATAGAAGTCATGGTTGGTCGGATAGCAGATGATTTCCGTTACATCCTTGTTATAAAGAACGCCGTCAATGTCGCAGTAATTGGGGTTGTTTTCATCGACTTCGATTCTTTCAAGTGCCCAGCAGGAATAAAACGAGGTCGCTTCGATTTCGGTAACGGTGGGGCCGATGTTAATGACTTTCAGTTTGTCGTCACAGTTGAACGCATATTCGCGGATGGAGGTGACGGGCTGTGTTTCGTCTTTCACGAATTTGAAATTTGTGTTTACATCGGGATTTTCGGAATCGTATTCAATGGTCTGATGATAATCGATATCGAGTTCCGTGATGAATCCCGTGTTGCTGAACTTGGAAAGAATCAAGCCGCCGTCCCAATGGGTTTCATATTCAAGTGTATCCTTTTGCACGGTGCGGATGCTGAAATAACATGAACAGGAAACAGCAACTATAATAACAAGTGCAAGCAGAACCTTCTTCAGTCCGTACTGTTTCGGTGTTTTTCCGATGCTCGGTGCAGCAAGTCCCGGAACCTGATAGGTCCAGATCTCTTCCTCCGGAATGTTCAGAACAATGGGTTCGTTGGGGTTGTTCATTTTCTTTTCTTTTTTACTCATTGTGTCTGCACCTCCTTAACCGAGATAACTGCCGTCGGTGGAAATACCTTCGGCCTGTGCCTGTTTAGCGGTGACCTCCGCACGTCGTTTGAGCACTTCCATAACCATGTTCTGTTTGTGACTGTCGTAGTCCCAGAACAGATAGGGGATGGTCATCAGTGCAAAGCCGATTACGTCAACGATCAGCGGAATGGCAATGATGTTTCTTCTTGCAGAATCCACAAACAGAACGTCCCAGTTGCTGTTGAAGCCGAATCTGAGCAGAAGGAGCGGGATGATCATGCCGACAAAATTGGTAACAGGTCCTGTGAACCAACCGAAAATACCGGCATAGCTTTCAAGGCGTTCACCTGTTAAGTACATCTGATAGTCACCGATTCTTACGTTCATGTCATGACTTGCGGTCTTTGGAATGGTGGAGGTCATTTCCATGAAGAACAGAATCGCAATGCAAATTGTACCGCATAGCATCAGGTTTTCACCGCAGAACCAGATGGCGGCTGCAATGGCAGCATTGCCGAGTGCACGCGAAACCTGATAGAAAATCATGATCTGTTTGTAAGAAAATCTCTTGAGGAAGAACGGTGCACACAGATCGGGCGGTGTTCCCGCAAACGAAACGAGTGCAACGATCAGGCTGTAAGGAAGACCGCTCAAACGGAATGTGTAGAAATAAAGAATCGTAACAAAAGGCAACATACCGTTTCCGAGTGAGTCAATAAGACCAACTATGTTGTTGATCAGCAGGTATTTGTTTTTGAGTACACCGAACAAACCGTCCCAGAATTTGATCTGTACCTTCTTTTCAAGGGGCGGCTGCGGAATTCTTTCTTTAACACGTCCTGCAAGGCACATGGTGATGGTTGCAAAAATAATGAAATAAATGGGTATAACATAGCGATACAGGTTGATATCTGCCCAGTCATAGCGGAGTTTGCCTATAATAACGGGCAGAATAATAGCAAGAATAGAGTGGAAAATGTGGGAAAGCTTGAGTGGATAGCTTCTGATCCAGATTCTTTCCTGCAGATTGGGGCTTATGTTGTTGACGCAAGCACCGAGGCAGTCGCCGAATCCGAATACATTGTAGCAGGCAAACATCAGGTTTGCGACCCACACACGGGTGGTCACATCAGGAATGTTGTAAACAGGCAGCCAACCGATGAGGATGACCATGATCACCTTGGGAATCACATCACTGTAAAGGGAATATTTGTATCTGCCGAACTTCGGAATGAGCTTTTTACGCCAAAACATATTTCTCATGCCGACCCAGCCGGTGTAAAGGAAATGTGTGCCGAAAACTTTGAAACAAGCGGTTGCATTCATGCCCTCAAGACCGTTGAGGTAGATGATGAATTTGCTTGTTGGGTCAAACAGGGTCGAATAGTCAAATAAAATGCACGATATACCGAATGCTGCCATCAGTCCGTACACGATATACAGAATCCGTGATGTCTTTTTGGGCAAAAAACCGAGGTTGTCGCAAACAAACCACCAGATCAGTGCCGAAACATATCCCAGGGGCATGTTGATGATGCCGATGATGGAAAAGGTCAGATACGGCAGGTTGTAGTGGTGCATAATCAGGAAACAGGAAGACCAGAATCCGATATACTCCAATATCTTCATACCTGTGTAGTTGCTGCCGACGGCAAAGAAAATGTCTTTATACTCCTTGTAAGGTACATATTTTCCTTCCGCTGGCGTGTTCCAATGAGTTTTGAATTCAGTTGCCAATGATTTGACTTTACCGACAATTGCTTCGGTTTTTTCACTCATAAAGCGCACACTCCTTTTTTTACGGCTTATAACCGTAGATTTATGCTATTATAACACAAGTTTATTGCAATTTCAACATTGCAAACGAATACAGTTTGTGTTAAATTGTAAATATTGTATAAGTATTGTTGTGGAGGTAGGAATATGATTTCACTTGCTGTTCTCGGATTTGCACACGGCCACGTGCACGCATTGCTCTCACAATGGTCCGGGCACCCCGAATATGAAGTAAATGTCGTTGCCGGCTGGGACAGAAACGAAGAAAGACAAAAGGAAAACTGCGAAAAATACGGTCTTCAGGCCATGACTCAGGAAGAAATTCTGTCCGATCAGGACATACAGGCGGTGCTTATCTGTGCAGAAACGGCATTTCACTGCGAGCTTGCCGTCAAGGCTGCCGAAGCGAAAAAGAAAATCATTCTTTACAAACCTATGGCGGTAAAATTACGTGATTCCGAAAAAATTGTCAAGGCCGTTGAGGAAAACGGAGTCGATTTTTCGGCTGCTTTTCAGATGCGTTGTGATCCGGTTAATCTTGAAATCAAAGAAAAACTCGACAGCGGTGAAATGGGCAAGTGTTTTTATTTCCGCCGCAGACACGGACTTTCAAGCCACCTGTGGGGTGATTTTGAAAACTCGTGGCATGTAGACCCTGCTCTCAACCGCGATATTTTTGCCGATGACAGTGCACACCCCGTGGATCTGATTCTGTGGTTGTTCGGCATGCCGCGTTATGTCAGCTGCGAAATCTCCACCGCAAAGCGTAACTTCATAAAAAACGATACCGCTGTTGCCGTCATGCGATATGACAGCGGACTGCTGTGCGAAGTGTCCTTCAGTGCTGTTTGTTCTGCAGCCGAAATCACCACCGAAGCCTATTTTGAAGACGGAGCCATGCAGCATTACGGCGGAGACCAGCCTGCCGCTGCTTCAAATGACAATACCCATCCTGCTGTTCGCTGGTATAAAAATGAAGATAAAAAATGGATCAATTCCGCATTGTCTGTTCCGTCTGCTCAATCCGACCGCATTGCAGGGCAGGCAAAACCGCTTGCCGAGTTTTTGAACGGAAAACGGCCGCCCGTCTGTACGGCAAGAGAAGCACACGATGCACTCAGAATTGTGCTTGCGTGTTGCCAATCTTCCATACGGGGCAGCCGCGTGAGTCCCGAAGACCCGTCTTTGTTTTTACTTTAATCTTTTGTTACAAGAATGCAGTTGAATTCCTCGCGGATGATCTTGTCATTCGGACGAACAAGGTCAGCCGGGTTGGAATGCAAAACAAATTCACCAATTTCTTTTGTATAGCAAACCGAGGAGCCGCCGCCGTCGAGGTTGACGGCTCTTTTTGCACCGAACTGCTGCATCAGCAGACCCAAATCCACAAGGCTTGCACCGTTGGAATAGTCGGGGATTCTGCCGTCCACGACAAGAAGCAGCACCGTTCCGTCATCGCAAAGTCCTGCAGCGGTACGAGGATGTCTTGTGAATGCAAAGGGCTCGAGCGGACCCCATTCAAAGAATTGTCCGTCCTTGAGAATCATCTGCAGACCGGCTGCTGCCTGTTGCAGGTCGGGTAATAAGTCGGGTTCATTCGCCAAAGTTGTAAGCACGGGTGAGTCGTCTTTTTTTATACCGATAAAGGCTCTTTTGCTGTCGGCATTGGCAATGCAGTTACCGTCTTTTACACAAAGACCCGAGGGACTGCCGTCTCCGAACATATCAAAAAAGTCTGCATTGACTGCCGCCACAACATTTTTGCCGTTGTTGACAGCTGACTCAATCATGGCAGGTACGGTTGCACGGATATCCTTTGCCTGCAAGCCGTCATTGGGTGTACCGATTGCAAGGCTTGCTTTTTTTGTGTCAACGCTGAGCCAGAAGGTGTGTACGGGTGCTGCGTTTTTATCATTATAAAGAATATGACGGTAAAGAACCCCGTCGCAGACTTGCTTTTCTTCTCTTTCTTTTTCCGTCAAGCCGTTGTCATAATCATTGAACAATTGCTTTTCATCTGCATAATCGGGAGTTCCGAATTTGAATTCATGGTAATAGCAATCACCGTCAACGGTGTCATCCCACATTGTCAGCAGCAGCGTTGTATCGGCTTGCGGTTCGGGAATATAGAAAAAGTGCGTCAGCACATCGTAAGGCTCTTTGTCGTTGAAGCCGTCCTCATAAACGGCATCCCCAATGTGAAGTTTCACATTGAAACATGGATATTCAAAACGGAAAACAATTTTAATTCTGTCACCGCAACGCAGATGCTCAATGCTGACGATTTCGTCCGCATCATACGCGGTTGCATTCTTTTTCAGATCCTCAAACATAACTCCAACTCCCGTTTTTTCTTCAATTGTACCACACTGCTTTCAATTTGTCGATATGAAATTATCGGCTTTTTGTTGACAACGAAGTTTCAGTTTAGTATCATAAAACCAAAGGAGGGATTCCAATGCGAATCGGTTGTTGTTTATCTCCCAATACATTTATGCCCGAATTTAAAAATTCCGTCCATGCAGATCAGCTTTTTACGGTGCTGACAGACGGATACAAAAATATTCTCAATATGGGTTTTGACTTTGTTGAAGCCACATCAGGTTCGGTGAATGATTTAAAAGAAAATGAGCTGCAGGCACTCGCTGAAATGGTGAAGTCTGGTGATTTCGGCATTGAATATATCAACTGCTTCCTGCCGGGACACATCCGCGTGTGTGTGAATCACAAAGAAGCGAGAGCACATGCCGATAAGACTTTTAAAAATCTTCACACTGTTGGTATCAAGGCCCTTGTGTTTGGTTCGGGCGGTGCACGCAGCTATCCCGAAGGAATGACTGAAGCAGAGGGAAGAAAGTATTATAAGGATTTTCTGCTTTACTGTGCGGATGTCGGCTCGCAATACGGCATTTTTACCTGCATTGAACCCTTGCAGAAAACCGAAACCAATCAGGTCAATTTCGTCTCGCAGGCGATTGAGCTTGCCCGTGAATTTAACCATCCTTATCTTCGCATCACCCCCGATGCCTTCCACATGGCAGTCGGCAACGAGGCTCCGTCCGTGCTGAAAGAAGCGCAACCCTTTATCAATCATATCCATGTGTCGGAAGCACCCGGCAGACTTCGTCCCGGTGTGCACGGCGGTGAATATCTGAAAAAGGTCGGTGCAGTGCTGAAAGAAATCGGCTATCACGGTGACCTGACCATCGAATGCGGCTACAGTGATTTTATTGCGGATATGTCCGCAGGACTTGCATTTTTAAAGGAGAATGTAGTATGAGTTTCAAAGTAATCAGCAAGGAAAATGTTTTCGAAGTATATCATAACGATTATCTGTTCACAATCTGTGATTACAGTGCGACCTATAAAAGACCCTTCATGGGCCCCGTGAATGCACCCGACGGAGTGTCATTCACCCGCTTTACACCCTTCCATGAGGAGCATCCGCATCAGCGATCGCTGTTCATCGGTGTGGGTGAGGTCAACGGCGTGGACTTCTGGAATGAATTTGAAGACGACAAAGGTGTTGTTGTTTTTGACTGCATTGACGAAATCGCCGACGGTGAAACGGCGGTTGTTTCTGTCAACAATGTATGGCAAAAGCCGGACGGCACACCCGTTATCAACGAAAAACGCAGACTTACCTTCTCCGAAGCCGAAACAGGAGTTTGCGTGGATGTGCAGGTCGTGTTCACCGCCGCTTACGGCGACATCGAATTCGGCCCCACCAAAGAAGCAGGCCCTCTCGGTATTCGTGTCAATGACTTCATGCGTGCCGACGGGGAAGGCACCTTTACCAATTCCAACGGCGGTGTCAAGGAGGAGGAATGCTGGGGCAAGGAAGCACTGTGGTGCAATTATTTCGCAAAACTGAACGGCAAAACCTACGGTATTGCCGCCTTTGACCGCAATACGAATGAACGCTTTCCTACCACATGGCACATCCGTAACTACGGTTTGATGGCAGCCAATAACCTGTTCTTCAAGGGCGGTCTTTCCATCCCCGCCGACGAAAGCCTGCAGTATGACTTCACCGTTGTGTTCTGGACAGACAGCATTGATGAATGTGATTATATTTAATTTGGAAAACCTTTGCTGTGTATTCTCGGCAAAGGTTTTTTGCATAAAAATTACATTTTTTTTTTGAAAAATATTTTATAAGTACGATTTATGGTACTATGCGTGTGTTATAATAACTTAAAATAACTCTCTTTTTATTTAGGAAAGGATGGATTTTTGTGAAAAACAAAATGGATGAAAATAATATTTCATTGTTTGATTACGTTGATACTCAGGAAAACCATTCGGGTAAACTTGATGTTGTTGAGTTGGATTATGTAACAACAAAAGCAGTAACATGGCAAGAACTGTTTAGGGGCTATAATAAGATACGAGCAATTACATACTCCTCGAATATAAATTTTATATACAAACTCCTTGAAATGTTTGATGAGGCAGAAATTATATTTGGCAATGAAATGGTTATGTCCGGATCTATACAAGAGATTATGGCATATCAAAATCAATTATTGTTGAGAATGCGAGAAAATGTTGGCAATTCAAGACAGGAGTTGTTGGAGCGAATAGACAACGGTACGGTTAGTTTTTTTGTCGCTCATAAACAAATGTCGCATGAGAAAATTTATCTTTTGGAAGCAACGGATGGACGTAAAAGGGTTATTATGGGTTCTGCAAATATGTCCTATAATGCATTTGGTGGATTTCAGCGAGAGAATATTTGCTATATCGATAATGAAAATGCATATAATTGGTATTTATCATGTTTTGATGATTTAAAAGAAAATAGTACAAATACAATTAGCAAAAAGGCTTTGATGATTGCTGATACGAGTGAAAATATTGATGCTTTGCCAATTTCAGAATATGTTTATGCAAAAAAGGCATTTATTGTTGAAACAGAAAAAGAGTTGTTAAGTGAAGTTCAATTTATTTTGGATGTACACAATCTTGCAAAAGAATTAAAGCCGATTATACCGAAAGCTGACAAGAAAAACGGAAAAACTTATTTGATGCCAGATGCAATAACAAAAATCAGGCGTCAAAGAATTGAAGAAAATATTAGGGATAAAGAATTGCGTAGTGAATATCCTCATTTGATTGTTGATGCAGAAAAAATGTGTGTGCTATTAAATGGGGAAAAAGTGAATTTGGAACCAAAAAAAGAGGAAGTTGCCGCTGATGTTGATTTGTTTCTGCGGTATATGGATGGATATAGTACGTTTCATGGTAACTTTGCGGAAATGCAGTATAGATATTTTGAATTTGCAAACTGGTTTTTTTGCTCACCGTTTATTGCTGTTATGCGTGATATGGCATCGCGTTATGAGCAAAATAAATTACCGTATCCGGTTTTTGGCTTGGTGTATGGACAAAGCAAAGCAGGAAAAACAAGTTTTCTTGAAACTTTGTTGAAAATGATGATAGGACAAAAACCAAAATTGGCAGCACCTGATTTTACTCGTTCAAGCATTGAAAACTTGAAAAGAACGGTAAAAGGCGCACCAATTATAGTTGATGACTTGACGCAAACAAGATTTAATCAGCATGCAATAGAAACAATTAAAAATGATGACTTCGGCATTAGTGAGCATATTATACATTATCCGGCAGTTGTTATCAGTGCTAATGAAGATGTTAAAGCTGTTGCCCCTGAAGTTATTCGCCGAACAGTCATCTGTCGTGTTGAAGCCGGGTTGACAAATACAGAAGTTATGAAAAGCAATGTTGTGCGCTCAATACAACAAAAAATCGGTACGGCATTTTATCGTGAATATTTATCTCGGATGTTGCAAAGATTACCGGAGCTTATTGATATTATGAAGGATGAAGCTGCAATAAGCGCACCTGATATATTAGAAGTATCTTCACAAACAATTGTTGAAATCTTCAAAGAGCATCATGTGCAATTGCCGCAATATGTCAGACATCTTTCCCTTGATGATTATTTCAGTGAGCATGTTACTGGAAAATTTGCAAAAGAAAATATCCGAAATGCATGGAAAACAAGTCCAAAATCTTTTGTGATTCAAAATAAAACAAATGAATTAAGATACAATGCCGGACAGTCATATGAAGCAGATCGACTGATGAAAGAATTGCCTGAAACATTGGAGGCACATAAGGTTAGAGAATGGATTGTGATGAATTTGTCGGAAGCAAGAGATTTTTTTGGTATTGACTTTAAAAAATCATTGTTTAAAATAAAGGTGTAACAAAAAAGAAGATCAACAGTTTTGTTGATCTTCTCCTGAAAATTTTACAGCATTGTGTGTCTGAGCTCATCACCCGACAGGGGGGAATAGTAAGCCGGGGCAATGTCAAACATGGTCTTGCAGCCGGTCTGCCCTTCCTTGTTCAATCTGTAAACCGTTCTTGCACCTGCAACAAGCACACTCGAGGTGAATTCGGGGTTGCTGTCAAGGGTGAGCTTGTATTCAATAATATTCTTGTGCTCCTTGTTCAGTCCCGTCACACCGCTGCGGATGACAAAGCCGCCGTGCGGCAGCTCGCCGTGCTGTGCTTTCATTTCTTCGGCTGTGATGAAGTGCACCGTGGTGTCGTAGGGTTCAAAATAGTTGGGCATGGTCTTGATGGCTGTTTCGATGGCAACCTTGTCTGCACCCTCTGCGGCAACAACAAAGCATTCGCGTTTGTGCATCTGTCTTGCCGTCAGGGTCGGCTGTTCACCGCGTCTGACCGTTTCAACGGTATCTTCCACGGGAACGGTGTACTGTCTTGCATCAACAACACCTTCAATACGACGGATGGCATCGGAATGACCCTGGCTGACACCTCTGCCCCAGAATGTGTAATTCTTGCCTTCGGGCTGAATGCAGGATGCATACAGACGATTTACGGAGAACATACCCGGATCCCAGCCTGCGGAAATGAGTGCGGTCTTGCCGCCTGCAAGTGCTGCTTTGTTGACATTTTCAAAATGTACGGGAATGTTTGCATGGTTGTCAAAGCTGTCCACTACGTTGAAATGCTGTGCATAAAACGGAGTTTGCTCGGGCAGGTCTGTTGCACTGCCGCCGCACAGAATCAGCACGTCGATTTCATCTTTCATAGTAAGCAGTTTATCTGCATGATAAACGGGAAGACCTTGCGTACGTACATTGACACTTTCGGGATCTCTTCTTGTAAAAACGGCATTCAGGCACATATCTTCATTTTGTCTGATTGCTGCTTCTACACCTTTGCCGAGATTACCATAACCGAATATACCGATATTTATCATCATTCTCACCGACTTTATAAAAATTTTAAAAAAAGTATAGCACAAAAGTTTTTTTCTGACAATACGGATTCAGATGTTTTTTTTCTGCACATAAATATTTCGGAAATTTACATAAAAAGGAGACCATATACTATGTCCGTTATCATACGAAAATACAAAAGGGAAGACCGCGAGGCTTGTCGGAATATCTGTATTCAGACGGCATCCCCTGAACGTGTCAGAACACAATCACAAAGAAAATCGCTTGTAACAGTCTACAGCGATTCGTATGTGGATTTTGAAAAGAATATCTGTTTTGTTGCCGAAGATGACGGAAATGTTGTCGGTTACATCTTGTGTGCACCTGATACAAAAGCGTACTGCAAAAATGCAATGAAACATCACATCCTGCCTATGATGAAAAACGATCCCGTTACAGCTTTGTTAACAATGGGAGAATTTGCGATCTATAATTTATTAGCAAGACGTCGCAGTGCTCATATGCACATTGATATTCTTCCGTCACATCAACGCATGGGACTCGGAACACGTTTTGTGAATACATTGCTTGAAGAACTGAGAAATAAATCTGTCAATGGTTTGTTTCTCATAACCGATACAGGAAACAAAAAAGGACCTCGTTTTTACGAAAAATACGGTTTTACTCTTTCTTATAAAGTATTTTTTGCTCTTGTGTATACAATTGACTTTTGAAAATAAAGAAGGGGCTTGTCATCGTGCAGCCCCATTCATTATTTAGAACGTTCAGTTCGAAGCCTGAGAAGCTTTCATTCCTGTCATAACACTCGCCGCTGACGGAATCTTTATCAGAAAATACTGAATGAAAAGAACCCTAATTTTAATACAAATGCCCCCCTTTTTTAGGGTAGGGGGTGCATATTTGAGTCAGGGGGTGCAACTCACTTTACTATGCACTGATAAGTATTCCAATCGTAAGTTTCGTATTGCTTTTGCGTTTTTAACAATCTTGAAAGAAGTCCTTTGGGCTTGCTAATTCGCCTCATTGCTTTTTCAAAGCCTTGTCGGCCAAAGGCATCATCCTCGTCATTCAGATCAAAACAAGCATCCCCAAGCCACCGTCTGTTTTTGAGGTCATTTGCAATAATTACAACAAAATTGCCGCTTTGAATTTCTTTTATGCGATCCAACAAATCGTCAGCAAGCATTTCTTCGTTGCAATCAAACATTTCAAAACTATAACTACCAAACCACAGTTCTTCAAAATGAAAGGTGCTATCAACGGCATTGAACTGAAGTTCAATATCGTTTCTTCCATTATTGCTTCGAATGATCAAAGCAATGACTTTACAAGTTTTTGCATTTTTGGTATAAGGGAACATTGACACATGGTGCCAATATGCTGTTTCATTTTCAAATTCGCGCACATCGAAAACAATGTTGTTTTCCGATAACAGAATCTTCACGTCGTTCAATGTCATATAATCACCACCTTGAACAAATTATATCATAAAACTTACTGTCTTTCAACGATTATTGGCTGTAATTCAATGATTACCCCTATAAATCAACGATTATGGTTGTAATTTAACGATTGCTTGTGATTTAACGATTTGAAATGATATATCGCTGGTGCGATATGATATACGGCGTTGCCGTATGATATACTTGCTATGCAAGCATGATATAATATCCGTTCCTTCATATGCCGTAGGCATATATCATCCACCGAAGGTGGGTATCATATCGAAGATATATCACCCGTTCCGAGAGGAACGGATATCATTGAAAACACCCTCATTGTATCACAATGAGGGTGTTTTCATGGCGGAGAAGAGGAGACTCGAACTCCTGCGCCGGTTACCCGACCTACGCCCTTAGCAGGGGCGCCTCGTCACCAACTTGAGTACTTCTCCGTATGGTAACAATAAAAGATAAATTCGGTTGTTGAACTGGCGGAGAGAGTGGGATTCGAACCCACGGTACCCGAAAGTACAACGGTTTTCAAGACCGTCCCGTTATGACCGCTTCGGTATCTCTCCTTAAGCAAGAAAAATATTACCACAAACATAACAGAATGTCAAGAACATTTTTTGTATTTTTTAAAATTCTGCAGAATTATTGTTTTTGACTTTCATATTCTCATATTTGAACCTTCTTAATTTATGGACGTGTCATCTTTTGAAAAAAGAAAACCTGCCTTTGTTTTGATTGCGTTCTTCACTTTCAACGCATTCATAATGCACCAGAACCGTTTCTTTGCCGATGATTCTGACACTATTCCACGGAATACAATGATTACAATTCTTTTTTTTGAAAAATGTAAAGCCCACGGGCTCTACAATCAATGAACAAATCTGTGCTGTTTCGGTTTCGATATTGACATCGCGAATATAGCCGATTCTGTTTCCGTTGCAAATGTTGATCACTTCTTTTCTGCAGAGTTCTTCCATATTACAAAGCATAAGCAATCACCCCTCTTACAGTATATGTGATATAGCCGTTCTTGTTGCAAAAAGGCAGTTGTTATGTTAAAATAAGAACAGAACCAAATAATTCAAGTCGGAGTGAATTTTATGCCTCTTCAGATTGTTCGTCAGGATATAACAAAGATGCAAGTAGATGCCATTGTGAATACAACCAATGAGAAAATGGTTGGTTACAGCGGAGTTGATTTTGCTGTACATATGGCAGCAGGCCCGCAATTGCGTGATGCCTGTGCGAAAGCAGCACCGCTTGGTCTCGGTACAGCCAAAATAACACCGGGATTCAATCTCGATGCAAAATATGTCATTCACACGTCCGGCCCTGTGTGGGAAGGCGGACTTCGCGGTGAGCAGATTCTGTTGAAATCGTGTTATGTTGAATCTATGAAACTGGCAATCCGTTATGATTGTCACAGCATTGCCTTTCCTTTGATTTCGGCAGGCACTTACGGGTATCCAAAAGAGCAGGTGTTGTCTTATGCCGTGCAGGTGATTTCCGAATTCCTGTTTGAGCATGAGCTGATGGTTTATCTTTGTGTCTATGACCGCACATCATATCTGTTCAGCAGACAGTTGTATTCTGAAATCAATGATTTGCTCTGCGAAAATGATATACAACAAAATGATGCTCCTTATGCTGCAAATTCGTTTTTAAGTGAGTCGGAAACGAAAGCGGTTTTTGCGGCAAGCTTACCTCGTGAAGAAAGTATTCCGCAGCGAAAGAAAGTCTCTTTTGATCTTTTTCGCAGAAAGCAACTGCAAAGCAACAGTGCACTCGACAAATCATTGCATGAATATATGCAATCGATGGAAAAAACCTTTGCATACAAACTGTTTGATCTCATTGATGAACGCGGTATGACCGATGTGCAGTGTTACAAAAAAGCCAACGTCGACAAAAAGACATTTTCCAAAATCAAGTGCAACCCCGACACATACAAGCCTTCAAAGCAGACCGCCGTTGCCTTTGCCATTGCACTGCAGCTGAACCTGGATGAAACGCAGGAGCTGCTTGCCTGTGCAGGACTTACACTGTCACGTAGTTTTACTTTTGACAAAATTATCCGTTACTTTATTCAGAAAGAAATCTACGATATTTTTGTCATTAATGAAGCTTTGTTCGAATTCGATCAGGTTTTGCTCGGTTGCTGAAAAAGTCTCCCGATAAGCGACCAATCTGAATATTGAAAACGCTATAATGTGGTTGTAAGGTTCACAAAGACCTGCGACCACATTATTTTTTAAAGGAGACTTTTACTATGGAAACCAAAAACAACATCACCGAGCTTGTATTCATTCTTGATCGCAGCGGTTCTATGGGAGGACTGGAAGCCGACACCATCGGCGGATTCAATTCCATGATTGAAAAACAGAGAAAGCAGGAAGGGGAATGCTTTGTATCTACTGTGCTGTTTGACCATGTCAGTGAAGTGCTGCATGATCGTGTGAAGCTTTCTGAAATTCAACCCATGACTTCTGCCGATTACACTGTACGCGGATCAACAGCTCTTATTGATGCCTTGGGCGGTGCCATTCATCACATCGGCAACATCCACAAATATGCACGTCCCGAAGACGTGCCTGCCCACACCATGTTTGTTATCACCACTGACGGCATGGAAAACGCAAGCCATCACTACACAAGCGAGCAGGTAAAAAATATGATCGAAAAGCAGAAAGCAAAATACGGCTGGGAGTTCATTTTTATCGGTGCAAATATTGATGCGGTTGAAACGGCAGCCCGATATGGCATCGACAGCTCCCGTGCGGTCAACTACAATGCCGACGGAAAGGGAACGCACATACTGTATGAATCCGTTGCAAAGGCCGTTTGCAATGTTCGCGCCTGTGCACCGCTTGCCGATGATTGGAGAGCGGATCTTGATGCGGATTATGAGGCAAGATGCACAAGCAGGAATTGACATTTTTGGATAGCAATACCTGCATGATTATGGTATAATATTTCTGTTATGAAATTTATGCCCGAATAATTTGCAAAAGGGGACTTGCTATGAAAAACAATACTTATAAATGGTTTGCAGGTGTGCCGCATTGTCATACCGTTGCTTCAGACGGCAAACTGACACTCGAACAAGTGATCGCAAAAGCCAAAAAGAACAAGCTTGATTTCCTGATGATTACCGACCACAACGAAAATTGCAAAAATGACTTGCCCGTTGTGGAGGGATTGACCCTTATTTACGGTGCAGAGCTTACCAAACACGGCGGTCATTGCAATATGTGGGGTGTCAAGGACGTTATTGACCTTGAAGATTATAAAACCTGCGAAACTTATGAAGACTTTTTGCGTGTTAAAAATAAAGCAAAGGAACGAGGTGCGGTCATCTGCATGAATCATCCGCATTGCAAGCAATGTCCGTGGCGTTGGGAGATGAATGCTGCCGATGTGGATGTGCTCGAAGTGTGGAATGCACCGACCCATTATGACAACCTCGAATGCACCGAATGGTGGCACGAACAACTTCGAGCAGGACACAAGCTGCCCGTTGTCGGCGGCAGTGACTATCATCAGGATTATGTTATTACCAACATGATCGCATGGCCTGTTACCTATGTGTATGCAAAGTCCAATTCTGCTGAAGATATCCTTGATGCCATCGTTAAGGGCCGCACCACCATCAGCTTTGCTCCCGGTACAACTTTTATTGATATCGTCAGCGGGGATGCCATGCTTGGTGATACCGTGAAAATCAATGAAGATACATCTGTTACCATCAATGTCAGAAAAATCCGCAGAAATCATACCCTGATCGTCTTTGATGCCGACGGTGAGTGTTTCCGTTACAAAGCCGACAAAACAAGGGATTATTCCGTGACCTTACCTGTTAAAAAGGGTGGATTCATTTGTGCACATACCGTCTTTGAGCCCGGGTTCATTTATCACAAATTACACGATTATGCCCTTGCATCCCGCATTCCCAAACAAAAGGGCATGAAGCTGCCGCCGTTGATTTTTGCACAAAGCGGTGCAATCTATTTTGAGAAATAAAACAATACAACGAGCCACCGAAAACAAAAGTGACGTGGCTCGTTGTTTGTTTTTTCTGTATTTACTTTTTCCCGAGGACGGGCATTTCCGTCATGCGAAGTCGGGAGCAACCGTAGGGCTGCAGCTTGATTCCGGTGACTTCGGAAATCGGGGTTGTGGACTTCGGGGTCTTTCTGCAAACCGTTTTGTAGGCAGGCTTGTGTCCCCATTCAATCTGTTGCATCGGTGCCGTGATCGTCACGGGCGGTTCTGCCTGTGAGAACGGATATTTTCCGATTCCGTTGAAGGTTACTTCAAACTCCGTTCCTGCAAAGCCGTAGTTCCACTCTGTTTTCGGAATGAACTGATAATCGCAGTAGGGGAATTTGCGCTCAACACCGAGAAGCTTGTATTCGCGCATTTTCTTTTCATATTCGATCGGTACGCTGAACAGTAACGAACCCATCTGCAAGGCGAAAAGTCCGTTGGGTCTGTCTTTCAGATACGGTGTTGTTGCGAAAGCAATGTCGATTTCCGTTTTGCCCTGCTTGACGGCAAAGGTGAGATCTTTGGATTCTGCATTTTCGCCGTTGACTGTTAAATTCTGTGCAAAGGACGGAATGCGAATCACAAAATCAAAATCCTTGTCCGATTCAATAGAATAGTGCATTGTGTTTTTGAACGGATAATCGGTTTCAAGACGGATGGTGATGCCGTTGTCGTTCAGAACACAGGGGAGCATCACGGCATTGATAATCGTGTTGTCCTTGTGCATGAACGGGGATATTGCAAACTTCGGCCAACCCTGATTGAAGTTTGCCGTGCAGCAGCCGAAGTTCGGTTCAAGTCCGAATAAATGTGCTTCGGGACCGTTGGTGCTGAACGGTGCCATGATCATGGTGCGTTGGCAGGCGACCTGATTGACCATCTGCACATACTGATGTGTCCACATATCCTCAGTCAGCGTGGCAGGCAGTGCGTTGAAAGCAAGCACTTCGAGCCTTTCTGCCCATTTGTTGTCACCCGTTACGGCAAACAGGTGTTCGTAAGAGAACATCTGCTCGACAACAGAACAAAGCTCGGTGCCTCTTGCGGGGTCAAGCCCCGAAAGTACTTCGTCTCCCGTGAAGCCTTCAAAGGCAGTGCCGTTGAATTTGTCAAGAATCGTACGCAGCTTTTCGGCATTGTCGGTGTATTCTTCCCCGAGCAGTTCATGGGAAACTGCTTCACTTTTGAGCATCATAGTGATGTTTACGATGTGGGTTCTGCGCAGCCACACATGGCTCGGCTTTTCCCAATCCTTTGTTGCGGTGTTGTAATCAAAGCCCTGTGCTTTAATGATTTTTGCAAGGTCCTTAATCCATTCTTCCTTGTATCTTTCATACAGGAAATTCAACGAAATGAAGGTTTCAAACCATCTGTATTTTGCCCAACCGAACAGCTTGATTTCTCCGCTTTTAAGCAGGGCATAATAATTCTGCATGGCTCTGTAAATAACCGCGGGAATTCTTTCGTCACCCGAGCAATCATAATAAACGGCAAGCGTTTTGCAGATGAGCTGCAGGGCCCATGTGTCATAGGTGGCTCTTTTGCTGTTTTTGCAAGGGCAGATCCAACCGTCATTCTGTTGCTGTGCGAGAATTGCATCAATGTATTTTTTAACGGTGGCAATCATTTCGTCGTCTTCGAGCTGGTAAGCCAGCGGCACAAAGCCGTCAAGCCAATAGGGAACACGTTCCCATCCCTCACGGTTGCCGCCGACCCATTTGCTGTCGCGTATGTCGGGCCAGATCTTATGTAAATGACCGCTCAGGCCTTCTGCCTGAATTTCAAGCTGACGGCGAAGCCAGCCTTCGGGTTTGATCTCGTTGGTTGTGTAAAACTTCCATTTGTTCATAATGCTACCTCACAGTCTGTTGTTTCGTTTGTCTCAATGTCAAATCCTTTTTTATTCAGGAAGAACAGCGGGATCAGAGCAAATGCACACACGATACCTGCTACAAAGAACATTTCCTTGGACGGCACAATTGTTTGTGCACCGAATTCGTTCGTATAGGTGGCAGCTGCATTACGGCAAGCCATATCGCCGAGTACGGGACCGACCACCATGGGAATGAGCACCACAAAAATCATGCGGATACCCTGAAACAGTCCTGCCTTGCCTTCGGGAATAAAATCCTTGACAGCAGCACCCAACAGGATATTGATGATCGAATTGCCGAGCACCACGGGAACCACGCAAATAAGAATCAGGTGAATGTTGGTGGAAGTTGACAGCAGAAGCAGTCCCAATGTCATAACTGCCGTGCAGGGTGCAAGGAATATCCCCTTGTTTTTGGATGACTTTTTCAGCACCGTCACAATGCAGGCAAGAAGCACTGCAATCACGATCACGGCCGTGATGATCACGCTCGGTCTTAAAAGATTTTCCGCACCGCCGTTTTCGGGTATCACAACATACTGAATGTAAACCAGCAGGTACGGGTAGAACACCTGAAAAGCAACAACGGCAAGGCCGAATGCGGCAAGTGCAAGATACAGCCGCGGATTCTCTTTGATGACGGAAGGTCTGAAACCGTAAAATAAGTCAGCCCAATAGCTTGAATTCTTTTCGGTTTTCTGTATCATTCGGGGCGGGTCTTTGATCAGGAACAGACCTGCCACACCGCAAACCGTTACTGACAGACCGAGTACCATAAAGAATGTCTGATACGAAAGCTTGCCGGCCTGTGCAAAACTGCCGATGCCCGTTACTGCAAAGGACGAGATCGTGCCTGTCACCGACAGCAATGTTTCAACAAGTGCACGTTGTCTGGCGGTTGTGATGTCCGTTACCCATGCCTGAAAAGCGGCATCGTTGCTGGTGGAACCCATAAAGGTCATCACAATATCCATGAGAATCACAAACCACACCGTTGCTGTCAGAATCTTCACTTCGTCGCTGAGATTGAACAGCAATGCGGTATTTTCTTTTGTTATAAAACCGAACATGGCAGTCACAAGACCCCACAGGATATAACCGACGGAAATGAACAGCCTGCGGTTTTTGAGTTTGTCACTGAGTGTACCCATCACAAAGGTGGTAAGCACTGCCGCAATTGCAGAAAGGGCAACCATGCGGCTGACTGCCGTTGTCGGTGCCATTGCACCTGCAATAGCAGTCGCAGATGCGTCACCGTAAACGGAATTATAAATAAATGTGTTGAAATACATGTTTTCGGTGTTCCATGCAATGCCACCGATAAAACAGAACAGTGTAATTATAAACCAATTTTGCTTACTTAATTTTTCTTTCATAGCAGAGGTTCCGTTTCTTTTTAATATTAACTGTTATGGTAACAGATATGAAGTCATTTGTCAAAGCGTACAGCTTTTGTGTCAGCACAAAATAGTATTCATTATGTGTACATAATGCGGAAACTCTTCACTTGCATCCCGCAACTGCGGATGCCAGCGTTTTTCCCATTCAAGACTGTAAAAACCTTCATATCCGTCATTTGCTGTCATGCGGACTATGTTTTCAACACCTATAGTACCTTCGCCAAAATTACACAAATCATCATTGATGCTGTCTTTCAGGTGAATGTGACGGATCAGATGCTTTGTATGCTTCCAGAATAAATGCGGATCTTCCCGCGAGTGCTTGATATCCCATATGATGCCAAAGTTGTCACAGGCAACAAAATCAGCAGTCCGGAGAATACGTTCACTTGTGTTGAAATCACCATGCACTTCAAGCAAGACTGTAACCTGTTGCATTTGTGCTTCTTGGCATAATATACGTATCCGGCTTGCAATATCTTTCATTTGTGCATTGATATCTTCTTGTGTCAAAGAGTTGCCGAAAATACGGATATAAGGAATTTTACAAGCCGATGCCTGCCGAACCGTTGCAAGTGCTTCCTGCATATTCACTTGTTGTTTTTCTTTTTCATGAAATGATGCAGATGCACCAAGGCAACAAAATTCAATTCCGTTATTTTTTGCATTCAAAAGAGTACTTTCTCTGTTTGCAGCGTTTAACTCTTCAATCTTTTCTGCGTTCAATTCGTTTCTGATGCCGCGGATTTCAATGCCCTGAAAACCGTATTCAACAGCTTTGTCAATGGCCTGTTCAAGAGTCCATTCCGGGCAACCCAACGTCGAAAAAGCCAGTTTCATTCCGGGATCTCCTTGTTTTTTATGTCAACATTATACTATTATCAATTACAAAAAACAATCCTCATTCTTAATAAGATTCATTTTTCAATATGATTGAAAATTATAACGGGATGATGTATAATAACGAATCGTATTGTCAGGAGGGATGTACTTGCCTACGGATAACAAAAACATCACAATTATTCGATCGGAGCGAAAAACACTCGCAATTCAAATCAAGAACGGAGAAGTAATAGCCAGGGCTCCCAAAAGAATGAAGGAAAAAGATATTCTTGCTTTCATTGCATCCAAAGAAACATGGATCAACAGCCATGTTTCTCAACAACTCGCAAAGAAACAGGAATATGAAAAATTGCAACCTTTTACACAGGATGAACTCAATGCACTGGCACAAAAAGCAAAGCAGCTCTTGCCTGCAAAAATTGAGTATTATGCAAAGCGAATAGGCGTTTCTTATAATCGCATTACCATCCGATGTCATCATACAAGATGGGGAAGTTGTTCGGAAAACGGCAATCTGAACTTCAATTGTCTTCTTATGCTTCTGCCTGATAGAATTATTGACAGTGTGGTTGTGCATGAACTCTGCCACCGTAAGCATATGAATCATTCAAAGCTCTTTTACGAAGAAATCGCAAAAGTGTTTCCTGATTACAAGGCTTGTCACAAGTGGTTAAATGAAAACGGTGCAGTATATCTCAGTCGCTTACCTTGATGTCAACAATCGCACTTGCATTGCTGCCTGCAAGGTGATAATATGTTTAAGCATTACATAATAGGAGTAGAATATGATTGGTCTGTTGATTGTAATATATATTGTCTTCATTTCACTCGGATTGCCTGATTCCATGTTCGGTGTCTCATGGCCTGTTTTACATATTGAATTTGGTACTCCGGAAAGCTTTGCTTCACTCTACAGTGTTATAATTGGATTTTGTACGGGTGGCGTCAGTTTTATTGCAGGCAAACTTATACGCAGATTTGGAACGGGAAAAGTTACTTTGTTTTCAACGCTTCTGACAGCTCTCGGACTTGTGGGAATCAGTTTTTCACCAAACTTGGTTGTCATGATGATTTTTGCGGTTATTATGGGCTACGGTGCAGGTGCTATTGATACGGGGCTCAATAACTATGTGTCCCTTCACTATAAAGCAAAGCATATGAATTGGCTGCACTGTTTCTGGGGGCTCGGTGTTACCATCAGTCCTGTGATCATGTCAGCTTTTCTCGGGGAGAATGGTGCATGGCGTAACGGATACAGAGTGGTAGCACTTATACAGTTTGCGATTGCAATGATTGTTCTTGCAACCCTGAACAAGTGGAACAGCAATCATGATCAGGATTGCGAAAACAGGGAAACAAAAAAAGAATTGCCTGAAAAAAGCCTTTTTGATTTACTGAGAATCAAAGGTGTAAAAACAAGTATTCTGTCTCTCGGTCTGTATTGCGGCGGTGAATTTTTAATCGGAACATGGGGTGCAACTTATGCTGTCAATGTCTTTGCTGTTGCACCCGAAGAAGCTGCAAAATGGGTTTCTCTTTATTATTGCGGTATAATGATCGGCAGAATTATATCAGGATTTTTATCTGAAAAACTGTCCGACAATACGCTTATTAAAGGCGGTATGACTCTTGCCGTTGCAGGAATGCTGTTGCTGCTTTTGCCGATCGGTAAATATGCTCTTATCGGTTTGCTATTCATCGGCATCGGTTACGGTCCGGTTTTTCCGAGTGTCTTACATGATATTCATTCTCGATTCGGAACGGATTATTCAGCGGATATAACAGGTTATCATATGGGCGGTGCATATGCCACAGGTTTTGCAGTGCAGCTGCTTTACGGCTTTGTCGCTTCCGCTACCACCTTTACCATTACTCCGTTTGTATTGATTGTGTTGGGAATCGGCGTTGTTGCTGCAACGTTCATCACGCTCAGAGTATTGAAAAAATAAATCTTTTGTTCCGTTCCTGCTTTTGCATACTTGCAAGAGCAGGTTTTTTGTGCTATGCTGTTGTTACGGTGAAAACCGAATTTATTTTTTGGAGAATGCTGTTTGAAAAGAAACAACACCTTGGAGATTGTAATGTAAACAGGAGGTTTGCAAATACATTCTCAGCAACCCTCTTGTGATTTCGTTATCTGTTACGAAAGGGTAAAAAATGAACAATCTGAAGATTCGATTAGAAGAAGAAAAAGACTATAAAGCAGTGGAAGAACTCACCCGTGAGGCCTTCTGGAATGTCTACAAGCCGGGTGCGGATGAACATTATTATGTACACATGATGCGATCGCACCCCGATTTTATTCCGTCCCTTGCATTCGTTCTTGAAAAAGACGGTGAGATCATCGGCAATATCATGTATACCAAGGCGTGGCTTGAGGATGAAGACGGAAACAGAAAAGAAATTCTGTCCTTCGGTCCGCTTTGTGTTGCACCTGCCTACCAACGGCAAAAACTCGGCAAACTGCTTATTGAACATTCTTTTGCGGTTGCAAAAGAAATGGGTTATGATGTCAATATCAATTTCGGTAACCCGGGTAACTATGTGGGCAGGGGATTTGTCAGCTGCAAAAAGAAGAATGTCAGTTTTATGGCTGACGGCAACTTCCCGACAGCGCTGCTTGTCTGCGAGCTGATTCCCGGTGTTCTTGACGGCAGAAAGTGGATGTATATTCCGAGCTCCGCAGCCGATTGCTGTGATGATTCAGCCGCAGTTGAAGCCTTTGATTCACTGTTCCCGACAAAAGAAAAAAAATGGATGCCCAGTCAGGAAGAATTCTACATTTATAGTCATTCCTCAGTTGTAAGATAACAAAAAAGCTCTCCGCTTGCTTGTGCAAACGGGGAGCCGATTTTTATTTATTCATCTTTAAGATTAAAAGTGTCCGCCGCGGATTGCAACAACGATTTCGTCGATTTTAAGATATATCAAACCGAAAAGTTCAATGATTTTATAAAACATTGTTCTTACGGTAAGTCTTAATCTGCTGTCCTCAAAGCCTTTGGTTTTCTGAATGGTAATGCTGTCAAGCAGTTCGCTGTTGTCGCCACGGAAGGTTTTGATTGCCATGGTGTCGGCGGTGAAATCAACTGTGGAATAGGTCGTGACATCGGCATTTTCAAATGCATAAGCCGTGTGCGGCCATTTTTCCATGTCTTCCATGGAACCCTGATCGCAGCAAGCGTTTGTGTTGAGATAAATGATGCCGTTGGGGTCGGTGTAGGTTTCACCGCTTTCAGCCTTGCCGACAACAAGGCCGTCACTGATAAAGTGTGAACGTCCCTGCATATGGGTGTGACCCGTGAACACGATATCAAGGTCATACATTTCAAAAATCGGCTGGAATACCGCATTGAGCAGAATGCCGGTTTCGGGTTCAAGTGCCGCAATGCCGGGAGCATACAGGCCCTGGTGCATAACGCCGATTCTCCATTTTGCATCGGGGTTGGCTTCTACAGCTTCTGCAGCCATGGCTCTGTGGTCTGCTGCAGAACCGGAACAAGCGTCAAACATCAGATACAGCACATCACCGTAGCGGAACCAGAAATCTCTGTCAAGACCCGTAAAATACTTGCCGAAAAATTCGTTGGGCATATGGGTGTAATAGTCATACATCATGCCTTTTTTGTCGTGATTGCCGATGGCAAGTGCCATGGGCAGACTTCTTGTGTATTCGGGCATCAGAAGAGTCTGCCATTCATCAGCGGCTTCACCTGTGGATGTGTTGTCGCCGGGGGACAGCAGGAAGCTGATGTCGGGATTCTTTGTGAGTGCTTCGTCGAGCACACTTTGCCACACATAACCGATTCTGGACTGTTCTTCGGGGTTGTCGTAGGACTGCCCACCAATCTG
Source organism: Clostridia bacterium (assembly GCA_017435865.1). Taxonomy (GTDB): domain Bacteria; phylum Bacillota; class Clostridia; order Oscillospirales; family Acutalibacteraceae; genus RUG806. The sequence goes on from JAFSEF010000054.1 coordinate 45,481, forward strand.
AATATCACCGATGAGCATCATTTTGAAGCTGTCAAAGCATTTTGCTTCATACTTGTAAGCTTCGCTCCAGCTTTCGTCACCGAGCCACTGATAATAGTAGGTCGTATTGGCTTCAATGCCTGTCATGGTTACGCGGCAAACGAGCTGTTCGTCATTTTCGGCAGGGGTGGTTTCGCCTGTGAATTCAACAAAATCTGTCATGTTGCTTGTTTTTGCAAGTCTGACTTTCGGCTGTGCTGTGTCTTTGTCGGCATGCCAGCAAAGATTCAGCTGTGTTTCATCTGCACCGACACAAAGTGTGGGCAGGGTGTTTTCATCACGCAAATCTGCGTAAACCGCATTCCATTCCTCCTGTGTCAGTGATTTGTTGTCAAATGCTGCAAAGGATGTCACAAAACAGGACTGCAGCAAGAACAAAACGGAAAGAATGAGTGCCAATGCTTTTGAACAACGCTTCATGGGAGTCCCTCCAAATAAATATTCTGTAATGTAATTATTTTACTCCTTGCTTTTTCATTTGTCAATAAAACATGCAAATAATTAGTTATTGCAGATCGGAATAACAGAAACGCTTGCTTTGAAAGTTGTCGGGTGGTATTATGAAGATAAGATTCAGAATCGGAGGAAGTAAGCAATGACCGTTTCGGAAAACAGAATTTATATGCTCAATTCGGTAACGGATACCATCTGTAACAGCTTCATCATCACGACCGATGACGGTAAACTGATCGTTATTGACGGAGGCTATGAAAGCGAAACTGATAATTTTCTTGCCAATCTCAGGCAGATCGCAGGCACTGCCAAACCACAGATCGATGCATGGTTCCTGACCCATCCGCATTCAGATCACGTAAACTGCTTTTTTGAGTGCATGGAGTATCATGCAGATGAGTTGGATGTGAAATGCATTTATTATAATTTTCCGTCGCGTGGATTTTTTGAGGACAATGACGATTCGGCAATGCAGACCATTGATGATTTTTACCGTGTTCTGCCGTTGGTTGCCGATAGAATGCGTGTGCTGTGCGGCGGTGATACCCTGCAGATCGGCAATGCAAAGTTTTATATTTTGTATTCGCAGGATTTTGAAATCAAAAACTGCAACAATTCCTCCCTTGTTTTTCGCATGGAGCTTGGTGGTAAAAGTGTGATGTTCACAGGTGACAGCGAGACACAGGCAGGGGAAAAGATTTTACGTTTGTGGAAGGATTCAGGTCTTCTTGATTGTGATATCTGTCAGATGTCGCACCATGGACAGAGCGGGCTGCAACGAGAATTCTATGAAGCTGTCAATCCGCAGATTTGTCTTTGGCCGACTCCGTCGTGGCTCTGGACAAACTGCGACGGAACGGGTCCGTTCAAAACCCTCTTCACTCGCAGCTGGATGGAAGACCTCGGAGTCCATGAGCATTACATCATGAAAGACGGAAAACAAGTGATCACACTGTAAATTTCATATATTTGTTGAAACTTTTGTAAGCTTCTGCTATACTGTGATTATGTCAACGTCTGAAAGGAGTTATTTTATGAAAAACACAACTCTGGTTATTATGGCAGCAGGCATGGGCAGCCGTTATGGCGGACTCAAGCAGATGGATCCTATCGGGCCGAACGGGGAAGTCATTCTGGACTATTCCGTGTTCGATGCCATTGAAGCCGGTTTTGACAAGGTTATTTTTGTAATCAAGCATGAAATAGAAGAAGATTTCAAAGCACTCATGCAGGGCAAGTATGAAGACAGAATTGAGGTCGGATACGCTTTTCAGCGAATCGATAACATTCCCGACGGATTCACTGTGCCCGAAGGAAGAGTCAAACCCTGGGGAACAGGTCACGCCGTGCTTTCTTGTGACGGTATGATTGACGGTCCCTTTGCTGTTATCAATGCCGATGATTATTACGGCAAAGAAACTTTCCGTCTTGTCTGTAATGCACTGAAAAAAGCAGAAAAAGACAGCGAATTCTGTATGGTCGGATTCAAGGTCGAAAACACACTCACCGAAAACGGCCATGTGGCAAGAGGGGTTTGTCAGACTGATGAAAACGGCTATCTGACCGACATTGTGGAACGCACCAAAATTGCCCGCAAGGACGGCAAGATCTGCTTTACCGAGGATGACGGTGCATCATGGACCGAGCTTGCCGAGGGCAGCACCGTTTCCATGAATTGCTGGGGATTCAGCGGCATGATGATGATGGAACTGAAGAGCCGTTTTAAGGCATTTTTTGAAAAGAATGCCGACAATCTTACAAAGTGTGAATATTTCCTGCCCTTTGTGGTGGATGAACTGCTTAAGGAAGGTAAGGTCACCGTTAAGGTTATGGACACCACCGAAAAATGGTACGGTGTGACCTATAAGGAAGACAAAGCCGTTGTGATGGCAGCCCTCAGACAAAAGGTCATCGACGGTGTCTATCCCGAAAAGCTGTGGTAAAATACAAAAATAAGAGGTGCCGCTGTTGCACCTCTTATTTTTTTAGTCTGTTATTCATCATACACGGCTCTTGCACCGCCGATGAATTTAGGTCTTGTTCGGGCGGCAAGCACCATCGCTTCACCGATTCTGTTGTTTTCAAGCCGCAGGGGCACTGCAACCCGTTTCAGGTGCATGCCGATCATCGTAAATCCGATATCAAGCCCTGCATCTGCCTTGATTTCTTCAATCACAACGGGATTCTCAAAGCCTGCATATGCCTTGGTGGCAAGCGAACCGCCTGCTTTTGGCTGCGGAATCACACTGACCTGTTCGGCAAAAGGAACAGCGTTGCGTTCGGTAACGATTGCACGGTTGAGGTGTTCACAGCACTGCACGGCAAGAAACAGCCCCTTGCTTTTTGCAAAATCGTGCAGAGCATTAAAGATTTCCTGTGCCGTATCGGGGTTTGAGTTTGTGCCGATGCGTGATCCGACCACCTCGCTGGTGGAACAGCCGATTACCACAATGCTGCATGCCTGCAGATTTGCTTTTTCGTAAAGCTCCGCAATGGCTGCAGTTGTTTGTTCATAGATTGTTTGCTTCATAAAAACATCTCTTTTACAGTAAAATCAATATGGCTTATTATACTAAACCTCTTTGAAAAATGCAACCGCTTCGGCTGAAACCGAAGCGGTTTTGTCACGGTTCTTTGCTGATCACTTTTTTCTGCCATGTCCTTTTTCCACACTTCGGACACCGCAGATATCTTGTTCTGCCCATGTGCATGGCAAGGTTGACAGCCTTAAAGGTCGGCACATAACGGTGTCCGCAGGCCTTGCATTCGTAATAGCCTGCAATCTGTTCGATCTTCAATGCAAAGCCGCAGCCGACAAGGCAGGGAATAAAGCCTGCAAAGATGAGCACCGTTCTCTGCCATTCCTCCATCGGCAGAAGGGATGCGATGAAGATCGGCACAAACAAAACAATGAGTGATAAAATACCGACCACCCATTCAATGCGAAGTAAATTGCGGTCGCTTTGTTCCTTCTGTTTGATTACTTCAAGCAGGTTTTTTTCTGCTTCTTTGTTGTAGTTGTTCACGGTAATAACCTCCCCGGATAATAAATCGTTTACGCTGATTTCAAGAATTTCGCAAAGTCCGAGCATAACGGACGAATCGGGCATGGATTTACCCGTTTCCCATTTCGACACGGCTCTGTCTGTGATGTTCAGCTTTTCTGCAAGCTGTGCTTGTGTCAGATTTTTCTTTTTTCTGCATTCGGCTATGAATCTGCCGATCTTTATCTGATCCATGCTGTGCCTCCTTTCGCTTTCAGTTTATATGCCAGACGGCACAAAATAAACACACCAACGGTTGAACGGGGAGAACTCAAACGTTGGTAGAGTAAAAAATGAACCGAAAAACGGGGAATTATAACCCGGTTCAAGGCTTTTCAATGTTATAGCCGTCATTTGGTTTAAATCAATCCCCGTTTTTATTCAAAAGAATGTTGGGAATTTTTTTGCATTTCAGTCTTCATTATGTTGAATTTTTGTGTGGTATATGATACAATATAAATGTGAAGAGGGAGTTGTATGGAGTATCAGTACATAGGAAAACTGAATATTGGGCCATTAGAGGACGAGTTTGGTTCTCTGGCAACTGATGAACTTATATTGACGCAAGAGCGAGACGATCATATAAAAGACCGTCACCAAGCCGATTATAATCTCTTTCATAAATGTGTGTTTGATGTAATAAGTATTCCGGATTTAATACTTAAGGATGCCAAAAATAAAAATACTGTTATGTATATCAAATACATAGAAGAAACAAATGTCAATATTGTCATACGGCTTTCATTGGAAACAGAAGGTTCGAATTATAAGAATTCAATCATTACCTCATATCGAGTGGGTGCTAAGAATTTAAAAAGATTTACAAAAAACAATAAAATACTTTACAAGAAAGAATAATTGTGATATAATACAATTATACTGATATAAACGATTTGGAAGTAGAGAATGTGCTTCTACGCAC
>JAFSEF010000055.1 GCA_017435865.1 Clostridia bacterium
TCTTGTTCCCGAAGCACGTGAGGCTCTCAACAGATTCAAGATGGAAGCCGCTTCCGAAGTCGGCGTAAATCTTAAGCAGGGTTACAACGGCGACCTGACTTCCAAGCAGGCAGGCTCTGTCGGCGGCCAGATGGTCAAAAACATTTGTCCCGTACGACAGTATAGTTTTTACAGAGAATTACGGCGAGTTCAGGAACATAGATACCAAGTAAACTATAACGTTACTATTTGTTTCTAAAAATATTTTAACCGAGTTATTATGTTTTATTAATAATTCGGTTTTTTTATATATCAGTACATGGCTGTTACTTTTTAGTAGCGGCCGTTTTTTTATTAAATCAAAAAAATAGAAAGGAGAACAAAAATGCTTATTAAACTCAATGGACTTTAGTTAAACATAAAGTACCATTACAAATCACAAATAAAGCATCAAAGCAAGGAGGAAAAAACAATCATGATACACGGACTTCTCGTTCTTCCCGGGCTGTATATAACGGCTTTTCTTCAGTTATTTTTCAATATCTTTGGGTGATGGGAGGAAATAAACTTGAGTCTAAAAAATGAAATGCTGACGGAAATACCCTTGTCAAGCATTAAGGATTTTCCTGATCACCCATACAAGGTAAGGGACGATGAAAATATGGTTGAGCTTGTTGAAAGTGTAAAAACAAGAGGACTTATTCAGCCTGTTCTCGTCAGACCTCTTGATAATGGTATGTACGAAATTGTATCAGGACACAGAAGAAAACGTGCGTTTGAAATTGCGGGTATAGAAAAGATACCTGCGAGAGTTCAGAATCTCACAAGAGATGAAGCCATACTTTCAATGGTGGACAGTAATCTGCAAAGAGATGAAATCTTACCTTCAGAAAAAGCCTTTGCTTATAAAATGCGACTTGAAGCAATGAAAAGACAAGGTCAACGTACAGATTTAACTTCTGTGCCATCGGCACAGAAGTCCAAAGCATCTCGCGAGTTGCTTGGTGAACAAGTTGGAGAAAGCCAAGACCAAGTTCGCAGATATATTCGTCTTACTAACCTAATTCCTGAACTTATTAATCTTGTCGATGAAAAGAAAATTGCTATGCGTCCTGCGGTAGAGATTTCGTATCTTACTCCTGAAGAACAGTTGAATTTAGCAGATGCGATTGATTCTGAACAATGTACGCCGTCTCACGACCAAACATTGAGAATGAAGAGATTTTCACAAGAAGGAAAACTCACAAAAGAAGCAATAGAAGCTATTATGAGTGAAGAAAAGCCGAATCAAAGGGAAAAATCTCCATTCAGAGACAATCGCATATTCGACGCAATTCCGCAAGCTATTCCCAAAGAAAAACAGTGTGATTTTGTGATTAAAGCTATCGAACACTACACCTTATTTCTGCAGAGTGAAAGACCTGTGCAGGACTTAAAGTATGATATTTTAAAACACCCAAATGTCAAAGATACAACAGACGGTAGGGGTGAAAACTATGTTCACGGTTTTGAAGATTTTTCAAGCCTTGAAATGATTTTTGATGAACTTGATGATATTAGCATTGATGATTTACCAATATCAGATGTTGTTATTTATTCAAGTGATGAAATCGAAGAATATTTATTAAATAATTTGGAGGAATAAAAATATGAGTAAAAATGTAATCACAAAAACAAAGAAGGCTCCTATGGAGGGTAAAGTTAGAAAAGGTTTTAAGGCTTATGTAGGAATTATCCTTTGCCTTACAATGCTGTTTGTATGCGGCGTTACAGCTTTTGCTGCAGAGGCCCCCGTTGCAGTAGTAAACAATCTTTTCACATTCATTTTCGGTCTTATCAGAGCAGTAGGTCTTATCCTTCTCGGCTTTGGTATTGTTCAGGTTGGTCTCTCTCTTAAATCTCACGACCCCTCACAGAGAGCTAACGGCTTCCTTACAGTTGCCGGCGGTATCATTATCACCTTTGCAAAAGAAATTCTTGACCTTATTGTGGGGTAAAAACGAAAATGCTCTTGCAATTCCAAGTGACTATTGATATAATGTACTTGTGAAAAATAAAAGGAGTTGTTAAAGCATATTTTAATAACTCCCTCAAAAAATACTTTCCGGAGGTGCATTATGGCTATTGTAAGCGATGAACAGGTAATCAAAGTGTTAAGACAATATAATCCTTGGTGGAGAAATCCGGCTACAATCAGAGAAGAAAGCAAACCTCAGAAAAGACTGGCATATTATGAAGCACTTAAAATGATAAAGCATAAAAGTCTTCGCCGTTTTGCAGTCCTTTCGGGTGCAAGGCGAGTGGGAAAAACAACAATAATGTATCAAATGATGGACGCTTTAATTGAAGAAGGTGTTTCTGCAAAGAATATTCTGTATGTTTCGTTTGATAATCCTATTGTAAAACTCGTTAATGTTGAAAAGGTTTTGACTATATATGAATCCTTGTATCCCGTAGAGGGAACAAAATATATTTTTCTTGATGAAATCCAATATACAGAGAATTGGGAACTTTGGATGAAGGTTATATATGACAGTAGAAAAGATATTCGGTTAACTGCAACAGGTTCCGCAAGTCCGATTATTGAAAAAGGCTCGGCAGATAGTGGTACAGGTCGTTGGAGTGTTCTTAAGATTCCAACTATGTCGTTCTATGAGTATTGTAAGCTTCTGGAAATTGAAGAACCTATATTGTCTGAAAATTTGAAGTTGACTAATTTAGTGAATATGTCAAAAGCTGAACTTATGGATTTAACGGACAGATTTACTCCTTTGCTGCAACATTTTAATCGTTACCTTATGATTGGTGGTTTCCCGGAGCTTGTTTTGTCTGATGATGATTCATATGCTCAACGGATGCTTCGTGAAGATGTTGTAGATAAGGTTATAAAAAGAGATGTTCTGAGTTTGTTTAATATAAGAAGTCCGCTTCTTATGGAAAAGTTATTTTTGTATCTTTGTATGAACTCAACAGAGATATTCAGCATAACTACAGCCGCAAAGGAACTTGAAAATACAACAGTAGCTACTCTTGAGGGATATATTGAGGCTCTTGAAATGTCTAACCTTATATACATGGCAAAACCAATGGATGTCGGAAGTAAAGGATCATTAAAAGGAAAGCCTAAAATTTTTGTTGCCGATGCAGCAATCCGTAATGCGGTATTGATGATTGATGATGTTCTTGCAGATGAAAAAGAGCTTGGGGCAATGGTTGAAACAACAGTGTATAAGCATATTGTATCATTCTATCAGGGTAGTACGGCACAGTTGGGTTACTTCAGAAAAGCAAAGAACAATCAGAAAGAAGTGGATGTCGTTATAGAACTTCCTCGTGAGAAAATTCTCTGTGAGGTTAAGTATCGAAATAACTCGCATATCGCAGAATCGGATGCCATAGTGGAACTTTGCAAGGATGAAAAATCTAAGATTACAAATGCTTTTCTTATTACAAAGCAGCTTGAAGATGTAGGTGTTACAAAGCACGAAACAAGCACACCGATTCTCAGAATACCAGCAATCGTATTCTTGTATCTTTTAGGTAAACTTGAAGCGCAAGAGCAAAACGGAAAAATGTAAATATTAATATGTGATGGGATTATAAAGGAGTTGATTATATAAATGGAAGTAAAGATTAACCGTGAAATACGAGATTACAGTGAAGCGGTATATTTCGGTCTTAATCTCCGTCAGTTCGTATTTTCGGTTTTAGCCTGCGGTATAGCAGTTGGATTGTACTTTCTTCTTAAACCGTTCTTCGGTATTGAAACACTCAGTTGGGTTTGTATTGTTGGTGCGGCTCCTTTTGCGACACTCGGCTTTTTTAAATATCACGGAATGACGGCGGAAAAGGTTTTAATCACTTATCTTAAAAGTGAAATTCTTATGCCGAGAGAATTGAAATTTATCTCGACAAATTATTATGACGAAATTGAAAGGAATGAATAAAATGACAGGTGTTGTAATCCCACAAACGGTTACCCAACAAACAGTAACAACCGATGAAAAAGGGAATAGTGATGTCACAACCGAATATGTAACAAAACAAGTGTTGGTTATCACTATTGTTCAACTTAACAACGGTGAAATTGCTACTTTGTATAATTTTGATGAGGAGCAGAAAGCTCAACTTGATGAATTGCTGAGCGAAGAATTTGACGATTTGTGGACAGAATTACTCGGATCAAGTGGACAGATTATTCAAGGCAACAGCGATTATGTCGGAACCGGTATGTTTATTTGGCTGTTTGAGCAAACGCAAACCATTACTTCTTATTTTGGTACTCGTGTTGATCCGATTTCGGGTGCAGTAAAAACACACGGTGGGACAGATATAGCGGCACCACTCGGTACCCCAATTCTTGCGGCGGCAGATGGTATTGTTGTCACTGCAAGTTATGATGCAGATGGATATGGTTATTATGTTAAGATTCAACATGATTCTACCTACACGACCTTGTATGGTCATTGTTCAGTGTTGCTTGTTGTGCAAGGGCAGGAGGTAAAGCAAGGACAGGTTATCGCAGAATGTGGTTCAACGGGTTATTCAACAGGCCCCCATTGCCATTTTGAAGTGATTCAGAATGGTGTACAATTTATTTGTATAAGATATTTTTAAATTCTCATGTGCAAGCAGCAATTATAGCTGATTTTTGTTGAAACATCGCAATGTATATGTTATGATATCATTGAGGTGAAATCATAATGAGTGTTTATGACAGCAATATCGCAATTATGGCATATGCGGTTTTGAGTGAGCGCTTTAACAGCGAAGAGAGTGTTATTTTAAGTTTTCGTCCGTTGGTTGAAGATTTGTTGGCGAGTATAGCTGACAATATGGTACAAAAAGTTGATTTAGTGAATCTCTATAAAGACAGATACGGTTATGCAATACCGCCGGCTATCTTAAATGAAATTTTATTGAGTTTGTACAGTTGTAATAACAAAAATGGTAATAGAAGATACTTTATTTGTTCTGCTTCGACGCATTCCGCCGGAATATGCGATAAAGGCGTGGTGTAATTCTAAACAAACAAGAAAACCGAGCATTGAAAAGCCGCTTTCCTTATTGCCTGATGAAAACAGTTTTTGTACAGCCTTGCAGAATCAGTTTCCACACTATTCCGTAAATGAAGCTGAATATGCCTATCAATATGCAAAAGAAATTTCAAAAAACTGTAATGACTTTGAGACGGGAATATTCGGATTGATTGCAGAAGCTGTTGAGGATTTGTTGATTACAGACGGACGAAATGAATGTTTGTGTAAATATAAAAAGGTTCTTGAGTTTCGTGAATTGACGCATCCTATTGATCCGCTGCTGTTCGTGGCTGCATTTTTGGCAAAAACCGATATAAAAAACGGTTATGAACGAAAGGTGTTTTCTTGGCCGCTTAATTTGCATACTGACAATAAGCGGCTGAATCATCTTTTGGATAAAGGTGTTGCTGAAAATCACTTTCATATCGGTGGGTCATCAAGCGCATTTTTGTTTTCATGGATCTGCTTAATGAATAATTATTCCGAAAAACGAAAAAAAGAGTTTGCCAAAGAAAATCTGGATGGTTATTCATTGGATTCCGTGTATGCACCTTATTCCGGCGCAGAATCGTACTATTCGCTTACTTTCAAAGCTGTCTGCATCAGATTATTCCTGTTCTTACGTATGCGAGGGCAATGGGTCTTGAACTCGGCTGATGAAAAAACGGAAGATGAATTGCAGAAAGACAATGAGCAATGGTTATTATCAATTTTGACGGCAAGCGAAGCGGACTGCGATATGCGCGCTAAAGAAGTGAATGAGCTGATTGATGCATTGAAAATATTGTACAATAAAAAAGAAAATGATTTTGTTGCCGATTATGCAAGCTGTGATGAAGCTGATGCGCCGTGGGATGATGCGGATGCGCCGTATTATCATGGACTTGCCGTGCGAAACTATGAACGACGACTGTTTTATATTCTTGCCGGAGAGCAACGATTTTTGTATAATCTTTTTGCTGCTGTTTATCGTGGCGATGCAACAATTACCCCATATCTTGATGTAGCGTATGCATATTTGCTGATCTATTGTAAGCTGCGCAGTGAGTTGATGCAGGTTAACAACCGTGTTGGGTTTGGTAATTTTTTAAAATATCAGGATCGTAAAGAACTGTTTACGGATGATTATCCCGAGTATGCTTTCATGCGCAATGTGATCGCCCAACAATCGGTGTTATTAAACCCACAGATTATTTCTTTTGAAGGCAGAATGGGGCCGGCTGATACGGCAGACGAATTGATAGAAAAAATCAGCAAGCTTTATAACGCTGCAAAATTTATTTCTGTTGATAATGAACAGCAACAAGAGTATGTGAAATCTGTTGTTGATAAAAAACTGCATTATGTGTTGCATTTTCCGAAAAAAGCACAGGAATATAGCGGGGGTGATTTTGATTATATCATGCCGCGTGATCATAAGAAGCGCGAACAGGTCGGTATTCATGCAAGCGCAATTATTGAAGCGGTAAAGAAAAACCCCAAAGTAATGTCATTGGTGACTGGCATTGATGCTTGTTCAAATGAAATCGATTGTCGACCGGAAGTTTTTGCGCCGTCTTTTCGTATGATTCGTCAGTACAGATATGGTTTTGATGATTATGTATCTCCGCAACCGTATCGGAATATGCGCATTACCTATCATGCAGGAGAAGATTTTTTGGATCCTGTTGACGGATTGCGAGCGATTGATGAAGCAATTGCATTTTTGGAGATGCGAGGCGGAGACAGATTGGGACATGCGTTGGCATTGGGAATTGATTGCGAGGAATGGTACTATTCAAAGAGACACACTGTTTTGTTGAAAAAACAAGCACTGTTGGATAATCTGACATGGTTACACGGTAAAATGCATCAGTATGATATTCAGAATAATGCCGCAGAGGATCAGATTTATAAGTGGTTTAAGAAGTTGTATACTGAGATATATACAAACAACCTTAAAGATCCGAGACGGAGTTTGGTATACTCTATTGATGTGCTTGATTATTACAGCTCACAAAGGTTGCGCGGAAACGATCCTTTTTTATATTATCACAATCCTGACGGATCCAAGGAAGAACAAAAAGCTTTTTTGGAGGTTTTAAATTCTCCGGATGTTGAAATGTGGAAAAGGCGGTATAAAGCCGGTAAAAATTATGACATGATTTCCAATGCGCTGTATCATTATTATCATTTTCATGCGGGAATGAAAGCTGATTCTGATAAAAGAATTGAATATGCAGTGCCCAAATGCATAATTGATTCCGTTTGTATGGTGCAGGAAAAGATGCAATATGATATCAGTTTGAAAAACATCGGTATTGAATGTAACCCATCATCCAATTGGTTGATCGGAACATTCAAGGATTATTTGAAGCATCCGATTTTCAGATTTAACAACAAGCATTTGTATGCTGCCAATGACCCGCGGTTCAATTTGTCAAATCCGAGGTTATCCGCTTCGATCAATACTGACGATCTTGGTATTTTTGACACAACTCTTGAAAATGAATTTGCATTGATGGCTTGTGCATTGGAAAGACACAACCAATTTTGTGATGAGGATAAGGTAATCTTGCCGGATAATATTTATGCATGGTTGGATTATATCAGACAGCAGGGGTGTGAACAGAGCTTTATTCACATTGATACAAAATAATAAAAAGCAACGACAGTACGCTTCTTTTGAAGCATTGCACTGTCGTTGTCTTTTTTATGTTTGCAGGTCCAGATCCGGATCAAATGCATATAAATCTCGGAATAGTATTTTGATACCGCAAATTAACTGCAACTTTTTCTCCTCGTCTTCTGCTTTGTCGAAGCTCATGTATTTATCGAACAAATCCTTTAATAATCTTGTAAATTTGTACTGCTTAAAATCTATTGACGGGTATTTATCAGGATCAAAAATTTTGCAAACGGTAGATTCTAAAACGGATCTGTCCGCATCTGAATCGCCTGTGTAGTACTGTTCGATAGCTAAATCCATATATTCTTGAAGATACCCCTGTAGATTTTCGTATTTTTGTTTGAAATCTAAATTTTTTATATCTTGTTGAAGTTCTTTGATAATTATTGTTACATTCTCAAACCAATCTGCAATTCGGAACCCTTTATATATATCCAAGTGCCGCCCCTCTGATTCTGCAAGTTTCTTTTGTTTTATAAAATATAAATAATGGCACATATAGCCGAATCTCATTATTGTTGAATCTCCGACTTGTTCTTTCGGGAGAATACAGAATTCCGGCTCTTCGGCCATAAACTTTATGTACTGTTTTAGATCAATATCTAAAAATTTGCACATTTCAATATCAGAACGGATCTCTCTGAAAAAAAGAACGAGTATGTTGAAATAATCATATGCACAATCGTTGAATTTGTTAACACAAGCGTCCTTGTTCGCAAGAAGAAGCTGAAGGTCGAAAGTTGCTGTTGTTTTTAGCATAGCATCTTTGTATATATCTTCAAAAGAATAATAATTAAACAAGATTTTTAAAAGATTAATAAATTCCATTGAGTCAACTGCAAAAAAGTCATTGTTTGTTAATCCTAAATCTTCAATAGATAATTTGACCTCATTTTCGATCAGATTAAAAAAGCATGTATATGATATTTTAGTTAATTGGTTGCGCAAGTTAAAAAAGACGGAGTGAAGAAGTAATTCTAACACAGCTTTATTTCGATTTGTGCGGTCTTTAGGTGGAATATAGTGAAAAAACTCATGAATGTATGCAGGTAAGTTTGCAATAATGTTATAAACAGATGATTTTGGAACAATTAAAAAACCATGACAGAACTTGGCACTAGAGTGATGTGTGTATAATGAGGTAACCTCATTTCCATGTTCTTTTAGGTCTAAAAGAATCGGTGCAAAACCAAAAAAATTAAAATATTTATCACATTCCTCTTGTTGAAGATCAAATTTTGATCGACCATTGATTGTTGATAAAAGTGTTTGCGTTAAAAAAGTGAGAACCCAACACCAATCATTATATTTATTATTGTCCTCAGTCTGTTTGCAAAATAAACTAAACAAATAAAAATATAATTGCTCTTGCTTATTAATGCTATATGTTTTCTCGGCCAGTGCGTAGTGAAAATCACCTGTAGGGCGCATCCAATATGCACTAATTATATGTATTAAGTCTGTAATGATGAGGCTTGAAAATAAAGATAATTCCTGTTTTCTGTCAAGGCTGTCACATTGTATACTATCTAATGAATCAATTAATTCTTCATAAAGGTGAAAATGAGAAGAATGCTTTACAAATTTGCGTCCGGAATGAATACAACCGAGCCTTTTTTGTTTTTTGTCTGCAAGGTCAGCCTCAATAATAGCATTATTATGAGACAGATCAGGCGAGTTGTGAAGAGAAAAACAAGAATCAATTAAAGACTTTATGGCTTCATTTTTTATTGCATCGAAATTGTGCGATAATTCCTTGGGAATCAATACGCAATAGTCGTTATATAGAAGACTGCAAAAAACATATACATCAGTGTATTTGTTGGAGAGGATGTTATTTGTGATTGTTGCAATCTTGCAGTATTCCGAAAATAAATCGTAGGCGCTTTTTGTGAAATTGTCTTTTGAAAATAAATGCGTAAAGCTCTTTCGCGCTGTAAACGGCAATTGAAATAATTCGAAACTGTATAATTTGTCAGTATTAAAAGTTGTTTCGGTATCATACAATACAATATTCTCCTTTTGCCATTCTGTTTTATCTTCAGGTATAAAATTTTCAATTTTATAAAAATTATGTAAATCCCTGGTGGAAGAGTTTGTACATTTGATTATATAAAAACTACCCATTAGTAACTGATTGCTCATAAATATCTCTCCAATTTTAGTAGTAAAACATAAAAATAAGCGATACCTACAATGTAGTTATCGCTTAATACTTATTTTCTTTCCTTTGAAGTCAGCGAAACCCTTTCATATTCATCAAATCTGCTTCGACAACGTGAAAAGGAGTTTTTGTAGATTTCTTGGTAATCGTTACTTTTCATGATATCAGAGGTTTGTAAAGAAATTGATTTTCTGAAAACTTCGAGTCCTTGCAGTTGTTTAAATCGACCGGCGATGGTATCCGGAGAATTCACCAAATCATTGCAGATGTAATCCAATACATCGTTTTCCCTCGATTTTGCAATGTTGTTCATTTGTCTTCTCCTTGTCAAAATAATAACATGTCTACCTTATTTATATTATAAATAAAATAGACAGTATAAATATATGCGAAATGGTTGCATTTGTCAAGTGGTAAATTGTACAAAAATACAAAAAATTGCGCAATAATATTGTCTATACTGCACAAATGCGAGTGTGAGATTTGCACAAAATGAACACTGAACCATTCCACTTTATTATATCCGGGAAAATTGATTTTGCCACACATTTTAATAAAATTTACAAAATGTTAACAAAATAAAAAAGTGAACAAAATATTAGCTATTTGCAAAATATCGAGTGTCAAAAAAAACGTTGCCTCACTTTTGTGAGACAACGCTTTGATTTTGTTAGGAGAGTTGGATTGTTAAGATAGCACGCCGGTGGGGCTGCAGGTGATTTCCAAATGAGCGGTAAAAGAATCAACATTAATTCCCAGTACATATCTTTTTCCTGTTACATCACCGATAGCAGTAGCACCGCTTTCATAAGCTTCAGCAGAAACGATTCTCCAGGAAGTGTCTTGAATAGAATATGTTACACTTGCATTAGTACAGGTGGCAGAAGTGCCTGTGTATGAAAATGTTCCAGTCAAAGTTGCAGACCATAAAACTTCATGATTTGCATTATAGCAAGTGTCTGTTTTGCGCCCTGTTTTTGTTGATGTTGCAAAAAGAGAGATTCCGTCACTTTCTTCGGAAAGAGTGGTAACTATATAAGAACCGTCTTCGAAATAATGTATGATGCTTTGTTCATTGTTTTCTACTGCAAACGCATTAACACATAGCAAACAAGTTATAAGCAGGGCTGTAAAAAGAGAAAAAAATTTTTTTAGCATAGGCATCTCCTTAAATACTAGAAATAAAATTAGAAGAAATGATCATTTGTGCTACTTCTTCAATAACACCGCTTTCGTAATAAATAATTTTGCCACTATGGTTGTCTATTATTGTGATTATTACGGTTATTGCCAATATTGCAAGTGCAATTACAACAGACGCGACCAGCATCTTCCGGATGTTAAATGCTTTTTTTATGTTTTGCGGTTCTGCATCGGCAATATATGCCTTTGCAATTTCTTCGGGTGTGCCGAAACGCGAATAGATTACATCTATTGTTTCGACTTCGTTGTTTTCCGTGAATTCAAGTATTGCTTCCCGGATGTCCTCAAGAACCGCCTTTTTGTTTTTCTGCAAACAAAAAAGATGTGAATTGACCTCTGACATATATTTTTCAATATCTTTTTCAATTGCAATCATGCTTCTTCCTCCTCTCTGTCCAAGATTAAAGCGATTCCTTTGGAAATCTCATCATATTCATGCAGCATCTGCATGAGATATTCCTTACCTTTTTCCTCAAGGTGGTAATACTTTCTGGTTCTGCGCTTGCCCACAAGTTTTGAGTAAGTAGACAAATAACCTGCATCCACCAATTTATAAAGGATTAGATAAAGCGTGCCTTCAAGCATGGTGAATCTGCCACCGCTTTTTTCATCAAAAAGTTGCGTGATCTGATACCCGTACAGGTCTTCCTTTGCGAGGAGATGCAAAGCAAGCAGTTCCGTACAGCCGCGCTTGAAGTTTTCCTGATTCTGACTCAAAAAATCACCCCTGTGTCTTGTAAGGGTGACGGGTATAATCCGAACCCGTTTTTTACAGTCGGATTTCCGTCGATCCTTCGTTAAAATACTCGAAAATCCGTCAAGGATTTTCTGCGTTTTGTGCCTTGTCTCGCCAAAAATCCGTTCTGCAAAAAATCTTCGACCCGAAGACGAACTGTTTTTATTGGATTTTTGGTGTTGAGACCGCAGGAAGGCTGTCGCCTTTCAAGGGTGAAACACCGAAAAGACTTAAAAATAGTCGTTTTCGGGCGAGTTTGGATTATGCCCGTCACCCTAGAGTGATTATAGCATAAAAATGCGTACAATTTCAACATTTTCCCCAAAAAACAATCTTTTGTTTTTGCAAATAGATTCTAACACAAATTATATTGTTTGTAAATACCTTTGTTGTAAATATATACTTGACAAAATGGATTTTGTGTGATATGATTGCAATTGAAAGGAAGATTACGCAAATGTAATTTCTTTCTCGGAATAAAAAAGAACGGAGGTCTTTTTATGAAACGTATGTTGTGTTTGTTGCTGTGCGGCGGTTGTTTGCTCTTGCTTTCATCCTGCAAGCCGGAAGAGACACCCCCTGCAAGCGAACCGGATACGGCTTCGCAGGTGCAAAGTGATGCACAGCAGACCTCTCTTTCGGAAGATGAGCAACCGTCCGATCCCGTGCAAGGGGAGACTGCAAGCGGGAAAGAACTGCAAAATGACGTTATTGCCCCCGCGGTTTCCGATACTGTGACCGACACGGTGCTGACGACCGAACAGCCAATTACCATTCAGGACGATGTCATAATTGCCCCTGAATACAGCCTTGAAATTCCCGAGGATTTTGAAATCAAGTCAGAAGGTAACGACCCCTTGCTTGAAAACGAACAGGGAACCATACAATTTAATATAATGGATAAAACAAAAGTCGTGTCCGATTTTGAGGAATATGCCAAAGACACCTACCGTTCTGCATCCGCATCGGGACTTGCAAACGGCGAACTTGAAGAAGTCACCGTAAACGGCATTACCATGAAACGCTTTGCAATGACCATGCTTGATGACGACGGTGTGCAGCTTGAAGCCTATGCATATCTGGCGCAGATCAACAATAAAGTGTTTATGATCACCCTGACTTCTAAAGACGGCGGTCTTGCGGATGTTGCGGCGGCTGATGCGTTTGTTTCGGAAATTGATTTTGCCGCACAGTAATTTATTTTGTATAAATCAAATGATTTATAAATATTTTTTT
Organism: Clostridia bacterium; assembly: GCA_017435865.1. Classification (GTDB taxonomy): domain Bacteria; phylum Bacillota; class Clostridia; order Oscillospirales; family Acutalibacteraceae; genus RUG806. Next base: position 13,026 of record JAFSEF010000055.1, read on the forward strand.
CCATTCTTGAGAGGAGGGATGCCGATGGCATCTAATTGTGAGTGGACGGCGCAGCAAAAAACTTGAGGACAGGGGCATTTTTGATGCAACGCCTGTTCACTCAGAAAAGCAGGCTCGGATTTTTGTCCGTCACCCTGTGCAAACAATACAAAACACACCCCCCTGTCTTAAAACCGAGGAATTGAAAAACAATTCAATCGGAAACTAAGAACAAAGGAGGAAACACTATGACAAAGTTCAAGAAAATGACAGCTGTTCTTTTGGCGGTTCTCATGGTATTCGGTTCGATGTCGGTTCTTGCAAGTGCATTGCGCAGTGATTATCTTGATGAAGCGATCATCAACCAGTACAATTCCATCGACAAAGCGGAACTGACCACTGAACAGCAGGCAACTCTTATTCTTGATGAACTGGATGTTATGCTCACAAAAGAAGATATTGTGCTTGACATTCCGTTGATCGGAACCATTGACCTGACAAGCGTTGATGCTGCAATGGATTCCATCTACAATCTGACGGGCAACTGGCTCTACGGCTCCCTTACCGTGGGTGACCTGTTTGTTTTGGAGGATCACAGATCCGACATTGCAACCAACAGAAGAGCATCCGCAAACAACAGTGACATGGCAGTTATCAACAGCCTTGTAACCTACCTCGCAAATTGTGCTCCCACCCTTCTCGGTATGTTCGGCGATGATTTCAACTGGGGAATCGTGCACGGCTTCCTGCCGCCCGAATTCCGCATGATCATTGACGACTTCAACGGTTGGCTGGATGATCTCATCTGGGATCTTCTGCACCCCGTAAACGATGAAGTCATGACTGGCAATCCTACACTGGACGATTTTGTTCAGTTCCTTTGTGATAACCAGCTTGCAGGCCTCAGACCCGAAGTTATGGGATTTGAAGGCGTAATGCCCGGCTTTATTGTTGATGTTGACGGCGACACTGCTTACCGCGTGATCGAAGAAGGCATTTATGAAGCACTGAATGCTTTCATCGTACCGATTCTCAACAGCAGTCTGAAAACGGTTATCCGTGAAGCAGTTGAATCCAATCAGGCAGACGGCGGCGAACTGTATGAACTGATCGATACGAACTATGTCATTGAAAAGCATACATTTGACACCAACCTCGGCCTTGTTGATCAGCTCAACGACGTACTCGGTGTTGTTGTCGGAGAAATGCTGCTTGAAGGCAAATCCCAGTGGGTCACGACCGCAAAAGGTGATGAGGACGGCAGAAGCAATGCCGAAAATCTGACCCGTAATCTTGAAGTTCTGATCAGACAGATCATTGTTGCAGGCGGCGATACGGAAGACGTTGACGACTATACTCTTGAAGAACTCGGTGACTACATCGCTCGTGCGGCGGTTGAACAGTTTGTCGATCATCTTGACTTCGAAGTCGGCGACACCATGGAAAAGATCGCTTACGAAGGCCTTCGCGAATTGGTTGTAAGATTTGTTCCGGAAGTTACATATCTCGACCTTGAAACCGATGACGAACAGCAGTACCGCGACGGCATTCTGGAAATGGGCGCAGACATTGCCTGTTACTATCTGAATGCAAACCTCGGTCTGGACTGTGCTTACAGCACCACTGCCAATGAATTCATTCTGGCATTCCTTGACTGGTGCATGCCTTATATTGACGGTCTGTTTGCCAAGACAACCGAATATAATAATGCAATTGCCGACGGCGACGGTTGGGGTGCAGTGGATGCCATTCTGTGGCAGTTTATTCCCAAGGCATGGTTCAACTATGCCGGCATGTTTGCTAACAATGGTGTTACCGGCACGGCAGATGACCTGACCTTCAAGAGCCTGCTTGACTATATCATGGATGCACTGCTTGATCTGGATGTAAACAAGATCTTCACTTTCTTCACCCATGATGCAAACAGTGACCTGACGAAGCATGTTGATCAGTTCATCATTCAGTTTGTTGCAAACATTCTCAACACTGCATTCGATAATCCGACCACCTCGGCTAAGAATGATATTGTAAATCTCGACAACATCACGAATTTTGAATCCATCATCAACCCCATTGACAATGCATCGGCTCTCATCTGCGGCATTCTCAAGACGCTTGCACAGAGCGAACAGATGCGCAAATCCGTTCTCAACATTGTTGTGATGATTATGGGTCTTGCAGACCCGCAGAGTCTCGGTGAACTTGATGTTGACCTTGATGGCAGAATCAATGCCACAAGTGGCTCTGTTCCGAGTGGTACCGTTATGCGTCTTTCCAATTATTCCGACGGTATCAACTCCGGATGGCGTCCCGAAGGTGTAACCGCTGTTACGCAGGATAGAATGTACGTATACGAGATTGTCTCAATATTCAACAACACGCAGGTGGCAGAAGGTGAAGATACACCCGAAGTTACCACCGCTTCCCTCGTATCCACGTTGACCCCCGGTGTTAAGATTAATGCAAACAGTTATCTTGATGTTCCGGTTTCGGGTACTGTTGCCGCGGATTCTGAAGTTCGTTTTGATATTACTTATTACATTCTTGACGAAAACGGCAATCGCATCAACAACGGCACTCCGCTTGTAAAGTCGGTTTATACCCACCTTTACACGGTTGAAAGCACCTACTATGCCGCAAACAGTGCATCTTCTTCCGCCAACAATGTAACCTTTGAAGATTTTGCAACCTATTATTACACCACCGATGTCTATACCGTTTCTCTGTTCTCCATTCTGGCTACCAACGAAAGCGGTCTTGTCACCAACGCCGTTGACGTTACCAAAGCCATTGTAACGGGCAATCTGCCTGCCGGTATTGCAGCCAATGCGCCTGCAGATGATGTTATTGTTCACATTGACGATTCTTCTGTAACAAGCGATACCTACGGTACGGTCAATCCCTATGTTTCCAACATCACCGATCCCGATGCCGCACAGCCCTACGGTATCTATAATGTATCCGTTCAGTTTGAAGTGCGCGGCAGAAACTGGCTCGGCCAGACCACAACCGCAACAACCGAAGCAAGAAGCCATGTGCTCGTCATTTATGACGATTTCGGTCTTCCCGGTTTGTTGGACGAAATCATGGGTGCCAACAGACAGCGTGTGGACTTTGCAGACGATGCAACCGCCGAGTGGAATGCATATCTGGCAGCAGTTGCCGACGGCTATGCACTGCTCAACGGCAATCCCGACCACGACAAGATGTTCGTTGACCTTGACACCACCCTTGAGGGTGTGCAGAATGAATATTCCGTCAAGGTAAATGCCATCAATGCCGCTGTTGAAGCGCTCGATGCAAAGGCAAAGCCGACCAATGCCGCCCTGCTTGCCGCCCTCAATGCGGAAATTGCGGAATATGCAGACGTTGACAGCGACAACTATGTCCTGTTCACTTATGATCGCTTTGAAGATGCCTACGACCATGCCGCATCCCTTGCAAATTCGCAGGTAGCTCCCGAAGACGAAGCCGACTTTGTCGCTCCGTCCATCCCGATGTTCGACCTTGTCTATGCAACCCAGCAGCTCAATCTCTGGGGCGGCCGTCTGATCGAAAGAACCACCGACAAGACCCAGCTCAACAATCTTCTCAATCCGGTCGAAAACTGGACAGAAGATGATGTTGCTGCTGAATGGTGGGATGCTTTTGATGCTGCCCGTGATGCCGCTGTGCTTGTCAAAAATGATGCAGATGCATTGCAGACAGAAGTCAACGACGCACGCATCAATCTGATGATTGCAATGAAGGGGATTAAGCCGAGATATCTGTATGCTGTCGAGGATACAGCAACTGTAATTGACTCTGTCAATATGCTTATTTACGGTATTGATCCTGAAGCAGAAGATATTGAAGAGTGGGTTGAACCCGTCTCCGATTATGACTTGAGTTGTGAACTATATGTTGAAGACAGTGATTATATAGGCACCGGTTCAACAGTTAAAGTTTACAATGATTCAGATTTAATTGCTACCTTTACGGTGGTTCTGTTTGGTGATATCAATGGAGATGGAGAGGTAACGTCTGATGATGCTGACCTTGTTGATGCCTATTTAAATGGTGATTATGTCATAGATGCCGATTCTGTCTTCTTTATGGTAGCCGATGTGAATCATGACGGTACTATTGATTCAGATGACAGCGATGCAATCCGTGATGGCGATGTGAGTCAAACCAGCGCATAATTCAATTATAATCAAACTCTTTTTATGTTTCCGCAGGGTGCTTTTGCACCGCAATGGTACCCTGCGGTGTCTTTTTTAAATGCTCTAGTATTGAATGAGGGAATGACAGTTGAACAAAATTATAGCGGTATGTGCTCTTGATTCTTTGTTTTTTTGCGAGGTTATTGGAATGTTTGTTGCAATAAAAAATACTGCCCGTAGGCAGTATGCTTATTCATCTTTCAGCCCTAACATATAATCCGCCGATCTGTTAAAAAACTTACAGATTGCAATGATTTCTTCCGGCGTAGGTTCTGTTTGTTTTTTCTCTAAATAAGAGATTTTGCGTTGACTCATGTTCACTGCATCACCCAATTGTTTTTGAGTCATGTCATTGTCTTCTCGTTCATTTCTGAGCCGTTCGTGAAACTGCATTTTAACACATCCTTTTTTTTATTGCGGTAAAAATATAGCATAGATAAAAAATATCTATTGACTTTAGATAAAATTTGTCTATAATATATTTGTAACCGGTTATAAGCTGAATAATTCAGTGAATTTTTATTGCTCAACAGGAAAGGGTGTGTTAATCGAAAATTGAAAACAAATTTCTTTTATCACAAAGATTGAGAATAATAAAACAATGCGGATGTGCAAGAGGTGCCTTGCATTGTTACTTTATTGAATGAAAGGATAAGATTTATGACTGATTCTCACAGAAAAAGTTTTGGCAAACAGATGTGTTCTTTTTTTATGGTTATGCTTCTGTTTTCTTTGTTAGCATCTGTTGCTTTTGCTGAATCAACGATTGCATTGACAGTAGAAAATATTACAGCATATCCTACGGCAGAGGGCTCTATTTACTTTGGCCAAAAAATCAACGAAGGTGTTGCACTCACAGGTGGTGAAGTACAATATGACGGAGCTGTTGTAGCTGGTCATTTTGAATTTGCTGAACCAGAATTTCGTCCGACATCTTGGGCGTCAGCATACAGGCCAATCATGATTTTTGTTCCTGATGAA
>JAFSEF010000056.1 GCA_017435865.1 Clostridia bacterium
ATCGCATCATGGTGCAATATTGATTTTGATGATTCTTATGATAACCCTCTGTATTATGCACATAATTTGTATATAAACGGAACACTTGTGACTACACTGACTATCCCGGACAGCGTGACGAGCATCGGGGATTATGCGTTCCGCCACTGCACCTCGCTGACCTCGGTCACCATCGGTAACAGCGTGACGAGCATCGGGGATGATGCGTTCCGCCACTGCACCTCGCTGACCTCGGTCACCATCGGTGACAGCGTGACGAGCATCGGGGGTTCTGCGTTCTCCTACTGCGAATCGCTGACCTCGGTCACCATCCCGGACAACGTGACGAGCATCGGGGATTATGCGTTCTTCGACTGCACCTCGCTGGCTGCTGTTCATATTTCCGATATCGCTGCATGGTGCAATATTGATTTTGATGGTTGTTATGCTAACCCTCTGTGTTGTGCACATAATTTGTATCTGAACGGAACACTTGTTACGGAACTGACCATCCCGGACAGCGTGACGAGCATCGGGGAATTTGCGTTCTGGTACTGCACCTCGCTGACCTCGGTCACCATCCCGGACAGCGTGATGAGCATCGGGGAGCAGGCGTTCTCCTACTGCACCTCGCTGACCTCGGTCACCATCGGTGACAGCGTGACGAGCATCGGGTGGAATGCGTTCTGGTGCTGCACCTCGCTGACCTCGGTCACCATCCCGAACAGCGTGACGAGCATCGAGGGTGCTGCGTTCTGGTACTGCACCTCGCTGACCTCGGTTACCATCCTGAATCCTGCTTGCGAAATTTATGACTCTGCCAACACCATCTACTCCGGCACAACCATTTACGGCTACACTGATTCAACAGCACAAGCATACGCTGAAAAGTACAACCGTAACTTCGTGGCATTGGATGAACCCGATCCGCACGAGCATTCCTACACCGGCACCGTCACCCTTCCGGCTACCTGTTGCACCACGGGTGTAAAGACCTACACCTGCGAATGCGAAGACAGCTACACCGAAATCATCCCCTTTGACTTCACCAACCATGTCGGCGGTACGGAAGTGCGCGATGCAGTTCCTGCAACCTGTACAGATGGCTATACCGGTGACACATATTGCCTTGGTTGTAATACCAAGATTGCTGACGGTGAAACCATTCTCGGTACAGGTGCACACACGCCCGACTCCTACACCGAACCTGCAAGCTGCACCGTCAACGGCTATACCATGACATTCTGCACGGAGTGCGGTGAAGAGCTTGATTTTGAAGTCATCCCGGCAGCACACAAGCCCGGTGCGGATGCCACCTGCACAACGGCACAAACCTGCACCGTCTGCGGTGAAGAACTTACTCCGGCACTCGGTCACACTTGGGGCGAATGGTTTGTTGTAACCGAAGCGACCTTTGAAACAACAGGTCTGAAAAAACGCATCTGCTCTGTTTGCACTGCAGAAGAAACCGAAATTATTCCCGTTCTTGAAACAAAGGAATTTGAGGATAAGGATTCCGGTGTTTCCGTTGAAACCGACAAAGATGCCTACGGCGGCAAGGATATCGAAGTCAAGGTTGAGGAAGTCTTTGACGGCAGCCACTATCTCACCCAATCCTTCGGCAAGGTAGAAACATGGAACATCAAAACCTATGTAGACGGTGAACAGGTGCAGCCTGAAACTCCCGTTTATGTCCGCATCCCGTTGCCCGAAGGCTTTGATCCGAACAAAACCTTTGTTTATCACATCAATTCGCAGACCAATGAACGCGAAAAAATGGATGTGCAAGTGATTGACGGCTATATCTGTTTCTACACCACATCGTTCAGCCTGTATATCGTTGTTGACGAAAGCAGCCTGATTGAAAATCCGACCGAATTGATTATTTACAAACCTTACACGATTGCAAAAGAATCTGCGGACGGTTTTGCGGTGGTGAGTGTGAATACCACGGTTGCGGACATTCTTGCAGCCTGCAATGCAACAACTGTGCTGACTGCAACGGGTGAAAAAGCAGATGCGACAGAAAAGCTTGCCACCGGCATGCAGATTGTGCTCCTTGACGGAGAATCCGTTGTTGACAGCATGAAGATTGTGGTCCTCGGTGATATAGACGGTGACGGCAATGTCTCTTCAGCAGATGCTCGTCTTGCTCTGCGTGCATCCGTTAAGCTTGAAACCCTGAACGCAGAAGAAACACTGGCAGCTGACGTTGAACACGACAACACAATAGCTGCAAGCGACGCAAGAATTATTCTGCGCGGTTCGGTCAATCTGGATGATCCTGCTTCCTGGTTAATGAACTTCTGACACACTTCAGACAGCGCAGACAGATAATTAAACATTGAAAGAAATCGGGATTGTAATGACACAGTCCCGATTTTTATTTTGTGCAAAAACCGATTGCCTTCACAAAATGACCGTTTGGTACAAATCGCTTGCAAAACAGGGCAAGACTTTGTATGATGAGGTTGCAAGGGGGAATTTCATGAAACTCACACTGCATATCGGGACACAGCATGAAGAAGAAGTTGTTGTGTATGCACGACATAAAAGTGCATTGACAGACGCCATTGAGCAGCTCGTCAACAGCGAAAATGAGCCATTGATGGGGTACAAAAACGAAACGGCCATACCGTTGCGGATGACAGACATTTACTGTTTCACAGTGGAAAATGACCGTGTTTTTGCCTGCACGGACAAAGAAAAACTGTTGACAAAAACGAGGTTGTATAAAATTGAAGAACGCCTGCCGTGCAATTTCGTCAAAATCAATCAGTCGTGCATCGTAAACATTGCAACAATCGCACGGTTTGACACGGGACTGACGGGTGCACTGTCGGTTACCTTGAAAAACGGATTCAGCGATTATGTGTCCCGACGAAACTTAAAAACCGTTAAAGAAAGGATGGGGTTAAAAAAATGAATCGTTATGTAAAAGAATTTATGCACAGAGGCATGCTGTTCGGCGGCTTCGGACCGATCATTCTCGGCATTGTGCTGGCTTGCATTGAGGCCTTTGATGCTTCATTTGCAATCACCGCAGTGCAGATATTGCTCGGTATTGTGTCAACCTATCTGCTCGCCTTCATACAGGCAGGCTCGACCGTATTTGAACAGATTGAACACTGGTCAACGGTCAAGGCGGTATTTTTCCATTTTCTGAGCTTGTATGTTGCATATGTCGGCTGTTATCTGCTCAATTCGTGGATTCCGTTTGAAAAAACAGTGGTATTGATTTTTACAGGCATTTTCACCGTCGGCTTTTTTGCAATATGGGGAATTGTGTTCGTATCCGTCAAACTTGCAGAAAAAAAACTCAACAAGGCACTGCACAAAACATTCTGATAATAACGAAAAGGAGCGAATCTGCCGCAGCGGATTCGCTCTTTTGCTTTGTTTGTTGATTTGATTTATTGAACCGTGTAGGAAGTCTCAGCCTGTGCGTTGAACACGGTGCATCCGTTTTTGGATTCTGTCGGGACGGTGTTGCCGTCGACGGTGACGGTGTAATTGCCGTACAGGACGATTCTCTGGCTGTATTTCGGTGTCAGGATTGCCTTTTTAAGCTTGCTGTTCTGCCACTGCATATCGACACTGACGTTGCCTCTTGCAAGAAGTCCCGTCGTGCAGCCGTCTGCAAACACATCGGGCAATGCGGGCAGCAGATGGATGATGAAATCGCCGTCCTCTGTCAACATATGGCTTTGCAACAGCATTTCCGTGACACCTGCCACGGCACCGAAATTGCCGTCGATCTGGAACGGAGGATGTGCGTCAAACAGGTTCGGATATACACCGCCGCCACCTGAATATGTGGTGATTTTACCCATTGCCTGCGGTCGGAGCAAGCGGGCAAGCAAACGGTAAGCAGCATTGCCGTTATGCAGTCTTGCGTGGAAATTCATCTTCCATGCAAGCGACCAGCCTGTTGCATCGTCACCACGCATTTCGAGCGTTTTCGCACAGGCTGCTGCAAGGTCGGGTGTGGTCAGGGGACTGATCTGAAAACCGGGATGCAGAGCATACAGGTGGCTGACATGGCGGTGGTGCGGTTCGGGTGCATTGCAATCCCAATCGCCTTCCCATTCACAAAGCTGTCCTGCTTTACCGATCTGCAAAGGTTTGAGTTTTGCTCTTTTTTCGAGCAGTTCCGAACGCAAATCGGCATCTACGTCCAGAATGCGGCAGATTTCTGCCATATAGGTGAAGTTATCCCACAACATTTCAATATCCATGGCAGCACCCTTACAGACCCAGCCGACATTGCCTTCGTCGTCACGGAAGTTATTTTCGGGTGAGGTGGAGGGACTTGTCAGGATACAACCGTTTTCGTCTGTGGTATACATGGACAGATTGAACAGCAGATTCTCTTTCATCACAGGATAGAACTTTCTGAGCTGTTCTTTGTCGCCTGTGTAGGCATAGTATTCCCACAGATGACGGCACATCCACGCACCGCCCAACGGATACTGCGACCAACCGCCTCCCCATCCGGGGGATGTCCACAACCACGGGTTGGTGATGGTATAAAGTGTCCAGCCGGGAGCATCGTAATAAGCCTTTGCGGTCTTTGCACCGTTTTCGGGCAATGCTTCCACTAACTTCCACAGCGATTCGGTGCAATCGGTCAGATTGGCAGGACCTGCAGGCCAGTAATTCATCTGCACATTGATGTTGGCATGATAGTCGCAATGCCAGGGTGCCTGATAATCCTTACACCACACACCCTGCAAATTGGCAGGCAGCACATTGTCGGGACGTGAAGAACAGATGAGCAGATATCTGCCGAAGTTATAAAGCAGCTCTGCAAGACCGATATCGTTCTCCCCTTTTGCCTGCTTTTTCAATCTTTCGGGAACGGTCAGGTCATCACGGTGCACACCTGCAATGGTAAGCGTATTTCTGTTGTAATAAGATTGATATTCGGCAAGATGATCCGCATATACGGCATCAAATCCTTTTTCTGCTGCAGCATTGACATCCTGCGTTGCAAAGGGCAACGGAACCTCCCCTTTGAAATGACGGCTCTGATCGAGCACATAATCGGTACGGATGCCGATAAATATTTCAACACTGTCAGCCGCCTTGATTTCCAGACGGTCTTTTACAGCCGTCAAGGTGCCGCCGCAGTTTTTCACCGCAACACACACCGCAAAACGCAGATGTTTTGCATCGCCGTTGCAATAACCGCCGCAGGAAATCGTATTCCCGTCGGCAATATTGAAAGCAAGATCTTCCCGTGTCATACGCAGATTCAAAGAGATACTCCCTTGCTTATCTGCTGCAAGCTGCATGGCAATGCAATTGTCGGGGTGACTTGCAATTGTTTTTCTGCAAAAACGAACTCCGCCTTTTGTATAGGTAACGGTATCGGTTGCCGTTTGCAGATCAAGAATATGATCATATCCCGAAACCGAACCGAGTGTCGGCTGCAGGTTCATCACAAGTTCGCCTGCCGTCTGATAAGAACCCGAATAGGCAGCTTCAAAACCGCCGCCCTGATTGGTAAATTCGGCATCGAGAAGATCTGCCGCTTTTTTATACTGTTTTTCTTCAATCAGCTTACGCAGTTCCGGCAGATGTTTATATGCTTCGGGTCTGTCGGCAAACGGGAACGGTTCACCCGACCACAAAGAAATTTCATTCAGCTGTACTTTTTCTCTTTTTGTGCCGCCAAACACCATGGCACCGAGTCTGCCCGAGCCAAGAGGAAGTGCTTCTTCCCAGTTTTTGGCAGGATGGTTATAGCGTAAAATATGACTCATACTGTTCTCCTTATAATAGGTTTTGCAAATGGGTCGTGTCATTCATAAATGAAAGTTTTGTGTGCTCATGTCCGTTGTCCGCAAGAAAACGGACAAGTGTCAGCCCTGTATTGTCCTGTGAAAAATTAAAATCATCTCGCGGCTCAAACCGAAGAGCAGCATGAATGAGGAAGTTATTGAACGTGCCGTGTGCAACGAGCAATACGGTATCGTCTTGTTTGCAAACGGAACGCACATACGAGATGACTTTTTTGGCACGTTCAAAAGCCTGCTCATCGGTTTCGTACGCAGGCAGACCTTTTTCGCAGCAGGCAAATTCATTTTCTTTGACCTGCGGACAAATGCCCTTTAAAACGAAAAAAGGCAAACCGATATAGTTTGCCCTTGTTCCTTTTTCGAGTAAAGCATACATCAGCTGCACGTCATTTTCCGTTTTTGCACACAAAGGTGCAATCGTTTGTACGCAGCGTTGCAGAGGGCTTGCAAAAATGCGATCAAACTGCACGTTCTGTAAACGGTGCGCAAGAGATTCTGCCTGACGGACACCGAGGTCGGTCAGACGCGGATCGATCGGATACTGCACATCCCCTTGCAAAGGGGTGTTGCCGTGACGGACGATGTAAAGCTCCATCAGTTCATAAGACCTTCGCTGACAGCCCAGTCATGGAATGCACGAAGAGCCTGCAGTCTCTGGCCGGACAGGTTGCCCTTGTGGCGGTTGATCCAGTTCATTTCAACACCCTGCAGAGAGACAAGGTATTTTGCTGTCATGTTGAAACCGTCGCCGATGGCATCGTCAAGACGCATGATATCCCAGTAACGGCGTTCTGCAAGAGCCATATCGCCCGAAACGAATGCATCGTAGAAACGAGCAAAGAAAGAAGCACCGCAGGCGGTGGGCGTGGACATGATGCCTCTTGCACCGATTTTGAAGGATTCAAACAGATAAGGCATGTTTGCCTGAATGATGCAGCTTTCACCCTTTTCCTGAATCTTGGCACCGATGCCTTCGAGAGTGCAGGTGGTGTCCTTGATGCCGTAAACACCGCATTCGCGGACGAGTCTGCCGTAAGCTTCACCGCTGATTTTGTGCGGCTGCAGACCGGGGAATTCATACATAAATACAGGCAGATCGGTATACTGCTTGAGTTCACCGACATAGTTCACAAGACGTTCGGGATCCTCACCGAAGCCTTTTGTGGTGAAAACAAGACCGTCAACACCGGTCTGGCTCATACGCTTGACTTCTTCGACCTGTGCAAACCAGGAGGGTTCCATATTTGCGGTTGCAACGATGGTCAGGTCATTTTTGTGCTTTGCGGTCAATTGAGCGAGCTTGATTCTTTCTTCCAGAGTCAGCACGGACATTTCGGATGTACCGCAAACGCAGAACAGGTGTTCAACGCCGGATGCAGCCTGATAGTCACAGTATTTTTCATATGCATCGTAGTCAATGCTCAGGTCATCATGGTAAGGTGTGAGCATCAACGCATATACGCCGTCATAGTATTCGGTAAGCTTTTTCATAATAAAAAACTCCTTAATAAAAAATATTTTATATCAACCCCCCGTCCCCCAATCTTGGGGGCGAAAAGGTGTTTTTGTTATATGCAAATTGCTCACAACGCGAGCAATTTCCTATATAATAAAAAAATTACGCACTCATTGTACACCGACTCGAATGCGTAATCAAGTATTAATTTATAAAAGTTGTAAAAATAATCCCGTCAAATAGGAAAACACATTCGCACAAAAGGCAAAAACAAAAGGACGACGGATGTTTTCTGCACACATTCTGTAAAACTGCCATTCCGCCACAACGGCAAAAACTTCCAGTACCGCCGTCAGACACACATCTGCCACACCCGTCAACGACAAACTGACACTCACAAGCACAACAACGGGATTTGTCAGAAGATTGACCAACAACAAAACAATATAATCCCGCAGACTTTTCTTTTTGACAAACAGGTATGCAATGCTTTCAAGCAACCATGTCAGCAACAAAGAGATTCCGAGCGACAAAAAAACCGTTTTCATGCCGCATCACTCTCCGGCTTTATCAGATGCAGTCCCGGCAACAGCAGCAAAACAGATACAACACTGGCAGCGACTCCGAATGCGGCAGCATATGCCGCCATGGAAAAACCGAAGTAAGACGGCAACAGTCCAAGGAACAATGCAAAGGTAAGCAAACCGAAAGAAAATCCGGGCAACTGCTTTACTGTTTTGTATGCAGCAAACAATGTCACAGGCATGGTGCAGTTAAAAAACAAAACAGCAAGAATGCCGCAAACGGCACTGTTACCCGAAAAGATAAAGAAGATACCGCTGAGAAGAAGTGAAACCAGGCTGCTTCTGCTCATACCGAAGCGATCCGACAAAGCACCGCCCAGTTCTTTTCCGCACATGACTGCAACAGCAAAAAGAAGTGCAGCAACCCCTGTTTTCCATGTAAAACCGAACTGGAAACCTGCTGCAGAACGCAAAAACACAACAAGGAACAAAAAAACCAACGCAGCGACAGACTTTTTTGTCAAAGAAGGAGTTGTCATACCGGAAGGTTCTGCAGCTGCCGCTTCTTCGCTTTTTCCGAACAACAATACAGCTGCCATCAAAAACAACACAAAGAGAGCAACGGGTCTGATGTACTCCCATTCGGAAGTAAAATAACCGCCCAAAAACAGACCGAGAGCACCGGGAGCGACAAACTCTCCCAATGGAGTGCATTTGTCTTTGCAGCCTTTGAGCACATACACACCGCCGCCTACATGAAACAGGGCATTGCCCACACCTGCCGTTATGCAACCGAGCAGCGGATGGTTCAGAAAAAACATGGAAACTGCCGTTATCAGCACGCCTGCCCCTGCAACCTTGTATTGCTTACCGAAGCGGTCAACAAGCAGCCCGAACGGCATCTGCAATGCAAACGCACAGAAATTATAAATCAGCAGATACAAATGGATATTCTCTTCCGCATACCCCAGACACAGAAACGCACATCCGAAATCAACACAAAAATGTGCAATCCGCAGCAACCACAGTTTTTCCATGCACTGCACCCCTTTCCTTTTATATGAGTTCAGTTTAACACATTTTGTTGCACAAGGCAACAAAAAAACGACACCATGCGGTATCGTTTTCTTGTTAGGAACAGTTGGAAATTCTATGAAAAAGGACGGAATAATCTGATTGTGCCGACGGTAAAACCGATTCGGCTATATATAAAACCCATCGGGTGGGTATTCTTTTATCAAAAAAGAGTCAGTTTCCGTCCGGTGCAAAACTACGTGCACCACGGACATCCGCCCTTTTTTACTGTTCGTTCTTAAGGCTCATAAGACCGTCGAGCTTGAGGATGATAGCAAGTTTCTTGAGACCCTTTGCCTTGTCAAGTTCTGCAAACAGTTCGTTTTCCAGTGTGAACAGTTCTCTTTCAGTCAGCTTCATTCGTTTCACTCCTTTCGTTCTCGTTGTGATTTCATTATACTCATTTTTTTGAATTTGTCAAGTCATTTTGCACAAACAATCAATCCTTCATTTGTGCAATTTGCACAAGTGGTAAATTTCATTTTTTTATTTCACCCTCCACAAAATACACAAATTTGACCTTGTTTTTTTGTAAGCATTGCACACATACAAACCCCCGAAAAAGCTCCGGTTGTCGCCCTGAGAAGAAAAAACACAAACACAGGCAAAAAAGTTTGTTCACTTTTTTACATTTTTTTCTTTTTCATTTTGGGATATGAGAAAATTAATTTCTTGATAAAACATCATTCCTATGGTACTATGAATACAAATATAAAAAAATAAGGAGATGTATATTTTGAAAGGCGGCATCAAGGAACTGTTTTGCAAATCCATACCAAACGCAACCAAAGACATCGGCGATTATTCCAATCGTGAACGCAATGTGTATCTGATCGGTATGCTCGGTCAGAATCTGATCTATGCCATCATCGGCTCGGTTCTGCAGGTTTTCTATACGGACATTCTGATCATCCCGACCATTGCAGTGAGTGTTATCATGGGCGTATCCCGCATCTGGGACGGAATCAATGACATCATCATGGGCACGGTTGTTGACAAAACGCACACCCGTTGGGGCAAATGCAGACCTTATCTTAAATTTGTTCCGCTGCCGATTGCCGTCACCACGATTCTGCTGTTCCTGCCCATCACCAATTTACCGAACAGTCTGAAAGTCACTTTTGTTATTTTCAGTTTCCTCTTGTGGGAAACCCTTTATACTCTCGGTGACATTCCGCTGTGGGGGGTAACATCCCTGATGACTCCCGACGAGCAGAAAAGAGCCAAACTTATCTCTGCTGCAAGAACCATTTCCAGTGTGGGCAGCATTGCCATTGTTGCATTCTACCCCATCAAGGATGCCCTCGGTGCAATCGACCTCGGCTGGTTTGAAAACACCGGTAAAGCAAACTCTGACCTTGCCTACTTCTCCGAACCGCAGGGATATCTGCTTGCAGTTGCCCTGATTGCACTCATCGGCGGCATCATGTTCCGCACTCCGTTTGCATTCATCCGCGAACGCATTACGCAGGCTCCCAAAGAAAAGGATACAGGCCTTAAAGAAAATCTGAAACTGATGTGGGAAAACAAACTCTTCCTGCGTTCCCTTGCATCCAATATTCTCGGCTGCACAAAGACTCTCATGCTTTCTGCAGGTATGTATTACTGCAAATGGGTCCTCGGCAACGGCGGCGACGAAACACTGTGGCTTGTAAAGCTCGGCGGTCCGTTCCTTGTCGGTATGATCATTGCCATGAACATCAGCACCCAGGTTGCAAAGAAGTTCGGCAAAAAGAAAGTCTATCTGTTCACCTCTTACCTCAATGCCGTCCCCTATGTGCTCATTTTCCTGTTTGCAAAACATCTGATCGTCATGGGTATTCTCATGTTCTTCTGCGGTTTCCTGACAGGATTCTCCACCGTTTACAACACCACCATGATTGCAGACAGCGTGGACTACATGGAACACAAAACAGGCAGAAGAAACGACGGTGTATTCTTCTCGGGTCTTAATTTCACATCCAAACTCACCGCTGCCATCACTGCCATCATCACCAACCTGATCTTCTCGTTCGTCAACTACACCGAAACCATCAATTCCCTTACAGAGCAGATCAGTGCGGCCGCTGCAGCAGGTCAGCAGTTCACCCTCAATTTTGCCCAAACCTACCCCGAAATCACCACCGCAATGCTGGTGCTCATCACATTCGTTCCTGCCATCGGCTGTGTCCTGCAGGCACTTCCCATCCATGGCTATTTCCTCAACGAAGAACAGCACGAAAAAATCCTCGCCGACCTCAAGGTCATGCGTGAAGAACGCGTTGAAAAATGAAATACAAAAAACTAAAAAAACTGTGTGCCGCCTTTCGTCAACCGAAGGGCGGCACACGGATTTTTATGTACAGGCAAAAGATCGTTTCTCAGGTCTTCCTTTCGTTGTTATACAGGAAGTCCGACCGCGGTGCGGAGAATGTAACGTGCAAGAGAGGATGTAAATCCATCGCCGCTGACAAGTCCTGCGGCATAAAGCTGATCATCCGTAAAAGCATCAAGTCCGACAGCAAAGCGCAGTGCAAGTCTTGCGTCCTCGGCTGTAACAGCTTCATCCCCGTTAAGGTCATATTTAATATAAACTTGCGTTACGGTAAAATTATGAACAGTTGCATCAAAGTTTATATTTTCAATCTCACCGTCAGCAGTTTTGCAAGATACCAATTCAACGGAAATGTCCGTGTCACCTTTGCCGATGACCTTGAAGCAGAACGGATCGAATTCGCCTTTAAAAGCATCTTCGTATTTCAAGCCGTCCACAAATAAAGTTCCGTCCGATTCTTTTGTCAGTTCAATGCTGTTTCGCATTATTGCTTCGAGGTCTGCGGGATAACCACGATACGGTTCCAAAACTTCGGGATTGTAAGTGATTTTCACACGGAAGCTTTCAAAATCAGGGCAGTTTTCAATCGCAAACCTGAAGGCGATATACCTGCCGATTGTGGAATTGTAGGGTGCTTCCCTCAGGCTGTGTGTTCTCAGAGTCAATTGCGGGGCTTCTTCAACGGTGAAATTCTGAATATCCGCATCAAATTTCACACTTTCCACTTCACCGTCAGCGGTTTTGAACGAAACAAGCTCAACGGAAATGTCCGTATCACCTTCACCGATGACTTTAAGGCAGAACGGATCGAACTCATTGCTTCCGCCGTAACCGCAAGTATTGTTCCCGATTACTTGCAATTTGCCCGGCTGTATGACAGTGCAATCAATTGCATGTTTAACAACCTCTGTTTTTGGAAGCGGATAAACGGCGGAATATTGCAAAACTTCCGG
>JAFSEF010000057.1 GCA_017435865.1 Clostridia bacterium
CATTCCCGGAACGCCCAATCCCCGATGCTCGTCACGCTGTCCGGGATGGTGACCGAGGTCAGCGAAGTGCAATCTGCGAACGCAGCAACCCCGATGCTCGTCACGCTGTCCGGGATGGTGTAACTCGTTCTCGCATTACCGACAGGATATTGAATGAGTTCCGTTTTGCTTTTGTTAAACAGAACCCCATCCTCTGAGCAGTATGCTGTATTATCAGCATCCACCGTAATATCGGTCAGCGAGTCGCAGTCGCAGAACGCATACTCCCCGATGCTCGTCACGCTGTCCGGGATGGTGACCGAGGCCAGCGAGGTGCAGTCGGAGAACGCATGCTTCCCGATGCTCGTCACGCTGTCCGGTAAACGATTATCGGAGTCAATAAGGTCAAACGACGGATCCTGAGAAGTGGTCGGTGCTTCTGTTGCCGGCACTTCTGTCGTCGGTGCTTCTGTTGCCGGCACTTCTGTCGTCGGTGCTTCTGTGGTCGGTGCTTCTGTGGTCGGCATTGCTGTAGTTGCTTCCGGATCGGTAACAGCTACGGCAAAATAAGAAGCAGCCGGTGCAGTTGTCTGACTTTCCTCGTTGAATTCCTCTATTACGGGCGGATCGGTAGGAGGATCAGGTTCATACGGCATTGTGGTGATTTCCGGTTCATCAGGCAGATCAGGTTCTTCCGGAAATTCCGGCAAGGTCGAGCTTTCTTCGTCAGGTTGTATTACCTCCACATCATTAACAAGAATTGTTTTTAAATTGTTACAACCGTAAAACGCATAATCACCAATATTTGTTATTGATGATGAAAGACTCAATACCTTGATTGCACTACGGTTGGAATACCACGGAGCAGAAGAAGGTGATGAATAATTCTTCATTTCTCCCGTACCCGCAATGGTCAGCACACCGTCGCTGTCCAGTATCCAGATCAGGTTTTCACCGCAGCTGCCGGATTTTACTATTCCCGCGGCATCTGCCGAAAAATTGAAGTCAAAATCGGGCAAATTGATTTCCGGGAACGCAAAGGACGGAAAATCGATATCCGGCCATTCGAGTCCGACAAAGCCCGACAGCGGGGCTGCGGTCAGCAGCATCACCGTGACAAGCAGTACGGACAAAGCTCTTTTGAAAGTTTTCATAAGCAGATCCTCCTCAGATTGTGACAGCTATTGTTTTTAAAACTAAAGCATACTATAATTTTACTATCATAAAACAGAAAAATCAATCATTTTTTCTTGTTTCGTACATTTTTCTTATAATTGTAATAAATACGTTTTGTGCAATATCGGTAAAAATAGGTTTTCTGAAAGATGATTGATGATGGAACAAATCAAAATATGTCTGATCACTATCAAAGTAAAATGATCTCACAAAAAATTATTCAAGAATATGCCAAAATGGGATATTTCATTATACCATTATGGAATAATAGTATCAAGAGGTGGTTTTGTGAGATTGAAACATTTAAGGGAAATGCGTGGTATTTCACAACTGAAACTCGCAATGGGCTTGTCCATGAACCAGAACAGCATCAGCCGCTACGAAAACGGAGTCAGAGAAGCTGACTATGCAACGCTCATAAAATTCGCCGATTATTTTGAAGTCTCACTTGATTATCTGCTTGAACGCACCGACAATCCGAATATGCTGAAATGAAAACACCTGTCGCACTTTTGGAGTGAAGCAGGTGTTTATTATTGTGCTGAAATGCATGCTGTTGATCAATGCATTTTCTTTAAGAAAGTTTTGCGGTGGACGGGGGAAATGCCGTGGGTGCGGATCATTTCGTAATGCAGTGCGGTGGGGTAACCTTTGTGTTGCAGGAATTTGTATTCGGGATACTGCTTGTCCAATTCTGCAAGGTAACGGTCACGACTGACCTTGGCGAGGATGGATGCCGCGGCTATGGAAATGGACTTGGCATCCCCTTTGACGACCGCTTCTTCGGGCAGGCCTGTTTTGGGGCAGCGGTTGCCGTCGATGAGCACATAATCGGGTTTAACAGGCAGGTTTTCGACCGCACGTCGCATAGCGAGGAAGGTGGCATTGAGGATATTGAGTTCGTCAATTTCCTTTTCGTCTGCACTTGCAACGGAATACGCAATCGCGTTTTCACAAATGAGGTCAAAAAGTTTTTCGCGTTTCTTTTCGCTGATCTTCTTGCTGTCGTTGATGCCGAGGTCCTCAAGACCGTCGGGCAGAATCACGGCAGCTGCAAAGACGGGGCCTGCAAGCGGTCCTCTGCCTGCTTCGTCCACACCGCAGACGGCTGTATAGCCTTTTTCATGCAATAAATTTTCAAGTTCGTATGTCATGGCGATCTTCCTTACGGTCTTTCAAATGTCAGTCTGCCGAGTCTGCCTGCACGCAGTTCATCGAGCAGCATAATGGCGGCACGTTCGGTATCGACTTCGCCGCCCGAAATGAGCATGCCGCGTTTGCGGGCGATCATTTCAAGCACTTCCCATGCTTCACAGTCGGCAAAATCCTTGATTTTATAGCGTTCGGTAAGTCGGTCGGGATAATCCTGCATCAGAATTGCACACAACCGCACTGCGAGGGATTCGACATCCAGAATGGCATCCTTGACACCGCCCGTGAATGCGAGTTTATCACCCACTGCCGGGTCATCGAACTTCGGCCACAGCACACCGGGGGTATCGAGCAGCTCGATTCCGCCACCGATGAAAAACCACTGATTGTGACGTGTGACACCGGCTCTGTCCTCCACCTTTGCTTTGGCGGAACCTGCCATGCGGTTGATGAAAGACGATTTTCCCGTATTGGGAATACCGACCACCATGATACGCAGTGCCTTCCCTGCCATGCCGCGTTCTTCGTTGCGTTTGACAATGTCAGACAACACCGTACGGACGGTGTTGCGGTATTGATTGAGTCCCTTACCGCTGCGGCAATCGACTGCAAGGGCAGCACAACCCTGTTCCTTGAAGTGTGCAATCCATTGTGCGGTTGCCTGCTCGTCGGCAAGGTCACATTTATTCAGCAGCACGATACGCGGCTTTTTGCCGATGATCTCACCAAGTTCGGGATTGCGGCTGGCTTCGGGAATACGCGCATCGATCAGCTCTGTCACTGCATCGACAGAAGAAAGACTTTCCGTAATCAGACGACGGGTTTTCGCCATGTGACCGGGAAACCACTGTACGATCTGTTTTTGTGCATCGGGCATATGATAATATCCTCCCAAATGTGATAAGCAAACGGCTTCGCCGTAACGCGGCGACCGCTTTCGATTCGTCTATCGCCGAGCACACACAGCGAGCGTTCGGCGGGATATATAATCTTTTTTGTTTTATGGAAACGCAGTTTCCAATAAAGTAAAAAATGCCGCACAACTGAAATTGCACGGCTTCATTTCATTCATAAATTTTCCAGTTCTCACCGACACGGCATACTGCTTTGCCGAGAAGATAGTTTTCCTGAACAAAACCAATCGCAGTATAACGGCTGTCCAACGAAATGCCACGGTTGTCACCGAGAACAAAAACACAGTTTTCGGGCACGGTCAGCGGAAACGATACATTGCCGTGCAGATTGCCCGACACATCACCGTAGATGATGTAACCGCTTTCGTCAAGTGCTTCCCCGTTGACGGAAATGGTTCCGTCTTCGGCACGGTCAACCACGTCATTTTCTTTGGCAATGATGCGTTTGACGATGTTTTCATGACGTTCGTTTTCCTGTGTGGAAATGATGATGTCGCCGTATTGCGGTTCGGAATAATAAGGCATGACAAGCAGCCAGTCGCCGTCATGCAAGGTATTGTCCATGGAATCCCCCGACACGCCGACAAGACGGAAGCAGAAGGTGAACAACAAGGCAATGATTGCAATTGCAGGAACAATTACGGATACGATTTCATAAAAGAATGAATTGATTTTTTTCATGATGACACCGCTTTTTTATTAATCAAATACAGAAAGACTGTCCATCGGATACACGCGTGCGACGGCACGTCCGATCACGCGTTCCACAGGAACACAACCGATTTCGCTGTTGCGGCTGTCCTTGGAATCATTACGATTGTCACCGAGAACAAAAATGCAGCCTTCCGGCACGGTCAGAGGATAATTCACATTGCCGGGGGTGCTGATGGGAGCAAAATCACCGAAATCCTGCAGGAGTGCATCGTTTACATAAATCAGCTTGGCAGTGAAATCAATTTTTACCGTATCACCACCGACGGCAATAACACGCTTGATGATGGGTTCTTCCTGCGTGAATTCGCGGCTGATGATCACAATATCACCGGCTTGTGCCGTGTAAGCAGGTTCAACTGCAAACAAACGATCACCGTCTTTGAGGGTAGGCATCATGGACTCACCTTCGACTGTCACAAGGCGACCACCGAATGTAAACAACACAGACACCGCAAGAAGGCACAGCACAATCACACCTGTGATATCAAACAAAATGTTTGCCACAGGATGTTTTTTTCTGCGTTCTTCGGCTCTTTTCTTTTCCTGATTCCTGAAAATAATACGATATTCTACAATATTTCTCATAGTGATAACAAAAAAGGGGACAGACCTGTCCCCTTCTTCTTTCGTAATTACTTAATAAGTTCCTTAACCTTAGCAGCCTTACCGACTCTGCCACGCAGGTAGTACAGCTTAGCTCTGCGGACACGACCGTGTCTGACGATTTCAACCTTAGCAACGTTGGGGCTATGGATGGGGAAAACTCTTTCAACACCGACACCGTAAGCAAGACGGCGAACAGTAAAGGTTTCGGAAACGCCGCTGCCCTTACGAGCAATAACGGTACCTTCAAAAACCTGAATTCTTTCTTTGTTGCCTTCACGAATCTTAACGTGTACACGAACAGTGTCACCAACGACTACTTCAGGCATTTCTGCTTTGAGGCTTGACTGAGCTACAAGCTTGAGTGCGTCCATAATTAGATATCCTCCATTTCATTTATCAGACGTTCATGTTCCTAAAACAGAGGACCGTCCGTTTCTGTACTTTTTTGTACGTCTCGCCGTGGGTGGACTCCCACGCACAGAACGCTGTAATATAATATCACAAATGCAAACAGATTGCAAGCTTTTTTTTGATAAATTCAGGACATTTTTACAATCCGTTTTTATGCAATTTACTTAAAATACATATAGACCTGGCATTTGATCATGCCGTTATACAGCTTGCGGCGTTTATCCGCTTTTCTGCCGAAGCAGCGTTCAAACTCTTCGTCTGCCGTGATCACGGTGTAACTCCATCCGCGTTTGGGCACAAAGAGCTTGCCCATATCCGTATACAGCTTTCTGGCATGGTCAGCATCCAGCAAGCGTTCACCGTAAGGCGGATTGACAATGAGTGTACCTCTTTCACTTGACGGAGCAAAATCACGCAGATCACGCTTTTCAAGGTGAATACAGTCTGCAACACCTGCTCTTTGTGCATTTTCTTTTGCAATCTGCAATGCGTTTTCATCGATATCCGAGCCGAAAGCTTCAAAAGGAACATCCGGTTTTTCGGCTGCTTTTGCACGTTCTCTTTCCTGCTGCCAGACTTCTGCAGGTGCCTGCGACCAACGCTCCGAAACAAAATGACGATGCAGACCGGGTGCCATGTTTCTTGCCATGAGTGCACCTTCCACAAGGATGGTACCTGAACCGCACATGGGATCATACAGGGTGTGATATTCACGCAATCTCGAAATATTACAAAGGGATGCAGCAAGTGTTTCTTTCAGCGGTGCAGCATTGGCTGCGGGTCTGTATCCGCGTTTGTGCAGACCTCTGCCGGACGTATCAATGAGCAAGCTGACAACATTTTTCATAATGGAAAACTGAATCTGATACAAAGCTCCCGTTTCTTCAAACCACGGAATTCTGTATTTCAGTTTCAGTCGCTCAACAACTGCTTTTTTGATGATAGACTGGCAATCGCTGACACTGAACAAATCCGAGTTCAGTGAGTAACCCTTTACCGGGAAAGCATCTGTTTTGCCGATCCATTCTTCCCACGGCAATGCCTTTGTCCCCTGAAACAGTTCTTCAAAAGAATGTGCTTCAAAAGAACCGACAAAGACTTGAATACGTTCCGCATAGCGGCAGCAGATATTGGCTCTTGCGAGAATCGCGGCATCACCCGAAAACAGCACTCTGCCGTTTTCGGCATTCACGTTCTGTGCACCGAGATTCCTCAACTCGTCTGCAATCAGACCTTCAAGCCCCAGCAAACAGGGCACGCAAAAATTCATATCATTCACAAACGCACAAAGCGTTCCTTTCTTTCATCTTCGGAAGACGGTAAATACCCGTCCGTACTGCTGTTATTATATCAATTTCCTTTCTTCTTGTCAACGGCAGCAGAATACCGTTTATTTCAATAATTATCTGCCGTCGTTTCTGTGTCGGATTACAAAACGCCCCGGTTCCTTTCGGAGCCGGGGCGTATGTGCTATTGGATTTCAGTACTTACTTTCGTAAGACTCTTAGCCGCCGAAGAGATTCTTGAACCAATCGGCGATCTTCTGGAAGAATTCAATAATCTTCTGCCAGAAGGAGATCTGTCCTTCAGGAGCGATACCGCTGTCAGGATCAGTGCCGGGGTTGACGATCGGGCCAAGATCGTTGTCATCAACGAACTTGTCGAGATCATTGTAAAGACCGCTGAGAGTATCATCCTTACTGTTCTTCATCAGGCTGCACAGGAAGCGGAAGTTATCGTTCTTGTCATCAAGCCAGTTCAGAGTTTCCTTACCGCCGTGATACAGACCGTAGAAGATGTAGTAGATGGTATACAGCATCTTGTCAACACCGTCTGCCTTGGATGCCATATCCTTAAGGTTATCAAGCAATGCGCAGAGGAACTTGAATGCTTCATCATTGACGGAGCCCTGCAGCATCTTCTTGATAGCAGTGATGTTATCGCCAAGAGTTGCGAAGTTGAGTACGAAGCGAAGGAGTACGGTGATCATGTCGCCTCTGTCAGCGGATTCATCGTTATACTTCATTGTATAAGCGATTTCGCCGTTCTTGGACTGGAAGGATACGATTTCACCGTGTGTGAACTCGAGAATTGCGTTGTAGGCAGGTCTTACGATTTCCATGCCAAGGTCTTCTTCAACGCTGCTCAGAGCAAGTTCAAGAATGCCCTGGAAGTCAAGTGTTCCGAGATCCGGGATACCTACAAGTTCATAAGCATTGACATCACCGAGCAGCGGCTGAAGGGCATCAAGGACACCGAATACGCCGTGCAGCAGGTTCTTGACTACTGTATCAGCACCGTTGGAGTTGATGAAGTAGATCAATGCGGGCAGGAGTTCAAGGAGTTCCATAGCCGGGTCAGCTGCGAAGTCAGCAAGTCTTGCAGCGATCGGGCGGAGGATGTTGCGGATCATGTTTGCAGGATCCGCTTCAGCTGCTGCGTAATACTCAGCGGGTGTCAGGATGCTGTCAGCCGGGCAGCCGAGAGCTTCGAGCAGCGGGATGATTGCGTAGGCATAGCCTTCGCCGCCAAGGAGAGTGATTGCATCGTAGCCTTCGTGATCATAGAAGAAGGACAGCGGCTTGTTGCACAGCAGCCATTCAAGCAGCGGAGCGAGAGGATCAAGAATGCCGGTGAGAGCATCGATGAAACTTTCGGTATCGCCCTTGGTAACGATGTAGACAATGAAGTCGGAACCGTTGTACTGAGCTGCTTCTTCTTCAGTGGAGACGATCTTGATCTTTGCAAGCTTGCTCAGATCAACACCGAGAAGTTCTTTCACAAGGCCGAGGATGTAACCGTCAGGATCGATTGCATCAATCTTGCCAAGCAGGCCGGTAAGAGCATCGAGGAGCTTGTTGCTGATATCTGCAGTGTAGAGATATTCGTTGAGAAGTTCGTTTACAAGGTCTTCAAGGTTGTCGAAGGTCATGCCGTCGATCAGGCTTTCAATACCAAGCAGACGGATCCAGATATCTACGAATTCTTCGAAGTGGGTAACAATGTTGTTAGCCATTTCCTTGGTGAAGTACTTGCCGTATGCAGTCTTGAACAGGACGGAGTTCTTGACGGGAGCGAAGATCATGCCGGTGTCTGCATATTCTGCATACAACCAGTCGAACTTCTGCATCTCGAACTCTTCAAGATGAAGAACTGCATAGATAGCTTCCCAAGTGCCTTCGCCGATGAGAGCGTTGATTGCTTCACGGTTGCCTTCGAAGTTGATAACGTCAACCAGAAGGCCAACGATGATTGCAAGCAGGTCTGCACGGTCTTCAGGTACTGTTCCGCCAACGACATAGTCAGTGCTTTCTGCCGGGAATACCATTCTGTAAGCAGTCATGGTGTTCGAAGATTCATACTGTTCGATTACGCCCAGATAGAAGTCGTCGATTTCGACAGGATCTGACTCGTCATAGACAGCAGCTGCAACTTCAATACCGGTGAAGTGTTTGACCAGATAGAAGACATCCATCAGGCTGAAGTTTTCAATGCTGAAGTATTCGTTATCAATGCCGATCAAATCCTTGATGAGAGCATCAACAGAGAGATCCTGGCCGATAGCATCCAGCAGACCGTAGATAGAACCAAGCAGGTTCTTCAGGAGTGCGGAGATAGTGCCTGCATTGATGTTGTACAGCAGGTTCGGGATAAGTGCGAGAACTTCGTTGATCGGATCTGCAAGGATTTCGTCGATTCTTGCCATCAGAGCGTAGAGCAGCTGCGGCAGAACGACTGCGGTATCATATTCGCCATCCGTATTGGAGGAGATGGTACCCATGTCAACAAAGAGGGTTTCAAGCAGCGGTACGAAGCCGGCCATGAAGCCGTGTGCACCGACAAGCTTGATGAGATCCTTTTCACCGGTTTCACTGTCAACGAACAGAGCGATTTCGCCGCCGAACAGGAGCCAGTCGAGGATGCCGTATACAGGCTCAAGCATCATGCACAGAGCAGATACGAAGTCGTCTCTGTCTGCGATTGCATAGGTGTCAACACCGTCTGCACCTGCAACGTAGTACAGGTCATGAGCTGCATCGTAAGCATAGGTTGCGGTTTCGTCATAATCAGCGAATGCCTTGGTCTGGAAGATAGACAGGTCTGCGCCGAGGATGACACCGACAAGCTGAAGCAGAGATTCACCAAGCTGATCAATGAGATCCTTGAGAGTATCAACAAGGCTCTGGAGAATTTCAGCTGTGTACAGGTCTTCATCCGGGTTGAAGAAGCCGAGGATCAGGTCGGAGACCGTTACCTGTGTTTCTTCATCCTTGTAGATGATGTCGAATACCATCTGAACGATTGCATCGAGGTTTTCGAAGATGTATTCAGAGGTTGCTTCGGACCAGTCGTTTTCATACTTCAGATAGTGGATGAAGCGTTCGGTGGGCAGCGTGATGTTGCCGTCAGCATCCATGGTTCCGTTCATGTAGTTCCAGTTGATCATCGAGTAGGTGACAACTGCGTCGGAAGTCAGGAAGTTGACAACAGCAGCGATCATGCCGTCAAGGCCGAGCATTTCGTCGAGAACAACTGCATTGGAGAAGGATTCATCTTCTTCGGTTGCCGGATTGTCTGCTCTCTGGTAGAGAACTGCTTCGATCAGGAAGCTGAGGATGATGGTGAGCATATCGCCTGCATCTTCTTCTGCGGAGTAGCTCATCTTGAATGCTTCGAAGTCGCTTACGCTGTCGTAGGACTTGATCTGGCCAAGGTAGAAGTCGTCAATCTTCAGAGTGCCGACAACGTCAGTCAGTTCAAGACCGACAAGGGATTCAACAATGTTGAATACGGTAAGAAGGTCGGTATTTTCAAGGTCGAGCTCAAGACCTGTATCAGACAGCAAGCCGGAGATCAGGGTGTTGAGATCGAGAGTTGCAAGGGTTTCTTCGTCAATGCCGAGTTCTGCACCGTTTTCCTGAACGATGGCAAGTGCGTTGTAAACAGATGCCAGAGTGTTGAGGATTGCAACGGACAGACCGTTGGAGTTGATGAAGTACAGCAGGTTCGGGATGAGTGCAATGACGTTGTCGATCGGATCTGCAAGGATTTCGGAAATTCTGTCAGCAAGAGCGGTCAGAACTGCCTTCAGAGTTGCAGTTGCGTCGATTTCGCCTTCAGCGTTGTAAACCACACGAGGTGCCTTGACGCCGAGAGCTTCAAGGAGAACTGCCAGACCGTTGGTGTAGCCGTCTGCACCTGCGATAACGAGAAGGTCATCAGCAACGCCGTCACCGTCTTCGTCGGTATCGTTATGGTGGAAGAATGCGTAGCTACCGCCGAACAGCAGCCAGCTGAGTGCGGATTCAATCGGGTTCACGATTGCACACAGGCCGTTGATGAAGTCGCCTTCTGCATATGCATCACGGATGACGTAGTAAGTTGCGCCGTCAGCGATGTAGTACAGACCGAATTCATTTGCGTCGTAGGTTGTACCTGCGGGAACTTCGCTTTCTGCAACGAAGTGCATCTTTGCATAAGCGGTAAGGTCAACACCGAGGACAAGACCGATGATGGAAACAAGTCCTTCGTCAAGGCTGGAGAGCAGACCCGGAATTGCGGTTGCAATTGCTTCAAGGTATTCTGCCTGATAGATGTTGAATGCGCCGCCAAGCAGGTCAGCGATGGAGGATTCGTCGCCGTTGATCAAGTACATGATGTCAGCAACGATGTCATCGATGTTGCTTGCAAGGTATTCAGCCTTCACTTCAGTCCAGTCGTTCTTGGTGTAGGTCTTGAAGTAGTTGATGTAACGGTTAGCGGGCAGCTTGATTTCGTCGTAGATGCCGTCGCCGTCGCTATCAACGTAGCCTGCTGTCTTATCAGCGTTTTCGTCGGTTTCGTCGTAGTTCATGTAGTTCCAGTTGAAGTCGACATATTCGATATCGAAGTTGCCGAGGGATTCAACGAGAGCTACGATCATTGCGACCATACCGTCGGTGCCGAGGAGTTCATCGATAGCAAGTGCATTGGCATCGTAGAGAACAACTTCAAGCAGGAAGCTGACAAGGATGGTGATGAAGTCTGCTCTGTCTTCGACAAGAGTGGTTGCGTAGTCGGGTTCACCGTCTGCCTTACCGAGGAGCATCTTGAATGCCGGAGCGTCTGCAACGGATGCATATTCTTCGACATGGCCCATGTAGAAGCCGGAGATCTTTTCGGGAGCAACTGCGCCGGTGATGTTCAAACCGGTGAAGTATTCAACGATCTGGATAGCAACAAGCAGGTTGGTCTTTTCAATGCTGAAGGTATCGTCGATGGTGTAGATTGCGTTCTTTTCTTCGTCGGAGAACAGAAGGCCGCCGAGAAGTTCATCAAGATCAAGTTCTACAAGACCGCTGCTGTTGAGCAGGTTGACGATGTTGTAAGCCGCTGCAAGGAAGTTGATCAGTGCAGAGGACAGACCGTTTGCATTGATGAAGTAGAGCAGGTTGACGATCAGGGCAAGTGCCTTGTCGATTGCTTCTTCGAGACCGCCGTTAAGGATGTCGTCGATGAATTCAACGATCGGGGTGAGCATTGCCTTGAACTTAGCTTCTGTGGTTTCAAGTCCGCTGATGTCAGCAGCCTGAACGCCGAGAGCTTCGAGGATGAGTGCGAGACCGTTGGTGTAACCGTCTGCACCTGCGAGCACGATCAGATCAACAGGCTTGCCGTCAACCTTTTCGTTGTAGTAGAAGAATTCATAGGATTCGCCGAACAGGAGCCATGCTACAAGGCCTTCAACAGGCTGCAGGATGGTGTACAGACCGTCGATAAACTGCTCGGAAGCGGGCTTATCGTCTGTGAATTCAGCGAAGTCAGGCATGGTTTCGTAAGCAGTCAGGTCAACACCGAGGATACCGTCGACAGTGGAGATGAGATCCATGTAATCGGACAGGTTGCCAAGAAGATCCTGAAGAGCATTCTTGATGGTGTTGAGGTATTCAGCCTTGTAGAGCGTGAAGTCTGCTGCAAGGAAGTCACCAACTGTGTCT
Organism: Clostridia bacterium; assembly: GCA_017435865.1. GTDB lineage: Bacteria > Bacillota > Clostridia > Oscillospirales > Acutalibacteraceae > RUG806. Next base: position 11,930 of record JAFSEF010000057.1, read on the forward strand.
GCTTCGATGTCGGACATTTCAAGAACCATTTCGACGATGCCGAACAGGGACTTATCAAGCATTTCAGCTGTAGCTTCGCTCCAGTTGTTGCCGTAGGTCAGGTAGTTCTTGAATTCGCGTACGAATGTGCCGTCATCAGGTGTGTAGGTGATGTAAGGATCACCATCTTCGGAGGTGGTGCCGGCGATTTCGCCTTCAACGCCGCCGAAGTAGTTCCAGTCAAATGCCTTGATGGTGTACTTGAGATCGCCGAGGCCTCTTACGAGTTCAACGATACCTGCAACGGAGAATCCGTCTGCACCGATCATTTCATCAATGACTTCAGCGTTGCCCGGGTAGAGCAGAAGCTCAAGAGCGAAGCTGAGGATGATGGTAACAAGGTCTGCCTGGTCTTCAACTCTGGTGTTGCCGTATACGGTCTGGTCAGCAAGGTTCATCTTGAAGCCCTTATAGCCGGCTACGGAATCATAGGAGTTGATTTCGCCCATGTAGAAGTGGGACAGTTTGTATTCGCTCATCCAATCGGTTACTTCAAGACCGAGAAGGATTTCAACGACTTCGATGATTACAAGCAGGTTGGTGTTTTCGATGTCGAGCATGTAGTCGGGCTTACCGTCTTCATCTGCATCTTCGAACAGCAGACCGCTGAGAAGTTCGTTGAGGTCAAGATCAAGGATGCCTTCGTTGCCGAGGACCTTCACAAGATCGTAAACTGCTGCAAGCAGGTTGAGGAGAGCTACGGATACACCGTTTGCATTGATGAAGTACAGCAGGTTGGTGATAAGATCAAGAGCAAAGTCGATGACTTCGTCAATGGTCATTGCAAGTGCATCATCAATGAACTTAGCGACTGCAGTGAGGATAGCATCGAGCTTTTCAGCTGCGGTTGCATAACCGTCAACAACAGGAGCTTCAATGCCGAGGGCTTCAAGGAGAACGGCAAGACCGTACTTGTAGCCTTCTGCGCCGGCAAGAACAAGGAGATCTTCATCACCTGTTGCATTGTCGTGGAAGAATTCGTAGCTGCCACCGAACAGGAGCCAATCAAGCAGACCGGAGATCGGAGCAAGGATGGTTACCAGGCCGTCTACGAATGCTGCGGAATCGGAACCTTCGAAGGTGAAGTCGGGCATGTTCTCTGCGGTATAAGCGCCGAGGTCAATACCGAGGATACCGTCAACTGCGGTGATGATGCTCATGTAATCATCAAGGTCTGCAAGCAGGTTGATGAGAGCGTTCTTCAGGCTGTTGAGGTTGTCAGCGGTGAACAGGGACAGGCCGCTGCCGCTGAGGGTTGCAATGATTTCGTTGACCGTTGCGTCAGCAGTGATGCCTTCGGTGCCGGTCATTTCAAGAATCTGAACAAGCAGGCTCGGAAGCTTAGCCATAAGAGTTTCGGCTGTTGCTTCATCCCAGTTGTTAGCATAGGTCAGATAGTTCTTGAATCTGTCGGTCGGAAGTGTGATGGAAGTGATCTTGCCGTCAACTGCTGTTGCGTTGCCTTCCATGTAGTTCCAGTTGTAGTACATGTACTGCGGTACACGTACACCGAGACCCTTGATGAGTTCAACGATCTGGATCAGCGAGAAGTCTTCGCTGCCGATCATGCCATCGATGATAGCTGCATTGTCTTCGAAGAAGAGTACTTCGAGTACGAAGCTGATCAGGATGGTGAACAGGTCTGCCTTGTCTTCTGCGACGCCTGCACCGTAAGCGGTGTTTTCGTCAGAGAAGCCCATTCTGAATGCAGTGTAACCTGCAACGGAATCATAAGCGGTGATTTCGCCGATGTAGAAGTACAGAAGCTTGTTGTTGGTAACAACATCTGTGAATTCAAGACCGGTGAAGTATTCAACGATTTCGAATACGACCAACAGGTTGGTGTTTTCGATGTTGAGCATGTAGTCAAGCTCGCCGTCGCCGTCCTTATCTTCGAACAGCAGACCGCTGAGAAGTTCGTTCAGGTCAAGATCAAGGATGCCCTTATCCTGAAGAGTTTCAACCAGCGAGTATGCGGAAGCAAGGAGGTTGAGCAGCATGACGGACAGGCCGTTTGCATTGATGAAGTACAGAAGTTCAGCAACAAGGCTGAGAACGAAGGTGATTGCTTCGTCGAGCTTCATGCTCATTACGTCTTTGATGAATTCGCCGACATAAGTGAGAACCGCATCAATTGCTGCGACATTATCGAGACCTTCAACGGACGGAGCTGTCTTTCCGGTGAGAGCTTCAAGGAAGACGCCCAGACCGTACTTGTAGCCTTCTGCGCCGGGCAGTACGAGGAGATCGTCTGCAACACCGTCGCCGTCAGCATCGGTATCGTTGTAATGGAAGAATGCGTAGGAGTCACCGAACAGCAGCCAGCCGAGGAGACCGGAGATCGGTGCAAGGAGTGTTACGAGACCATCAACGAACTTGTCGATATCGCTGCCGATATAGTTGAAGTCAGCCATGGTTTCGTATGCTGCAAGGTCAACACCGAGGATGCCGTCAACAGCAACGACAAGATCCATGTAATCTTCAAGGCTTGCAAGAAGATCAACAAGCATTGTCTTGAGGTCGTTGAGAAGGTCTGCGGTGAAGATATCAAGTCCGCTGCCTGTGAAGGAAACGATGAGGTCTTCAACAGTGGAATCCGTGGTGATGGTGCTTTCGCTGTCGATCAGAGCAAGAATGTCAACAAGAAGAGTGGGCAGGTTGCCGAAGAGGGCTTCTGCAGTTTCTTCAGACCAGTCGTTTTCGTAGGTCAGGTAGTTCTTGAATGCAGTGGTGGGAAGTACGATGGAGGTGATGTTACCGTTTGCATCGGTAGTGGCTTCACCGTTCATGTAGTTCCAGTTGTAGGTTCTGTAAGTGATGTTGATGCCGAGCTGACGGATGATCGCGACGATTTCTGCGATGGAGAAGTCTTCGCTGCCGATCATTTCGTCAATGACTTCAGCATTGCCCGGGAAGAGAAGAAGTTCAAGAGCGAAGCTGATGATGATGGTAACAAGGTCAGCCTGATCTTCAACAAGGGTGTTGCCGTAGACGGTCTGGTCTGCAAGGCTCATCTTGAAGCCCTTGTAGCCTGCGACGGAGTCATAAGCAGTGATTTCGCCCATGTAGAAGTTCTTGAGCTTCATTTCGCTCATCCACTCGGTAACTTCAATGCCGAGAAGCTGTTCAACAACTTCGATGATTACAAGCAGGTTGATGTTTTCGATGTCGAGCATGTAGTCGGGAGTACCGTCTTCATCTGCATCTTCGAACAGCAGACCGCTGAGAAGTTCGTTGATGTTGAGTTCAAGCAAGCCGCTTGCATTGAGATCTTCAACTGCATTGTATACAGAGCCGAGAAGGTTGATAACTGCAACGGATACACCGTTTGCATTGATGAAGTACAACAGGTTGGTGATGAGATCAAGAGCAAAGTCGATGACCTGGTTGATGTTCATACCAAGAACCATATCGATGAAGTTTGCAACTGCAGTGAGGATAGCATCGAGCTTTTCTTCGGTGGTGGCAAGGCCGTCCACGTCAGGAGCGTTGACACCGAGAGCTTCAAGGAGAACGGCAAGACCGTACTTGTAGCCTTCTGCACCTGCGACAGTGATGAGATCCTTAAGATCGTCTCTGCCTTCATAATAGGTTTCGTTGTAGTAGAAGAATTCGTAGCTGCCGCCGAAGAACAGGAAGTCAACAAGACCGGAGATCGGGGCAAGGATTTCTACGAGGCCGTCTACGAACTGTTCGGAGGAGGAGCCTTCGAATGTGTAGTCAGGCATGTTTTCTGCGGTGTAAGCACCGAGATCAACACCGAGGATACCGTCAACAGAGGTGATGATGCTCATGTAATCATCAAGGCCTGCAAGCAGATCGATGAGAGCATTCTTCAGGCTGTTGAGATTTGCTGCGGTGAAGAGTTCAAGGCCATTGCCGCTGAGTTCAACGATGAGTTCATTGACTGTGGTGGTTTCGGTGATGCCTTCACCAAGGATGGAGATCAGAAGTCCGGGCAGTTCATCCATGAGGCCTTCTGCAGCTTCTTCAGTCCAGTTGTTAGCATAGGTCAGGTAGTTCTTGAAGCCGTCAGTCGGAAGAGTGATGGAAACAAGCTTACCGTCGATCTTGGCAACTTCAGCACCGTCCATGTAAGCCCAGTTGTAATATCTGTAGTCTACGGGGATGCCGAGTGCTTCAATGAGTTCAACGATGGTGACAACGGAGAAGTCTTCGCTGCCGATCATCTGATCGATGGCTGCTGCATTGCCTTCATAAAGCAGGCATTCGATTACGAAGCTGAGCAGGATGGTAACAAGGTCAGCCTTGTCTTCTGCGACGCCTGCACCGTAAGTGGTCATTTCGTCTGCGAAGCCCATTCTGAATGCCTTATAACCTGCAACGGAATCATAAGCGGTGATTTCGCCGATGTAGAACTTCTGAAGCTTGTTGTTGCCAACAACATCAGTGAATTCAAGACCGGTGAAGTACTCAACGATTTCGAATACAACCAGAAGGTTGGTGTTTTCGATGTCGAGCATGTAATCGGGTTCGCCGTTTTCGTCAGCATCTTCGAACAGCAGGCCGCTGAGAAGTTCATTGAGGTTGAGGTCAATGATGCCTTCCTCAGTGAGGGTGTCAACCAGCGAGTATGCTGCTGCGAGGAGGTTGAGAAGAGCAACGGAGATACCGTTTGCGTTGATGAAGTAGAGAAGTTCAGCAACAAGGCTGAGGATGAAGTCGATCGCATCGGGCAGTTTCATTGCCATGACGTCGCCGATGAATTCGCCGACATAGGACAGAACTGCGTCGATCTTTGCAGTGTTGTCTGCAAGGCCGTCAACAGACGGAGCAGTTGTTCCGGTGAGTGCTTCAAGAAGAACGCCCAGACCGTACTTGTAGCCTTCTGCGCCGGGCAGTACGAGGAGATCGTCTGCAACGCCGTCGCCGTCAGCGTCGGTATTGTTCTTGTGGAAGAATGCATATTCGTCACCGAACAGCAGCCAGCCGAGGATGCCGGAGATCGGTGCAAGGAGTGTTACGAGACCATCAACGAACTTGTCGATATCGCTGCCAGTGTAATCAAAGTCAGCCATGGTTTCGTATGCTGCGATGTCAAGGCCGAGCAGGCTGTCAACAGCAGTGATGAGATCCATGTAATCTTCGATTTCCTTGAGGAGATCGGTGAGCATGGTCTTGATGCTGTTCAGGTTAGCTGCGGTGAAGAGATCAAGTCCGCTGCCTGTGAAGGAAACGATGAGGTCTTCAACAGTGGAATCCTTGGTGATGGTGCTTTCGCTGTCGATCAGAGCAAGAATGTCAACAAGAAGAGTGGGCAGGTTACCGATGAGGGTTTCTGCAGTTTCTTCGGACCAGTCGTTTTCGTAGGTCAGGTAGTTCTTGAATGCGGTTGCGGGCAGAGTGATGGAAACAAGGTTGCTGTCTGCATCATAAGCTGCGTCGCCTTCCATGTAGTTCCAGTTGTAGCCGAGGTAGCTCGGTACACCGAGGTTCGTAAGCAGGTTGACGATACCGGCAATGGAGAAGCCTTCTGCATTGATCATTTCGTCAAGAACCTTTGCATTGTCGCCATACATGATGACTTCAAGCAGGAAGCTTACGAGGATGGTGATGAAGTCTGCTCTGTCTTCCACTGCACCGACACCGTAATCAGTGTAGGTATCAGCGAAGGTCATCTTGTAAGCATCCCATTCAGCAACAGAATCATACTTGTTGATCTGGCCGATGTAGAACTTATCAAGTTTGTCTGCAGTGACAACATCGATGAATTCGAGACCGGTGAAATATTCAACAATGCCGAATACCATGAGAAGGTCGATCTTTTCGATGTCGATTGCGGGAGCAGTCTTTGTTTCGTCAGTGAACAGGAGGTCGCTGAGAACCTTGTTCAGCTGGAGATCAAGCATGCCGCTTTCATTGAGAGCATCAATGAGGTTGTATGCAGCTGCAAGAAGGTTGATCACTGCAACGGACAGACCGTTTGCATTGATGAAGTAGATGAGGTTGGGAAGAAGGCCGAGGATCTGATCAACAGCACCGCGGATATTCTTATTGAAGATGGAATCAATAAAGTCTGCGAGAGCGTTGAGGATTGCGGTCATCTTGCCTTCGAAGGTATCGATGTCGTCAACGTCGGGAGCGACAATGCCGAGAGCTTCGAGAAGTACGCCGAGACCATACTTGTAACCCTGAGCACCTGCGATTTCGATCAGGTCTTCCTGACCTGTTGCATCATCGTGGAAGAATGCGAAGCTGTCGTTGAAGAGCAGCCAGCTGAGGATGCCTTCCAGCGGCTTGACGATTTCGACAAGACCTGCGATGAATGCGGTACGATCGGAACCGGTGAAGGTTGCTTCTTCGAGGTTCTTATAAGCTTCGATGTCAACACCGAGCAGGCCGTCAACAGCGGCAACGATGCTCATGTAGTCTTCAATGCTTACAAGGAGATCTGCAATAGCGGTATGGATAGCGTTGAGGTTTTCTGCTGTGTACAGCGAGAATTCCTTACCGGCAAGTTCGGTGATGAGATCGTTGACAGTGGAGGTTTCGGTGATGTTTTCGTTGGACATACCAAGTACCATAAGTACGATGTCAACGAGAGCTGCATCGAGACCGGTTGCAACTTCTTCAGACCAGTTGTTGCCGTAGGTCAGATAGTTCTTGAATGCATTTGCGGGAAGAGTGATTTCCTTGGTGTCAGGATCAATCGTGCCGCCCATGTAGTTCCAGTCAAATTCGATGTACTGGAATTCAAGACCGAATCGTTCGAGGAGAGCGAGGATCTTGCTGAGGTCAAGATCTTCGGAGCCGATCATGTCGCTGAGAACTGCACCGTTGTTGACGGTCTTGGTTTCGGTGTAGACAAACTTGATGTCGCCGATAATAATTTCGTCACCGTGTACGGATCTCTTGAAGTAGCCGACTGCGGTTTCTTCAGTTGCGGTCCAGTTGTCGCCGTCCTTGGTGTAAACGGTGTAGACATCCTGGTTGCCTTCGAACATGACAGCTTCAAGCAGGAAGCTCACAAGGATGGTGATAAAGTCAGCCTTATCCTCTGCGACGCCTGCGCCGTAGGTTGTATCCTCATCGGAGAACTGCATACGGAATGCGGTTTCGCCGGAAGCGGATGTGTAGGATACGATTTCGCCCATGTAGAACTTATCAAGCGACCATGTTGTGACAACATCGTTGAACATGAGGCCGGTGAAGTTTTCAACAAGACCGAATACGTACTTGAGGTCAGTCTTTTCGATGGTGATCGGGTAGTTCAGAAGACCTGTCAGCAGAGCGTTGAGGTCAAGTTCGAACAGACCGCTTTCATTGAGGAGACCGACAAGGTTGTAAGCAACACCGAGAGTGTTGAGCAGTGCAACGGAGATACCGTTTGCATTGATGAAGTATACAAGTTCGGTGAGAAGATCGAAGATGAAGTCGATGCCGTCAGCAACGTTCTTGTTAAGCAGGCCTGTTACGACTGCAAGAACCTTGTTGAGGATTGCTTTCAGGGTAGCTTCGGTATCAACGACACCGTCCACTCTGACAACTGCGGGCATTGTTTCACCGACAATAGCTTCAAGCAGATATGCAAGACCTTCTTCGTAGCCGTTGCCGCCTGCAAGAACGATGAGATCATCGATCGTGCCGTTGCCGTCAATATCCTGATTCTGGAAGAAGAATTCATAGGATTCGCCGAACAGCAACCAGTCGAGGATACCTTCGATGGGAGCTACGATTGTCCACAGACCGTCTACGAACTTAGCGGTGTCGCTGCCTTCGTATGCGAAGTCTGCCATGGTTTCGTATGCGCTGATGTCAAGGCCGAGGAAGCCGTCAACAGCAGTGATGATGCTCATGTAATCTTCAATCTGAACAAGAAGATCCTTGAGAGCATTCTTGATCATGTTGAGGTTTTCTGCGGTGAAGAAGTCAAGGCTGAATTCAACGCCGAGAGCCTTCAAGATATCGTTGATAGAAGCAGTTGCGGGATCAATGGTGACGGTGTCATCAATAATATGAAGAACGTCAGCAAGGATCTGCGGCAGGCCTGCGATGAGACCTTCTGCTGTATCTTCTGTCC
>JAFSEF010000002.1 GCA_017435865.1 Clostridia bacterium
TCATCACCACTACCATCACTATTGCTGCCACGGCCCGTACCGCGGATGCAGATGGTAAGCAAAAATGACTGAAGAAGAACGCAATGTACTCAGTAACAACGGACTGACAGACAAAGCAAACAGTCTTGACATCCGTAAAACCGTAGATCTGTTCAATGAGTTCGGTATTGCACTTTCTTATGAGGATGTCAATGCTGCCTGCAAAACCCTTGAACAACTTCTGCAAAAGAAAAACAATGATGAATCAGATGAAGATACACTGCGATTTGTCACGGGCGGCACCTGCCGTCAGTACATGGCTACGATTGCACTGATTGATCACCTTGTTTTCGGCACAGCCTGAAGTGTTTTCCCGGGGACGGCAACCTTCCTACCACTTGCCGTCCCCATATTCTCTGAAAGAAAGGATTTTCGCTATGGAAGACCGTTTTGAAAAAATGCTCGGTAAGGTTTTTAAATCCGCGGACGTGTCCGAAGGAGATGCCCTTGCACGGGAAATAGATGAAGTGCTCGGCGAAGAACTTTCGGAAGACGATTTGTTTTTCGTTGCCGCAGCAGGCAACGGCCCCTCTTTTGACAAATTCACGGAATATGTCAAAAACAGAAAAAACTGAATCCGCAAGCCTTGCAAATTGAACCGGCAGGTGATATTATAATATGCGAAGAATGAACATGAACACCCTGGAGATTCTGGATAATCAAGGTAACATCCTGCTTCGTATTGCAGAATCTCTTGAAAACAATGTATTTCATTTTAAAGTCATCGGTAGGCTCAGTGAGCAAACCGCACACGAGTTCGGAGATGAACTGAGTGCGGCTTTTTTTGCTTGCAAAGCCATCTGCATCGACATGAGCGAAACCGAATCGATTTCGGGTCTTGCTCTGCAGAATCTTTTAAAGGCACAACAAACAGCCGATGCAAAGGATATTTCCATGACGCTTCTGAATCTTTCCGATGCGGTCATGCAGACATTTGTTGCAAACAGCTTTACGGAATGCTTCAATATTGAAGAGCGTTAATACAAAATGAGGGAGAGCGTTTTTTTTGGAGAAGATGTGTCGCGTACCGGCCTATGAGGGCAACGAAAAATATATATTTTTCAGTTATTGCCACCAGGACAATGAGGCCGCGTTCAGGCTGATTGAAAAACTGACAGAAAAGGGATATCGTATCTGGTATGATGACGGCATACGTGCGGGCGAAGACTGGCCCGAAGTGATTGCACGTCATCTGGATGCCTGTACGGTTTTTCTTGCTTTTCTGACGGAAAATGCTGCAAACTCCCACAACTGCAGAAAAGAAATCACCTTTGCACTGGAACAGAAAAAGCAGGTCGTTGCCGTCAAGGATGCTCCCATACAGCTTTCTCTGGGTATGCAGATGCAGCTCTCCACAAGTCATATGCTATTCCGCTATGAATACGCATCGGATGAAGAGTTTCTTGCAAAACTCTCAAAAGCCAACGGATTTGCAGACTGCTGCGGCAGCGGTCAGGACAGCCCCCCGGAACAAAAGATTTATTGCATCCGTGCACAGGCAAACGGCGATTTCAAATACATTGAATCGGACCGTTTTGTGATCGGCAGAAGCGAAACCAACGCCGATTTTATCATCAAAGGCAACAAAACCGTCAGCCGTGAACACGCCATCATCACACGTTCCGGCAATACATATTATATCAAGGACAACAATTCCACCAACGGCACCAAAGTCAACGGCAAAAGACTTGACCGCGGCGGGTACTGTCTGCTGAAAGACGGTGACACCATTTACCTTTCGGGAGAATACCTGCAATTTCTGCTGATCAGATAAAAAAGTATACCGGCAGCGTGTGTTCTTGTTGTCCGAAAAAGGAGAATGCCCATGAAATATTGCACCTACACTGATGTGGGAAGCAGGGCAAACAATGAAGACTATCTTACCGTCGCATCTGTCGGCAACCGCCATCTGCTGATTGTCAACGACGGTGTCGGCGGTGCACAGGCAGGCGAACTTGCCGCACAGGCAGCCGCCGATGAAATGAAAGCTCTTTTTCTTGCATCGGATCTTTCATTTGATCTTAAAACGGCGGTGCTTGCCGCCAATGACCGTGTTTTCCGTTTGCAGCATGAAACGGGAAAAGACATGAAAACCACTGTCACGGCAGTGTACATCACCGAAAAAGAAGTGCAGTGTGCACACGTCGGTGATTCCAGAATTTATCTTTTTACACAAGAAAATATTCTCTACCGTTCCCTCGACCACAGTGCCGCACAGGCGGCCGTATTTGCAGGTGAAATTGACGAAAGCGGCATACGCACCTATCCGTCCCGCAATGTTCTCAGCCGTGCATTGGGCGTTTATCGCGAGCTGCCCGTTTCGGTGGAAACGTTTCCGTTTTCCGCAGTCAGAGGAATGCTTCTTTGTACGGACGGTTTCTGGGAATATGTATATGAGGACGAAATGCTGTCCCTGTTCCGTTTTGCAGACGATCCGCAACAGTGGCTCGGTTCGATGCAGAGCCTGCTGAAAGCACGTGTCGGCATCAGACATGACAACAATACGGCCATTGCCGTTATGGTTGTAATATAACAAGACAAAAAGGGAGTTTTTCAGATGAAAAAAACATGCTTGCGTATTCTTTCCTGCGTACTCACAATTCTGAGCATCACGGCAATGTTTGTCGGCTGCTCCGAAAAGGAAATCGTCAAAAAGGACGAGCTCACCGACTCTGAGAGCATTCGTGTCATGTCTTTCAATATTCGTTGTGGTGAGTACAAAAAAAGAAAGAACATCGTTCCGCAGCTCATTCAGGAATATGCACCCGATACCGTCGGTATTCAGGAATGCACCTATGAATGGTACATACAGCTCACCGAAAAGCTCCCCGAATATGAATTCATCGGTGTCGGCAGAGATTCGGGCGGACTGGATGAAGACTGCGGTGAAATTTCTGCGGTTCTGTTCCGCAAAGACAAATACACCCTTGTGGAAAGCGACACATTCTGGATTTCAGAAACACCCGATGAAGTTTCCTACGGTTGGGATGCTGCCTGCAGACGTATATGCACCTGGGTTATTCTCAAAAACAACGAAACAGGTGAAGAATTTGCCCACGTCAACACACACCTTGACCATGAGGGGGACCTTGCACGTGTCAACGGCTCAAAAATGGTTGCAGACCATGCTATGACATTTGATATGCCCACTGTTCTGACAGGCGACTTCAACTTCAAAAAGGAAACCGACCTTTATAACGGCATCACCGAAACAGGTCTCAGAGATACACAGGACCTTGCCGAAAACACCATGGACGGCAAAACTTACCACGGTTATGACGGCGGTGAAGAAGGCAAACCGATCGATTTCATTTTTGTCAACGATTCCGTCAGTTCCGTTTCCGCATACAAGATCGTGCGTGACAAGTATGCAGGCAAATACTCGTCCGACCACTATCCCATCTATGCGGATATGAAGTTCTGAACCGCAAAAAACAGAAAGATATACAAAACAAAGGATTGCTTTCCCCAACGGGACGGCAATCCTTTTTTGGTGTTTTACGGAAAATGGGGATTATTGATTAAAGGAGAACCCTTTTTTGTGTTTATTCATCCGACAGCATTTTCAGCAGCAGCAAAAACCAGCCTGCCGAACCCGTATACAAACTCCAGCCGCCTCTGCCGCAAAGCTCTCCGACGGCTGCCACATCACCGCAAGGGGCATAAGGTTCTGCCCGATACCGTTTTGCTGCCGCATCCTTACCCTGTTCATACCGCATGGCAGGACAGATCGCTTTTGCAACTTCCTTTGCCTGCTCACGCAAACCTGCCTGCAACAAAGCAAGTGCAAACCACACGGCCGCATGGGTATACTGTCCGCCGTTTTCACGCACACCGACAGGATAAAAATTGATATACCCTGCATATTTTGTATGCGGCTCAAACGGAGTTTCAAAAAGACGGACAAGTCCTGCACGCGGATCAAACAATCGGTTATAAGCCGTTGCAAGTGCCGTACGCACACGATGGCGGTCAGGCATGGAACAGAACACGGCAAAACTCTGCGGCAGCACGTCCAGAGTGCAGGCAGGACTGTCCTCGGCACCCAGAGGCGTACCGTCATCAAAAAAGGCTCGCAGATACCGGTCTTCTTCCCATGCACAGCGGTCAATGTTCATTTTCACACTTGCCGCAAGTGCCCTGAAACGTGCAAAATGACGACGATCCCCCACAAGATCACACACTTCACTGAAGCGTTCAAGGGTCAGTGACAGGAACATGGCAAGCCACACACTCTCTCCTTTTCCGTTTTCACCGACCGCACCCATGGCATCGTTCCAGTCACCGCCGCCCATCAGCGGCAAACCGTGTTCACCGAAACGGCAGGCACGCACAATCGCCTGCACACAATGGGCATACAGACTGCTTTTGGTATCGCCGCGTTCATAACGTGCATAGCGGTCTTTTTCGTTTTCACGCAGTTGTTCTGCCTGCAGGTATGCGATTTTTGTTTGCAGAATACCGACATCCTTCGTGTGCAGAACATACAGTGCCGTCACAAACGGCAGCCACAGCAGATCATCCGAACACCGCGTACGCACCCCGACGATGTGTGCTTTGCGTTCCCCTTTTGGAAACAAAACATGATGCCAGTGCAAAACGTCCCCTTCCGCAAACTGTGCAGCTGCACAACGCAGAATCTGCCTGCGTGTGAGATGCGGTGTGCGGTACATAAGACAGAGAGCATCCTGCAGCTGATCACGAAAACCCCATGCACCGCCGCACTGCCAGAATCCGCACCGTGCAGAAAAACGGGTATCGAGCACCGTATGCAACAGCAATCCGTTTCCGAATGCATCGAGCACAGGGTCACCCGTACGGATCTGTGCGGCGATACTTTTTTTCGGCACAAACGGAACGAGTGACAGTTTTTGCAATGCCTCTTGCGTACGGGCAAACTGCAAAGTGAACACCACCGCAGAAGAAGCCCCCGACGGCAAAGACAGTTTTGTGCAGACGGCTGTTTGCTGTGTCAGGGTTTCGGCAGCTTCTTTCGGCAGTTTTCCCTCACCGTGCAAAAAGGCAAAACAGGCGTCCTCCGCAAAAGAACAAAAACTCTCCCGATCGCAGGACAACAACGCAAATCCCGGCACATCCGCATTGACAGGATTGTACATAAGCACATTGCCGTCCGTACCGCAGGCACGCACAAACCTGCTGTCTGCGGCAGATGCGGAAAGAATCGGTTGCAGCTGATACGCAAGCGTGATGTTCTTCTGCCCTGCCGTTGTGTTTTTCAGGTACACACTCAACCGTTTTCTTTGTGCTTTTGCATCCGCAGCCACCGCAAGGCGGAACGCAATGCCGTCCGCACTGCCCATATACACAGCCTGTGTATCCGTGTACTGACAAGCAGCTCCCTTGCACAAAGACCATACCGACGTGCCGTTTCCAAGCAGCAACTCCTCACCGTCTCCGCCGGCACGCGTATCATTCCGCCAAGGGGTGATTTTGTTACGCTGTGCATTGCCTGCCCACGTAAATCCGGGCGAATCATCTGCTGCCAGAAAACCGAAAACGGAATTGGATTGTGTCACACACCACGGCACCGGCGGTGTGTGCGAAAACTGCCAGCCACATGGGACAGCTCCGTTTTCCTGTTGTGCCGGAGTGACGGACAAGCGTTCATAGTGTTGCACAAACTGCGGCAGCAAGGTTTCTTCCCTGTCATACGGCAACACGCAAAGTGAAAACGCACGCAATGAAGACAGGGTCGCATCGGTCAGGCTGCTTTTTTGCAGCGCCTTCGGCAACACCTCTGCAAATCCTTTTATGCCTGCTGCCGTTTCACGGACAACCGCATCGGGTGTGTCGGAATAACCGCCGGTTCTGCCGCGTACAAAAACAAAATCTGCAGCCAGCCCCAAAGCGGTCATCCGTGACTGCAGGGTGATAAAATCAACAAGCTGTGAGCGTTCATCTTCTGCCTGCGTTTCAAGCAGCACAACAGGTACATCTCCCGAAACACCTGCCGCCCACAGATCGGCACGTGAAACAGCCTGCAGTCTTGCTTTTTTTACACTTTTAGCGGCAGGTGCATCAAAAAAGAGCTGTGCACAGATGTTTTCCGCCGTATGCAGCAGCCGCGGTTGACGGGTAAACGGATTGAGAGCACATTTTTGTGTATCCGGCAAAGGGCGGGCACGCACCGCACGCAAACGTTGTGCCGCTTCCGACGGAGTTGCGGCTGCGGTGAGAATGAGTGTATGCTCAACAGACTCACCGCCTTCTGCCGCAACGGGAATGTGCAGAGCAAGACAGCGGTCTGTTCCCGATAGATTGTTTTGCAACTGCCCGAATGAAGCCGTCACGGGGAACGCATCCGCACCGCCACGGAAAAGCACCTGTTCCCGATCGGTTTCAAAACTGAAGGGTGCACTGTCCCACAAACCAACAGCCATAAACAGACCGTTTTCGGCATTCTGTCTGCCGAAAATGAATATTTTTTCTTCCTCGTCATACGAACACGAAACAAACAACCGACTGTAAGCAGGATGCTCATCTGCAGAAAAAACAGGCAGCAGCAGAGGTTCAAGATAAAAACAAACAGCTGCTTTTTGTCGCTCCTGTGCGGTGTTGTCCACGCGGACAGGAAACAGTGCGGCAGGCATGGTCGGATGCACTGCCTGTGCCGTACGCACCGAAAAGGGTCCGCACTGCTGCTGCGAAGAAACGGCCGTCTGCGAAAACTGCATATTGCAGGCAGCATCGGCAGCAAGCGGATAGACTTGGTCTTTATAAATACAGGCGACCGCCGTACCGCCACAGAACGTGCGGTTTTGCAAAAGACGGTTGCCCGCAAAAACCTGCACATTGCGGCCGTAGCGATCGGCAAGACTTGTCCATTCACCGTTTGCCGCGAAGAATACATTTTCGCACAGCACAGTCTCCTGTGCACGGTCGGGTCGTACAGGCAACAGCGGCATGGTACCGGGCTGCACATCACGGAACACACGCGTGCAGGCAGATGCTTTTTCTTCGAGCAGACCTGCTGCAGGGGAAACCATGGGATTGCTCATAAAACGACGTACAAAAATACCGTCCGTCAGACAGTTGGCTGCTCCCAACAAACTCATTCCGACATGGTGTGCCATGTACGAACGCACAACACAGTAATCCTCACCGTTGGTCCGCTTCGGCGTAAAATCCGCAGCTTCACAAAAACCGTAGCGACCGTACAGATGCATGGTACGCAGGCGGTTGAGGTTGTGCACTGCAAGACGCGGAAACTGCAGCAATGCCAGATACGAAGCATAAGGAGCAACCACATTTTCATAATCGGCAACACGTTTCAGGGCAAGCGGTGCAACACCGTGTGCTTTGTAAGCATAGTTCAGTGCACTGTCACAGGCATAGTATCCGCTTTCGGTAATCCCCCACGGAATGCCTGCATGGGCGGCATGACGTTTTTGTACATACAGACAAAATGACAAAGATTCCGCAGAAAATGAATTGTCGGGCACCGGCAGAAACAGACAGGGCATGAAATATTCAAAAAATGTACCCGTCCAGGACACCGCACCGCTGAAAGAGTCCTTACGGACAGCGGTTCTGCCGAGACTCCTCCAATGTTCACCCGGCACCTGTCCGCTTGCGACGGCAAGAAAAGAGGTCATGCGGGCTTCACTCATGTATAAGTCATAACATGAGGGGGACTTCTGACGGGTGTCGGCATCCATCCCGACATAAAACAAACGGCGGTTTTCGTTATAAAGATTGCGAAGATCTGTGTTTTTCAGCAATTTGCGAATGCGTAAGATCTGCGTTTGCAACTGCGGACACGCAGGCAGATACGTCTGCAATCCCTGTTCGAGTGCCGCAAGACAACACAAAAAATTTCCCGAATCGACGGTGGAAACATACCGCGGCGGCAATGCCTGCAAAGTACGCGTATCGTACCAGTTCAGGAGATTACCCTCTGCTTTTTCGAGTTTTTCGACTGTATCAAGGGTGCGGCTGATGCGTGTGCACAAACCGCTTGCATCGATGAATGAAAAATCCGCAGCCGCCAGTATGCAGCACAGATACAATCCGATGTTGGTCGGGGATGTGCGGTGTGCAATACGAAAAACAGGTGTTTCCTGCAAATTGTCGGGCGGCAGGAAATGGTCTTCCTCCCCTGCATTTTCTTCAAAGAATTTCCACATTGCCGCACAATCGGACAGCAGCATATCCTTTTGAGAAGAAGTGAGCTGTTGCCGCTGCGGCACACGGGCAGATGCAAACAAAGAAAAAACAACATTGACAGCAAACAGCAGACCGATCACACGGGCAAACACCGTACCTGTCCAGAACAAAACACCTGCACACGCAAGCGGAAACACAATATGCTGTAAGGGTTGCGAAGCGGCAGCGGAATCCGACTGTGCAGCGGTTTTCCATTCAAGCAGACGTTTATGCGAAACAAGCATCCGCCACAACGACCGCACAGCTGCCGAAACACAGCACCACACCGTCTGCGGCAACATCCCCACAAGCAGCAGACACCGCACAAACGCACCGATTTCGCCCGGTATGCGTGAAGAAAAATAGCGACTTGAGAGCGAAAACGGTCCTTGTGCAAACACCGTACGCAATGCGGCAAACAAATCTCCTGCACACGAACTCAGCACCGCTGCAAGCTGCAACACAAAAGCGGCTTGCGTGTCGCAAAAAAGGCTGACCGCAAGCAGCACCATTGCAGCAATCGGCGTAACGGCTCGTCGCAGATTGTCCGCAAGAAGAAGTTTTGTGTTGGCCGGCAGACGGCATTTTCCGACGGGCATAAACAAAAACCGGGCATTCTGCCAGTCACCGCGTAACCACCTGTGGAGTCGTTCAAAATAGGACCTTTCACTGACGGGAAAACTGTCCGTAAAGCTGCCGCGACCGTCGAATGCTGTACGAAGAATGCCGCCCTCCAGACAGTCATGGCTTAAGACATACTGCTGCGGAAACGATCGGCAAAGACGGTGAAACAAACGCACATCCACAAGTCCTTTGCCCGTGAAATTGCTGCTGCCGAACAGTGCCATACCGCGTTCGCTGACACCCGATGTATAGACTCCCGCACCGCCACCGTCATTCATAAGCACCGAAAAAAGACTTTGTGCGGCACTTTGCAGCGAAACCCGTGCAGAGGGCACAATGACGGCAAACCCCTGTTCGACCCGCGTGCAGGCGGCATCCGTACGGGGACGGTTCAACGGATGCATCGCTGCGGCTACGGCAAAGGAAAGCGTGTCGAATGACAATACGGTATCGGCATCCAATGTAAAAAGATAACGTGTGTCTTTCAGTTTCTGCGTGTCGCCGTGCAGCACAGCAAACCCGCTGTCGGCATTGCCTGCTATAACAGAAGCAAGTGTAACCAGTGCACCTCGTTTGCGTTCATGGGCAGTGTATTCCCCTTGCGTGGGTGAAAAAACACGTCCGCGTACAGCAAACAGGAATCCGCCGCCGTAACGCTCGTTCAGCTTATCGATAACACGGCACATGGCAGCAATGTCCGCTTTGTCTGACGGCATTTCGGGGTTTGGTGCAGGTTTTGGGTCAGCAAGAAACAACACCTTGACAGCTCCGTTTGCATTGGCGGTATACAACTGTTCAAGATGTTTTCCGACACCCTGTGCTTTGGAAGCATCGGGCAGAATGCCTGCCACGGTCAGCAGGGTTCTTGCTTTTTCGGGTACATTCCGCGTCGGTCGCATGGAAAGCAACGGCGGCTGCGATACAAGGTGCACACTCAGTGCATCCCATACAGGTCGTACAATCGCAAACACGGGCAGCAGCAACACAAAAAACAAAAACCATTTCCCTGTCAGCCATGCAGCCGCAAAACTCAGCAGCACCGCACTCACCGCTTCCGCAAGGGTAAAAACAAATCCTGCCGTCTGCTTTTGTGCAGGCAGAGCAAGATAAAAACCGATGTGATGATTTTCGTTGCGGGCAAGCGTCAGTTTTTCTGTCAGGAACGCAATCTGCGATTTTCCTTCCTGCACGGACAGCTTCTGCACGCTGCGGCGGTAAGCCTGCTTTGTCGGGATATCCATATCGGCATAATGTCCTGACGGATCCTGCAGCAACAGGCGTTCTGCGGCACTGTAAGCGGAAAAGTGTGTTTCAAAATCGATTTCCCGCAGTGCAAGCACACTTTTGACGGCATGTATGAGCAGGTCTGCATTGTCCGTTTCAACACCCGTGGCGGCACTGTGGACGGCTGCCGCATACAGAAAAAACGGAACTTCCGCACAATCGGCAAGCGATAACGAAGCTCTGTCAAGGGCATTGAACAGGTCTTCTTCCGTCGGCAACGCACCGTCAGGCAACAACGAACAACACAATGCAAACAGATTCCTGCGTTCCTGCCTGCCGTCCGCGGTGTCTTTACGCGGCGTACGCAGAAAATGCAGTGCATCTGTGCAGGCTGCGTGCAGAAGATGATAATTGTCGGTCAGCCACCTGCCCTGTTCGGTCTGTTGCACACGTTGCAACTCCCGTTTGCAGGCTCGCCGCAGAATATGTGCATCCCTGCGTAAAAGTACACCAACAGAATCCATGCAAAAATCTCCTCCGTTTTTTCGTCAGTTCTTTCTTTAGTCTGCACCGCAAATGCAAAGCGTATGCAAATTTTTACTCCCGAAATAGACTTTTGCGGATGTTTGTGGTATGATGAAACCATACACTTGCAACCGAAAGGAGATTTCCATGGACGATAAACTTTTTGACCGCATCATTCACGGCGGCGACTACAACCCCGATCAATGGCTGAACACGCCGGAAATATGGGACGAAGATATGCGTCTGATGAACCTGGCACACGTCAACAGTGCAACCGTCGGCATTTTTGCATGGTCCCTGATTGAACCGCAGGAAGGCGTTTACGATTTTTCCTGCCTTGACACCATCATGGACAAGCTGCACGAAAACGGGAAAGCTGTCATTCTTGCCACTCCCTCAGGTGCAAGACCGCCCTGGCTTGCAGAAAAATACCCCGAAGTGCTGCGTGTGGAAGAAAACGGCATCCGCAACCTGTTCGGCGTACGCCACAACCACTGCCTGACCTCACCTGTATACCGTGAAAAGGTCCGCAACATCAACCGTATGCTTGCCGAACGCTACAAAGAGCATCCTGCTCTGAAAATGTGGCACATATCCAACGAATACAGCGGCGAATGCCACTGTGACCTGTGTCAGAATGCGTTCCGTGCATGGTTGAAAAAAGAATACAACAATGACATAGACGATCTCAACGAACGCTGGTGGAACGGCTTCTGGAGCCACAGACTCAACAGCTTCGAACAGATCAGCTCCCCCGTCAACCGCGGTGAAAACCATGTGTCGGCACTCAAGCTCGCATGGAAACGCTTTGTGACAGACAGCCACATTTCCTTTTATGAAAACGAAATTGCTCCGCTGCGTGAGCTGACCCCCGATATTCCCATCACAACCAATTTTATGCGGATGTATGACGGCATCGACTATCAGAAATTTGCGCAACACCTGGATCTGATTTCATGGGACAGCTACCCTGCATGGGAAAAAGGCAACAACGAAGAAGAAAGCATTTCCGTCGCATTCACACATGACGTGTTCCGTTCCATGAAAGGCGGCAAACCTTTCTTCCTGATGGAAAGTACACCCTCACTTGTCAACTGGCATCCCGTCAACAAGCTGCCAAAGCCTGCAAGACAAGCACTTTCCTCCATGCAGGCGGTTGCACACGGTGCGGACAGCATTCAGTATTTTCAGTGGAGAAAAAGCCGCGGCGGTCACGAAAAATACCACGGTGCGGTGGTGGATCACTGCGGCCACGAAAACACAAGGGTCTTCCGCGAGGTCACAAGACTCGGCAAGCAGCTTGAACTTCTCGCAGACATCACAGGTTCCCGTACCGACAGCCACGTTGCCGTTGTGTGCGACTGGGAAAACATCTGGGCAGTTCGCTATTTCTGCGGCTACAACAACAACCGCCGTGACTATATCAAAGAATGTGAAAAATGGTATGCCCCCTTCTGCAAACGCGGCATTGCAACGGACGTGATTGCCATGGATGCCGATTTTTCAAAATATGACCTTGTGATTGCTCCGTTTTTGTATATGCTCAAGGACGGTACGGCAGAACGCATTGAGGAGTATGTAAAAAACGGCGGCACGTTCCTGATGACTTACCTGTCTGCATTGGTCGATACGGATGACCGCTGCTACCTCGGCGGTTTCCCTGCAGGAAACTTGAAAAACGTGTTCGGTATCGTCTGCGAAGAAACCGATTCACTCCCTGAAAACATGACGGGGAAAGCTTCTTTCAACGGCAAAATGTATGACGTCAACCACGTCTGCGACATTCTGCACGCAGATACGGCTGCAGTGCTCGGCACCTATGAAAGTGACTTTTATGCAGGCACTCCCGCGGTCACCAAAAACACCTTCGGAAAAGGTGCGGCATGGTATGCGGCTTTCAGAAATGATGATTGCCTTGCAAATGACATCTGTCAGCAACTCATTGCCGAAACAGGGCTTGTGTCCGATGCTGCCTTCCCTGTTCCCGACGGCGTGCAGGTACGCAAAAGAGGAGATTTCCTGTTTGTGCTCAATTTTGCAGACGACAACCGCAGCATTTGCCTTGACAAGGAATACACCGATGTACTGGCAGAATGCCCCTGCAGCGGCACTGTCTCGCTACCCGAATGCGGTTATCTTATTTTAAAATAAAATAATAAAACAAGAGAGGAGCTGTCTTCTGCAGCTCCTCTTTCTCTTCACTCTGTTTTATGCTTTCTGCAGCACCTCAATCAGACAACTGCGGAAATGCGGCAACCACCACTGTGCATACCCTGCTTTGGTCGGATGAATGGCATCCACGAGATACAATTCCCGTTGCTCTTGCGTAATGGCATTGACTTCTTCATTGTTCCACAGGTCGAGCACCGTAATATCCCACTTTGCGGCAATCGTTGCAAGCAGATCTACCATATCGGCATAAGCAGCACTGTCATACTTCGCCTGCGTGTAAAAAACAACAGGACAATTCCATGTCTGCCTGACATAGGAGATGATGAACTCAATCGCACCCGCCACGGTGGATGTGTCAAACGAAGCAGCATCCGTTGTATCGGAAATACTGCCCAACGGTATGTTTTTTGTGGCATCGTTGGTGGACAACTGACAGACAAAAACATCAGGGCGGACAGACGTATCCGTTTTCTGCAGACGGCTGACATAAGAATTGCCTGAGAGGTCAGCAAGCGTTGTACCCGACACGGCTTCTTTGCGACAGATGATGCCGTCCGTTGCCGCAAGGTAATCCGCAAAGCTCTCTCCCATGGATGCATACCCGTAGGTAACGGATGAACCAAGGAACAAAACGGTTTTTCCCTGCAAAGGACTGTTGGTTTCAGGCTGCATATTTTTCACACTGTATTCCCCCCGATTGCCGGCATGAAACAAGCCGAACATATTTGCCGTAAAAACACCTGCCGCCACAACGGCTGCCGACAGTATACATAACAACGGTCGGACGATCTTTTTTCTTTTTTTGTCCGCCATATACATATCCTTTCTCCTATTTTTATGCACATTATTCATTGCAAAAACTGTTTTTCCGTGATAGAATTATTGCATCACATCATGGAGGTTTTTTTATGAAACTGTTTCGTACCTGCATTTGCATTCTTCTTGCACTTACGTTGACAATCAGCGGATTGGCTTTTTCCGCATCCGCACTCAACGTGCCGCAAACCCATTACATTGATGTCCTCAACGGCAACGATGCCAACGACGGTCTGACCCCCGAAACCGCTGTGCAGTCTGTCAATGGTCTTAAAATCAACGAAGTCATTCCCGGTACAAAATTCCTGTTCAGAAACGGCGGTGTTTACGACTGCAATGTCGTCATCGGCGAATGGCAGGGTACCAAAGAAAATCCCGTTGTCATCTCTTCCTACGGTGAAGGTGAAACAGCCATCCTGAAAACCGATCTGCACACGGAAGTGTTTCAGCTGATTGACTGCTCTTACGTTACCATCAGCGATCTTTCTATCACTGCTCCCAACGGCGGCGGTATCTGGATTGACACACTTAACAAAACAAGCGAAGGCATTACACTTGAAAACCTGTATTTCTACGATATGCAGAACCACACCGTCAACTCCCGTGACGATTTCAGCCGCGGTGCCGCTGCTGCAAGAGCCGCTGTGATGATCAAGGGTCTGCCGGCACGTTCAAGATATGCCGTCAACGATCTGACCGTGACGGGTTGTGAAGTGTACAACTGCGGCAACGGTGTCATCATCTGGGGTTCGTGGAATGATCAGCAGCAACCCTGGTGCGAAACCGAAGAAGAAATCGATCCCGTTTACAACACAGGTGTGCTTGTAGAGCATTGCTATTTCCACGATATGGATGCCGAAGCAGTGGTTGTCGGTATGTGTGACGGTGCTTTGGTCACACACTGCAGAGCCATCAACTGCTGTCAGGGTCTCGGTGTGGACGAAAACGGAGAGATTATGTATTTCACCGCTGCCATGTGGTTCTGGGGCAGCGAAAACAGCACCATCCAATACTGTGAAATCGCAGGTCAGAAGAACGTAGGCGACGGTATGGCGGTTGACTTTGACTCGCATTCCAACAACTGCACCTATCAGTACATCTATTCGCATGACAACACCCGTTTCATGTGCAACTGCCCGAATTACAGCGGTCAGCACAACAACACCGTTCGTTTTTGCCTGTCGGTCAATGACAACGGCGGCAGAAGTGCCTGTGCAGGCGGTTCGGGTGAATACGGTTTCAGTTTCTACAACAACACCATCATCAACTGCGGTGAATTCCAGTTCTTCAATATTTACGATTCCTATATAGCAAATAATATCATTGTTCCCGCCGACGGTCAAGTGGTTTCGTATCGTCTGAACGAATTGTTGACTGCAGGTAACACATTTACCAATAACTGCTATTACAATGTGTTCACACCCTTGTTTGATCCGACTGCCATGAACACGGTTCCCGGCTTCACAGCTGCGGATGTTACGGATTACAACAGCTTCACCCTTTCGGCTGACTCTCCGCTGATCGGTGCCGGTGCTGCAGTAAAAGGCACGGAAGCAATGACCGACTTCTTCGGGAACCCCATTGAAAGCAATAACATCGGCTGCTACTGCGGTACGGGTACGGACAGCGAATACATCCCCGAGGGTGCTGTCAACAAGGTTATACGCATGATCAGCCACATTTTTGAAATTCTCATGCACGAGATTATGAACTTGCTCGAAGACATCTGAGTTCACACATCTGCAAACAAAACAACCTGAGGATCTGCAAACGCAGATCCTCTTTTTTTGGTCTTCACGGAGAGTTTGGGAATTTTGATAAATCGAGAATCAAATTGGAGTTTATCGGGGAAGCAGCCAATCACGGGGACGAGCACCCTGATTGACTCCCCAACTCCCCGACAACCCGCAATTTTCATTCCTAAACTCCCCTTTGTTTCCGTGAAGAACCTTTTTTGTGCTTTACAGAAAAACCGCTGTACGGATGGCCTTTTTTACAGTCATGTACAGCGGCTTTTCTTTTTTCAGTTTTCTGTAAAAACAGACTATAAAATTACTGTCGATTTCTGTAAAAAACACTTGACTTTTACAGAAGATTGTATTATAATCGAATATGTTCCGATCATTATTACAGAACACTGTATTAATACCCATCTAAACTATTACAGTATTCTGTAAAAATGAAGCCATTTTTTACAGAATACACAAAATCGACAACCGTCGGAAGGAGGGAACCATGGATTCAACATATGTCAGAATCAAGCAGCTTTGTGATGCCCGCGGCATCCGTTTGTCTGCCATGGCACAGGACATCGGCATCCGCAGTTCCGTCTTTACCGAGCTCAAAAAAGGGCGAACGCGGCAACTGTCCGCACGCACGCTGCAAAAGGTGGCTGACTATTTCGGCGTCTCCACCGACAGCCTGCTCGAAAGCAGCGGCGACACACAGGCGGACGAAATCCGCGATGCACTGTACGCCAAACGCAGACTCCTGTTTGACATGAGTGCCAAGGCAAGTGACGAAACCCTTGATACAATCATCAAAATCGTCGGTGCCCTCGTCGAACAGTAAATGCACAAAAAAAACTGCCAACCAAGGCAAACCACCCCGGTCGGCAGACAAAAGCTGCAACAAAAATGCAATTCAATTCCGTTAATAATTCACTTCAAATAAAAGAAAAGAGGAAACAGTCATGAAACAGAGCGAAAAATACATCACCAAAGACGGAACCGTCGTCAACGTCTGGCCCCTGGGTTCGGACAATGTTGTCATCGAATATGCCGGCAGACGCATGGTGCGCAACCGCAGCATCCTCAACACCCAGCTGCAAAAGGTAGATGATATCGCCCTGTCCGGTGACCGTGTCGCCCTCGAATTCCTCGATACCGGCGAAAAAGCCGAATACGAACTCGTC
The DNA here is from genome assembly GCA_017435865.1 of Clostridia bacterium. Classification (GTDB taxonomy): domain Bacteria; phylum Bacillota; class Clostridia; order Oscillospirales; family Acutalibacteraceae; genus RUG806. Next base: position 16,481 of record JAFSEF010000002.1, read on the forward strand.
GAAACCTATTCCGGCTTCCGCTTCAAACGCGTCGGCGGCAACCATTACTTCAATCAGCTGCAGGAATACACCAAATCCGATGCTCAACCCTCCCGCGGCTCCATCAGCGTCGACTCCCCACTCGGCAGATCCCTCGTCCGCAAATCCAGCGGCCAGGTCGCCGAATACAACGTCGGCGCCGACACCATGCGCGTCAGAATCCTGAACATCAACAAGAAAGCTGTAAGTTAAAACCTCAGGCATAATTAAATCCCCTTAAAGCAGAAATTTGAAACAACAAAGAGTTTCAGTACTACTTCAAGGGGATTTTTGCTATGTCAAATCAAAAAACAAATTTTTGATTTATAATTATGCAGGTACACAAGTATATCAATCTTTTGGAAGGGCAACAAATAAAATTTACTAATAACCGATATAATTTATTCCGACTAAAACAAAATGTTTTTCAGTTCTTTTTTCAGAGCTGCTATATTTTTTTTATTTTTTTTTAAATTAAGATTTAGTATTCCGCCATAAGGAATACTAATTTTATCTTGATCATCAAATGTTATTACTAAAGTTTTTGTAAAAGACATAAGTGCAAAAAACGCTGAGAATAAAGTTGCAAAAAGCAAAAAAGAATATGCATCTATAATAAGCCACTCACCACAAACACAGATATTAATCAAACATATCAGAAACAATAATAAAGGTAATATAACCATGCATATATCAATGAAAGAAAAAATAAACAAATACTTAACTTTAATACTCTTTATTTCATTTATTTGTTTGCTTATTTTAGATATTTTTATAGAATCTGAAAAATCAAGATAGTTTTCTTTTTTCATATTTCTAAATGGTCTTGTGAATATTTTTTCCCAAAAAAAATAAGTGCACATTATCTGATTTGAAGATAATTCAATTTCTGTACAAAGCTTTGACCGTTGATTACCAGTAAAAATATTATGATGATAATCATTTATTGTGAAATTATATGTAAACACATTGTATCATTCCTTACAAAATACATTTGATCTTATATAACAGCATATATCCAAAAAGGAAAATTATATATTCAAAAAAACACATACTTTTTAAGCACAAGATCCCCCGCCCAAAAACATTTGAGCGGGGATTTCTTGATAAAAACAAATTGAAATTTTTATTTTTTATACCTTCGTTTTACTTCTCTCAATAAGATAAAGCGTTAAAAATGCGGACATATAATTAATATTGTTTCTTATGTCTTGTTGTTTGTACACAAATGTTTTAAAAAAGGCTTCCATCAACCAAGTATTCTCCAAATTTGCATCCATCATCTGTTCCTCTGCTTCTATTCTAGCTAAAATCAAATTAATAAACTTATTTAATCCTTCGCCAGAAACAAAGTAGGGATAATTACAATTAAAGTCGTCAGCGAGCACATTTGCTGTTGTTGCAATGCAATTCAGTTTTAAACACTCCTTCGCTACACCACTTAAATTGAACAAGAAATCAATAACAGATATACCCATTTCAACAAATTTTACATAAGGAATAAATCCAGCAATAGTATGTCCGACAGAACCTGCTGATGATGTAAGGAATTGTTTTTGATATCCTAATTCTTTGTATACTTGTTCTTTTGTAGTACACAATTCATTTACTAATGCATTTCGCAATTCGGCAGCAACGCACTTTATGTCATCATCAGCTGAACTATTGATGATTTCCTCGTATACATATATGTTATTTGACATGGTTGTAATTTGGCTAAAAAATCTGTCGCATTCTTCACCTATTTCTTTATAATTAAAATAACAATCCACAACACAAGAAACAACGCTTATTGCATCTAATACTTTAGAAACTTTACCTAATTTTGTGTTTAATTTTATATCAGCATCAAAATCTGTTATTTCAACCTTGGTATTTTCCAGTTGTTGGGTAAGATCATCTATATATTTATAGAAGTCTTCTTTTGATGCAAAACCATTATTTGAAGCTGTTTTTATAGTGTCTTCCAAAGACAAGGCTTTGTCTTTTAATGCTTTTAAAACTTCCTGTGCATCTTTTGGAATGCCTAAAACTGCCTCTTTATAATCAACATATGCCTCAATAGCATTTTGCACCTGTTCCCCATAATCTATAGCAGTTTCTAATGCATTTGCCGATGCGTTTTCATCTTCTGCTCCTTGAATAGATTTAAAATAGTCAACAAATTGACTTTTATAGATCATGCTATGATCATAATCTGTACCAAAAATGTGAGTACCAATCCAAATCGAACCTTTTTCTAAAGGTCCTGTAAATTTTCCATCATAAAACTCTTTGTATTTATTTGATACAAATTCTTTTTCACTTAATACAAAATCAATATGATTTTTTTCTATTTTAGTTTCAAATACTAATGGATCTGTATTTGAAACTTTAATTTCTTGGTAATCGTCCAATCCATCGAAATCTGTATTTTTTTGTGTTGGTGATGAAATAAATTCTACTGCAATTCTGTTGTTGCTTAAAGTTGTTATGATAATCTCTTCTCCATTTTTCAATCCATCTCCGTCATAATCGTCGTTAGATTGAACTTCGTCATATGTTACAAGAGAAAAAATTCTAGAACCTGTTTTTGTTCTTAAAATACCATTCACTAGCAATTCAGTATAATAGTCACTTATTCCATCATTGTTACTATCTGTTGTATAGTCAATAGTCTCATCTTCAATTTTTTCATAAATTTCATACAAATCAGTGCTTGTTGAAGCAAAATAATATTTTCCGCCTGTGCTTGTCGCTATTTGTTCAAGAAGCTTCTGATCCACACCCGATCCAAGTCCTACAGTATATACAACAATATCATTATCAATCGCAATTTGGGTGTACGAAGATGAATAACTTCCCTGTCCGTCGGTAAGCATTATGATATACTTGTAAACATCTGTATTTGTGTAGTCAACATCTGTAAACTGCTTTAAAGCCAAATCCATACCACGCGACAAATCGGTTCCACCAGAACTATTAATTCTATTGATAGCATTGTTTAAAACAGTATGATCAGAAGTAAAACCAGTATATAAATTAGCATAACTATCAAAATCAACAACAGCAGCTCTATCGTTTTGTCCCAACTTCTCAACAAATTTTTTTGCAACAGCTTTGCGTAATCCATTGCTATCATTTGATGTCATACTACCAGACGAGTCAATAACAAAAACAACATCTAAACCCTTGATTGGTGAATTCTCCTGTGAAGGTGGTTTTATTTCATAATCCCAAACCTTATCAAATTCATCTTTATTTAATAAAATATATGTTGAAAAATGTTCAAGATAAGCTATTGCTTTATTTCCTACAACTTCTGTTTCTATTTCTTCAAATTCACCTGTTTTTTCATTATAATAATAAATTGTCGGATCAAAATTGGAGATATTTAACAAATCTTCATTAAACTCCATCTCCAATTTTGCTGAAATAAACTCACCATCCATTTTAAAATCATAAGCATCGCCTATATATCCAGGAATTGACGAATTAATGATTTTATTCGAAACAGTAGTAATTTCCAATGTTTCAATGTTTTTTCGTACTGCTTCAATGTCAATTGTTACATCTATATCAGACGATTTTCCTATAACTTCTTCAGAAGATATTTCAGTTTTTATAATCTCGTTTTGATCTTCTCCGTTCAATGGATCCATGTTTCGCATATATTCGTCGTAATCATTTACACCATCTTCATCAGAGTCGATAAGTGTTGGATTCGTTCCAATTTGAACTTCTATCCCATCTTCTAATCCTTCACAATCTGAATCTTTATAAATAGGACTTGTACCAATTTCAATTTCGTACAAGTTGTTCAGTGTGTCACCATCAAAATCTTCTTCTCCGTCTGCTATTCCATCATTATCTGTATCGATAGCATTTGGATTTGTACCCAAAATAGCAATTTCAACATAATCACTTAGTTTATCCCCATCTGTATCCGATGTTTTTGAATCTGTATTGTTTATTTTTTCTATATAATTCAAAACACCATCAGAATCATCATCACCTTTATCAAGATTTAACTCTTCCATATTCTCTTCTGCTGAGTTGATGATACATATTTTATCAGAATACACAGCTCCATTATCATATTTTGCATAAACTGATATATTATTAATTCCAACGATATATCCAATATTGTCAATTGTCCAATTCTCTTTTATTTCAATATTTTCAGTTTGAATAATATGCCCGTTAATATCTTTATTTTCATATTTTATATTCGAAATTTTAGAAACTTCAGTTACAGTTCCAGACAATTTGCTTGTTTTTTCAGTTATGATATAAGATTTTTCATTTTCTAAATACGTTAATTCGTTAGTATCAATAAATATTGCATAACCTTCAGCATTATCATCGTTATCATCTGCTTCTTCCCCTGTGCTTTCATAAGCAAATGCCATGGAGAGCATGCCAAGGAGCTGGCCGTTCATGTCAACATCGAGGTTGCACATGTAGGGTAAAAAGGAAGCAAAGAGCTTGCCGATGACGAGTTTGAATACGTTGAAGACGATGCTGATGACGTTCAGGGCGGTGCCGATGCCGTCGTTGCCGTAGTTATCATAGGTCTGGTGGGCAACATAGACGGTCTTGCTGGCGGATTCACCGGGAGCAAGGTCATCAAAAGCGGTGGTCATTTTGCCGTCGGAGGTCTTCAGACCTGCACTCAGGAAATTGATCACGCGGACGTCGGTTGCGTTTTTCTTTGTGTTGTTGGTCAGCGTGATGGTGTATTCGATTTCCTCGTCCACCGTATAGCTGTCCTTGTCGGTTTCGAGCACAAGATCGAGTGCTACAAAAGCCGGGCCTTCTTCTTCCGTTTCTTTTTTATCTGTTGTGATGGTGATTGTCAGTGCCATGGCAGGTGCGACCGTGGCAAAAATCATGGAGATCACCAACAGAATGCTCAGAAACGCTTTTCTTGCTTTCTTCATTTTTTTAACTCCTTTCAAAAATAAAAAATTCTGAAATTTCATCAGAACATATTTTTATTATACGCCTGCAAATTTGACATTTCAAGGAAATAATGCAAAAAAGTTATTGTGTTTTTATACAAATATTATTTTTCGCAATACTACATATTGCACATAAGGAAAATTATTGGCACAATTTTTGCACTTTTCTTGTATATTTCACACAAAATACTGTCTGTTTGCTATGCATAATCATACCGTATGAAATACAGCACAAATTGTGAGTGAAATACGGTTCAATTTGCTCGCATACCGTTTATGTATACACCCGAATTTGCAAAATGTTACACATAAAAACAAAAAAAATGCAATGCGAAAGCCGGAATGTGCAGCAAAAGAAAAAGCCTGCTTGCACAGCGGGCTGTCTTTTGGTATACTGTTTTTTGTATGAATCACTTGCACCTGCATTGCAGCACGTTTTGTGCCGTTTTTTGCTTGTGCTGACGAAAGAGGGGAAGACATGGCTGCATCTGTTTTGCTTGTGGAGGACGATTCTTTTTTACGGGACGGGCTTTATACCGTGCTGACCGGTGAAGGGTATGCGGTCACGGCGGTCGGCAGCATCCGCGATGCGGATCGTGCCTTGGTGCAGCAGTCGTTTTCCCTGCTGATTCTGGACATCGGTCTGCCCGACGGCAGCGGCGTTTCGCTGTGCACAAAACTGCGTGCCCGCGGAAATGACGTACCGATTCTGTTTTTGACCGCATTTGACGATGAAATTCAGATCGTCAGCGGATTGGATGCAGGCGGTGATGATTACATCACCAAACCGTTCCGTCTGCGTGAGTTGCTCTCCCGTGTGCGTGCCTTGCTGCGACGTGTTTCAAAAAACACGCTCGAATCCAACGGTCTGTCGCTTGATCTGCAGAACAGAACCGTGCTCAAAGATGGTGCTCCGCTGTTGCTGACCCCGACAGAGTTTCAGATTCTGGCTGTTTTGCTGCAGAATACAGGCAAAATTGTCACACGCACCATGCTGCTTGAAAACATATGGGATGATGCAGGCAATTTCATTGACGACAACACCCTGTCTGTTCATGTCAGCCGACTGCGTGAAAAAATCGGACCTGCATATATCAGAACCGTCCGCGGTATCGGCTACCGATGGAATGAAACGGCCGCAGAGCAATAAGGGGGTGCCGTGTTTTGCGTGAACAAATTTTTCTGTGGATTGCAGTGCTTGCTGCAGTTGCGGCAACGATTGCCTGTGTGTGCCTTGCTGTACGGCATCAACGGGCAAAAAAGAGAATAGAAACACTGCGTAAAACCATCAACACATTTTTAAACGAAGGCGATGCCCTTGACTACAGCCTGCAGGATGACTATTTTTCACCGCTTGAAAATGATGTTGCCGACCTTGCAAAGCGTGTGATCCTCGAAAAAGAAAATGCACAGACTCTGATTCTGGAGAACAACGCTTTTCTTGCCGACATTTCACACCAGGTCAAAACACCTTTGGCAGGTTTGCGGTTATATACGGAAATGGCACAGCAAACCGCCGACGAAACCATGCAACCGTCTCTTGCAAAACAGATTGCCCTGATAGAACGGATGGAAACGCTCATTCACAATTTGCTGCGACTCGAAAAACTGCGTTCGGATGCATACAAAATGCAGTTTGCGGACGAAAAACTTGAAAACATCTGCGGTGAAGTGCTCGGAGAATTCAGAACACTGTATCCGCAAAAACAGTTTTCGCTCAGTGGTGCAGCCTGCCTGCGGTGCGACCGACAGTGGATGCATGAAGCGATTGCCAATGTGATAAAGAATGCCTGCGAACACACGCTTGAGGACGGTGAAATCCGTCTGCAAATAGAAAAGAGCGACTGTGCTGTCTTCCTGCGTATTGAGGACAACGGCGGTGGTATTGCCGACACGGAATACGATCACATTTTTGATCGTTTTACCCGTTCTCCTGCAGCTATCAAGGAAGGTGCAGGCCTCGGACTTGCCATCACCCGAGCCATTGTGCAACGGCACCATGCAAGCCTGCTTGCCCGGAACACAAAAAACGGCTTGTGCATAGAGTTCTGTTTTCCGACAGTAGAGTCTGCATTACGCAACAACTTACGGCACACTGAAGAAAAAAAATGACAAAGAATGAAATATCATATTCTGATTTATTCTTTTTTCGGTCTTTCTCTGTTTGAGTTGTATAAAAACGGTAGCCTGAATTTGTTGAGAATATGCAATATTTGTAAATAAAAAAAATTATTCTTGTATTTCAATTTGCAATATGTTATGATAATAGAGCAGACGTATCTGTCTGTAGATTATTAAAGTGAGGTGAAACACATAATGCTCACCAATAAGGACGATTACGGCTACATCGCAGTTTTCATCGAATACCTGAAAGAGATCATCGACATGATCGTTAAACTTTTCAACGGCATGGGCAAGAGCGATGATAATACCTGATGGCAAAGTTGAAGGCGAAGGTTAATCATTCGTTTTCAAAGCATCATTTTTAATTTTTATCTGTACAGAAAAGCAAAGACCGCAAAAGCGGTCTTTGTTTTTTTTGCAGGCAGAATGATCGTTCGACAAACACCAATTTATCACAACCCATCACGCAACGTGTGCAACCCTTTTTTGTTTTAAATCCTTTGCAAAAAATTTTCATCCTCATTTTCGCGTGTGTTTTTTGTTCCCCTTTCTCTCTCTTTCTTCTTTGCACATTAACAAGTGTGGTGACATAATAAAACTACCACACAAAACCGAATAGGTTTCCAATAACACGTGAAGAAGCGTGTTTTTACTTTCCGGTAAAAATGCAGACTTCTTTTCGTGCATCTTTGCGTGTATTGGAAAAGGTTTTGTGTGGTAGCAAATCGGTCTGTATTTTTCGTGTGTACAGACTTTGGTTTGTACACACTATTTTATTATGCAACCATGCAGCTTCGGTTGCCGCGAAACAAACAAAAAGCAAAGAAGTCCGTTTAAGGCGGGTGTCCATAAAACAGTTAAATCTCCGTATGAGAAATTATGCGGAGATTTTTCTTTTAGGATAGCCGCAAATTGGCACAAGGATGCAGCCCCTTGTACGGAACAGAGTGACGCAAAACAGCCCAGACTTCCATCGTCCGGGCTGTCTGCCTCGCAGAGCGCACATACAGGGCTTGCCCCTGTATAGAAGTGCGCCCTTTGTTCCAAAGGGAATTTTTAGCTATCTGGATTATCCGGCAACATCAACAAGCATTTTCATAACACGGTTATTTACATCAAGGTAGTATTTCAATTCTTCATTGCTTAACTCGTCCTCGTCCCATGCTTCAAATGCTTCGTTCATTTCTTCAGCCTTTACAAGCATATCGGCGTACTTTGCAAGCAAAGTCAGATCAGTGGGGTTCTCACTGTATTCTTTCATAAACTCGCAGTATTCGGTGTAAAATGCTTCGTAGCTGTCCATAGCTTCCTTAAATTCGGGTCTAATGCCACCTATAACATCACCAGTATTTTCGCTTTGGGTAGGCTCTTTTGTTTCATTGTCTGTGTTGCTTCCGCCATTTTCATTGCCGCTCATAGTACATTCAAGAACAGTTCCTCTTGCAGACGGAGCATCATCCAAATTAGGACAATTTGCAAATGCGTCTTTACCAATAGCAGTATCATCGTCCCATACAATCACAGACGAAAGAGCGGTACAGCCATCGAAGGCGTGATTACCAATAGAAAGCACATCGCTCGGAATGCTTACATCTTCAATTCCGGTGCATCCAGCAAAAGCATAATCACCGATAATTTCAACACCCCAAATAATCAAAGATGTCACACCAGTGCAGCCTTCAAACGCATGAGTACCAACATTTTTGGTATCGCTACCAATGCTAATTTCGGTCAAGCTAACACAGTCTGCAAAGGCATACTCACCAATATCAGGATCTCCCCAAATAATGAGTGTTTCCAAATTGGTGCATCCCTCAAACGCATGATGTCCAATAACTTCGGTGTCACTTGGAACACTAAACTCGGTCAGTCCAGTACATCCCTTAAACGCAGAGTTTCCGATTTCTTCAATTTCTGCCCACATAATGATGCTTTCAAGCATTGTGCAATCTTCAAAGGCAGAGTCCGCAATGCGAACGACATCCTCTCCCTCGTACTCAGAGCTGATAGTGATCCGATTACCTTCGCCGGAAAATCCTACAACTTCTGCATCTCCATCGGAATTTATCTCATAAAGGACATCAAAATCAACATATACTTTGGCTTCTTCCTCGGCTTTTTCAGCATCTTCCTCGGCTTTTTCCTTATCATATTCTGCAACAATGGCATCAACATCATAGTTGTCATTATAGCAGAAAGCAGAACTCATAGCTGACCAAAGACCATAAATATAAGAGCTTTCGTCAGACCACTTTTTGTAGATAGCGGAGCTTGCAACAGACCATGTTTTGTAGCACTCGCTGGAAGCGTTGCTCCATTCTTCATACTTAACATCATCGTATGCATCGTCAATTATGCCATCGTAGTATTCATCATACAGATCGTCCATGGCATTATCGTAGAGAGAATCATAATACTCGTCCATAGCTTTATTATAGACAGTATCATAGTATTCATCCAGAGCTTCGTCACAGAACTCGCTGTATTTGTGATTGGGATCAGTCGCAATCAGCTTAAAATAAGCAATCGAATTCTCTTTTGTTCTTGCGAACAGGGCATCAGATTCAGATAGAACCAGAGCAATCCATTCATCTACAAGCCCCTTGTTCTTTTGGTAATCTTCATAAGTAGTACCGACAGCCGTAAATGTTTCTTCAAGTTTAAGTGTCAAACTTGTTGTGACATCGGCAAAATCGTTGGTGATTTCCCCAAGCGCAGCCGCCGGATCAGTTTTATCGTATTCTCGTCCCGGTGCAGTAGTAGACTGCGGTTGATTTGTTTCCTGTTCATCTGGTGGGGAATCAACATTCTTTTCACCGCAAGCGACAAGTGAGAATATCATTAGGATGGCTAAAAACAAAGCTGCAAGTTTTTTCATTTCTTTTGTCCTCCAAAAATAAAAAGTGCGCCAACCGAAGCTGACGCACTGAAAAACGCAACCCCGATTGTCGCCAAACAAAGCTCAAACAGAAAAGGAATCCCTTATTACCATCCGAGTGGAGTTGCGTTTTTACCGAACTCATATCGGATGATAACCAAAAAGGGTATAATATCCCCTTGGTATAAAAGATCACCTTTTCGTTATTTAGCTTTGTTTGGCGTATATAGTATATCACAGAAGCACGAAAAAATAAAGAGGGCTACAAAATAAGTTACAGTTTAGAAATAATAAAAAACTGACTTCAAATATACCTTGAAGTCAGTTTTTTGATATTTACTGTTTTATAAACACCGCCGTTAGGCGGACTTCTTTGTTTATGTAAACCCGATCAGGTTTTGTGTTCTTCGGTTCTGACTTCGGTGAGCTTGACGAAGTCAACCTTTTCAAGTCTGGTTCTGGGCAGAGCATCAATGACACGGATATCACGCGGAACAGAGAAGTTGTTGAGCGTTGCACACAGGTCACAGATGGTCTTTTTGTATTCTTCGAGCTTGTCGGCATCGGCAGAAGGAGAAAGAACGATGTAAAGTCTCACAATCGGCTTCTTGTCCTCATCGTAGCCCTGTACAGCACAGCATTCTGTCAGGAACGGCAGGGGTTCAAGCAGATTTTCGATATCAGCCGGGAATACATTGTAACCGGAGATGATGATGACTCTCTTCTTTCTTGCAACGAAAGTGATGTAGCCGTCTTCGTCCATCTTGCCGAGGTCGCCTGTCAGCACCCACTGTTTGCCGTTCTTATCAGTGTAAAGACCTTCACCGAGTCTGCCGTCGGGCTGCAGGTAACCCTTCATGAGCGTATTGCCCGTGAATGCGATTTCACCGACAGTGCCAAGGGGCAGTTCGTTCTGTTCTTCGTCAAAAATAGCAGCACGGGTGGTCTTGAGGAACTTACCGACAGTGCCGGGCTTGGTCAGCCAGGGCATATTGATGCAGTTGACAGCACCGCACTCAGTCAGACCATAACCGGGCATGAGAATGCATTCGGAGCCGTTGGCAGCCATGATGTCATTGAATCTCTTGTGGAAATCAAGCGGAACGTAGTCGCCGCCTGCAAAAGCGTACTTGACACTCTTGAGATGTTCGCCTGCAAAACCGGGATGGTCGAGCAGCTTTCTGAACATATTGGGAACACCGACAACTTCATAGCACTTGTTGGCCTTGAAATAGGAAATGTATTCATCGGCATCAAAACGTGCCATGGGAATGGATTTCCAGCCGGAGTACATTGTAGTCAGCAAGCCTGCAATCAGACCGTAGCAATGGAAGAAGGGCAGCGGAATGACCTTGGAAAGTTCACCGGGCTTGTGTTCGGTATCCGGTGTTGCGGCATTGAGTGCGTTCTTGGTAACGGCATTGAGTGCAGTACCGGACAGCATGATGAATCTGCTGACACCCGTGGTACCGCCGCCGTTCATGTAAACAGCAACATTGTCACCGCTTCTGTACAGACCTGCGGTCTTCTGTCCGCGGTACTTTTTAATGATGTCGCCGAAATATTTGACAGTAAGGTTGTTTGCCTGTGCAACGGCAAGAGCCTTTTCGTCGGGACGGACATAATCCTTCTTCACAACGGGAGCTGCATAAAGTGCAGGTGCAGAAACTATAATGTCAAGATTTTCCATCGTTGCAAGCACAGCAGCGTGTTGATGGATGAACATATCATACAGCAGAATACCCTTGGACTTGGTGTATTCCACACTTCTCTTCATAGCTTCGGGCGGGAACAGGGGATGAATGAGGTTTGCGATGCAACCGATTTTGTTGAGTGCAAACAATACAACAACTTCTTCGATGCAGTTCGGGATGAACAGTGAATAAGCATCGCCGGGCTTGAGTCCGAGTTCATCTTTGAAGTAAACAGCCATCGCTTCGAGATCTTCAAAGAATTCGCTCTTCATGTGGTCAGTCATCTTGAACTGGAACATCGGATAATCTTCCTTGTACGGATACAGACAAGCCTTCAGAAACTCGTACAGGTTCATATTGCCGTAATCGGGCAGAACTTCATCCATGGTGTAGGGGGGCAATTTGATCATTTTATTTTTTCCTCCGCGTCCTGTGTTTTAAGTTTTTTCTGTTATGATATTTTTTCTGCAAGCAACTGTGCAATGTCTCCGACGGTTTTGATTTTTACAACAGCGGTATTGGTGACTTTGATGCCGAATCTGTCTTCGATAGCGTCGGCAATGTTCATCAGGTCAAACGATGTGGCACCGATGTCATAACGAAGGGAAGATTCCGGCTTGATTTCATCTGCATCCACTTCAACGTAGTCACAGATGATCTCTTTGAGTGTTTCAAAAATATCGTTCATTTTTATAGTTCCTCCAATATTTCTCCGATGGTCTTTTGCGGATTTCTCACACCGAGAAGAAGTGTTCTGACAACACCGTTGTGGAAGTCAAGAATTTCCTGTTCTTTGGTCAGGAACAGTCTGTGGATATAAGAGAAAACATATCTTCCCGTTGAAGCTTCCTGCATGGTGAGAGTATAAATCGGCATAACATAATGGCCGAAATTGTAAGCAGAAAAATCGTACTTTCTGTCACCGAACGGATTGTCCCCCGACGGCAGGTAAGAAAACATCATGCTGTTTGACGTCTGCATAAGAGACAGTCCGAAACGGTCACGTTCCGTTTGTCTGACCGTGGTGAAGGGTACATCACTGTGTCTGAACAGGAACAACTGCGTTTCGCCCAGCTGATGAACCGTATTGAGGAAGCTCTTGTTGTCATCAAGAATTTCTCTCCACGGCATGGGAGAAGCAAGTGTGCCGCCGCAGCGTTTTTCCTTGACAGTACGTCTTCTCGGACAAAGCACCCAGAACAGAGAGTCATTGGTGTGACGGTTGATTTTGGAAAGATAAATGCGGAATGCCGTCTGGATAACCCATTCTGCACTCAGGTGATGTTCTCTGATGAAAGCAGAAATTTCGTTGCTGTCTTCTTCGCTGAGGTGTTTTTTGATGAGCTGCGTCCTGTCAAGCACGGGCAGATAGATATGCGGCATATTCATGTCCGGCTGATGGAAAAGTCTGCTCTGCCAATCAAGCACTTTTGTGCCGTTGACGGCATTGTAGAAAGGACGTTTTTTTTCGGCAAACACAAATTCGTCGAGCTCTTTTGCATCTTTTGCAATGCGTTCCTCAAGAGCCGGATTGTCCTGTTCGCTTTTGATGATGTCCTCATATTTTGTCATGGCTTTGGGCAGTGCAGTCTCGTTTTTAAGGCTGTCATAAACCGCAATCAGGTCTTTGAAAAACATGAACGCAGCAGCGAAGTCCATGATCATATGGGAAGCAACAATGAAAATGCCCGATTTCTTTTCGTGTGTACGGAAGAAGATGACCTTGAACATCTCTCCGCCGAACACATCGAGCTTTGTCGATGCGACCGAATCAAAATAAGCAACTTGTTCTTCCTTGGAAGAAAATTCCTTGACGGGAATTTTGTTAAGCCTGTATTCGTTCAAGAAATACTGACGGACTTTCATGCCGTCACGGAAAATACGAAGCCGCATACAGTCATTGCGTTCGATTTCAATGTTCACCGCACGTGCGAGTATCATAAAATCGAGTTTTTCTTCGAACGCGATGGCAACGGGAACCTGCGTGGACTGCATGTGGACGGAGTATTTCCACATATACTGCACCATTTCCTGCGAATGGATGAGATTGTAAACCTGTTCACCGTTTTTCGGTTTCATCAGGCTTCACCTCCGTCGGCATTGCCTCTGGTGCGTTTGATTTTACCGAGTGCGGTCTTTTCAAGAGGAGTATCACGAACAACCACTCTTGCAACCACTTCGGAAGGTGCTGCGGTTTCGTTGAGTTTGTCCGTATATTCTTCGAGTGCGGCAGCAATGTCCGTGATGCCGGCAGCCTGTGCGTATTCTTCATTGGGGAAGATTTCTGCAACAATGGTATCCTTTTCGGCAAAGACAAGAACTTCGCTGACAAGCTTATTCTCTTTATATTTGTTTTCAATTCTTTCGGGAGAAACATTTTCGCCGTTGGAAAGAATGATCAGGTTTTTCAGTCTGCCCGTGACATACAGCAGGCCGTTTTCATCGATGTGACCGATGTCACCCGTACGCAGCCAACCGTCTTCGGTAAGGACTTCTGCTGTTTCTTCGGGACGTTTGTAATAGCCGATCATACGGCCGGGTGTGTCGAGCTGAATTTCACCGCCGACGATGCGTGCATTGACCGTGGACATGAGTCTACCCGAGCAATCAACGGGACAGTCGAGGTCGGGAATGGTGACCTTGCCGCTGGCTTCGCTCATGCCGTAGCCCTGTCTGAGGAAAATGCCGTACGGCTCAAATGCTTTTGCAAGCGAGCTTTCAAGATGTGCACCGCCCGAAAGCAACATATCGAGATTGCCGCCCGTGACTTGTGCGGCAGCTTCTTTGGGGGAAAGATCGGGATTCTTGGCCTGAATGGCTTTGATTCTTGCAAGCATTGCCTGTGCAATCACGGGTACAATGCGGATCTGATTGGGCTTGAAAATGAGCATATTCTTGAACAGATCACGCATTTCACCGTTCAGGCATACGCAGTTACCGACATGAAGCGGACCGATGTAACCGGTGATGAAGCAGAAAATGTGATGCAGCGGCAGAACCGAAAGAACGGTATCCACACGCACAACAATGTCACTGTAGGGTTCAAAAATGAGGTTGCTGACAAGGGCTTCGCAGGAAAGCATAACACCCTTTTTGTCGCCTGTTGTACCGGAGGTGTAGATGATGAGTGCACAGGCATCGGGGTCCATCTTTACATCCGACAAAGCGGCATACTGAGAAGTTTCGGAATATTCTTCATAAATGCTGTTGAATTCTTCTGTGTCGCCGATTTCCATGAAGAATGTGACGGCAGGACAGAGCTTGCGGATGGTATCAATGTTCTCTGCCAGTTCCACACCGTACAAAAGGGCGGTTGCATCGGAATCGTTGATGATTGCTGCAACATCTTCTGCCTTGAAATCGGGATCGATCGGCACGGCAACATGACCTGCGGTCAGAATGCCTGTCATGGCAGCAATATATTCGTATGTACTCTTGCTGATGATTGCAATATGCGTACATTCGGGGAGTACATGACGCAGCTTACGGCAGACGGCAAGACCGTCACTTCTGACTTCACTGAACTTTTTTTCTGCAATTTCACCGTTGCGGATATATTTAATAAAAGTTCTGTCATTGTGCTTTACGGGAGCAACATCCAGAAGGTCACGGATGGTCGGTACATTTTCAAGTTTCAATTTTATTCACCCTTTTTGAATATTCTTACATTTTTAAAATGTAAAACAATTATAATGGTCAATTTGATAATTATTATACAACATTTGAACAAAAATTGCAATTTGTTTGCGTAAATTTTATCAATTTGTTAACAAAAAAGAACAATGTTACAACAATATGTTGATTTGATTTTTAAAAAAATGTGACATCTGAAAAAAACAGCTTGCATTGTTGCAAAAATGAGATAAACCTGCGGTGGATGTTGAAGATTATAAAAATTACATCTTTGCATACTGACAAAATTCTTTGTCACAAAACGAACAAAGAAAATCAACAGTGTGCAAAAAAAGTAACACAGTGTCCAAATGATATCACAAAGTTCATATTTTTGAATATTTATTAATCCGGAAAAGAAAAAATACGAATTCTCTACCCTGCAAAATGAAATAATCGATTTCCTGCTGTATGGCTTTTTACACATCATTTCGGTACAATGCAACAGAATACAGACAATCCGGTGTTGCTTAATTTATAAATGTATGTTATAATGTTTATATATACGAAAAAGCACCCTGTAACTGCTTGCGGCAGGTTTTATTTTACAGCCGCAAAGGCACTTCCTTTTAAGGAAAACTACAAGTTTTTTTTCGTATAATACATTTCGTCAGAGTTTTCTGTTGACAAGTGAACAGGTTTGGCATATAATACACTTGAATGAGCATTCAAGTGAAAGGAGTGTTTTTGTATGCCCGTACCCTGCAAAGATGACCACGCTCACCGCCATGAACAGGCTGTTCTTGACGGCAGAAACAACACCATGTCGGCACAGACATTGCAGGACCTGACCGCGTTTTTCAAAGTCATCGGTGACAGAACGCGGATGCGGATTCTGGTGTCGCTGCTGGACACGGAGTTGTGCGTGTGTGCATTGGCGGAAGTGCTCGAAATGGAGCTCAGTGCCGTATCGCACCAGCTGCGTGTGCTCAAGCAGGCTGACCTTGTCCGTTCCCGCCGCGAAGGCAAAACGGTGTATTATTCACTTGCCGACTCCCATGTGCAGCAGATTATTCACATGGGACTGGATCATATCAATGAAGAAAGAGGAAACTGTGATGCGTAAACAATTTAAAATGGAAGATCTTGACTGTGCAAACTGTGCTGCAAAAATGGAGGAAGCCATCCGCAAAATCGACGGTGTTTCCTATGTTTCCATCAGCTTCATGGCACAGAAAATGGTCATTGAAGCAGACGATGCCCGCTTTGATGACATTATGAAACAGGCGGCAAAAGCCGTCAAAAAAGTGGACAGAAACTGCGAAGTGCTTCTGTGAGAGGTCATCTTATGACAAAGAAACAGAAAAAGACGCTTCTTCGCATTCTCATAGCAGCTCTTCTGTTGGCTGCGGTGGCGGTGACGGTGCATTTTGTGCCGATGCCGCAATGGGCGAAACTGCTGCTCTTTGTGCTGCCCTACCTTGCAGTGGGACATCCCGTGCTGTATGATGCCGCACACAACATTGTCAGGGGCAACGTGTTTGATGAAAAATTCCTGATGACACTTGCCACCATGGGTGCGTTTTTTGTGGGTGAATATCCCGAAGCCACCTTCGTAATGCTCTTTTTTGAAGTCGGTGAACTGTTTGAAAGCATTGCCGTCGGCAAAAGCCGCAGATCGGTAGCAGCTCTTACGGAGCTTTGTGCCGACACGGCACGTCTTGTCGAAAACGGTCAGACCCGTGAAGTGAGCCCCGAAGAAGTGGCGGTCGGCATGCACATTCTTGTGCAGCCGGGGGAACGCATTCCCCTGGACGGCATCGTTACCGAAGGAACTGCTTCTCTGGATACGGCGGCTCTGACGGGCGAAAGTCTGCCGCGGTCAGTCAGCCCCGACGATGCGGTACTCAGCGGCTGCATCTGCACAGACGGTGTGCTGACGGTGCGTGTCACCAAACCGTATGAAGAAAGTACGGTTGCACGGATTCTGGAGCTTGTCGAAAACGCAGGCATCCATAAGGCAAAGAGTGAAAAGTTCATCACCCGTTTTGCAAAGTATTACACCCCCTGTGTGGTTGCAGGTGCTTTGCTGCTCGGTATTGTTCCGCCTTTGTTTTCGGGCAGTACCGGGGATTGGTCGGTCTGGTCGGAATGGATCAGCCGTGCTATGGTCTTTCTTGTTATTTCCTGCCCGTGTGCACTGGTCATTTCCGTACCGCTGTCCTTTTTCGGCGGCATCGGCGGTGCTTCCGCAAAGGGCATTCTCGTAAAGGGCTCGGATCACCTGGAGCATCTTTCCATGTGTTCAACCGTCGTGTTTGACAAAACGGGTACCCTCACAAACGGGACATTCAGCGTGAAAGATATCCGTCCGTGCGACGGGATCACGCAGGAAACGCTGCTGCGTACGGCGGCATCTGCCGAAAGTCGCTCCAACCATCCGCTCGCAAAGGCGGTCTGTGCAGCGGCTGCAACATACGAAACACCCGAAACGGTACATGAACAGGCAGGTCTGGGTGTCACGGCAACCATCGGCGGCAAAACGGTGGCGGTCGGCTCACGCAGGCTGATGGAACAAAATGCAATTTCCGTCACGGAAGAAAACGATGCGGCAGCTGCCGTGTACGTTGCACAGGACGGAAAATACATGGGCAGTATCGTATTGAGTGACACCGTCAAACCCGATGCCGCACAGGCAATCGCCGCGTTGCGTAAGCACGGTGTCAGAAGAATCTGTATGCTCACGGGCGACCGTGAACAGGCTGCGGCAGAAGTGGCTGCAGAACTGGGCATTGATGAGGTATATGCCTCCCTTTTGCCCGAAGACAAGGTAAGAATTGCCTGCAAACTGCGTGACGAATGCAAAAAAGGCGAAAAACTCGCTTTTGTCGGGGACGGCATCAACGATGCTCCCGTGCTGACGTGTGCGGATGTAGGAATTGCAATGGGTGCATTCGGCTCGGATGCCGCAATTGAAGCGGCAGACGTGGTACTGATGAATGACCGCCCGACCGATATTGCCGCTGCCATGGCGGTTTCGGTCAAAACAAAACGCATTGTAAAACAGAACATCGTGTTTGCTTTAGGTGTCAAATTTGCGGTGTTGCTGCTTTCAGCCGTCGGTATTGCCGGTATGGGGATCGGCATTTTTGCGGACGTGGGGGTTTGCGTACTTGCCGTATGCAATGCCATGCGAACGCAATACGGACGTTTCTGAACATATTCCGCGGTGAAAACCGCCAAGGAGGATATATAACATGAAAAAAGGATTGCTTTGTTTGCTTACGGTGCTTCTGGCAATGGCATTCTGCCTGCCTGCCGCAGCAGCATCCGAACCGCCGACAGTCGGTGTGGACGGAATAAAAGCTGTTTACGAAAACGGCTGTGCTGAGGGACGCGGATGGGAAATTGCCTATAATCGCTCCGCAGACAAATACATCATGACCCTCACAGAGGACCACTACACACAGATCACCGTTGTGGGGGACCTGGTTATCAACGTGCCTGCAGGCGTGACGATTTCACTGGGTACCAACAGCAAAAACTACGGTATCGGTGTTACGGACGGTTCACTGGTCATCAACGGCAACGGTACACTCAACCTTATCGGTACGGCTGCACTGTACGGCAAGGAAAGTGACATCACTGTTAACGGCACAACCATCAACGCTTCGGGTACCACCTACGGTGCATTCGTTGTCAATGCAAAACTGACACTCAACGCAGGCAAGCTGACAGCAACGGGTGCAAAATACGGTGTGAACTGTACGGGTGGCGTGTTTGTCAACGGCGGTGAACTCAACGCAACCTCCACCAAAACCGACAATGCCGAATCCTACGGTATTTATACAAAAAATTGTCCTGTCCGTCTTTACGGCGGTAAAGTGACCGTCGGCGGTTACTACGGCATTTATGCACACGGCGGCAGTGTTTCGCTGGCAGGTGCCGATGTCAAGGCAACCGCAAAAGAAAGCGGTCTGTATATGACCGATTATGCAACCCTGAACGGCACCGACGGTATTTCCTCCTTCACCGGCGGCATAACGGGTATGCAATTTACAAACAACGCAGCATTCAACCTTTCGGGCGGTACTGTAAGCACAAAGGTCAGCAGCGGTATCTATACAAACATGACCTACGGTATGCAGTTTGAAAATGCCGACCTGACTGTTACGGGCGGTAAGCTGCAATCGGAAGGCTATTATGCAATCAACTTCTCGGGCAAGTCCGACAACGTCAATGCAGGTAAAAATGCAAGTCTGAACGTCAACGGCGGTACCGTAATCGCCAAAGGTAACGACTGCGGTGTTCGCCTTTACAACGCATCCGCACTTGTGAATGACGGTGTGCTTGAAAGCCGTGCCAATGTCAATGCGGGTATTTACATGTATTATTCCGAATTCACCGTCAACGGCGGTACAGTGCTTTGTGACGGCGGTGTTTACGGCATCAACAGCTATTCCGCAACACCCGTCATCAACGGCGGTACCGTGTTTGCAGACGGTGTGAAGTACGGTATTTTCAGTGTCGGCAAGGTCACCATTGAAGGCGGTAACGTCACAGCGGTCGGCGGCACAATGGGCATTGCCGCATCGGGTGATTACCTGACAGTCGGTTCTTCCGAAAAAGCACGTATTTCCCTGACAGCCATCGGCGGTTCTTTTGCCCTTGCAGGCGACCGTCCAAAGAGCAGCAACCTCACCGACCCCGGTGTTATCCTCTTCGGTAAAACCTATGCTTACACCACACAGCTGCAGTACAGAACCCTGCGTTATGTCGATGGTGAAGAAATTTATCGTTCGGCAGAATCTTCTTCCGTCTCGATTGACGGTGTAAACGTCAGCAGCAACCTCGTTGCAGGCGACATTGCATACAATCCCGGCGGCAGCGCAAGCTCCTACCTGTGGAGACTTCGAAATGAAGACGGCAACCTCACGCTGACCCTCAACGGGGCACAGCTCAAAAAACTGGACATTTCCGGAAACCTTGAAATTGTGTTGGGGTCCTCTTCTTCCCGTATCACCGACGGCATGACCGTCACGGGCGGTGTCGTGGCTCTCAGCGGCGACAGCAATCTTGCTGTTGAAAGCACAGGATCCGATGCGATTGTGCTGACAAACTCCGTGCTGCGTCAGAAAAGCGGCACCCTTGACCTGCAGGATACGCTGTCCGGTATCGGTGCACGTCTGTTCCTGTCGGGCACAGTTATTTCTCACATCCGCACCGACGTTTTCAACCTCAATGCAAGCGGTGTTGTGCTGACAGGTGCTTTCATCAATGCAACCGACTGTGCATCCGTATTTGATCTGAACAACTCCGACCTGTCCGTTTACGGCAGTGAAATCACGGCAACCGGTCTTTCCGATTACGCCGTCAACGGTGCCAACAGCAAGTTGTTTATGGCTGATTCAACATTCAACACCGCAGGCTCTGCAGGTGTGCGTGTTTACGGCATGAAAGCCGTTGACAGCAACATCGACATCAATGCTGCAGGTGACAAGGGCATCCGCACGGGTGCAGACGGTCTTTCGATTGACAACAGCGTTGTCCGCGTACAGGCTCTTGATGAAGCCGTTTACTCCGAAGGCGACATGCTCTTCACCGATACCGCACTCAACGCGGTCAGCAATTCGGGCAAAAAGGGCGTTCTGCTCAATGCAGTACCCGGTTCATCTGCCTGCATCACCGTCAAGGGTCACTGCATGATTGAGTCAGGCAAAGATGCGGTTCGGCTGGCTGACGAAAACGGTGTTGTGTCTTACTTCGCAAACGGCGAAGTGCCGCTGACAAGTGTTGTTATTTCCAACGACCACAACTATGCACTTTCTGCCGCTTACGAATACTGCGGCACAACAGGCACAAAAGTGCTTACTTGTACTTTTGACGGCTGCCACAGCACCAACTGTGTTGCAACCCCCACCGCAAACCATGACTTCTCGAACTATGTTTCCAACGGTGACGCCACCTGTGCAAAAGACGGCACAAAGACCGCCACCTGCCCCATCTGCAGTGCAACCGAAAACGCACGCGACATCGGTTCGAGTGCCCATGTTCCCCACACATTCACAAAGTATATTTCCGACAAAAACGGTACCTGTCTCGGCAACGGCACAAAAACCGCTGTCTGTGATGTCTGCCGTGCTGCAAAAGACACCGTGGAAGAACCCGATTCCGCAAGAGGTCACAGCTACCGCACAGAGATTCTTGAACCTGCGACCTGTATCAACAAAGGGGAACTGAAATACATCTGCAATCTCTGCGGCCACAACTATACGGGCCTTACCGAAGAATACGGCCCCCACGGCTGGACAGCCGAAAATTGTTTCTCCATCCGTTCCTGCAAACACTGCGGAAAAAGCGACGGAGCTGCATTGGGGCACGATTTCGGCGAATTCAAATTCGACAACAATGCAAACTGTCTTGAAGACGGAACCAACTCCGCAAGCTGCTCACGCTGTCAGCAGAAGGTGACCATGCCTGCCCCCGGCACCGCACTCGGTCACGAGGCTTCCGACTGGGTTGTTGTTACGGCTCCCAGTGCATATGAAGCAGGTTACAGGGTCAAACACTGTACACGTAAGGATTGTGCAACCACACTTGAATCCGAAATTCTCAGCCGCGTGATTCAGTGCAATGCAGAAAGCAAACTGCTTGCCGATTATGACAACAATCTGCTGCGTGCGATTGGCAATGACCTGACGGTCAAAGAAATCAAAGCACAGCTCATCAATCCTGCCGAAGTCATTTTCGCAAACGAAAAGAATGTCCGCCTGGATGACAATGCCATTGTCTATACAGGGGCGATCATCAAGGTCACAAACGCAGGTCAGGTATTCTATGCCGTTGTTGACAATGACGTTACCGGCGACGGTCAGCTCAATGCAGAGGATGCCCGACTGGCACTTCGTGCGTGTGTAAAACTGGAAAAACTCTCCGTCGCACAGGCAGCTGCTGCCGATGTGGACAATGACGGCAAACTCAGTGCAGCCGATGCACGTGTGCTGCTCAGACGCACTGTCGGACTCGAATAAGCAAATATAAAATTCACCGCCTTCTGTAAAGAGGGCGGTTTTTTGGTTCTTCACGGAAACTTTTTTTGATTAAACAAGAACCAAATTGGAGTTTATCGCTGACTTTTGACTGTCGTCAGTTATTAAAAGTTTTGGTCAAGCTTTTCACAAAAGCTTGCGGGGTCAAGGGGCAGAGCCCATTGTCGCCCGTCGCAACGGGCGAAATCCTTTTCCTTACAAAAGCGCAGGAAAGTTGTTAAGAAAA
>JAFSEF010000058.1 GCA_017435865.1 Clostridia bacterium
CCGCTTTCAGCATTTCTTTGATAAACATTTCTTTTTGTTCCATTTTATCGGTTTCCTTCCATGGCATAATATCCACCTCTTTCGTATCAATTATACCTGATGGCTTACCGATGTGCTGAACCTGGGCTTACCGATGTGCTGAGCCTCCCGACTTACCGATGTGCTGAACCCGTACCGCGTTGCCATTGTAGAAGCTAAGAATTTAAATTTGTGCGCATAATGGCAATTTTGAAATAATTTTTGCACAAATAAATTAAAAAATGAGGCTTTGTATTAAAATCAAATTTATTTATGCTCTATAATCGGAGCGAACAGCGACCCGATAATTTTGCATTCTGCATTGTGCATTTTGCATTTTTTATATTTATTCTCACATCAACCTGTTCTCCGCATATAGTGTCCTTGGGGACACAATCCGCGGCGGTGCACGGCGGTGCGGTTTTTGTCCGTCCCCGATTGGCCGCTGACATATGGCCGCCGCTGAAAACACTCTGCCGGACCAACAAGCCCTCTTCGGCAGGGTGCAGACCTTTTTTTTGACAGTCAAAAAAAAATCATAAAACCAAAAGGGAAGTGAACGCATGGCTCAGCCGCTTGCCGAAAGAATCCGACCGCAATCTATTGACGAGGTTGTGGGACAAAAACACCTGATCGCAGAGAATGCACCGCTGTGCAATATCATCCGATCGGGTCATCTGCCGAATATGATTTTCTACGGGCCTTCGGGCACGGGCAAAACCACGGTCGCTCGTATTCTTGCGGCGGCAACCAAGCGCAAACTGCACATTCTCAACGGCACCAACGCATCCATTGCCGATGTGCGTGCCGTCATCGGGGAAGTCAACACCCTTGCCGCACCCAACGGTGTGCTTTTGTATCTCGACGAAATTCAGTATTTCAACAAAAAGCAACAGCAATCCCTGCTCGAATACATCGAAAACGGAACTGTTACCCTCATTGCCGCCACCACCGAAAATCCGTATTTTTATATCTATCCCGCTATTCTCAGCCGCAGTACCGTGTTTGAGTTCAAGTTTGTCACACCCGAGGACATTCTGCCCGCATTGGAACGTGCTTTTGCCGTGATGGCGGAAGATTTCAAAGAGGAATTTGAAATCGAAGACGGGGTGCTCATGCACATTGCCCGCGGTTGCGGCGGTGATGTGCGAAAAGGGGTCAATTCGGTTGAGCTGACCGTTTTGTCGAGCAATATCCCCGATGTCGGGCAGAAACGCAAAATTCTGCTTGAAACCGCCAAAGCCGTCACGCAGAAAACCGCCCTTCGTTACGACCACGAGGGGGACGAGCATTACGACTTGCTGTCTGCTTTTCAGAAATCCATGCGCGGCTCCGATCCGAATGCAACACTGCATTATCTTGCCCGCATTTTAGAAGCGGGGGACATGCCCTCGGCTTGCAGAAGACTTATGGTCTGTGCGGCGGAGGATGTCGGACTTGCCTATCCGATGATCATTCCCATTGTCAAAGCCGCCGTGGACATGGCTTTTCAGGTCGGCATGCCCGAAGCACGTATTCCGCTTGCCGATGCCGCCGTGCTGGTAGCAACAAGCCCGAAATCGAATTCCGCATACCTCGGCTACGACGCCGCACTGTCTGATTTGCAGGCAGGCAAAGCAGGTCCCGTACCGCGCACCTTGCAGAACAAGCATTTTGACGGCGAAGATGCCGCCGTGAAAGGGCAGTTTTACAATTATCCGCATGCTTACCCGAATCATTGGTGCAAGCAACAATACCTGCCCGATAACCTCAAAAGTGCCACCTACTATCAGTTCGGCGAAAACCGCACCGAGCAGGCAGCAAAGGAATATTGGGATAAAATAAAAAAATAAATATGCGAGAAAGAAAGCAAGGTCTGTTCTGTTGCGGATCTTGTTTTTCTTGTTAAAGTAGAAAAAGTGGAAAAAATATGGGTAGTTTTTACTTCTATAGAGGTAATAACTCTTGACTTTTAAGAAGTTTTTCGATATTATGAGAATGAAAGAGGTGGTTAAAGTGATTATCAGGCCTGATTATATCAATGCAATCGCACCCTTTGAGGATTTACCGCTTGTGAAAATTCTTGCCGGTGTGCGCCGTTCCGGAAAATCCACACTTTTTGAAATGATTGTGCAGAATCTGAAAGAAAAGGGTATTGCACAGGACAATATTATTGAACGAAGATACAACAGTCCCGAATATGAAGATTTTTCGGCAAAAGATATGTATGCAGATTTGCAGGTGGCGATACGTGACAAAGGCAGATGTTATCTGTTTTTGGATGAATTGCAGGAAATCAACGGCTGGGAAAAGGTTGTCAATTCCTTGCTTGAGGGTGCGGATGTTGATATCTATGTCACCGGCTCCAACTCCAAATTGATGTCAGGTGAAATTGCAACGTATTTGACGGGGCGGTATGTTCTGATTCCCGTTTACACACTTTCATTCCGCGAATATCTTACATTCAAAAACAAAGATCTTACTTCTGCAAGGGAAGTTTTTGATGAATATGTGCAGTACGGAGGTTTTCCCATTGTCGGTATCAGCAATTTCGATACAAGGTCTGCTTATCAGGTCGTGGACGGCATTTATGCTTCGGTTATCACAAGAGATATTTCCAAGCGGCACAAAATAAGAAACAAAGAACTGTTTGACCGTGTTGTTCGTTACATTGTTGAAAATGTCGGCAAAACATTTTCCGCGGCAGCCATTGTAAAATTCCTCAAAAGCGAAAACAGAAGTCTTTCGGTTGAAACCATTTACAACTATCTCAAATGGCTCAGCGAGGCATTTATTATCTATCCGTGCAAACGGTATGATCTGCAGGGGAAGTCTGTGCTCAAAACGCAGGAAAAATATTATCTTTCTGATATCTCCATTAAATACAGTCAGATGGGTTTTGATAGGAAAATGCTGTCTGCCGTGTTTGAAAATATTGTTTTTCTTGAAATGAAACGCAGAGGATATGATGTTTATATCGGCAAAAACGATGCCAAAGAAATTGATTTTGTCGGGGTGCGCAGGGAAGAAAAAATTTATGTGCAGGTCTGTGTTGAACTGCCGACTTCATCCACACGCGAAACCGATAATCTGATGGAAATCAAAGACCATTATCATAAATATGTCGTTTGCAGGGATCCGCTTGCGATCGGGAATGAAAACGGAATCGCCATTATGCATATCGCCGATTTCCTTCTGCAGGAAAACTGGTAAAACCGACCAAAATAAAAACCGTACCGGATTATTCCGATACGGTTTCGTTTTTGTTCGAAAATCAGTCGATTTCGACCTGAATTTTCATGTTGCGGCGAACTGCGGTGGAGCGCATAACGGTGCGGATTGCCTTTGCAATGCAACCCTGCTTGCCGATGACTCTGCCCATGTCGTCTTCTGCAACGTGAAGATGGAACACGACAACGCCTTCTTCGTTGATTTCGTCTTCGGTCACAACAACCGATTCGGGAGCTTCAACGAGGCCCTGTGCGATGGTGGTGAGCAATTCTTTCATGCTTTGTTATCCTTCCGAGTTGGGATTAGTCGATAACGCCGTTCTTCTTGAGCAGGCCCTTGACGGTGTCGGTGGGCTGTGCGCCGTTGGCGATCCACTGCTTTGCCTTGTCAGCGTCGATCTTAACGGTTGCGGGTTCGGTCATGGGGTTGTAGTAGCCGATTTCTTCGATGAATCTGCCGTCACGGGGATAACGGGAATCTGCAACAACAACACGATAGAAGGGAGCTTTCTTTGCGCCCATGCGACGAAGTCTGATTTTTACTGCCATTTTATGGTACCTCCAAAAATAATATAAACAAATTTTATTTATTCAAATGCTTTTGCATTCAAACCTTGATTAAAAACCGCCCATCGGGGGCATACCGGGCATTCCGCCGCCGGGCATCCCACCGGGTATTCCGCCGGGGAACATACGCTTCATTTTTTTCTTTGCGCCCTTGCCGTTCATCTGTTTGAACAACTTCTGCATCTGCTTGTATTGCGACAGAAGACGGTTCACATCTTCCACCTGCATGCCGCAACCTGCTGCGATTCTGCGTTTGCGGGAAGCGTTGATGATGTCGGGCTTTCTGCGTTCCTGGGGAGTCATGGAACGGATGATGGCAAGCGTTTTGTCGATGCCGCTTTCGTCCACATCCTGATCTTTGAGTTTTTTGCCGACCCCGGGGATCATGGACAGCAGATCTTTCATCGAACCCATTTTGCGAAGCTCAAGCATCTGATCCATCAGATCGTTGAGGTCGAATTTATTCTGCATGAGCTTCTTTTCAAGTTCTTCTGCTTTCTTTTCGTCGAGTGCGGTTTCTGCCTTTTCGATAAGGGACAGCACGTCGCCCATGCCGAGGATTCGGCTTGCCATACGGTCGGGGTGGAAAACATCAAGGTCGTCGAGCTTTTCGCCCACACCTGCAAACTTGATGGGCTTGCCTGTGACAGCTCTTGCAGAAAGTGCCGCACCGCCGCGGGTGTCACCGTCGAGCTTGGTCAGCACAAGACCGTCAATGCCGAGTGCTTCGTTGAAGGTGGAAGCAACGTTGACGGCATCCTGACCGAGCATGGAGTCGATAACGAGCAGGATTTCGTGGGGCTTGACTTCTGCTTTGATGTTTTTCAGTTCCGTCATCAGCGTTTCGTCAATGTGCAGACGACCTGCCGTGTCGAGGAATACATAGTCATAACCATGGTCTTTTGCGAGCTTCACGGCTTCCTTTGCAATGGTCACGGGGTTTTCCTTGCCCATCTCGAAAACCGGAACACCGACCTGCTCGCCGACGACCTGCAACTGCTTGATAGCAGCGGGTCTGTAGATGTCACAGGCGACAAGCAGAGGACGGTGGCCCT
Source organism: Clostridia bacterium (assembly GCA_017435865.1). Taxonomy (GTDB): domain Bacteria; phylum Bacillota; class Clostridia; order Oscillospirales; family Acutalibacteraceae; genus RUG806. Next base: position 4,850 of record JAFSEF010000058.1, read on the forward strand.
GCTTTTTGAGGAACTTTGCGATCTTTGCGCAGTGGGTGGTTTTACCCGAGCCTTGCAGACCGCAGAGCATGACGATTGTGGGGGGATGGGATGCACTTGCAAGTCTTGCCTGCGTGCCGCCCATGAGCGCGGTGAGTTCTTCGTTGACGATCTTAATGACCATCTGTGCGGGTGTCAGACTTTCCATAACACGCGCACCGATCGCCTTTTCGGTTACCTTTGCGGTAAAGTCCTTGGCGACCTTGTAGCTGACGTCGGCTTCAAGCAGTGCCAGACGCACTTCACGCATCGCGTCCTTGACGTCGGATTCTGTCAGCGCACCTTTGCTTTTGAGTTTTTTAAACGCGGACTCGAGTTTGTCGGAAAGACCTTCAAAAGCCATATGGTTCTCCGTTTCTGCCGCTGCATGTATTGCAAAACGAGGAACAGCCACAACGGCTTGGCGGTTCTCTGCAACGCCGTCTTACTCGGACAGGGACATTGCTATGGACTGAATGCGGACGGTCAGATCGTTGATTTCACGCGAAAGTCCGCAGGAAAGATTCTCTTTGTTGATGGCATCGGCACATTCGATGATTTCCGTGAGTCCTGCCTGCATGCTCTGAAAACGGCTGACAAGCCCCAAACGCTCTTCCATTTCCGTCAACTGCACTTCGGCGCGCTTGATGGCATCGCGCACACCCTGGCGGGTGATGCCGACATTCTGTGCGATTTCGGCAAGGGAGAGATCATCGTTGTAATAATAATCCACAAATTCGCGCTGCTTGGGGGTCAGCATATCGCCGTAGAAGTCAAGCAGCAGGATGAGGTCAAGATTTTTGGCCACAATAAACGCTCCTTCGGTGTAAAGATGTGAAACTTTACAGGGGGCATTATAGTATAAAAAAAGCGCCTTGTCAAGAGGAAATTTGACAAAGCGGAAAAATTCACAAATGTAAAGGGAATAACTTTACAACATGCCGTTTTCAAGGTATGTTACTTGGTTTTTGCAAAGTATTTTTCAACCAGCGCATCGGTGTCCTTGAGGTTCAGGCGCTTGGAGCAGATGTAGGTTTTCAGGCTCTTGCCGTCTGCTGTTTTTACATCAGGGCTGAATTTGCCGTAGCCTGTGATCAAAACGGTGTCGTCGGGCAACACCACATTGCCGCAATAGCCCGTGTCGGAACCTGCATAATAGGAAGGCTTTTTTTGATTGTCAAGGTAAATATGCGCCAGTTTGATGCGGTATTCACCCTCGGTTCCGTTTTTGAGGTCCTCGTATGTGCCGACCCATGCAACAAGTCCTTCGCTGATCCAGCCGCGGCTGCGGTCAATTTTCTTTGCGTGCAGTTGCGCTTTTTTGCCGCGTTCAATGGAACGGAAGGTGATCACAAGTCTGCCGTCGGCGGTGTATTCCGCTTTGTGCCGTTCACCGTTGAGTGCGGCGGGTGCTGTGCGGGGCATTGTCCAGGTTTTGCCCTCGTCCGCAGAAAAAGACACCATGGTGTTGATGTTTTTGGCGTTGCTTCTTGTGATCAGGCAGAGTTCATTACCCTGTCCCTTGTCGGAACGGATAACTTCGATTTCACAAAGACAGGCTTCTGCTTCAATTTTACGGTAGTCGGCAAGGTATTTTTCGGGTGTGCTCCACTGCATATTGCCGTTTTCGTCAAAGGAAAGAATAGATTTGTAGTTGTAAAATTCGCTGTCGTGGAAAAATCCCATCCATTTATCGACAAATTCGCCGTTTTCTTTCAGCCTCGTCAGGCTTGCCATGGCAACAATGGGAATCACGGAGAACTCGTCTTCAAAACTGAAAAACCGTTGAAATTCAGACCATGTCTGCCCTTCGTCTGTTGAAATCGAGCATTCAAATCCGCCGGGCGTTTCCATGTCCGGCCATTTGGAGTTTGCGGAAATGAGAATCAGCTTGTCGGGTGTGCCGTCGGAAAATTGCAGGCGGTACACGGTGGGGGTTTCAAGGGAATTTTCCCAGCTTGCGGGGGTGTCTGCAAGGGTTTCGGTCCAACTTTTGCCGCTGTCGGTGCTTAATTTGTTGAGGATTGCACCCTTGCCGTGACCTTTGGGGTACACAGTGAGAATATCTCCGTTTTTCAGCAAAATGCTGTCGGGATGTGCCATGTAGTCGTAAGTGGCATCCACAACAGGCAGGTCATAGAGATATTCAAATTCCGTGCCGATGAGTTCGTCGGGCAGTTCGCTTAAATCAAGTTCGGGGATGGTGTAGTTCTCGCCCGTGAATTCGGAGGGACCGAATTTGAGAAAGCCAAGGGTAATAACCAAGGCAACCGCAACAAGCACGGCAATGATGATGGCATATTTCATTTTTTTTCACACCTGCAATTCTTTTTTGATGTTTACATAATAGCACAGAAACGAAAACAAAAGCAAGGAAATAAATTGTTTGCGGAGGGTGTTATATTGACATTATCGAGAAAGGCTCACCGGTTGAAACGGAAATTGCACAGACAGGTGTTGTGATTTATGAAAAGTAAAGAAATTATTTGCAAAATGATCTGCCTGCATTGAAAGAAAAATTGAATAAAATTGTAAAAAAAGGAAAGAGCTGATTTGGCTAAACCGAATCAGCTCATTTTTTTGTTACATAATGATATCTCCGTTGCTGTCGAGGAATTTTACAGTGATAATTTCTTCAGTTCCCTCGTCATTGTAGAGGTTTTTATATTCGTATTTGTAAATAAACGGAATGTTATCCACCTGAACTGTTATTTCGTCCGATGTGCCGTCATTGAAAACGATGGAAACACAATCGGGATTGTTGACGAGATACACAATTCCGTGGCTGTAGTGGTCGTATGCAATGTCATTTTCACAGACGAATAATTGGGGGGCATGACGGAATTTATATTTGTTTTCTCCGACTTCGGTGAATCGCATCGGCTGATAGCGGTTTTCTCCTTGGTTGTCCACCGCCGTAAACCAGAACATGTGCTCATTTTCGCCGATTTCACAACTGCCGCAGAGTGACAGGGATGAATCGTCTGCGATCGGGATGTGGCATTCCTTTTCGGCTTTTTTCAGAATTTCCTCTGTTGTACGAAGTGTGTCGAAATGACCGTACAAAAACACGGCCGCAAGGCACAAAACAAGTGCAGTCAGCATAATAAGCAAGGCTTTGCTGCTGTATTTCATGCCGGAATCGGTTTTTGAAGATTCTTTTGACGGAGCGTGTGCCATTGTGATACCTCCCTGCAAAAATTATTTCAGAGTGACGATTGTCACACCGTTTTCACCTTCGCCGTACAGTCCCGGGCGGTGGGTTTTTACAAATTTATTATTTTTGAGGTGGTGCTGCACCGCTTCGCGAAGCACACCCGTGCCTTTGCCGTGAATGACGGTGAATTCCTGCAGACCCGACAACAGCATACTGTCAATGAACGCATCGAGGGTGAACAGGGCTTCTTCCTTGTTCATGCCGCGCAGGTCCACACGGTTTTCGGCACTGGCGGTAAGGCGGGATTCACTTCTTGCCACGGTGGGTGCAGAAACGGTCTTTTTCTTTTCTTTTTTCTTGTCGAGCAGACGAAGACGGTTGATCTGCACTCGCATTTTGACGGAACCGGCCAGCACTTCGACATTGCCTTTACGGTCGGCGGGGGACATCACATCCGCTTCTCTGCCGATGTCGGCAATCAGCACACGGTCACCGGTAACAAGCGGACGGGGCAGGACATAGTCTTCGTCCTCATAAAGGGAAGTGACCACGGGATTGACCGCACTATCGAGGTTGGAAAGGTCTTTTTTCATTGCCGAGCGAGCCTTGGCGGCAAGGTCTGCGGCATCCTTTGTCGTCTTCATGTCCTTGCGGAAGCGCTCGACTTCCATAAGCAGTGCATTGGCTTCGCGGCGGGCATTTTCGGTGATTCGCAAGGCTTCCGTTTGTGCTTTTTCATATTCGCGTTTTCGCAGGTCTTCGGCTTCGGCAAGTTTTTTCTGTGCTTCTGCGAGTGCCTTTTCGGCTTCGGCGCGTTTGACGGAGACCTCGTCGCGTTCTTCTTCCATTTTCAGGCGGCTTTCTTCGAGCGAATCCACCACATCTTCAAATTTCAGATCATCGGCTTCCACCAATTCCTTTGCACGAAGAATCACATCCATATCCATGCCCAGTCGTTCAGTGATGGCAAACGCATTACTGCGACCTGGGACTCCGATCAGCAGTCTGTAGGTCGGGCGAAGCGACTGCACATCGAATTCGCAACTGCCGTTTTCCACTCTTGCTGTTTGCAAGGCATAGGCTTTGAGTTCGGCATAGTGCGTGGTGGCGGCAATTTTACTGCCGTTGAGGTGCAGTCTTTCAAGGATTGCCATGGCGAGGGCGGCACCCTCAACGGGGTCGGTGCCCGCGCCGAGTTCGTCAATCAGGACAAGGCTGTCGGTGTCGCTCTCTTTGATGATGTTGATAATATTGATCATGTGCGAGGAGAACGTGGACAGCGATTGCTCAATGCTCTGTTCGTCTCCGATATCCGCAAACACCTTGCGGTAGATGCAGATTTTTGTTTCATCCGCACACGGTACCATCAGACCGCAGGCAGCCATCAAAGTCAATAATCCCAGTGTTTTGATGGAAACGGTCTTGCCGCCCGTGTTCGGGCCTGTGATCATCAGAGTGTCAAATCGGTCGCCGAGGGAAATGTCCACGGGTACGACCGTTTTTTTATTGAGCAGCGGGTGTCTTGCCTTGTTGAGAACGGTGATTCCGTCTTCGTTGAGGGCGGGTACGCTTGCGTTCATGTCATAGGCAAGCCTTGCTTTTGCAAAAATGAGGTTGAGTTCCACAAGACACTCGTAACTGTGCTTGACGGTGTCTGCCACTTCGCCCGCCTGTGCAGATAATTCGGAAAGAATGCGGTCAATTTCTTCGCGTTCTTTTCCTTGCAGAACACGGATTTCATTATTGGCTTCCACGACTGCCATCGGTTCAATGAACACGGTGGAACCGCTGCCCGATGTGTCATGCACAAGACCCGGCACATTGCCGCGGAACTCGTTTTTGACGGGCACGACGAATCTGCCGTTGCGTTGGGTGATGATGGCATCTTGCAAATACTGCTTGTAGTGTGCGGAATGCACCATGCCGTCTAATTTGTCGCGGATATGCTGTGCCTGTTGGCGCATCTTGCGGCGGATATCCGCAAGTGCAGGGGAGGCGCGGTCGCTCATTTCTTCTTCGCTGACGATGGAAGTGACAATGGTTTCTTCCAGAAGCCTCTGGGGCATGAGCGCACCGAACAAGATGTCAAGACAACTGTCAGCACCCGGTTGACGGAACCGCCATTCCGACACGGAACGGATCACACGCAGGTCTTCTGCAATGTCGAGCAGTTCTTTCATGGTCAGTGCACCGCCCGCACTTGCGCGGAACAGTGCGTTGTTCACATTTTTCATACTGCCGAAGGACGGACCGCCGAATTTGGCAAGCAGTAAATAAGCCGCTTCGGTCTGATTCAGCAGCGCCTGTGCTTCAACAAGGGTTGTGCAGGGCAGAATGCGCTCTGCTTCCCATTTTGCGTCCTCGCAGGTGGTAAGCTCTGCCAGTCTGTGCAGAACCTTGTCCAGCTCAAGAACTTTATAGTGTCTGTTTTCACTTGCTTTCATGGTAAATGACGCGAAAAATTTCGCCTTTCGTTAATTACTTAACTTCCGTACCGCCGACACTGCGGATGGAAAGAACATAGCAAGCACCTTCACCGAATACGGATTCAAGGGTTGCAATGTATGTATCGAGCAAATCTTCGGGTACGAAAGCCTGGATGGTTCCCGCAAAACCGCCGCCGTGAACGCGCCATGCGCCTCTGCCGTTGAGGACACTGTCGCTCAGAGCGAGTGCGAGGGATACGGGCTGACCTGCATCCTTGATTTTAACAAAAACATTCTGGTTATACATGTAAGAGGAGTTGCCGCTTTCAATGACGAGCTTCTTGAAGCTTTCGAAATCGCCTGCTTTGAGGGCTTCGGCTTCTTTTTCAACTCTGCGGTTGTCGTTATAGAAATGTATGGCGCGAAGGCAAGCGCGTTCACCGCATTTTTCGCGCACAAGAGCCATGTTTGCCATCACTTCCGCTTCATCGGTTTCACGCAGGCAGGACTTGCCGAACACAGCGGCAACGGATTCCATTTCCTTGCGGATGGCGGCGTATTCGTCCGTCAGGTCAGCGTGGCTTGCACGGGTGTCCGTAATAACAAGCGCATGGCCGCAGGATGTAAAGTCGAATGTAACGGGGGTGATGACGGGTTTTTCGGTGTCGGCAAAGTCGATCTGCACGAAGCCACCGACAGAGCAAGCCATCTGATCCATCAGTCCGCAGGGTTTGCCGAAGAATACGTTTTCGGCATACTGTGCGATCTTTGCGATTTCGACAGCGGAGATAGCACCGTCGTTGTAAAGATAATTGAAAATGGTGCCCACAAGCACTTCAAAAGCTGCGGATGAGGACAAACCCGAACCTGCAATGACTCTGTTGGTGGTCACGCAGTCAAAACCGCCGACTTTGTAGCCGAGCTGTACGAAACGGGCGGCAACACCGCGGATGAGTGCGGCGGAATGGTCCTTTTCTTCCGCAACGGGAGTCAAAACGGCAAGATCAACCACATCTTCCTTGGGGTATTCCACGCTTTTCAGGCGGACAATATTTTCGTCATTTGCCGCAACGCAGGCAATGGCATCCAGGTTGATGCCTGCGGCAAGAACACAGCCCTTGTTGTGGTCGGTATGGTTGCCGCAGACTTCGGTTCTGCCGGGGGCAGAGAAGAAACGGATATCGTTCTTTTCGCCGTAAACAGAAGCAAAACTGTCGGTCAGCGAAGCATATCTTGTGCGCTGAAGACACAGATCCTTTTCGCCGTAAAGGGCGGTCAGTGCGGCATCAAAACCGCCGTCGGCAATGGTCTTTTTCATTTCACAAAGCGTTTTCATCATAAACATCCTTTCGGTCGGGAAATTATATTAAAAGTAAAAAATTATGCTTGATTTTCGTGGTCTGTCGGTTTGAATCCGGCAGGCGGGACTTTCTTTTTGGTGATAAACTCCTGCAGGTGCACGCTGAGTGCAATAATGGCATGGAATCCCAACAGGGAAATGCCGGAAAGCGTCAGCAACACAATGATGGGCGCAAGGAACGACGGGGACAATGGGTCGGTCACACTGCGGCCGATAAAGCTGTACATCAGCATGCGCGGTGCAATGCCCGCAAGTGAAATCAGAAAATATTTTTTAACAGGGAATTCTAATGACCCGTAGATCTGGCTGACGGAATTCGGCGGCACACCGGGGAACAAGCGGAATAAAAACAGCAAAACGGAGTTGCTTAAGCCGTTTTTTTCTAAAATAACATCAAAAATGGGGTATTTGCGCAACAGTTTCAGTGTGTAGCCTTCGCCCATTTCTTTGCCGGTATAGAAACGGATCCCCATTCCCAGTGCCATACCGCCCATATTGATCAAAAAAGCAATCCAAGACGGGAAAACTACTCCGCTGATCACAAGAATAACACTCAACGGATAAAACGGCAGAATACACCGAACGAGGAACAGCAGAAACAGCACAATCACAATCATCCATTTGTCTTCCAGCGTGGTGATCTGATATTCAAAATCATCAAGATACGTCAGCCATTGTGCATATTTTGCCTGCACAGGCTCAAGGTGCATCAGAAAAGAGATAATAAGCAACACAGCCGCTACAACGAGCAGCGTAATGCCGTATGCTTTTGTGATTTGTCTTGCCCGTTGTTCAAGGCTGTACTTTTTCTTCAAAAAATCACCAACTTATATTATATATTATTTTCACAAGCAGGTCAATCATTTTTAAAAATCTTTCCATTCAGCAAAAAACACTTTCTATTGCAGGAAAAATATGGTATAATAATATGTTAGAAAAGGAGGAAGACGAATGAAAGCAGTAATTCTCGACGGTTTTTGTGAAAACCCGGGTGATCTTTCCTGGGATGCCGCAAAGGAACTTTGCGATTTTACTATTTATGACCGCACCGCACCCGAAGATGTGCTGTCCCGTGCCGCAGGTGCCGAAATCGTTGTGGTCAATAAGGTGGCACTGACACGTGAAATCATTGAACAGTTGCCTGATCTTCGCTTTGTTGCCATTCTTGCAACGGGGTATAATATTATTGATACCGAATGTTGTGCCGAACGCGGCATTCCCGTTGCCAATATTCCCGCTTATTCAACAGACAGTGTGGCGCAGTATGTTTTCAGCTTTATTCTTGCGCACGCTTCGCGTGTTGCCGAACACTCTGCCGCCGTGCATGACGGTGCATGGACTGCATGCCCCGATTTTACCTTCCGTGTGGCACCGATCTGCGAAATCGCAGGCAAGACCCTCGGCATTGTCGGCTACGGTAAGATCGGTCAGAAAGTTGCCGCCATCGGCAGGGCTTTCGGTATGAATATTCTTGCAAATACGGCGCATCCCGAAAAATATGCGGGTGAGGATGTCAGCTTTGTTGACCTTGACACCCTTGCAGGTGAAAGTGATTTTATTTCCTTACATTGCCCGCTGACAAAGGATACAAACTGCCTTGTGAATGCAGAATTTTTGGGCAAAATGAAAGAAAACGCATTTCTGGCCAATACTTCCAGAGGACCCGTTGTGGATGAACAGGCACTGGCAGATGCACTTAATAATGGCAGCATTGCAGGTGCCGGGGTTGATGTGCTTTCCACCGAGCCGCCTAAGGCGGAAAACCCTTTGCTGTCGGCCAAAAACTGCTTTATCACACCGCACATTGCGTGGGCTCCGCTGGAAACAAGACAGCGCCTGATGGATATTTTTGTTGAAAATATCCGTGCATTCATAAACGGCAGTCCGATAAATGTTGTAAATATGTAAAAGAATATATTTGCATTTTCTGAATTTTTATCCGATTTTGACAAACTTTTGTCAAACACCGTCTTTTTCAATAAAAACACTTGCAAAAATTTTTGCAGAATGTATAATAGATTACGGTTAAATTTTTAAATTAAACAATTGGAGGAATTTTAAAATGGCAGTTAAAGTAGCAATCAATGGTTTCGGCAGAATCGGCCGTCTTGCATTCCGTCAGATGTTTGGTGCAGAAGGTTACGAAGTTGTCGCTATCAACGACCTTACCAAGCCCTCTATGCTTGCACACCTTCTGAAGTATGACACCGCACAGGGTCGTTACGACGGTCACTGCGTCTGTGCAGACGACGAAGCCGGCACCATCACTGTAGACGGCAAGACCATCAAAATCTACGCAATGGCAAACGCAGCTGAACTTCCCTGGGGCGAAATCGGTGTTGACGTTGTTCTTGAATGCACAGGTTTCTACTGCTCCAAAGATAAGAGCATGGCTCACATCAACGCAGGCGCAAAGAAGGTTGTTATCTCTGCTCCCGCAGGCAATGACCTCAAGACCATCGTTTTCTCCGTAAACGAAAACACTCTTACTGCTGATGATCAGATCATCTCCGCAGCTTCCTGCACCACCAACTGTCTTGCTCCCATGGCAAAGGCTCTCAACGATTACGCAGAAATCCAGAGTGGTATCATGACCACCGTTCATGCTTACACCGGCGATCAGATGATTCTCGACGGCCCCCACAGAAAGGGTGACCTTCGCCGTGCTCGTGCTGGCGCACAGAACATCGTTCCCAACTCCACCGGCGCTGCAAAGGCTATCGGCCTTGTAATTCCCGAACTCAACGGCAAACTCATCGGTTCCGCACAGCGTGTTCCCACCTGCACCGGTTCCACCACCATTCTTGTTGCTGTTGTGAAGGGCAAGGATATCACCAAGGAAGGCATCAACGCTGCTATGAAGGCTGCTGCTTCCGAATCCTTCGGCTACAACGAAGATCAGATCGTTTCTTCCGACGTTATCGGCATCCGCTTCGGCTCTCTGTTCGATGCTACCCAGACCATGGTCGCTAAGATCGATGACGATACCTATCAGGTACAGGTTGTTTCCTGGTACGACAACGAAAATTCCTACACCAGCCAGATGGTCCGCACCATCAAGTACTTCGCAGAACTGTAAGTATTTGACCGCAAAAGCGAATAATAAGCCGCTGTCCGAAAGGACGGCGGTTTTTTTGAATTGGTGTAAAGTATAATCAGACAGATAAATTATGTTTTAGCGTTCTTTGGGTTGTTCGATCGTAGGGAACGCATACCATGCGTTCCGCTGTAAATTTGACGATGAGAACACATGAAAAACAACAGAAAGTCGCTTCAAACCGTCAATTTGCTCGGAACGGATGCTATCCGTTCCCTACGGATGACATATCCGACTTTGGCTATAAACCATAATTTACCACACAAAAAAAGGATTGCATTTTGTTTGCAATCCTTTTTATCATCTGTTCTTTTTTTTACACACTGATTGAAAATTCTTTGATGCCGTCGATGTCGTGCATCATGGTCAGCACCGATTCAAGCGACATCTGTTTTGCAATTTTGATGGTCATGGCAACATAAACGGATTTGTCGGATTTTTGTTTGGTTTCAATGGAAATGACTTTGATGTGGTTTGTAACCAGAAAATCTTTCACTTTTGCAAGCACTTCATGGTCAACCGCCGTGAAAGTGATGATGTTGTTTTCCATGGTTTCCGAAACGGGCAGGAATTTGTGAAGAATAATCTGCACAAGCAGCAACAGCAGCGTGGCAATGATGCCCAAAGTGTACATGCCCGCACCGATGCAGATGCTGATGCCTGCGCAAGCCCAGATCCCCGCTGCGGTGGTTAAGCCTTTGATGGTGCCGCCGCGCACGAAGATAACCCCTGCACCGAGGAAACCGACACCCGTCATAATGTTGGAAGCCACGCGGGAGATGTCTGCCTGTATTTTGTAATCGGCATACATCTGTACCACATCGGTAAAACCATATTTGGAAACGATCATCACCAGAGCCGAGCCGAGAGCAAGGATAATGTGGGTGCGAAGGCCTGCTTCTTTCTGGCGAAGGCTTCTTTCGTAGCCGATCACGGCGCCGCAAAGCCCTGCAACCACAAGACGAAGCACCAGTTCCCACCATTCACCGGTGTGCATATGGAATGAATCTACAATTTGCGTGATATCCATTTATTTTCCTCCGCAAACATATTTATATTTTATCTTATCATATTTTATTCATCTTGTCAAATCGGTTGACAATAAAAAAATTTTCTATACAATATAATTATAATTATTTTTCCGGAGATAGTATGGACAAATATCTGTTGTTTTATTATGCCTGTATCGGTATGGGCTTTCTGCTTGGCACCGTTTATCTGTTCTGTGTGCGCAAAAAATACGGAATCTCTGTCAAGGAAACCCTGCAGATGTCGTTTTTCGGGCTTTGTGCTTCGCTTGTCGGTGCGATGCTGATGGCGCATCTGTATAATGCGATTATCCTTGTTGTAAGTGACGGACAAATGTATGCGGCCAGTCGGTTCCGTCTGTTCGGTGTTTTGTTGTTTTCTCCTCTGATCGTGAAAGGTGCTTACGCACTTGCAAAAATCAATTCCGATCTGCAGCTGGATCTGTATGCCGCCGGCACGGTTCTTGCGCTCGGAATGGCAAAAATCGGCTGCTTCGGCTATGGCTGTTGCTACGGAATCGCATCCGAAAACGGCATCCTGAACCGCCTGACGGGCACGACCGTTGTGCCGGTGCAGCTCATCGAAGCGGCATTCTGCGTTGTTCTTGCGGCTGTGCTGATGTTCCTTGTTCACCGCAAAAAATGCGTCGGGCTTATTTTTCCCATTGCGCAGATTGCCTATTCCGTCCCGCGGTTTTTTCTTGAATTTCTGCGACATTACGATTATGCAGTGGAAGGGGATATCTTTCTGCACTTGTCTGTATGGCAGTGGTTTGCGGTTCTGACTACCCTTATCGGTATTCTCTGGCTGGCGGTTGCAAGAAGAAAACGCGCCTGACAGTACATTACATTATAATATATATACTTATAGCCTCTCCGTTTTTTATTTGGAGAGGCTATTGTTTTATTCAATGACCGTCAGCAGAATCCCGCGCGAGAGTTTTTCTTCTTTGCAATTGAACATTTCTTTCATAACAGTGGCTTTGTCTTCTGCCATTTTAAAGCTGACGCCATAATTGAAATGCGGCAATACCGCGCTAATATAAATGTATTTGGGTTTTTTTTCGGGATTCAGTTCGTAATATGCTTCCAACCTTTCCGGCTCAAAGCTTAATTGCCATGCGGAATACGTGCCGAACGGACGGTCGACATACAGATACAACCAAGTCATTTCTGCAAGGAGCAGAATAGGTTCATCATCGTTGCTATATGTTTTTATTTTGTCGAGATCGCTCATGCTCAATTCAAAAGTGCCGTAATACTTGTTGTTAATATACAGATTTTCATACGGGCCTGTTTCAATTTGCTTAAACTCTGTTTTGTCGAATGGTATTGAAGAAATAAGACGTACGGTGTTATATGTTAACTGTATGCAGCATCCCAGACAAAGAAGAATACAGCCTGTTTTTTGCAGCACAGGGCGGATTTTTTCTTTTTCATCTTTTAATTCGCAGAATAGATCTTTCACAAAGAAAACACCCGCAATGTTGCCGATTGCAAATACCCAACCGATTGCCCACAGCAGCAGATTGGATGCCAAAAACTGTGCAAGGGCGGCGATTGCGCATGGCAACCAAAAGCAGTAAAATCTTTTCTTGTTCTTGTTTGCTGTCAGAATATAACTAACGGCAGAGAGTAAAAGGAGTGGAAGAGAATAAAAGTAAATGCTTCCTTCGTTGTTTGCCGATGCAGTTGTTATGCCTGCGATATAAAAAATCCCCAATGCAAGGCTCAGGCAAATATAAATAATTTTGTGTGAGATCACTTTGCGCTTCTTGTCAAGTGCCAATGCAACAAAAAGCACAATCGGCAAAAAGAAAAGACCAAAACTGATGGTATTGAACGCAGAGGCTGCATTTTTTAGTTTTTTCCAAAATTCAATCAAGGGGGAGTTGAAATAATTGTGCTCGGAATCTGTGAGCAGGTGTTTAAAATTCTGTACAAATCCTGATAACGTGCCACCGGTTGCAAAAAAGAAAATAAGACAGCAGACAGCGATTAAGCAAATGCCGGCAAGGAATAAAAGAAATGCCTTTTTATTGAAAAAGATATCGTTTTCGGCTGTTTTTTGCGGAAGTTTTCGCAGTTTTTTGTTTTGTTTTTTGCGTTCTTTGTTGGAAAGAATAATGTTCTGTTTATGAAAACGGCTGTTTTTGTAAGCAAAAAACAGGCACAGTGTAATATACAAAAGAAAAACACCGCAGAAGATCGGATTGCATACACAGGCACAGGCATAACAAGCGCCTGTAAGAATGAAAAAAATGTTTTTTGGTTTTCTGCAAATGGTCAACAGTAGCAGACAGGTTGTCAATAAGAACAATGCGAACAGGGAATTGTAATTCAGCGACATAATGCCCATCGGACTTTGCGAATAAAAAAGCAGGGCTGCAAGCATTGCCCACCAGCCGTGTTTGCGGAAAAATGTATAAAGGCCGATGGCTGAACCAAAGTGAACGCAGAGATATAAGCATCGCAAAAACAGAACGATACCGTTTGTTGAACCCCTGATTGCAAGCCATAGTTTTACGGGAAGATACAAAAACAGTGCCGAAAATTGAGACAAATGCCATTCGTCTGTCACCAGGCTGTCTCCGTTTATGAGGCGCAAGGCAATGGTTGGATAAAATGATTCATCGACAATATTTGGTGCGTTTTGCAATCTAAATATTAAAAATACCGTACACACGCACAAGGACAGAATGAAAAACATGTCGCAAAAACGCATCTTTTTGGTGTTCATGTATGCTTCTCCCATAAAAACAATCTGTTTATACTATACTATAAGTTTATATTTCTGTCAATAAAGTTATTATTTGCATTACATTATAACATATATGGTTTTGAAAGAATCGTTGTTTTACCTTGCAGATGGTACCCAAATAAATTTCGGGCAACAAATCTGAATAAATGTATTTATCTGCTGCCGGTAAAATTATTCCGCAATGCCGTGTTTTTTCGTTGCTTGTGGTTATATTCAGTTACCTGCACACCATGTTGTGCTTGCTTCTTTTTGTGTTTTTGTCAATTGTGGATTTGCACAAAACAAGTATATATATTTGTGCAATCTTTTTGCTGAAAACAACTTGAAAACTTGACGATGATGGTGTATAATGTCTATCGTATGATAGTATCTAAAGGTGTAATTATGTCCAATATCCGACATTTTGCACCTGCAGATCATCTTCAATTTCAAGTCAGAAAAGGAGAAATGACTATGAAACGAGTTCTCAGAAACACTCTTTGCGTGTTCCTGGCAATCATCATGGCTTTCAGCAGCTTCCAGATGAGTGCCGGTAATATTGCAGAGAAACTCGGCCTGCGCATCAGTGCGGAAGCAGCAGCTGCTGTTGATTCCGATGAACTGAAAAACGTATGGTTGAATGGTAAACATCTGGTAAGTGGTAACCAGACTGTAAATGAATTCTTGGCAAGTCTTACCGCCACATCTAATAAGCTTGAAGTTGCTGAACTTTCCGGGCTTTCCGGTCGTGACATGTGGACGGCATATTACATTCTCAATTATATTGCCGAGGATTACTATTTTTTGAATGGAACTAACAAAACGGGTTCTTCTTCGTTCACTACGGATTCAGCTGCCGAAAATCTTGTCAACGTTCTTGGTGCAGATTATCGGACGGCTATTTTGAATCTTGTCTCTCCGGCAGGTACGGATGCTGTTGAGTATCTCGGCAGAAAAAAGGTTACAATCCAACGTACAGGGCAGGCTCCGGGCCAAGCAAATACAATAGATATGTCGACAACTTATGCAACGAATGCGGCTGATGCGGATGCATATAACAATGTTCAAACTTTCTCTAAAGAAATTAGATTGAACACAACTGTTGCGAATTTCATCAGTTCGTATGAAGATTATAAGGACTTGAACACATATCCTATTTGGACATCTGTGACGGCAACATTGGTGAATGCGCAGAAGTCCTCCGATTCTGGGGTATCATATACCGAGACGCAAGCTAGCAAAGCTTCTAGCTGCGAAAGTCCTGGTGATTTGCCGGCATTGGGTACTTACACGCGCACAATGGAACGTTGGCACGAACTGCAGCATTTTGAAATTGGTGCCAATCGCCCGAGTACTACAGTTACTGATACGGATGGAACACAACTTGGCATTAATGAGGCCATTCTGTCATACGGTGACTTTGTTACCGGTGGTGCTTTCAATACGCATTGGAGCGCATGGGCTGCAAGTGATGACGACAGCTACATTTATGATATGGACGCCACAGATCGCGATAATTTGATTGCAGCTTATGAAACGAAGCACAATAATTATAAGACTGTTGTCGGCGCTGGTGTTCCTGTCAATGTCCTCGGAACGATCTTTACTGCTTACAATTCCACCATTGGTGGCGATGGTAAGGACCCCGCAGGCAACACAACCGCTTATGCATCTTACAATGCTTTCTATGACAAGTTGGTTGCTGTTGCAAACGTTTCGCAGTACAAGGACATGGCAGACTGGTTCATGGGTACTCTTGCAGTAGACGGTCTGTATGTTTATAATTATGACACTGACTACATCAACAGCTTTGCTACTGATTCCAATGCCACAGTGAAAGCTGAATATGATGCCATTGAAAAAATCTACAACATCAGCACAGGTTATCTTGCTGCTTTCAATGAGCTTACAGAGACTGAAAAGAAGAACCTGATCAGTGTTCTGGAAGCAAGTTTCGGAATTAATTATAATTCCCAAGTTGCTGACCGTATGGCACAGTTGCAGCTTTATAAGGATTATTATGAACTGTATGCTGCATACGAATATGTTAATTTCCGTATGAAAAACGGTACTTCTTCCGTTTATACGAAAGAAGATTACAAAAACGGTGACGGCACAACCATCGGCTTGCAGCAGTATTCAAGCTACGAGCATAAAGAGAATGCTGTCTCGGATGAAATTCTTGCCGATGCTCCCGCAGACATGCGTGCAAAACTTGCCGTCATTAAGAATTACGAAGATTCTGCGGCATTTGCAGCATTGTTCGGCGATGGTTTCGATTTTGCCACGCTTGATAACTTTGTAAAAGCACTCGATCATGAACGTTCTTACCGTGGTATCGATTACAATTATAAGAATTCTGCGGCATTTGCCTGGTTCGAAGCAAACAAGAATGAAACCTGGCTTACCAAGGACCTCATTGTTCTTCTTTCCACTTACGGAACTGCTGCTTCCTATGCCAAAGATTGGAAAGAAAGCAAAACGGCTGCCGCCAACGGTACTTCAGGGTATGAAGCTCTGACTCCGACTGAAATTGATCAGATTTTCGGCGCAACCTACGAACAGGATCCCGTTGATGCAACCGTAAAAGAAATTGACGATGCTATCTATCAGGTTATCTTTAACCAGCTGTTGCACTTGCTGGGTGTTGCCGGCTATGACGTAACGGTTGGCGGCGTGACGGTTACTCTCGGTGCTGATGTTGCCAACATGAACGGTGATGTTAAAGCCGACAAGATTCGCTCTGTTAACGCAAGAACTGCAAGGCTCCTTAATGAATTGCTGGATGACATTGATCACGCTCTGTATTATTGGTATACGGGTGCGGATGTCTATGTCCGCAGCAGCAACAATTATGTTTCCTTTGCTTCTTCCGGCTACACGGCATATCCTGTCAGTTCGCAGGCAAATCTGCTGACTGATACCCGCAAAAACAACCTGATAACCATGTATTCGCTGCTTGATGATTGCAAGGCGGCTTATGATGCCTATGGTAAAGACCTGGTTGCTACATTGAAGGGCAAACTGGACTTTGACGACGGTAACGGTGACAACATCGGCGGCGATGGCTATTATACCATCCGTCATGCCCAGGCATATTCTGATATTGCCCGTGAAGGCTCTAATTTCAGCTCCACGCTCCCGGCGGAAGAAGACGACTATGTTCTGTCTGTTCACCGCGTTGAGCACATGCTGGAAAAACTCGATGATTTCCTTACTTCTTCTGACTTTATCAATCTTATTGCTCCCGATTCCGGCGCTGCAAACCTGACTGCATGGTTGCAGAATCTGATCGGCGATCTGGTATTCTCCGATGAAATGATCAACACCATTGTTGGTCTTCTGTTCCCGATGCTGACAGACCTTCTGGAAGGCCTGTTGAAAGAGGAGCTCAAAACAATTCCGTTGGATATTAAAGACGGCGCTCTTGAATTGCAAACCACGATTCATCTTTACCTTGACGGCGAAACGAAGAACGACAGGTATACTCCTGTTTCTTTGCCGGATGCTTTTAAACAGATTGGTCTTCCGCTGTATCCCTTGCATCTGGCTGAGACGCTGACATCAAAAAATGAAACAAAGTATTCTACACTCATCAAACTTTTGAATCAGTGCGGCAGATATTGGAACAGTTCTGTGATCGATTTGAATGGCGACGGTTCCGTTTCCTCCAAAGAACTCGGTTATCTTGGTGTTGAATGGGGTCTGGATGACATCACCAATCCCGAACAGCGCTTTAATGCTTTCCTTTCTGTTATCGGTGATATTTTCAGCGGTATTATTCCGCTGTTGCAATGCCTTTTCTGCAATTTAACATACACCAAGACAGTTAATAATCTCGCATATGCGCATGCGCCAGAAGTTTACCTCAAATATAGTGTTACATTGTCTACCGATCAGCCATTGGCTCTCTTCCTTGAAGAAGGTACCCTTTCGATCAAGGGTTTGGACCTTTATAACAACCTTTGGCTGTCTCTGTTTGAAACCCTGTTCTTCAACGACTATATCTCTTCCCCCTATTATGTATCCGATTTTAATGTAACGACGGAAAAACCGTTCTCTTCCTCCTTCGGTAACTCCGCTAATGGCACCGATTCCTATCAGTTTGCTAAATGTCTGTTCATGCCCGTGTATGCAACAATCGTTAAGGTTTCGCAGGCTCCGTTGAATACGGTTCTTAACCTGCTTCCCAACATCATGTTTATTCTGGCATCCGACTGGATTCAGCCGCACATCACCCGTCTGAAACTCTATTTGAGTGTTTATGATGTGGACGGTGCTATTGATACAAGCAATTCCGGTGCATTGGGTGACTTTGCTTCTATTTTCCAGGGCATCATCTGGGGCTTTATCGAATTCAATGATATCGAAATCGACCTCGGCGGGATGCTTAACCTCGAAGAATTGATCGGCGCTCCATTGAATGATCTTGATGGCATACTCAGGGCTTTCCTTGATCCGGAAATTGCAAGCCTTCTTCCCGAAATTAATGAACTTGAAATTGCAACGCTGGGTACTTTTGGAGAACATTACAGCCCTGCAAGAACATTTAATCCTCTCGGCGGCGATCCCGGCATGTATTATGCTGTTGATGCCGATATCGCAGACGTATTCTATTATCTGATTCAGTTTGTACTTAACTTTGCCTCCGCAAACGGCGGCGCAAACCTGGAAAACCTTCTTGGGCTGGATCTTGGTTCCATCAAGGTTGATATGATCGGCCTTGACCTTAAGAAGTTGCTCACCACCCTGAATCCTGCTCAGGTTATTGCTGCATTGGTAGAACTTTTCTGCCCGAATACCACCAATAAGACCAACTCCAACGATCGAGATCTGGCCGGCATCGGTGAGTATAAGGACGGCACTTCTCCCTATGCTCTGACCAATTGGGACTGGTTCTATCCCACCGAAAATTCTATCTTCTTCAAGACAGTACAGGATATTTCTGCTGCTGAATTTGTTTACCTTGACAATGAAAACAACTGGACTCTTGACAAGGCTGAATTCTTCTACAACAATGCAATCGGTCTCGTGGATGCCATCCTCGGCCTTGTGCTTACCGATGAAGATTCTCAGGCTTACAAAGATTTCCATGTTGTCGGCGGCGGTTCCTCTGCAAACTACCTGCGCAATATGATTGAACAGTTGTTCTCTTCTGACGGCGCATGGAATGTTGTGGAATTGATGGCTTATACCCTTGGTTCGGTCTTGGGCTCCCTGCCTGCACCTGTTCTTAATATTTTCAAAGACAACTTCGGTATCAATGTTAACAGATGGTTCGAAACCTACGGTTATATGTTCTACGGTGAATACTTCGAAGAAGACGGTTACTACCAGCCCTTCGATGTGGCAAACGGACTTACCGAAGGCACCACCCATCTGACCAAAGTTGCACATGACATCGTCCCGCAGTACGAATGTATCTTCTGCGTAGATAATGATGTTTTCAAAGAAAATGCCGATGGCACCGAAACTCTTGTGAAGGCCGGTATTCGTGACGAAAACGGCGAACTCCGTGGCAACAATTATCCGCTTTCCGGCAATCTGCTTGAATACTATGATGTCGATTTTGACTATCAGGCAGACACTTCCAATTACAAGAATTTCAGATGCCATAACTGCGGCAATCAGCTTATCATCAGCTACGGCACCGATGAACTCACAAATGAGATCACCATCCCCGCAAACTCTGTCGGTGAAAAAGACTATACGATGACAGTAACTGATGCAGAAGGCAATCCTATGCTGAATGCTGACGGCACGGAAGTTACCAAAGTAATCGGCCGTACCTACTACACTTATGACGGTACCTGGACAACAATTGACAATGGTAACGAAGTCAAGTTCTACATTCCTGATAACAAATTCTATCAGGGTGCTAACGGCGACTATTATCTTCCTGATTCGCAGTGGGAAGACCAGTTCAAACGCGTTAAGATCATCCGTAAGGCTTTGCCTGCAGCACAGGCCGAAGCTGAAGAAATCGAACGTGCATACAACAGATTTGAATATGAGGTATGGTTTGATTGGAATGGCGACGGCAACTTTGATCCTGATGCCATTATCAACACTTACGACCGCGAGATTTTCGTTGCGTACACCATGTACATGATGGAAGACCTTGCTCCTCTGTTTAACCTCCTTCTTTTGGGCGAAGATGCTGTTCTGTTTGACGGCGCATTCACACTGGTCGGCTTCAATGCCTACGACTCGGTGCTGCTTCCTCTTTGGGAACTGCTTGAAATCTGTTCTGACGAAATGACCGAACTGACAGGCCAAACAGCAGCACTCAGTGCAGATGGTTACCTGGAATATATCCGTTCCAATTCCAATGCGTCCGACCCGACATATGACGAAGAAACAGGCTATTCCAATGCTGGTGCAGTTGCCGGTATTACCTATCTGACTGAGCAGCTCTTCACATGGATCGACTGGGTTCTTACCAATGATGAAGGCGGTAAGAACATGGTTCAGAAGATCTTTGACCTTCTGCCCAACCTCTTCTATGGTCTGCAGTCTAACCTGCTTTCCAATGCAATCTTCAACCTCATCCACTTTGCAATTGTGCTTGTGGATATCATCCGTCCCATTTTCGACCTGGATCTGAATGCCCTGCTGCGGAATCTCCTGTTTGATCTGCTGGTTGAATATAATGATGACCTCAATGAAAATCTGACCGATCCCGATTGCGGTTGTGAAGTAATTGCAGTACCCACATTGGAAGATGCTCCCGATCAGGAAACTGAACCTGAAGCTTATGATAAATGGCTTGCAGAAGATTATGAACAGTATGTTGCTGCTCTTGAAGTCTACGAAGCCTACAAGGCTCAGCATTCTTACGGTGGAGCGCACTACAAGGCTAACAAAGATAAAAACCCGACCACTCCTGCAGCTGTAGCAATTCTTGACGTTGAAAACCTGACCCTTCAGGCTATTCTGCAGATTGTGCAGAATCTGTTCGGCTTCAAGTTCTCGCCCATCCACTATGCCCTGGAAGGTATCGCTCTGACTGCTGAACGCGATGCTGACAAGGACGGCGAAATGGAATACTATGGTATTGAATCGTATGTTTCCCTTTCCAACTATTCCTGGACGGATATTGACAACAATGGCAAGAAAGATGATGCTGTTACAGACGCTACCGGCACAGTATTGAGATCTACTGATTCCATGCCCGTTGCAACCAGACTGAACTACTACGGTCCCGACTCTGTAACCCTGCTTGTTTCGATCCTGCTTGACCTTCTGCACATCGATGCTAACCGCACTGCACTTGACAGACTTCTGTTCAGTGACGGTTCACTTGGTGACGGCTTCACTTCCGAAGGTCTGTTCTCGGCACTCGACACACTGTTCACTGAAGTTGAATTTGACTACAGCAGAGAACCCAACTGGGACTATCTTGCAGAAGACTTTGTTGCTGACTGGAACGGTGACGGAGAAGATGAAAAGTGGGAAGGCACCGCAGCCCAGATGCAGTGGCTGTATGCTGATACAACGGATCTTTCCATGTATCATTCCATCTACTATCTCTCCTATGTAACCGACTGGACCTACGAAACGGCTGACGGCATCTATGACAGCTTTGATGCTATCCTCAACATGGTTGCAGGTCTGATCGAAATCGACGGCAAAACCTATGAAAATCTTCCGGATCTTCTGAACGGGCTGCTGAATGATATGCTGTTCACCGATGAAATGGCTGGCACCATTGTTGACCTGCTCGGCACAGTTCTTAACCTGCTTCCTCCCGTTGTATTCCAGCTGGTTGACACAATTTTTGATACCAACATTGCTGATGACATTGTGTCCGATACAAAATCTCCGGACGATCAGCTTGGCGATGATATTCTTGAAACCCGCGAAAAAGACGAAAACGGCAATCCTGTATACGGTTGGTACAAGTATTTTGACCACATCGTAACCGCCATTGACGATGCAGGTGTCAGAACATACGAATTTGTTGTAGGTTCTGAATATGCAACCGAAGAAACCGTTATTGAAAAACAGCCTGTTGTGGATGACGCAACCGGCGAAGCCGTTCTTGACGGTGAAGACAACCCCGTTATGAAGGATGTTGAAGTTAAGGTTGTAACTTATGACTTCGGCATTGACGATTTTGATGATCCTGCTGAAAAACAGGAAGCATTCTTCCAGTTCATTACTGATCTGTTGCAGCCCGCAGCATATCTGCTCGGTTGGATCTTTATTGGTGCTGACTATCGCTTCTTCTTCACCATGGGCGAAGGCATCAAGTATCAGCAGATTCAGGGCGACGGCGGTAAGACCTATTACGACATCGTATTCGATAAAGGCGGCGACCTTGACGGTGACGGTGATGACCCGAACGACTTCGGCGATGATTCCATCATCCTCAACGGCGGTATGGGCTACCAGTATGGTCTTGTGCCGATCTTCGAAGCATTCGGTCTGGAATGCTTGCCGGCACAAAACTTCTATACCTTTGATGAACAAGGCAATGTTGCCGATATCAAGGTGCATGATTTCCTTGCACACTTTGTTGACATTCTGCAGCAGCTGATCAATGCAATTCTCTATCCGACTGTTGATGACATGTTCTACATGGCAGAAGGTGATACCACCGTCAACACCATTGACTGGCTGATCGATAAACTGCCCAACCTGATTTACTTCATCAACTGCAACGGTCTGTCTGTTGCTGTTAACAACATTCTTGCAAACTTTGCAAACTTCCTTAACATTCTCAATTCCGTTTTGGAAGAATCAATCGATATCAATGCTTTGATTGCAAGCGTTGGTCTTGATATGAACAACATCAACCTTGGCTCTATCTTCAAGATTCTTGAAAGCGTTCTTGGTATTCATGTCAATGATTCCATGCTCCACTTCCTTGAAACTCTGTATATCGGTGAAATTAAGCCTTATCAGTCCGCAAACCAGCGTCCTGCATACAGAATGGCTTGCACCGATAAGGAAGACCAGGCTGACGTTATCACCATCCTTATCAGCCTTCTTCTTGATGTCCTTATGGATCAGGGCTCTTATGCGCAGGATACCTATAAAGTACAGGTTTCCCACGATGACGGCACTTATGATGAAGAAAACGGAATCATGATTCCGCCTGCAGATGGTTGGGAAGATGTAACCACTACCGAAACCTACAGCGGCGCCGAATGGAAACTGTCGCAGAACGACGGTATCTATACCCTTACCAAACCGCAGTATAACGAAGACGGTTCTGTTAAGAAGGACGACGCAGGCAATGTTATCAACGATACTCTTGTCATTGATTCTGCTGACTACCTGAATCTCAATCTCACTGATGAAGTTGTGACCTATCATGTCATTTCTTATGACAATGCAGGTGTAACCGAAAAAGTCAGCTTCGATGCCTCCGAATGGAAATATGAAGTGGCAGACGGCGTTTACACACTGACCAAGACCACAACCGATGCTGACGGCAACGAAACCACCGAAACCGTTACCTATAAAGCAACTGATTATGAAGATCTTGATTACGAAAGTGTGGAAGTAACATATTACCACTTCACTTCCGTTAACACCAAGATCGGTGTCTTTAACCAGGACAAAGACGGTACAACTGTTACGGAAGATGCACCGTGGCCGACCGGCGACTGGTATCGCTATGTTTATGAATCCACCGAAATTATCAACTACAACAACCTCAGCGCGATTGACCGCCTGATTGGTGTTGAAGAAGGCAAGCCCGGCCTTGTTGAAAACATCATCGCTCTGCTTGATACCAAGTTCACAGACTATAAGAATGTTGACTGGTATTACTTCGACAAGAATGTTGAACTTCTTCCCGGTAATGTCACCAATGAAGGCGACATCATCTACACAGATGATAAGAACGGTGACAAAGTTGGCGTTCGTGACATCAACTACCTGACCTATGGCAACGACTGGACCTATGAAACAGCCGCTTACCTTGCCTATGGTATTGAAGAACTTGTTTCCACTATCCTTTCCATGACCGGTGCAGAAGAAACAGACATTGCTGCTCTTCTCGGCGGCATGCTCGATATCTATAACGGCGCAACGCTTGAATCCATCCGTTCTCTTGTTGCAGACCTTATGGAATCTCTTGACGAAGTTATTTTCAACCTCGTTGATGCTCTTCTCGGTGTATCTATCTCCGAATGGAACGACTACCGTTTTGCTTCTCTTGAAGATGTTGCAATCGTAACAGAAAAGATCGGTGAAGACGGAAATCCCGTTCTTGATAAAAACGGTAATCCTGTAACCGAAATCACAGGTTATTATCCCGCATTCACCTATACCTATAATACCTATATCGAAAACGGCTACGTCCTCGATGAAAACGGCAATACCTACATGAATGACAACGGTACACCCGATGACATGAGCGACGACTATCCGATCTTCCAGTTCAAGGCAACCAAACACGTTGTTGAAATCACTGAAGAAGAACTGTTTGCACGTGATGATGCAGGTAACTTCACACGTCTTGTCTGGGACGACGCTGCAAAACTGTACTATTTCACCGTTGATTATCATCATGATGATGTAACGGATGAAATTGAAGGTACTGTTACCAACGGCGAAGTAGAAACCAATGCCAAGTTCTACTTGGTACGTCCCGATGACGAAACCACAACCAATATCGCAGAAGACAGAGATGACTTCGTAAACGGCTTGTCCAAGCTTGTCGGCTCTATCTCCAGAGTTATCGGCTGGCTCCTGTTCGGTCAGGAATACGAATTCTTCGTAGGCCAAGACAACTACTACTACGATGAATACACCACCACCGATGGCGGCGCTACATGGTCTGCAACCGGCAATACCCTTGCAGGTGACACCGTTGTAACCGCAACCATCGACGGCACAACCAAAACCGATATGGCATACCGTCTGTACGGTAAGGAATACACTGATGGCAACACCAAGTATGTTGTCAACGCTGATGTTCTTCTGCGAATCAACGGCGGTCTCGGCTACAGCACCGGTCTTGTTCTTCTTCTTGAAGCACTCGGCTGTGAAAACCTGCACTCCGTTGAATACTACACCGATAAGGAAACCGGTGACATCAATGTTAAGCAGGCTATTACGGATCTTCTGAATTCCGTATTTGTCAGACTTGACGAAATTCTTGCAGATCCCATCAACGTTGCTCTTGACGAAGTGCTCCCGAACCTTATTTACTTCATCAACTCCAACGGTCTTGGCACTGCTATCAACAACATTGCTGGCTTTGCTCTCAACATCCTCGATGCAATTGCTGAATCCGGCATCCTTGAAGAACCCATTGATGTCAGCAGCCTCATCCTCGGCTTGTTCGAAGATATTCTTGTTGACAAGAACTATAAGTTCGATATCGCTCAGCTTAAGCTCAAAGACATCTTTGCACTTGCTGAAGCCATCACCGGCATGAAGATCAACGAAGTTGTCGGCTCCAAGCTTGACTACTTCTATCTTGGCCATATTGAACAGTACATTTCCGCCGGCGGCGAATACAACGAAAACGGCGAATTTGAAAACTATCTTGCATACAAGATGGTGCTTGACACCCAGGATGGCAAGCCGCTGTATGATGCAGAAGGCAACCTGCTTCCGAGTGAAGACCGCGCTGCTCTGATCACCATCATCATCAGCTTCCTGCTTGATGTTATGGAATATCAGGTCGACGGCCAGTATGTCAATGCAAACGCACTTGACAGCCTGCTCAATCTTGAGCCCGGCGCACTTGCCGGCATTGTTAAGATCGTCAAGGGCGAATATGTAAATGCCCAGAAGGCTCCGATCGACTGGTTCTATTTCGATAAGACTGTTGATCTTAACAACCTTCCCACAACTGACGAAGGCGCAACTGATATCGCTCTTACATACAGAGCTGACCATACCATCAATTACCTCAACTATCCCAACTGGTGGAATGAACGCTTCGTAGATACCCTCGACAGCAACCTGAACAACATTGTTGATGCTGTTCTTGCTATGACTGCTTCCGAAGGTGAAGAACCGCAGACTCTTGATGATCTGCTTGGCGGTCTTCTCAACGGTCTTCTGACTGCTGAAACCGCACAGTCCCTGTTTGATACCCTTTCGGGTCTTCTCGGCAACCTCGATAAGGCCATCACGGATCTGCTCGATGCACTTCTTGAAATCGACCTGTCCGTATGGGACGGTATCGCATTTGCCGACATGGTAACCGATGCT
This sequence comes from Clostridia bacterium, assembly GCA_017435865.1. Lineage (GTDB taxonomy): Bacteria > Bacillota > Clostridia > Oscillospirales > Acutalibacteraceae > RUG806. The sequence continues at coordinate 30,859 of JAFSEF010000058.1, forward strand.
GAAGGTGTCACTGCATGGACCACCACCTATGATACCTACACCGACACTACCACTGATAAAGACGGCAACACCATCTTTGACGAAGCCACCAAGACCACCGTTGAACTCGCAGTCAAGAACACCGATGTTCAGATTGCAACTGACGAAAACGGCCTTGATTACTTCTTCTATACCGTACCGTTCTCCGTTCTCAACGAAGACGGTAAAATAGTCGAAAATACAACCGAATACAAGTACTACGTGGTTAACAATTACAGCACCCGTGATTTTGCAAATGCACTCAGTGTTGTTCTTTCTCCCGCATTCCCGCTGCTTGACTGGTTGCTGTTCGGCTCCTCCTTCGAATTCTTCCATCCCAGCGCAGATGATAACGGCACGCTGTCCCTCATCAATCTCAAGGGCGGTCACGGCTATAAGTTCGGTCTTGTGCCGATCTTCGAAGCACTCGGTGTTCCCGCAACCAGTCTGCCCGATGTAACGCGTGATGGCGTTCAGTACAAGAGTGAAGATCTCTTTGCTGATATCATTGCTGCTGTTCTTGACTATGTGCTGTGGCTGCTCAAGACTGACGCTGACGGCACCACCCCGATCGATAAGGTTCTCGGCGTTCTGCTCAACCTCATCTACTTCATCAACGCAAACGGTCTTGCCGCTTCTGTACAGAACCTTGTCGGCGGTTTGCTGAACATTCTTGATGCTGTCAACGGCACAGGTCTGATCGAAGACGACATCTCCCTTGAAGGTCTGCTCGGCAGCCTGCTCGAGGATACTCTTCCCGAAGGCTTCTCACTCTTCGATGACAAGGGCAACATCGTTCTTGATCTCATGGCAATCTTCACGCTGGTTGAAGGCTTTGTTGATCTTGAAATCACCGATGTATTCAAGAATGCCGACGGCACGCTTGCTCCCGAAAAACTTGACAACTTCTTTGTTGGTAAGATGAAGGCCTTCACCTCCTCCAACGGTGACCTTGCATTCAAGATGGTTTACGGCGCTGACTATGCACAGTCCAAGGGCGACTTCCTGACCATCATCATCAACATGCTCCTTGAAGTTGTTGCTTACACCGATCCTGCAAACGGTATCGACAACGCAGCTGCTCTTGACACAATGCTCGAGACAGAAGGCCTTGTAAGCGGCATCGTTAAACTGCTCACCACCACGTTGGATATTGAATATTCCGATATCAACTGGAACTACATGGGCGGTACTGTTGAAGAAACAGAAATCAACGGCGAAAAAGTTGTAAGCAACATCAGCCTTGCTTCTCTCAACCGTTATGTCACTTACCTGTCCTACAGCAACGACTGGAGCGAAGGTCTTGCCGAAACTCTCGGCTATGAACTGAACACCATCATCTCCGCTGTGATGAGCCTCATCAACGGCGAAGAAGATGTAAACCTTGTTGACATGCTTCTCGGCAAAGGCTTCACCCTTTATAAGGAAGAATACCTTGAATCCATCTCTGTCATGCTCACCGAACTGCTGTTCGAAGTAGAACCCATCTGGGTCAACCTTGTCGGCAGCCTCGTACAGGCAGAACTTGAAGCACAGAAGGTTGATAAGTACACCCTTCTCAAGTTCAACACCGAAAAGAACGATTGGGAAGAAACCGACGAATATGTCCTTGATCTCGGTCAGGATCTCGGCTTTGAACCCAACCAATCCTTCGTTGAAGGTGAAGGCGAAGAAGCTGTCACCTACAAGTATCGCAAGGATGCAAAACAGGTCACTGTTTCCAAGCTCGGTCAGTACACCGAATTCAAAGAAGATGATCCCGCAACCACCGATGTCAACGAAGCAAAGGTAAGCTTTGTCAATGCACTTTGCGAAATCCTTGCTCCGCTGAATCCGATTCTCTCCTGGCTGTTCTTCGGCGAAGACATTGCATTCTTCACCGATAACGCAACCGGTGAAAAGGATCTCATCAAGCTGCCCGGCGCAAACGGCTACAGCGAAGGCTTCGTACTTCTCTTCGAAGCACTCGGTTGCCACGTTCCGGGTAAGGACGGTCTGAACACTGCCGAAACCTATTACAATGCTGAAACCAAGAAGTATGACAGCATTGCAGCTCTCAGAGATATTCTGTTGGCAGTTGCTGACCGCATCGATGAACTGCTTGCAGATCCCATCAATGGAATCATTGATCTCATTCCCGAACTGCTGTACTTCATCAATGCAAACGGCTTGTCCGTTGTTATCAACAATGCTCTTGCATCTGTTCTTGCACTTCTTGAAGAAGTCAACAAGCTGGATCTCGGCTTCAGCCTCGATGTCAAGCAGATCGTCAATGACCTTGTCAACGATCTCCTTGGCGAAGATGTTGATACATTCAATATTGATGATGTCAACATCGGTGTTGTCATTTCCATCGTTGAAGGCTGGATTGGTCTTGACCTGCACACCTTCCTGAACGATGACGACCGCGATGGTTTCGCAGAAGTCACCGACAGAATGGATGGCATCGAAATCCTCTCCAAGTTCTACATCGGCGACATCGTCCGTTACGAATCCGGCTCCGGTAAGCCCGCATTCAAGATGGTCTTTGAAGCCAAGACCGATTACATCACAACCCGCACAGAAGACCGTGGCGACATGCTCACCATCCTTCTGTCTTACCTGCTCGAAGCAGCTACCTATAAGTACAACTACACCGATGAAAACGGCAAGACTGCAACCTTCTCCAATGCGGCAGTTCTTGACGAAATGCTCGGCACCGACGGCATGGTCTCCATGATCGTTGACCTGCTCATCAGCCTCGGCATCATTGACATCAGCTACCTTACTGTTGATTGGGCTTATGCCGGTGTCAAGGTTACCGACGATACCATCGATGCTATCAATGCAAACCTGAAACCCGGTGAAGAACCGTACGAAGTCGGCGAAATCAAGCTCAACGACCGCTTTATCAACTACCTGTCTTACAAGAATGACTGGAACAAGGATATTGCAACTACGCTGAACAATGAACTTCCCGCACTTGTTGACACCATCATCGGTATGGTTTCCGATTATGATTCTCTCGGCGAAATGCTTTCCGGCAGCTTCACGCTGTACACTGCAGAATATCTTGAAGCAATCATCGGCCTGATCGAACAGCTTTATGATCTTGTCAATGCACAGCTTATTGAACTGATCGACCTCATGCTCGATCTTGACCTGTCCAGACTCAACGGCATTCACTTCATTGATGAAGCTGACCTGTATGTTGACGGCAAGGCTGTTTACAACGGCACCGAAGTCACCGTTCAGGAAGGCACCAAGATGAATATGGATTGCTTCGACTACACCCTTGTTGAAGAATCCTATGAAATCCACAAGCTCAATGCAGAAACCAACGAGTTTGAAGCAACCGGCGAATTTGTTGTCGGTACTTACACGCAGGCTGCAAACGGTGCAGAATTTGTTGACGAAACCGACGAAACCGTCAAGTACGTTTACAAAGAAAACGTCAACACCACCTACACTGTCTACATTGTTGATGCAGACAATGCAGAAACACCTGATGTTAATGAAGCAAAGAATGACTTCATCACAGGTATTTCCTACATCCTCGGCGCTTTGAAGAGCCTGTTTGCATTCCTGTTCTTCGGCGACGACATCTCCTTCTTCAACAAGTTCGGTTATGTTGACGGCAAGCCCGTTGATACCATCCGTCTTGCAGGTGCAGACGGCTACAGCAAGGGTCTTGCACTTCTTCTTGAAGCACTCGGCTGTACCGACCCGAACGTTGAAGTAAAAACAGAAACAACCGGTATGATGAAGAAAGACATCTACCTCATGGAAGACGGTACCTACAATGTCGATTACTTCATCAATGACCTCGCAACTTCGTTGCTCAACAGAGTAGACGAAATCCTTGCAAATCCTGTTGAAGAAGTATTCAACCTTCTTCCCGAACTGCTGTACTTCATCAATGCAAACGGTCTGTCCGTTGCTGTTATCAACCTTCTCGGTGCTGTTTACGGTGTCCTTGAATATGTTGACAAGGCAGGCATTGTTGATATGTCCCTTGATATCAATGCTCTTGTCGGCGGCCTCATCGGCATCGAAGGCATCAACATTGAACAGCTTGACCTCACAGCAGTATTCCAGATTGTAGAACAGTTTGTTGACCTTGAAATCACCAACGTCCTCAATGCAAAGGACGAAGAAGGCCTTGATTACAACAAACTTGAACAGTTCTATGTCGGCAGAATCTACGCTTACGACTCCGCATCCTGCGATGCCGAAAAGGGCGAAACCGCATACAAGATGGCATACACCACAACGGAAGGCAAGGGCGACATGATCACCATCCTTGTCAGCTTCCTGCTTGAAGTTGCTATCTACAACGGCTATCAGGATGTTTACACCCTTGAATCCTTCGACGGCACGAACTGGGTAGCAGTTACCGAAGAAGTTGACGGCGTTGAAGAACCCGTCACCATCACCGGCTACTGGACCAAGGTTCTTGACAGCGAAACCGTATACATCAACGGCGCTTCCGCTGCAACCGCAACAGAAGGTGCTCTGAGATATGTATGGACCGAGGAAGTTCCTGTTAACAACGTTGCTGTTCTTGAAGATATGCTCAAGACCGACGGTATGGTACAGAAGATTGTCAACCTTCTGACCCAGAAGGGCGTGGTCATTGATTATCTGCCCATCAACTGGAACTACATGGGTGCTGAAATGGATGAGAACGGCAACATCGACCTCGACACAGTACCGAAGTTCGAAATGAACTATCTGTTGTACGAAAACGATTGGCAGTATGCAACTCCGGCAGCACTCATGGGCGGTTTGGATAAGATCATTTCCACCGTTCTGACTCTCACCGGCGCTGAATTCTCCAGCGTTTCCGAGCTCATTGCAAACTCCTTCACAATCTACAACGCATCTCTGCTTGAAACCATCGCTGAAGCTCTGCAGGGTCTGCTGTCCTCGCTTGATGCAATCCTTGTTGATCTCATCGACATGATCCTCGGCACCGACATCTCCAGATTCAACGGTCTTGGTTTCATCGATTATGCAAAGGTCTTCAAAAACGGCAATTATGAATTTGCAGGCGAAACCGTAAGCATAATTGATAATTACGATGACAGCGGTCTTTCCGCGTTCAACGTTTCGCTGGCTGTTTATGCCGTTAATGCTTATGATGAAGCAACCGGCACATGGGTCCGCACGGATGACACCATCCTTCATGACGAATACATCGAATACTTCGGCGATGATAAGAATGATAAGTACACCGAACTGTTTACCACGGTCGACAGAACTTACCTCATCATCGGCGAAGGCGAAGCTGCAAAGACTGACTTTGTCTATGGTTTGAGCTACATCCTCAAATCCATCGCTTCCGTATTTGCATGGTTGCTGTTTGATGACGAAATCGCATTCTTCCACAAGAACGGAACCGATTCCGACGGCGACGGTGTCACCGATGATATACTTTTCATCAACGGTGCAGACGGTTACAGCAAGGGTCTTGTCCTTCTTCTTGAAGCACTCGGCTGCAAGATGAAGCCCAAGAGTGAATATGCTGTCAAGGATGAAAACGGCGCAGTTGTTTCCTATGACTGTGAAGCATTCATTGATGATCTGGCTCTCGCACTGTTCAACAGAGTAGATGCAATCCTGGCAGATCCCATCAACCAGGTCATTGCACTTCTTCCGAACCTTATCTACTTCATCAATGCAGAAGGTCTGTCTGTTGCTCTCATCAACATGCTGCAGGCTGTTTACCACCTGCTTGACGACATCAACGATCTTGGCGTTGACCTCGATATCAACGAACTGATTGCCGGTCTGTTCACAGAAGAAGGCAAGGAAGCTCCCGATATCGATATCGAACACATCGACCTGCTTATGGTCTTCGAAGTCGTTGAATACTTCACCGGCCTCGAAATCACCGAAATCTTCGAAGTAACCGACGAAGACGGCAACGTAAGCAGCAAGATCGACAGATTCTACATCGGTGAAATCGTAAAGAACACCGAATCCGCTTATGACGGCGCTTCCTACTACATGCAGTTCGCCACAAAGACAACGGATGAAAACGGCAAGGTTTCTCAGTATGCAGAAGATGCAGCAGATATGCTGACCATCCTTCTCAGCTTCCTGCTTGAAATCGTCCTCTACAAGAACGGCGACGTCAATAACGCTGCAGCGCTTGACAATCTGCTTGGTCTGGAAGACTTCTCCATCGGCACAGTTGTTGAACTGCTCAGAGATGCAGGTCTCACAATCAGCGGTTACCTTAACTTCGAATGGAACTACATGAACGGTACCGAAACCACGGATGCTGACGGCAACCTCATCGGTATCACCCTTCCCACCACCGCATTCAAGAACTACCTGACCTACAACAACAACTGGGATGAAGACACTGCAGAATCTCTGATTCTCGGTCTGCCCGAAATCCTTGCTGATGTGCTTCACATTATTGACAGCGACGTTACCATCGACGCTGCAAATGCAACCATTAACGATGTACTGAAGGCACTTGACGTTGAACTTACTCTTGACTTCTTCACCTACGACAACCTGATGATGATCAAGGAAGCTATTGCAGGTCTCCTCGGCAGCATTTCCGATTACATGGAAATCATCACCGCTGTCGACGATATCCTTCGTCTTGACCTTGGTGCATATGCAAACATGACCTTCACTGAATATGAAAACAGTGATCCCGCTAAGTTCGCTGACGGTCTGTGGACCATCATCGCTCCCATCGAAGGCATCCTCGACTGGTTGCTGTTCGGCGATTCCTACGCATTCTTCTTCCAGAATCAGGATATCGACGGCAACGGCACCATTGATGACCTCATCGAACTTGCAGGTGCAAACGGTTACGAAGAAGGCCTTGTTTACCTCCTTGAAATGCTCCTCGGTGAATATGTCTTTGACGAAAACGGCAACAACCGCCTTGCAGTTGTAAGAGAAAACGGTGTTGTCAACACTGAAAAGACCATGAAGGCAGTCATTACAACAGCTCTTGACTTTGTAAACGGCCTGCTTGATATGAAGCTTGCAGACGGTATCGACTTCATCTTCAACCTTATCACCGAACTTCTCTACTTCATCAATGCAAACGGCGTTTCCGTTGCACTTCTTAACACTCTTGCAGTGGCTTACAACCTTGTCGGTCTGCTGAATAAGAGCGGTCTGTTCGAGCTGGATCTCAACGCTCTGCTCACCGGTCTGCTCGGCTACCCGATCGACATCGAAAACACTGATCTCAGATACCTCATCGGCCTTGTTGAAAACTTCACCGGCTTTGCAATTGCTGACATCTTCAACTATGAAGAAGACGGTGTCATCAAGAACAAGCTTGATTCCTTCTACATGGGCGAAATCGTATCCTACACCACCGCTTCCGGCGAAACCGCATTCCGCATGCAGTTCGCTGACGGCGCAACCGAGTATGGTGCAGGTGTTGCCGAAGATAAGGCAGACTTCATCACCATCCTCGTCAGCTTCCTTCTTGAAACCATCCTTTATGAAGGTAGCCAGGAAATCTACACTGTCTACGAAAAGGACGGCGACAACTGGACCGCAACTGACAAGACAGCAGTCGGCTACTACAAACAGGCAGTCCACGGCAACGAAATCATTGTCGGTGATTACATGTTCAAGTACACCAAGACTGTAACTGTCAGCAACGCAGCTGTGCTTAACGATCTGATCGGCAGCGAAGACCTTGACCTTTCTAAGATCGTCGCTCTGCTCAATAAGTTCGGCATGAAGCTCGATGTCAGAGATTACATCCAGTTTGATTGGAACTACATGGGTGGCGAAGAAACCAGAGATGAAGACGGCAATCTTGTCAACATTTCTCTTCCCACCACCGCATTCAAGAACTACCTGACCTATAAGAACAACTGGTCTGAAGATGTTGCAGAAGGCCTTGACGCAGCTCTTATCGATATCGTCATTATGGTTCTCAATAATGAAAAGATCACCAAGACAACAACCGTCAACCAGCTCATTGCAACGCTCACCGAAAGCAACTTCTCGCTGTACACTGCCGAAAACCTCAACATGATCAAGAATGCCCTCATCAACCTGCTTGAAGGTCTGGATGATTACATGGGTCTGGTCACCAAGGTTGACGGTATCCTCGGTCTTGACCTGAGCAAGTACAATCTTGAAGAAATGCCCGACTACACCTTCACGGGTGCATCCGAAACTTCCTTCATCAACGGCCTTGTTGACATCCTTGCTCCTCTGGAAGGTCTGCTGAGCTTCCTGCTGTTCGGCGGCAGCTACGCATTCTTCCATGACAATGCAACCGGCGAAGAAGACCTGCTGAAACTGACAGGTGCAGAAGGCTACAAGTACGGTCTCGGCGTTCTTCTTGAAGTACTCGGCATTGCTGCTCCCAATGTAGATGGCATCGAAGACTTCAGAGGCAAGATGCGTGCAATCCTCACCGCACTGGCAGGATTCATCAACACCATCCTCAACAAGCCGCTTGCCAGCGATCCTCAGACCGGCACGGTCGGCGCTGTGGATTACATCCTCGGCCTGATCCCGAACCTCATCTACTTCATCAATGCAAACGGTCTTTCCGTTGCAGTGCTCAACCTGCTCGCAGCAGCATACAAACTTGTCAATGCTCTCAACGAAAGCGGACTTCTTACCCTCAACCTGAACGAACTGCTTGCAGACCTTCTGTTCAAGGATGAAAACAAGACTGCTCCCTATATCGACATTGAAAAGATCGACCTTGTCATGATCTTCGAAATCGTTGAATACTTCGTTGACTTCAAGATCATTGATGTTGTTACCAAGAACAAGCTTGATAAGTTCTACATCGGCCAGCTCACCAAGTATGATTCTGTTGCCGGTTGGGATGCTTACAGAATGTCCTTCGCAGATACTTACACCGATTACGGTGTCGGTGCTGTTGAAGACAGAGCAGACTTCATCACCATCCTGCTGAGCTTCGCACTCGAAGTTCTCATGTATGGCGATAACCCGAAGGTTCTTGACGAAATGATCGGCAGTGAAGATATCTCCATTGCCGGCATCGTGAATATGCTCACCACCCTCGGTGTACCGGGCTACCTCGGCTACAGCTGGAACTACATGGGCGGTACTGCAATCCTCGATGAAAACAGCAAGCTGATTGATATCGAGCTTCCCACCACCGCATTCAAGAACTACCTGACTTATGAAAACGATTGGAACGAAGACACGGCAGAAGCCCTCTTCGTTGGCTTGGCAGACATTCTTGTTGATGTATTTGCTCTTCTCGGCAAAGAAGGCATCACCAAAGAAACCACTGTCGAACAGCTTATCGTTTCTCTTACCGGCAGCGGTCTTGAAATCTTCACCGCAGCCAACCTGAACAGCATCAAGACCATGCTCACCGACCTGCTCGGCAGCCTCGATGCCTACATCGTTCAGCTCATCTCTTCTGTGGATGATCTGCTTGGTCTTGACATCGCCGCATACCAGACGATGCCTGACTTCGAATATACAGGCAACGATATCGACCTGTTTGTTGACGGCCTCGTAACCCTGCTTGCTCCTCTTTCGGGTCTGCTCGGCTGGCTGTTGTTCGGCGATAACTACGCATTCTTCCATCATAGCAATACCGATGAAAACAAGGACGGCGTTGCTGATAACCTCATTGAACTGCCCGGCGCAGAAGGCTACAAGTACGGTCTCGGCGTTCTCCTTGAAGCCATCACCGGCAAGACTGCACCGACCGTTGACGGTCTTGCAGACAACACTGCAAAACTTGATGCAGTTCTCTCCTATGTCGGCGCATTCGTGAAGGATGTTATGGCAATGAACCTTGAAGATGCAATTGACTTCATCTTCAACCTTATTGCAGAACTCCTGTACTTCATCAATGCAAACGGTCTGTCCGTTGCAGTTCTCAACCTGCTTGCAGGTGCATACTCGCTGGTAGACACCCTCAACAAGAAAGGCTATGTAGACCTTGATCTTAATGCACTGCTCGGCGACGTGCTGTTCACGGATGAAAACAAGACAGCTCCGGACTTCGCAATTGAAAAGATCGACCTTCTTATGGTCTTCGAAATTGTTGAATACTTCACCGGTCTTGAGTTCACAAATATTGTCGGCAACAAGAAACTCCAGAAGTTCTACATCGGCGACATCACAGCTTATGACTCCGTTGCAGGCTACACTGCATTCAGAATGGCTCTTGCAGAGGGCGAAACCACTTACGGTGCAGGTGTTGCAGAAGACAAGGCTGACCTGATCACCATCATCCTCAGCTTTGTAATTGAAGCACTGCTTTATGACGTCAATGCCGCAGCAATTGACAACATGATCAACAGCGACGACTTCTCTGTTGAAACCATCGTTGCATTGATTGCAAAACTCGGCATCCCCGTAGACTACAGATACTACAAGTGGAACTACATGGGCGGTAAGCAGGTCACCATGGACGGCTACATCTATTCGATTGAACTGCCGACCGAAGGCTTCAAGAACTACCTGACCTATGCAAACAACTGGACTGAAGAAGCTGCTGAAGGCCTTATGGCTGAACTGCCCGGCTTGCTCGTATCCTTGCTTGGCGGCGAAGACTTTGACGGAACCATCGCAAGCTTGCTTGGTGACTTCGAACTCTTCACAGCAGAAAACCTCAACAGCATCAGAACTGCTCTTGTTGACCTGCTCGGCAACCTGGATGACTACATGAAGCTCATCTCCAAGGTTGACGGTATCCTCAATGTTGACCTGAGCCTGTATGATGAAATTGAACCGTTCGTCTTCAACGAAAATGAAAGTGCTTCCGCACAGTTCGTAGACGGCCTCGTTGAACTTCTTGTTCCGATTTCCGGCCTGCTCGACTTCATTCTGTTCGGCGACGACTATGAATTCTTCTATTACAACAAGACATATTATGAAGGCAGACCTGAACTCAGAGATCTGATCACAATTGCCGGTGCAGAAGGCTACAAGTACGGCCTTGCCGTTCTTCTTGAAGCTCTCGGCGTTGATGCTCCCAACGTGGATGGTCTTGCCACCACTGCAGAAAAACTTGATGCGATCCTCTCCGCAGTGGCAAAATTTGTCGATGATGTACTCAATATGCAGCTTGCAGATGCAATTAACTTCGCTCTTGATCTTGTTGCAAACCTGCTGTACTTCATCAATGCAAACGGTATCTCCGTTGCAGTTATCAACCTTCTCGGTTGTGCATACAACGCAGTTGAAGATCTCAACGATAGCAAACTTCTTGAACTCAATCTGAACGAACTGCTTGCCGGTCTGCTGTTCACAGATGAAAATAAGAAAGCTCCCGAATTCGACATCGAAAAGATCGATCTTCTTATGATCATCAACGTTGTTGAATACTTCACCGGTCTTAAAATTACTGACTGGATGTCCGAATACAAGCTCAAGAACTTCTACATGGGCGAAATCAATTCTTACGACTCCGTAGCCGGCTACAAGGGCTTCAGAATGACCCTTGCAACTCCGGACGGCATCGCAGATTACAAGAAGACTCACGTAGAAGACCAGGCTGACCTTGTTACCATCATCCTCAGCTTCGCTCTTGAACTTCTGCTCTACCCGGGCAACGCTGCAGTCCTTGACGAAATGCTTGGTCTCGACGGCATCTCCATTGATGGCATCGTTAAGCTTGTCAAGAAGCTCGGCGTCAACATCAACTACCAGACTTACAGCTGGGACTACATGGTCGGCGATAAGATCGGCGATTATGCAGACGGCGAATCCATCTATGAAGATGATCTGCTGGTTGACATCAAGCTTCCCACCGAAGGCTTCAAGAACTACCTGACCTACGAAAACAACTGGGATGAAGACACTGCAGAAGCTCTTATGCAGAACCTGCCCACTCTTCTTGTTGACATTCTTGCTCTCACCGGCACAGAAGGCATCACTGCTGATTCCACTGTCAACGATCTCATCGTTCTGCTTGTAGGCGGCGGCCTTGATATCTTCACCGCAGACAACCTCAACAGCATCAAGACTGCTCTTGTTGATCTTCTTGCAAACCTTGAAGATTACATGGATCTTATCCTTGCTGTTGACGGCATCCTCGGTGTTGACCTCGGCGCTTATGCAACCATGGCTGAATTCAGCTACGAAGGCGACAACATCGATCTCTTCATCGATGGCCTCGTAACCCTGCTGACTCCCATCTCGGGCCTGCTTGGCTGGTTGCTGTTCGGCGACTCCTACGCATTCTTCCATTACAACGAAACCGATGCAGACGGTGACGGTGTTGCAGACGATCTGCTTGTACTGCCCGGCTCCGAAGGTTATAAGTACGGTCTCGGCGTTCTCCTCGAAGCTCTTACCGGCAAAACGGCTCCGTCCGTTGACGGTATGAGCAATGTGGAAGCACTCGATGCAGTTCTTACCTATGTCGGTCAGTTCATCAACGAGGTATTCAATATGAAGCTTGGCGAAGCCATCGACTTCGTACTCAACCTTGTAAACGAACTGCTGTACTTCATCAATGCAAACGGTCTCTCCGTAATGCTCCTTAACCTTCTTGCTTCCGCTTACTCCCTGGTTGAAAAGCTGAACAGCGAAGGCATCCTCGATCTCAACCTCAACGAACTGCTCGGCGGACTCCTGTTCACCGACGAAACCAAGGAAGCTCCTGACTTCCGCATCGAAAACACCAACCTGTTGGTTGTCTTCGAAATCGTTGAATACTTCACCGGCCTCGAATTTACCGAAGTTGTCGGTGCAGCCAAGATCGAAAACTTCTACATGGGTGTCATTGAAGCTTATGATTCCGTTGCCGGCTATAAGGCATTCAGAATGACCTTCGGTGCCGAAGACGAAAACGGTAACCTTCCCACCTATGCAGATAACCTCATTGAAGACAAGGCTGACCTTGTAACCATCCTGCTCAGCTTTGTACTTGAAGTTCTCTTCTATGCAGATGAAACAACCAACAACGCAGCTGTTCTCAACAGCATGCTTGGTCTGGAAGGCATCTCGCTGGTTGACATCGTTGCTCTTGTCAAGGCTCTTGGTATCAATACGCCGAATTACCTGTATTACAACTGGAACTACATGCACGGCGAAGTTGAAACCGAAGTTGTCAACGGCAAGGAAGTAATCAAGTCCATCAACATTTCCGATCGCGAATTCAAGAACTACCTGACCTATCAGAATAACTGGGATGAAGCCACCGCAGAAACCCTCATGGCTAAGCTTCCCAACCTGCTTGTTCAGATTCTCGGCATGACCGGCACTGAAGTTGCTGCAGACGCAACGCTCAACGACATCATTGCCACCTTCAGCGGCAGCGGCTTGTCCCTGTTCACTGCTGATAACCTCAACATGATCAAGAATGCTCTTATCAATCTTCTTGCAGGTCTTGATGATTACATGACCATCATTACCTCCGTTGACGGTATCCTCGGCCTTGACCTCGGCGCTTACACCGCAGAAAACATGCCCGATTATACCTTCTCCGGCTCCGATGCTGATGCATTCGTAGCAGGTCTGGTTGATATCCTCGAACCCATTTCCGGTCTGCTTGAATGGCTCCTGTTCGGCGGAAGCTACGCATTCTTCCACGACAGCGCAACCGGCGAAGAAGATCTCCTTGTTCTTCCCGGCTCCGAAGGCTACAAGTACGGTCTCGGCGTTCTTCTTGAAGCACTCGGCATTGTCGCTCCCGATGTTGACGACATGGCCACCTTCGAAGAAAAGATGACCGCAATCCTCGGCGCAGTTGCAGATTTCGTTGAAGAAGTTCTTGCAATGAACATTGAACAGGCAATCGACTTCGTTCTGAACCTGCTCACCAACCTCATCTACTTCATCAACGCAAACGGTCTGTCCGTAGCAATTCTTAACCTGCTCGCATCTGTATACGATCTTGTTAAGGAACTCAACGCTGACGGTGTTATCAATCTCAATCTCAACGAACTGCTCAGCGGTCTGCTGTTCACAGATGAAGAAAAGACTGCTCCTTACATCAACATTGAAGAAATCGATCTTCTCATGGTATTCAATGTTGTTGAATACTTCCTCGATGTTGAAATCACATCCTGGATGTCCGTTGTTGATAAGGAAACCGGCAAGATCGTTGACGGTTACAAGCTCGATAACTTCTACATGGGCAACATCACTGCTTATGATTCCGTAGCAGGCTACAAGGGCTTCAAGATGAGCCTCCTGAAGCCGGACGGCGAAGCAGGCGACTATGCAAAGACACTTGTAGAAGACCAGGCTGACCTTGTTACCATCATCCTCAGCTTCGCTCTTGAACTTCTGCTCTATCCGAAGAACGCTGAAGCAATCGATGCTCTCATCGGCAGCGAAGACTTCTCCATCGCAGGTATCGTTGATTTGGTAAGAGGTCTGGGCGATCTCACCCACACCACCATCACGTTCAACTGGAACTACTTCAACGGTCCGGAAGGCACCATCGTTAAGGACGGTAAGGAATACATCACTTACACACCCGCTGATGACAAGTCCTACCGCGAATTCAAGAACTACCTGACCTACGGCAACAGCTGGAGCGAAACCACTGCTGAACTGCTTGATACTTCCTTGATCAGCATCGTAGAAATGGTTCTTGATATGACCGGTGTTGAAATCAACAAGATCGGCGACCTTCTCGGTGATGACTTCACCCTCTACAAGGCAGAATACATCAACACCATCAAGGATGCACTCGTTGGCCTGCTGACCGACCTGTCCGACTACATGGATCTCATCTCCACTGTTGACGGTATCCTCGGCGTTGACCTCGCTGCTTATGATAAGATGACCGAACCCTTCGAATTCGAAGACGGCGACAGCGCAGCATTCATTAACTACCTGTACGAAGTGCTGCAGCCTGTTGAAGGCCTGCTTGCATGGCTGCTGTTCGGCGAATCTTACGGATTCTTCTACTACAACCAGCTCAAGGAAGGCAAACCGGTCGAAATGATCGTTCTTGCCGGTGCAGACGGCTACACCAACGGTCTTGCACTCATCCTCGAAGCACTCGGTGTGAAGGCTGCTGATATCAGCGAGCTTGAAACCACCGAAGAAAAGTTCAAGGCAATCCTCACCTCTGTTGTTGTCTTCATCGATGAAATTCTCAACGGATCTCTTGAAGAAGTCATCGACAAGGCTCTTGCCCTGATCGTAAATCTCCTGTACTTCATCAATGCAAACGGTCTGTCTGCAGCACTCATCAACTTCCTTGCTGCTGCATACAACATCGTCAACCTGCTCAACTCCAGCGGTCTTGTCGATCTTGACCTCAACGAACTGCTCAGCGGTCTGTTTGAAGACAAGGACGGCGACGGTGAACCCGATGTCAAACTTGACATTGAAAACACCAACCTGCTGACTCTGGTTGAAGTTCTCGAATACTTCCTCGGTATGGAAATCACCGATATCTTCGAATATATTGATCCGAAGACCGGCGAAACCCAGAGCAAGATCAGAAACTTCTACATGGGCCATGTTGAACAGTATGACTCTGTTGGTGATGCTCCTGCATTCAAGATGCTTCTCGGCAAGGCAGACGGCAAAGCCGGTGACTATGCACAGACTCTTGTTGAAGACAGAGCAGACTTCATCACCATCCTTCTCAGCTTCCTGCTTGAAGTTGTTCTGTACGATACCAACGCACTGGCACTCGATAACCTGCTTGGTACCGACGGCATGGTCGCCATGATCGTAGCCCTCGTTGAATCCCTCGGCAACTTCGATATCGAATATGTCGACTTCAACTGGAACTACATGCATGACACCAGCGAAAATAAGGATGCAGGTTATGTGGATAACAGCGAGCCGAAGGACGGCATCTATGATGAAATCCTTCTGCCCGACCGCTACATCAACTACTTCAACACTTATACCCAGAACATGTGGACTGAGCAGAAAGCACAGTTCCTTGCAAGCAACATCGATTCCATCGTTGCTGACATTATGAAGCTCGTCAACGGCGAAGATGCAGGCGATGTTGATCTCATCGGTATGCTCCTCGGTGAAGACTTCACCATCTATAAGGCTGAATACCTTGAATCCATCACCACTGCAATCCCCGGCCTGCTTGAAAGCCTTGATAAGAGCCTTGTAGACATCATCGGCATGGTGCTCGGCGTAGACCTTACCGGCTATGCAAACATGCACTTCGTCGGCATGTCCAAGGATGAAGCAAACGAAAAGTACGACGATTCCGATGAATTCGGTCTTTACTACACGGAAGGCGATGCGAAGTACTACATCATCCGTGATGAATTTGCAGAAGCAGACTTCATCAACGGCTTGTGCGCAATCGTCAAACCGATCGAAAACGTTCTCAGCTGGCTGTTGTTCGGCGGAAGCTATTCCTTCTTCCATCACAACAACACAGATGAAAACGGCGACGGCGTTGCAGATGACCTTCTGGTTATCGCAGGTGCCGACGGTTACTCCAACGGTCTTGCACTTCTTCTTGAAGCACTCGGCGTCAAGGCTCCGCGTGTCGCTTACGACAACAAGGGCAACATTGATGCAACCGCAACGCTCCATGCACTTCTTACTGCTCTGGCAGCAAGAATCAGCGAACTGTTGGCTGACCCGATCGACAATATCGTTGCTCTGCTTCCGAACCTTCTGTACTTCATCAACTCCAACGGTCTGTCCGTTGCAATTCTGAACACCCTTGCATCTGTTTACAACGCACTTGCAGTGGTTCAGGAAAATGGTCCCGCACTCGGTATCGATGAAGAAACCCTTGCAACTCTCGACCTCAACAAGCTCATCGGCAGCCTGCTTGATGATACCGGACTTGAGATCGACCTTGAAAATACTGACCTTGTTGCAGTATTCAATATCGTTGAAGCTCTCACCGGTCTTGAAATCACTGATGTTGTCGGCTACCTGAAGATCGACAGATTCTACCTTGGTCAGATTAAGGCTTACGACACCGTAAGCGACTTCGAAGCATTCAGAATGAGCTACTCTGCAGACGAAGATGCCGGCGATATGCTCACCATCCTGCTCAGCTTCCTGATTGAAGTTCTGCTGTATGGCGACAACGCTAAGGTGCTCGATGACATGGTCGGTACCGACGGCATGATCACAGCAATCGTCAACTACCTTGTATCCGATGCAGTCATCACCTATTCGATGATCAACTGGAACTACATGGAAGGCACGGTTGTAACCGAAGAAAACATTGATGAACTCAATGCCGGCCTTGCCGAAGACGACAAGTTTGAACTTGGCGATATCAAGCTGCCTGCAGACCGCTTCATCCACTACCTCGAATACGGCAACAACTGGACCGAAGAAACCTCTGAATACATCTTCGAAAACATCGATGCAATCGTTGAAATGGTATTCGGCATCATCAATTCCGATGCGGAAGATCAGCAGACTCTCAGCGATCTGATTCTCGGCTTCTTCAACCCGGACGAAGATCTGTACACAGCAGCAATGCTGGATGACCTCGCAGTCATGCTTGCAGACCTCATCGGCCAGCTTGGTGAATCTCTTGTCGATCTCATCGGCATCCTGCTCGGTGTTGACCTGTCTTCCTTCTCGAAGATGCGTTACGCTGATTACGATGCAAGCGCAAGCTATCAGACCGACAGAGCTCACGACCTGTATTACACCGAAGCAAACGGTGTCAAGACCTATGCAATTGCAGACAGAACCGACTTTGTTGATGCTATCTGCATGATGCTCGAACCCACCTACGAAATCCTTGACTGGCTCCTGTTCGGCGGCGAAATCGCATTCTTCGTCGACAGCAAGGATGCTGATAAGGGTCAGGATGACCTCATCAGCCTTGTCGGTGCAGAAGGCTTCATGGCAGGCCTTGTACCGGTACTCGAAATCCTCTTCGTTGACATGGGCACTGTAAGCTCCGACGTAAACGGCGAGTTCAACACCGCTGTTGTTCTGCCGCAGCTGCTCACCGCACTGATGAACAGAATCGACGAAATCATTGCAGACCCGATCGACGAAGTACTCAACATCATCCCGAACCTGCTGTACAACATCAACGCCGGCACCATCTCCGCACTGCTCAAGAACCTGCTTGGTTCTGTCTACGGCTTGCTTGGTGCAATCGGTCAGGATCTCTCTGTTGACGGTCTGATCGCCGATCTGATTGGTATCGAAAACGAATACTTCAGCATCGAAAACTTCAGCCTGCAGGATGTCTTCTATCTGATTGAACACTTCACCGGCCTTAACATCAGTGCAGCAGTCTATGACGAGTCACATCCTGTTGAAATCGATGACTTCTATCTTGGTATCATCGAAAAGTACACTTCCGCTAACACCTCCACCGCCTACAGAATGGTATTCCCGGCAACCAGCACCGACTACGAAGTCGGCGGTGCAGTGCCTGAAGACCGTGCAGACCTGCTTGCAATCATCGTTGGTCTCCTTGTTGACGTAATCAACTTCGAAGGCAACCGTGAAGCAATCAATGAACTGATCGGCGAAGGTGCTTGGGAAGCAATCTATGCAGTCCTTCATCTTGAAGAGTTCGAAATGCAGCAGTTCGATTGGCTGTATTGGGAATATGCCGATACGGGACTTATCTTCGCTCCTGCTAAGAACTCGCTCCTGTTCGAAACTGCATACGGTAAGTACTTCACAAAGGAAATGGCAAACGACATCGTAACCCACTTCGATGAATTTGTTGACACATGGATCCGCTTGTTGGGTATTGAAAGCCTGATCGACGGCATGACCTTCGACAGCCTTGAAGAACTCCTCAACGAACTGCTCAACGAATATCTGTACACTGCAGACATCGGCAACTCCATCCTCGATGCACTTGTCGGCCTGCTTGACAGCATCAAAGATATCGATCCCGACGGTTACATCCTCGGCCTCGTCAAAGAACTTCTTGGTGTAGACCTTACTCAGCTTGGAAACATCAGAATTGTTTCCACTGCAGAAGAAGCTGCTCAGTATAACGGCTCCAGCTACACGGTTTACACCGTAGAAAAGGGCGACACCGAAAGCTTCATCAATGCTCTTTCCGGCATTCTTGAACCTCTCACTCCGTTGCTTGCATGGTTGCTGTGCAACGAACCGCTGTCCTTCTTCTATGACCACGAAGGTTACGATGCAATCACCCTTCTTGGTGGTGAAGGTTATGCCTACGCTCTGATCCCGCTGCTCGAAGCTCTCGGTTGCCCGGCTGACAGTATCCTGACTCCCGAAGAGTACTACGCAGCAGCTGAAGCTGATCCCGCAAACATGATCGGCAATATCCTCAGACCGATCGCTGCAAGACTTTCTGACTTCGCAGCAGATCCGGCTATGGAACTGCTTGAACTCCTGCCCGCATTGATCTACTTCATCAACTCCAACGGTGTTGATACTGTAGTCAAGAACCTGCTGCACGGTGTATTCGGTGTTCTGGATGCACTCCAGCCGTTGCTTGGTGATGTCAATGCTTATGAACTTGTCGGTATCCCGGATCTCGGAACACTCGACTTCGCAGGCATTCTTGAACTTGCTCTCAGCAGTGTTGAAGAAGACCTCGGCATGAGCATCGCAAGACCTGCATACAATGCAATTCTTGAGTTCACGCATGGTGAAATCGTTTCCTTCCAGTCTAAGAACGGTCAGATCGCTTATACTATGAAGTATAACGACGAATCCGCAGACAGAGGCGACATGATCACCGTCCTTCTCCGCTTCGTTCTCACCTTCGCAACGCTTGGCGACAACATCACTGCCATCAAGCTGATGCTGAAGGATTCCGTAAATGAAGACGCATTCAAGTTCATCTGTGCTCTCCTTGACAACCTTAAGGATATGGGATCCACTGCAGACGGTATTGATAAGATGCTGTATACCATCTACTACATCTTCTACGCTCTGTACCATGCAGGTAAGGAAACCCTGAACTGGCTGGATGACACCAATGACAACTTCCTGTTCCTGTGCGATCTGTTCAAGAACAGTAAGGACGATACCCTCAGCGGTCTTTGGAACGACCTCAACGGCTTCGTCGAAAAGAATGAAATTGAAGATATCGTTAACCCCGATCCGATGGATCCGAATCCCGGTATCGCCGGTAATGGTCAGATCTCCTTCTGGCAGAAGATCATTGAATTCTTCCAGAAGATCGCCGACTGGTTCAAGAACCTGTTCAGCTAAATCGTTTACGAAAAGTGAACAAGCAAACTAAATAGCGCAGCCGCCCCGATTCCGAAAGGAACCGGGGCGGTTTTGCATGTTGTATAAAAAAGGGGGAAGCGTGTGATGTAAATTGCGGTTTGTCGGGGAGTTTGATTTGCAGGAATTTTGGTTGATTGTCAATTATTAAAAGTTTTGGTCAAGTTTTTTCAAAAACTTGCGGGGTCAAGGGGCAGCGCCCTTGCCGCTCGTCGCAACGAGCGGAATTCCTTATGCGTCAGAAAGCGCAGGA
>JAFSEF010000059.1 GCA_017435865.1 Clostridia bacterium
AGGGTGAAAAGTGCGAAGCCTGCGGTGTTGTGACTGTCGCACAGACCGAAACCGCAAAGCTTGCACACACCGAAGCTACCCGCGAAGAAAATATCGTCCCCGCAACCTGCGGCAAGGACGGCTCTTACACCCTTGTGACCTACTGCTCCGTCTGTGACGAAGTGATCAAGGAAGAAGCAAAGACCATCCCCGCAACCGGTGAACACGTTTATGCAACCGAAATTAACCGTGTACCCTCTACCTGTAAGACCGCCGGCTCTGTCACCATGGCTTGCGGCTGCGGTGCTGTACAGACCACGGCACTTGAACTCGATGAAAACAACCACGAAAAGCTCGTCAAGCTCGAAGCCAAGGCAGCTACCTGCTCTGCAACAGGCCTGACCGAGGGTGAAAAGTGCGAAGCCTGCGGTGTTGTGACTGTCGCACAGACCGAAACCGCAAAGCTTGCACACACCGAAGCTACCCGCGAAGAAAATATCGTCCCCGCAACCTGCGGCAAGGACGGTTCCTACACCCTTGTAACCTACTGTTCCGTCTGTGACGAAGTGCTCAAAGAAGAAGCAAAGACCATTGCAGCTCTGACCCATGACTGGTATGAAGACAGTCTTCTTCGTCCCACACAGAAAGCTGACGGCACATGGGGCAACGGTGTTATCACCTTTGTCTGCCGCCATGATTCGAAGCACACCAAGACCGAAATCGTCAACCGTGCAGACTATGCCGCTTATGATGCCGTTGTTGAAAAACTCAATGATGTTCTTGCTGATGATACACTTTCCGATGCTGCACGTGCAGAAATCGAAAGCATTCTTGCAGATCACGAAGTGGCCCTTAACCTTGTTGCAAGCGAACAGAATGCTGTTGACGAAGCTGCAGAAAGGATGGCTGCAGAAGCAGAAAAATACATTGCCGAATTCACTGTCACCTTTGTGGCTGCTGACGGTACGGTTCTTTCCGAACAGACCGTCAAATACGGCAACAACGCAACCGCACCCGAAGCCCCTGTTGTTCCCGGATTTGTATTTGTCGGTTGGGACAAGGATTTCACCAATGTCCGTGCTGATCTCACCGTCAATGCAATGTACGAAGAGGGAAGCACCCACATTTCTCTGGATGCAGACAACATTGGTGTCGGCATCGGTGAAACCAAAAAGATCAATGCGGTTCTGCTGTCTGACGAAGAAATTGACACCGCCCTTACCTGGACGGTTGCCGATTCCACCATTGCCACCGTGGATGCGAACGGTGTTGTCAAGGGTGTCAGAAGCGGCAAGACCACCGTTACCGTATCGGCAGCAAACGGTCTGCTGACAGAAGAAGTCAATGTTTATGTCTATAATCCCGGCGGCGAATACATTGTCGAACTGTTCGCCACTCCTTACGGTGCTTATGTTGTCGGCAACAAGGAATATTCCGCATTCACCTATTTCAAGGTCAAAGCAGGCAAGGAATTCAAGTTCCGCTTTGCTGTGGATGAACAGATCAATCCCGAAGCTCTTGAAATTCTTGTGGATGGTGAAAAGCTGGAAGTCGGTGAAGACGGATACTATACCATTCCTTATGTCTGTGCCGATACCAAGATCACCGTTTCCGCAGTCGGTGACCTCGGCAATGACACACCTGTTGAACCGCCTGTCATTGAAGACGATACCTGCCTGTGTCATTCCTCCAACAAGCTCATGCAGTTCTTCTGGAAGGTGCTCATCTTCTTCTGCAAGCTGTTCGGTGTTGAAAACTATCACTATTGCAAATGCGGAAAAGCACACTGGTAAACTGCAGCGTGTATTCTTACTTTTATAATCGCGTCCCCCGTTCACAGAACGGGGGATTTTTTTTCTTTTTTAGACAAATTTACTTGAAAAAGTTGTTAAAATGATAAAATGCAGAAAAATTGCTTGAAAATAAATACAAATCTGCTTGCGGAACTATTGACGATTTAACAAATTAATGTTATATTTATTATGTATATATAGCGGATGGTTTTATCCGCTTGTTTTGCGTTGCCTGCAAAGGATGTCGGAATGTGTTATTTCCGGTCAAACACAGGGAGGTCAGCTGTGTCGGAAAAAGGCATTTGTCATCCGCAGGGCAAACCGCAGAACCATACAAATATCAAAAAGGGGAGACCCTTTTTTCGTATCGTTTCCCCGATACGAAGATTTTAACAGGAGATGATTATTTGTTATGAAAAACGGTACTCTCAAAAAGTCTCTTTCCGTATTTCTTGCAATCCTCATGATCGTGCCCACCCTCTTTGCGACGGGTGCACCCGGTCTGCTGTCCTTGTTTGACGGCGTTGTGACCGAAGCCGAGGCTGCCATTGCGGGAATCAAGATCGTTGTTCCCGAAACGCTGTACCTGACCCCCTCAACAGGTGCTTCCGCCACGGTGCAGTATTACATTAACAACAACGCAGACGGCAGTGTCAAGACATCGCAGGATACAACAGCAGAAGTTTATATTACATATCCCGGTGCAACGCTCACAAGCATCAGCGCCAAAACATCCTCTGCCATCACGCTGCCCACATCCATTACTGGTCTTGTCGGCACAACATTCGGCACAGATGCAACCAAGGCAACCGGTACATTTTCTCTCGGTGCAGGTTTATCTGCAGGCAGCACGGCCCTTGTGGAATGGACCTTTGTGTTCGATGTCAACGGCCAGACCAAGACCCACTATGCCTACTCCGTAGCTTATGCACCCTGGTATCAGCCGGTCGGTGCAGCTGCAAAGGCTGTCGGTGCATGGCATAATACATATGCGAGTTCTATTCTTTGGGTGCAGGGTGTGCATGGTTATTCCGATGGCGACAGAGCAAACAGCTGGTATGTGCAGACTGCCAATTTCCTGCCGATGCTCGGTACAATCAAAGCCCCCGCGAACAACAACCCCGAGACGAACTGGATTCAGTCCGGCAGTAACGGTCTTTCTCCAACAATGTCGTATAATGTAATTACTGAAAGCGGTACAAAGTACCATGCTCGTGCAAATACCATCAGCCCTACAGCAAATATTACGGTTGACACCAGCCGTTACAATAATTTTAATCAAATACCTAATTTTAAGGTAGGCTTTATGGTTACCGATAAAGAGGGTATTACTGCAGATAAAGGTACACATGCATGGTATGTTTCAGATTACGGAACAAACAAAGGCAGCAGCTATTATAACGGAACCGATAGAGGCAGTAACCAATACACGTCCGATTGGAATGACACAGGGACAAAGATTTGGTATAGTGATAGTGATAATGCTTGTGGAATAAAGGTAAATCAGCAGTCTTGGAATAAGGGGATTTCCGGTACGGCTAATTTCCGACTTAAATCTGCTGCAAGAAGTGAATATAAGGCAACTATTACATCAACCGGGTGGAACAATAACTTCGTTAACATCAGTGTCACCGGTGCAGACAAGAGCACACTGCGTACCAATGTTCTCAACGGTACTTCTTATGCAAAGGAAAACTACACCGCTGACACCTGGAACACCTATTATACTGCTCTGAAAACAGCAGCCACCAACCTTTGCAATCCCACCTCTGCTACGGTTGACACCTCTGCGCTTACCACGGCAGAAGCAGGTCTTCATACAACACTCACCCTCAATGCCAACGGCGGGAACCTCGGCACCGATGTGCCTCTGAATGTTGCTATGAATGTCGGCGGCAATTCGACCACCTCCTTTAACAATGCGGATGTTATCGATGCTTATTATGCAACCAGAACCGGCTATACCTTCCTCGGCTGGTCCACCGACAAGAACGCAACTTCTGCCCCCGCTACCGTTACGGTAGGCCTTAATGACACCGTTTATGCTGTCTGGAAAGCCAATACCTACTATGCAATCTTTGACAACCTGTTCAATTACAGCAGCTTTACAATCGGCACCGGTTCTCTGACCATAGATGAAAGAACCGAAACCGGCTTCACAGTTACCTCCACGGCCGAAGACGCCAACACCGGCTTCAGTGCTGCAATTCCCGTTGAACCCGGCAAGACCTACAGATTGGAAGCAGATGCTCAAATTGAAGCTGTTTTAGGCGGTTATGATGTTTACGTCCATACTTTGGATGCAAATCAGGCAGGCGAAACAACTGCAACACCTGACACAACAAACGGTGCACACAGAGAAGGCAGTGTTTATATCTCTCTGACCGGTCAGACCACAAATACAAAGCCTTATATTCAGTTCACTGCCGGTGACAATACAGCATTTGTCAAAATCAGATTTGATGCCAATGCAGTAGGAAACAAGCTGACGGTCAACAATATCCGCCTGTATGAAGTAGGTGCAATTGCTGACGGCGTTTCTTATGAAACCGCAAAGCTTGTTACCTACGACAGCCCCTACGGCACCCTGCCCACACCCGTAAAAACAGGTTACACCTTCGACGGATGGCTTCGCCATGACGGCACATACATCACTGAATCTTCCGTTATGAAGATCACGGAAAATTCCTACCTCACCTCCCAGTGGACCGAAAACCGCTACACGGTTGCCTACAATGCAAACGGCAGCAATGACGCGGTTGAAGCTCCCAAGACCTATAATTATACCGAAAACGTCTCCATTGCAGCCGCCATCGAACGCGTCGGTCATACCTTTGCAGGCTGGAAGAGTGACGCAAACGGTGAAATCTATCAGCCCGGTGAAGTTGTTCCTGCTCTGACCACAGAAAACGATGTGACCGTAACCCTCACCGCACAGTGGAATATCAATTCCTACACGCTCACATTCGTCAACAACGCAGGCACGATCGTAGAAACCAAGGCTTACGATTACGGCACTGCCGCCAGCGATGTTACACTGCCCGCAAACACGGCAGCACATTATGACGGTACAAACCATTATAATTATATATGGCCGACCGTTGCGGACGTGACCGGGAATGCAACCTACAACGAAACCAAAAAGACCGAAGCACACGTATTCAACGAAACCGTGATTACCGATTCCACCTGCACCGCAACCGGTACCAAAAAGCTCAGCTGTGCCTGCGGTTATGAAACCACCGAAGAAATCCCGATGAAGGCACACAGCCTTTCCTTTGTCGAAAAGGTCGATGCAAAGTGCGGCGTTGCCGGCACCGGTGAACATTACAAATGCTCTGTCTGCGGCGGTCTGTTTGCAGATGCCAACGGCAGCACGCCTGTTACTGCCGAGCAGCTTGTGATTCCCGCTCTCGTGCATCAGTACGGTGAAGTCAAGCATGCCGCAACCTGCACAATGGGCTCTTACAGCACCTTCACCTGCTCTCTTTGTAACGATACCTACAGCACCGATCCTGCGGATGATCTGATTGAACATCCCTATGTGCTGACCGAAAACAATCCGGAACCCGATTGCACCAATGCCGGTATTGCACACTACACCTGCTCCGCTTGTGGTGCAACCAAGACCGAAGACCTCGAAGCCCTCGGCCACTCCATGCAGTTCTTTACCGGCACACCCGCAACCTGCACCTCGGCCGGTACCGTTGACCATTTCAAGTGCACCCGTTGCAGCGGTTTGTTTGCAGATGCCGACGGTGAAGATGCACTCGACAGCATTGTCGATCCCATCAAGGACCATACCCCCGGCGAAGCTGCCAAGGAAAATGTTGTTCCCGCAACCTGCACCGTGGCAGGCTCGCATGAAGACGTTGTCAAATGTACCGTCTGCTCCACGGAACTCAGCAGAACCCCGGTTGTCGATCCCGTGATCGCACACACCGCAGCTGCTGCAGTGGAAGAAGGCAGAGTGCCCTCCACCTGTACCGTAGCCGGTTACTATTATAATGTTGTCAAGTGCTCCGTTTGCTCCGAAGAACTTGACAGAACCAAGGTCGATCTCGAGCTTGCTGCCCACACCGAAGAAATCCTCCCCGCAACCGATTCCACCTGTACCGTAGCAGGCAAGACCGAAGGCAAGAAGTGCTCCGTTTGCGGTGAAATCCTTGTTGCACAGCAGCCCACCGAACTCAAAGCCCACACCGAAGCCACCCGCGAAGAAGTGACTCTCGAAGCCACCTGCGGCAAGGACGGCTCCAAGAACATTATTACCTATTGTACCGTATGTAATGCGGATCTCAAAACCGTAACCGAAGTCATCCCCGCAACCGGTGCCCACGTTTATGCAAACGAAGTGGCAGGCACCCGCGTTGATGCTACCTGTGTTGCAACCGGTAAGGTCACCTTTGCCTGTGCCTGCGGTGCAACCGAAGAACAGACTCTTGCAATTGACAGCACCAACCACGCAAATCTTGTCACGGATGCAGCAGTTGCTGCAACCTGTACCGCAACGGGTCTTACCGAAGGTCAGCACTGTGCAGCATGTAATGTTGTCACCGTTGCACAGCAGACAACCGACAAGATTGCTCATACCGAAGACACCCGCGAAGAAGTGACTCTCGAAGCAACCTGCGGTGCAGAAGGCAAGAAGAATGTCATTACCTTCTGTACGGTATGTAAGAACGATCTCAAGACCGTTGAAGAAACCATCCCCGCAACAGGCAAGCACAGCTATGATACCGGCGTTGTCACCACCAAACCCACCTGCGAAGAAGACGGCGTCAAGACCTTCACCTGTACCGTTTGCGGTGATTCTTACACCGAAGTTGTTAAAAAGCTCGGTCACGATTATGTCGGTGTTGAAACCAAGGCTCCGACCTGCACCGAAACCGGTGTCATGACCTACACCTGTCAGAATGACAGCAGCCATACCTACAACGAAGAAATCAAAGAAAACGGCCATACCATCACCAAGGTCGATGCCAAGGCTGCAACCTGCAAAGACTTCGGCTGGAATGCATACGAATACTGTTCGGTTTGTGACTACACCACCTATGAAGAGATCGACGCACTCGGTCATGATTATGACGACGGTGTTGTTACCACCGAACCCACCTGCACCGAAAAGGGTGTTATGACTTACACCTGTAAGAACGATGCAAGCCACACCTATACCGAACCCGTTTCCGCACTCGATCATGTTGATGCAAACAGCGACGGCTATTGCGACCGTGAAGGCTGCAATGCACTCATCTGTGACCATGTCGGCACAGAAAGAATCACCACCGATGAAGCCGCTGCAACCTGTACCGCAGACGGTTACACAGGAGATATCCGTTGTGCAAAGTGTAACGTCATCCTCACCGAAGGTGAAAAGATCGATATGCTCGGCCATGCATGGAGCGAAACCTACACCTCCAACGGCAACGGCAAGGATGCAACTCACTATCAGACCTGTACCCGTGAAAACTGCGGTGTTCAGAACGAAGCAGTTGCACACACCTGGAATGACGGCGTTGTCACCACCAATCCCACCTGCGAAGGAAAAGGCGTCAAGACCTTTACCTGTACCGCAAACAGCTGTAATGCAACCTACACCGAAGCAGTTGCTGCCAACGGCCACGACTACGGCGAATGGATCGAAGAAGATCCTGCAACCTGTGTTGCAACCGGTATTCTCGGTCACTACGAGTGCTCTGTCTGCCACAAATACTTTGATGCAGACTATGCAGAACTTGCTGACCTGACCATTGCTATCGACGGCAGCAACCACGTCACCACAACCGACCATGATCAGACGGATGCAACCTGTCTGACAGTCGGCTACACCGCAGGCACATTCTGTGAAGATTGTGACAAGTGGATTGACGGTCACGAAGAAATCGAAGCAATCAATCACAAGAACAAGGTTCACCACGAAAAAGTGGAATCCACCTGTTCCGCGACCGGCACCATCGAATACTGGTCCTGCCCGGATTGCGGCAATAACTTCTCCGACGAAGCTTGCACAAACGAAGTGACCGATCTGACCGTTGCCATCAATCCCGAAGCACATAAGTGGAATGAAGGCACCGTTACAACCGTACCCGGTTGCCATCAGATGGGTATCAAGACCTACACCTGCGAATATGACGCAACTCATACCAAGCCCGAAGAAATCGGTTACGATCTGAACAACCACATCAACACCGAAAACCACGCAGCCGTCAAAGAAACCTGCACCACAGTCGGTTACACCGCAGGCGTTTACTGCACGGATTGTGCGGTATACACCTCCGGTCACGAAGTAATCGAAGCCATCAATCACAAGAACAAGGTTCACCATGCAAAGATCGATGCAACCTGCGTTGCAACCGGTACCATCGAATATTGGTCCTGCCCGGATTGCGGCAAAAACTTCTCCGATGAAGCTTGCGCAAGCGAAGTGACCGACCTGACCGTTGCAATTAATCCCGATAACCATGCAATCGTCAACCACAAAGCACAGGCTCCCACCTGTACCGAAATCGGTTGGGATGCATACGAAACCTGCTCTCGTTGTGATTACACAACCTATGAAGAAACCGAGGCCACCGGCCATGATTACGGTGCATGGACATTTGATGCAGACGGCAACCACAAGAGAATCTGCGCAAATGATGCAAAGCATGTTGAAACAGAAGCTTGTGCAGATGCTGCAACGGACAACGATTGCAACTGCGATCAGTGCGGCAACTTTGTAGCACATAACTACGGTGATGCAACCTGTGATGCTCCTGCAACCTGTACGGTTTGCGGTGAAACCACAGGCGAAGCCCTCGGCCATGACTTCAAGACTTATGTATCTGACAAGAACGCAACCTGCACCGCAGACGGTACCAAGACCGCAAAATGCGAACGTTGTGATGCAACCGAAACAATTACTGACGAAGGCTCTGCGATCGGTCACGATATGCAGGAAACCACCGCAAAGGTTAATGCAACCTGTGAAGCTGACGGTGCAGAAGCAATCTACACCTGTGCAAACGGCTGCGGCAAGACCGAAGGCGGCGAAACCATTGCAAAGCTCGGTCATGCTTATGTCGGTGTTGTCACAACCGAACCCGGTTGCGAAACCGAAGGTGTAAAGACCTTTACTTGCTCGAATGATGCATCTCATGTTTATACCGAAGCGATTGCTTCTCTCGGCCACACTGAAGTGATTGACAATGCTGTTGCTCCGACCTGCACCGAAACCGGTCTTACCGAAGGCAAGCACTGCTCTGTTTGTGACAAGGTCCTTGTTGCACAAGAAGTTGTTGACGCACTCGGCCACACCGCAGCAGACGCTGTTAAGGAAAACGTAGTCGCCGCAACCTGCGAAGAAGACGGCTCTTATGACAATGTTGTTCGTTGCTCGGTATGTAAGGAAATTCTTACAAGCGAACACGTCGTTGAAGATATGCTCGGTCACGATTACAAGCTTGCTGATCTGATCCGCCCGTCCAAGGCTGCAGACGGCACATGGGGCAACGGATATGCAACCTATGTCTGTCAGAACGATGCAAAGCACTACTACAGTGAGCTCGTCAACAGAGCTGACTACACCGAATACGATAAGCTCATCTCCGATCTTGAAGCAAGACTTGAAGACGAAACTCTTTCCGACGAAGTCCGTGCTGAAATCGAAGAACTGCTCGCAGCCAACAAGGTCGAAGCAGACCGCATTGAAAGCGAACAGGATGCAGTGAACGCTGTTGTCGGTGCGCTTGCCGAAGGCAGCACCGATTATATGAAGACCTTCAAGGTCACCTTTGTTGCCGACGGTAAAGTAGTTTCCGAACAGACCGTATTGTACGGATCTGCAGCAGAAACTCCCGCTGATCCCGAAAAGGAAGGCTTCCTGTTCACCGGTTGGGACGGCAAGTACATCAACGTACAGGCAGATGTTGTTATCAATGCTACCTACTTCGAAGGTGCAGTTGTTATCAAGCTCGATGCTGAGTCCGTAAAACTTGCAGTCGGTGAAAGCACACAGATCGCTTACACTGTCTTCCCCGAAGATTCCGACGTGGAACTGACATGGACTTCTGCAAACACTTCCATTGCTACCGTTGATGCTGACGGTGTTGTAAAGGGTATCAAGAACGGTACAACAACCGTTACCGTTTCTGCTCTCAACGGTGCAATCTCCGAAACAGTTGTTGTTTATGTCTACAAGGAAAATGCAGAATACACTGTACAGCTCACCAAGAGCTCCTTCGGTAACTATGTGATCAACGGTTACACCTTCTATGACTCTGCTTACGTCAATGTCAAGGCAGGTCAGGAATTCAAGTTCCAGTTTGCTCTGAACAGCAAATACAACCCCGAAGATGTCATTGTTACCGTAAACGGCAAGGATCTTTCCATCGGTGAAGACAACTGCTTCACAGTGGATTGCATGACCGAAAATCTGACCATTATTGTTATTGCAGCACCCGGTTCAGGTCTTGAAGGCGGCGGCAGCAGCGATGACGATAACACAGGCTCCAACAGCACCGCACATTCCTGCTGGTGCCATTCTTCCAACAAACTCCTGCAGTTCCTCTGGAAGATTCTCATGTTCCTGTGCAAGCTCTTCGGTATTGAAAGTTATCACTACTGTGCTTGCGGCAAAGCACACTGGTAAACACATCGTCAGATGTAAATCCGCATAATCATTGCAACACCCCTCGTTTTTTCAAACGAGGGGTGTTTTGTCGCTTAATGAACAAATGTATTCATTTGTGCCTAATTATGCTGTATATGGTAAAAAATAATGATTATTTATAAAAAAACTATTGACGATAATTTATATTCATGTTATATTTATCCTGTATATTTAGCGGGATTTTCAGTCCGCTTGTTTTGCGTTGCCCGAAAACGGAGAAAATGAGCAGATTTCCGAGCAAACACAGGGAGGTCAGCTGTGTCGGAAAGCGAGCATTTTTCCCCGGTCGGCAAACGCAGAACGGTACATTTCTACCACACGGGGCAACCCGTTGCTTCGGACCTGATCCGATGCAAAAATCTTGATAGGAGTTGAAAAGAATCTTATGAAGAACTCGCATTTCAAAAAAGCGCTTTCCATGTTCCTGAGCATTCTCATGGTCTTTTCCTGCTTTGCAGGCATGCCCGTGCTCATCGGTCATGACCATACCCATGCCGAAGCAGCAGAAGCAGGTGCAAAAGACCACTATTTGTTTGCCTATTTTACAGGCAACTCCAGTGCGGGTCAGACCGTCCATTTCGCTGTTTCCGAAGACGGTCTGCATTATACTGCACTGCGCAACAATGACCCTGTTATCATTCCCTCCAAGGGTACGGGTGCTATCCGCGACCCTTACATCTGGTATAACGAACAGGATAACTATTACTACCTTATCGGTACCGATATGGATGCGAACGATTGGGTATGGGAGTACAACTGTAACGGCTTCCTGATGTGGCGCTCCAAGGACCTTGTGCATTGGTATGATGAAACCTTCATCAATGTA
>JAFSEF010000060.1 GCA_017435865.1 Clostridia bacterium
ACGCACTCCAAAAGGAGAGATTTTTTCGAAAGACAATGCAAAAAACCATGGCAAGGCTGACGCCTGCCATGGTTTTTTAAAGCAGTATTTCGGAAAAATATCCGTTTTGGAGCGTATAAATCCCTATGTGAGACCGCCTTTAAACAGCTCCTTTTTCATATATATAAGTATCAGAGAAAATGCATCATAAAAAGCAGTTTATAATTGAAGACAAAGGTATTTTTGCAGAAGATATCAGAATTATACAGGGGAGATGAATATGCCGAAGGATGGTGGGGAATAGGTCCAGACGACAAAGCACACGGCGGTCAGGGCAGCGAGGACACGGCAGACAGGAATGGTGAACGGGGACGAAAAACGGTCGGTCTGCATATATTTGTAAGAGAAAAACCATGTTGCAGCAGCGGCTGAGAAAAACAGAAGGATGTTGACAACGTCAAAGCTTTTTCCGAGGATGCCTGTGTAGGTATAGAACACAACCGTGATGATTGTCATACCGGTCAGGGCGGCGAGGTACCTGACACACAGGAAATTTTTTTGCTTTTTGCCGCGGATAAAAAACTCAAAGACCGAGAACAGCACAAGCGGTACCCACAGCAGTTTCAGGTGTTCCCAGGTGCTTTCATTGGTGGCGGAAAAAGCGGCGACTATTTTGTTTTGTCCTGACCAGTCATACAGAAAATGCAGCAGCACACCGGCAATGCTTGTGAAAAGGAAACCTGCAAGATGTGTTTTTTGTAAGGTTGAAAATTTTTTCAAACAGACATCACTCCATATTGAAATTTAATGTACAATATTGTATAATATAATAATCTATGTACCGAAGGAGGGGTATCATGTTCGACCGATTACGGGAGGATATTGCAAGTGTCCGTGAGCGCGACCCGGCTGCCACATCGACGCTTGAAATCCTGTTTTTGTATCCGGGACTTCGTGCGGTGCGATCGCATCGGAAAGCACATTGGTTTTATAACCATAATATGCATTTTATTGCACGATGTATTTCGCAGGCATCCGCGAGAAGAACGAACATAGAAATCCATCCGGGTGCCAAAATCGGCAAACGATTCTTTATCGACCACGGCACGGGTGTTGTGATCGGTGAAACTGCCGAAATCGGCGACAATGTAACCATTTATCAGGGTGTGACCCTCGGCGGTACGGGTAAAGATGTCGGTAAACGTCATC
This sequence comes from Clostridia bacterium, assembly GCA_017435865.1. Taxonomy (GTDB): domain Bacteria; phylum Bacillota; class Clostridia; order Oscillospirales; family Acutalibacteraceae; genus RUG806. The sequence continues at coordinate 1,189 of JAFSEF010000060.1, forward strand.
CCACCGTCGGCAACAACGTGCTCATCGGTGCCGGCGCCAAGGTGCTCGGACCGTTTAAAATCGGTGACAATACAAACATCGCGGCAGGCAGCGTGGTGCTCAATGAAATTCCGCCGAACTGTACGGCGGTCGGCACACCTGCAAGGGTTGTCAAACGCGACGGCAAACGTGTGCTTGATGACCTCGATCAGATTCACATTCCTGACCCCATTCAACAGGAAATCGACAAACTGCACCGTCGCATTGAAGAACTGGAAAATCAGCTTAAAAAAGGAGAATAAGCATGAAAGTATATAACACACTCACAAGACAAAAGGAAGAACTCGTTCCGCTCAAAGACGGCGAAGTCGGCATTTATGCCTGTGGTCCGACTGTTTATAACTACATCCACATCGGCAACGCAAGACCCATCTGCGTGTTTGACGTGCTGCGCCGTTACCTTGAATACAGAGGCTACAAGGTCAATTTCGTTCAGAACTTCACAGATATCGACGACAAGATCATCAACCGTGCAAATGACGAAGGATCGGATTATCTCACCGTTTCCCGTAAATACATCGAAGAATACAAAGTGGATGCAGGCGGACTCAATGTACGTCCCGCAACCGTACATCCCAAAGCAACCGAAAACATTGACGAAATTATTTCCATCATTTCCACCCTTATCGAAAAGGGTTATGCCTATGAAGCACAGGGTGACGTTTATTTCAGCACCCTGAAATTCGACGAATACGGCAAGCTCAGCCATCAGCCGATGGAAGACCTGCTTGCAGGTGCAAGAATCAATGTCGGTGAAGTCAAAAAAGAAGCAGTTGACTTCGCACTGTGGAAGTCCTCCAAGCCCGGCGAACCCTGGTGGGAATCTCCCTGGGGTAAAGGCAGACCCGGCTGGCACATTGAATGCTCGGCCATGTCCCGTCGCTACCTCGGCGAAACCATCGACATCCACTGCGGCGGTCAGGACCTTGTGTTCCCGCATCACGAAAACGAAATCGCACAGAGCGAATGCTGCAACGGTGTTCCCTTTGCACGTTACTGGATGCACAACGGCTTCATCACCGTCGACAACGAAAAGATGAGCAAATCCAAGGGTAACTTCTTCACCGTGCGCGATGTTTCGCAGCAGTTCGGTTATGAACCCATCCGCTATCTGATGATTTCCTGCCAGTACAGAAGCCCCATCAACTACAGCTACGATTCTCTTGAGCAGTGCAAAGCTTCTCTTTCCCGTCTTTACAACTGCCGTGAAGCTCTTGATTTTGCACTCAAAAACGCTTCCGAAGAAGCAAACGAAGAAGCACTCAAGATTGCTGTTGACGGCTGTGCAGAAGCAAAGAAAGCATTCTGCGATGCCATGGACGATGACCTGAATACTGCCGATGCCATTGCCGCACTCTTTGATTTTGTCCGTTTCATCAACAAGTCCGTTCTGACCGATGCCCCCGTCAAGGCAGCTGTTGAAGAAGCAACAAAGCTTTTTGATGAGCTTGCAAATGTACTCGGCCTTGTTTATAATCGCAAGACCGAATCCCTCGACGACGAAGTCGAAGCACTCATTGCCGCCAGAACCGAAGCCAGAAAGAGCAAAAACTGGGCAGAAGCAGACCGTATTCGTGATCAGCTCAAGGAAATGGGCATTGTCCTCGAAGATACACCGCAGGGTGTCAAGTGGTCCAGAGCATAAAATAAAGAAGATGAAAAGGGAGCCGCAACGGCTCCTTTTTTTTGTGCTTAACGAAAACAGGAAACACTGATACAATAAATTGCGGTTTGTCGGGGAGATTGAAATAGTGCTTCGCACTTAAGAAAACCCCCGGCGAGGGTTTTCTTAACAACTTTCCTGCGCTTTTGTAAGGAAAAGGATTTCGCCCGTTGCGACGGGCGACAATGGGCTCTGCC
>JAFSEF010000003.1 GCA_017435865.1 Clostridia bacterium
CTTCATGGTAAACCTCCTGTTCTCTATGATGGTATTCATGTCCAGTGGTGTCTTTTATCTTGTTCTTTCATTATACACCATCTGTCCAAAAAATACCCCCTCTGTGTCCAATTTTAGTTTACCACTTCAACTACGATATAACATTAACAGTCAATCATGGTTCCGTCCCCCTGATTGGCGGTTACGCACTTCACCGACCTCCACCATCCCTTGTCGCCCCTGAAAGGTAATTCCCCTGTTAGGGGAAATGTCAGCGAAGCTGACAAAGGGGTTCCCGTTTTCGGAGAAAAAGATGCCCAAAGGGCAGAGGGGTTTACGAAAAGAACAGACATTATTGACCACTTTTGTGCAGATTTGATTAACCCCTCTGTCACTTCGTGACATCTCCCCTTTCAGGGGCGACAAGTATTGAGAGGAAAATTTACTTTGATATCAGCCCGACAAACCGCAAAAAAACGTTGATTCCGGCCGCAAACGGTCAGAAATCAACGTTTTTATGATGCTGTTTTTTCAGTTAAAATTTTCTGGAAGTGCCGCCGTGCGATGCACCCGACGAGCCTGTACGCACAGACGTGCCGCCTGAAGAGGACTGCGTCTGTTTTGCACGTTTGGACACATTGCGATACAAAAAGCGATCGTGTCGGGATGTCAGGTTCAGGCTGTTTTCGTCCACATAGTACCGTGCGGAGTTTTCTTTACGGACGGATTTCAGGGATGCGGTCTGCATTTTGAGAATGATAAACGCAACCACGAAACCGAACAACAAACAACCCGGAATATAAATCAGCGGCAAGGTCGGCATTTTGCCGATCTCTGCAGTTTCCCCGACGGCAAAATCGACAAAGCTGAGGAAAGCTGCCTCATAGTCTTCTGCCATGAGGTCGGGAATCAGGGTGTCGATCATAAAATCGGAATCGGCATCGCTCACACATTTGATCAGATCCCCTGCCGTAGAAAGGGCAATGTCACGTTCTCCGACCACACCGGGCAGATACAAAAGCAGCATACCCGTTTTGTTTTCGCCGCGGCCGTAACCGTTGTAGTCAAAATAATCGTCTGCATATTCCAATGACGTTTTTCCGTCAAGGGAAGTGACGGTCAGAATCACGATATCCGCATTGCTGCTTTCGGACAAGGCAAAAAGCTGTTCTTCGAGAGCCGCTTCCTGTGCATCCGTCAGCAAATCGGCATTGTCAACAACATAATCAGCGTTGCCGTCGGCAAACACCGTAAAGCTGCAACCGACAAGCATACACAAAAGGAGCAACAGGGTACAAACATTCTTTTTCATATCCGTTTCCTCCCTTATAAGAACTGCCACAGCCACATGGCAGCATAGGCAACCGCACCGAGAATGGGGGTGAGAATGCCGATCCGTTTCCATACGGCTTTTTTATCCACGGGCAGATCACCGACGAATTTACCGGTCTGTCCGTTCATGGCAAAGGTGTACTTCTGCCCGTTCCATGACGTATTGAGAATCCATACGGGGTACAGTGCATAGCGGCAGCTGCCGTCGGCAATGTGCATATTCGTCGCTGTCGGCACAACCGAATCATAACCGACCACCGTCCGTGAAAGTGCATCCGTAATGCTCTGCTTCACACGTTCGTTGGCACGTTCACAACTCTGTTCGGATGACACATCGTAACGCTCGGCAAGAAAACCGCTGAGATAATCGGTTCTGAATTGCACGGACTTGGAAACATCAAAAGGTTCGATGGATTCCATGAGTGCATCATCTGTTTTCTGCGAACCGTCCACGGGAATATCCGCAAACGCAAGCGTTCCGCTGCGATGTACGGCAAAATGGGACGTTTCGGTATAATTGAATTTGGAATCGCTCCACATTCTTGTTTTTGTGGTTTTAAAATCTGCATTGGCAGAAGCATGACCCGAAAACAGCCAGTGCGGTATGTAAACACCCTGTATTTCATCCAGATGATTTTCATCCTTGAATACAGACGGCACAAACTTTTTGGAAGCAATGTGTTTTTTGAGTGCTTCCTTGGCTGCCTTTTTGTCAAACTGAAACGGAATCAGCAGATCCGGACGCAGGTCACCCTCAAACTGTCCTTTCACAACCACGGGACTGTCACAATAAGGACATTTGGTTGCACCCGTGGTGTCCTCGGCAATGATTTCACCGCCGCAGGAATGACAGGAATACACAAAAATGCCGTCCTTTTCTTCCTGTGACCATTGCTGATTTTCGGATTCCCACACAATTGTATCGGGGGCTGCGGTCGCGGTTTCCGCTTCCTCCTGCTGCATGGCTTCAATATCAAATTCCGTATCGCAATAAGGACATTTCAGTTTTTGTGAAGCAGTGTCAAAGTTGATACTGCCGCCGCAACACGGACATTTCTTTTGTTGTAATACATCCATATTACGCAACTCCTTATCAGAATTTTACTGTTTTCAGCCTATGTCGCTGTCGTTGAAAATATCACCGCACTGCGGGCAGAACTTGGGCGGATTGTGCGGATCTTCGGGAGTCCAACCGCACTTGTCGCACTTATAAAGAGGTGCTGCTTCGGGTTTCTTTGTGCCGCAGTTCATGCAGAATTTGCCCTGGTTCACAGTGCCGCAGGCACAGGTCCATCCCTGTACGGGTTCGGGCTTTTTGCTGCCGCATTCCGGGCAGAAATTGCCTGTTGCCGTTGCACCGCAGCTGCATTGCCAACCCTGTACGGGTGCAGGTTTCTTGCTGCCGCAGTTCGGGCAGAAATTACCCGTTGCCGTTGCACCGCAACTGCATTTCCAGCCATCTGCTGCAGGTGCTGCAGGCTGTTGCTGTGCCATATACTGCTGTTGCTGCATACCCTGCTGGAACAGCTGGGCGGTATTGCCCATCATGTTGCCTGCCATACCCATCCCCATGAATGCGTTGACCGCACCGTTGGGATTGTTGGCGGCGTTCATAGCGGCATCGGTCATACCGGTTGTCTGATAACCGCCTGCAAGCATAGGATCGGACATGATGATGGACTTTTTGATTCTCTGAATCTCGTCTTCGTCTTCCTTGGGTGCATTGAGAGCATTGAAAGTGACATCCACAAGGGTAAGACCTCTGCCCTTCTGCCATTTTGCAGACAGAATACTGTTCATTTCGTCGCACAGATCCATGGTGTGTGCAGGAATATCACTGTAGCGTACACCCATTGCACTGAGTCTTGCAAACGCAGGCTGCAGGGAATTGATGAAGTCGGACTTCAGGTGCACAAGCAGTTCGTCTTTGGTATATTCATCCCTTACATTGCCCATGACACCGGTGTAAAGCAGCAGCGGATCAATGATCTTGAAACTGAACATACCGTTGCAACGAATGGTGATATCGTAGTCGATGTCTCTTTTGGCATCAATGATGACACGGAACGGAATGGGAGACGGTGTTCCGAACATATTGCCCGTAATTTCTTTGGTGTTGAAATAATAAACACGCTGATCTCTGGCCGTATCTCCACCGTAAGTAAAACGCTTGCCGACGAGTTTGAATGTTTCTTTGATGCTCTCGCTGAGCTTACCCGTAAACAAGCTCGGTTCGGTCGAAGAATTGTATGTGAACTGACCGGGTTCGGCACAGAACTCCACGATTTTACCCTGATCGACAATGATCATGCACTGTCCGTCAGCAACCACAATACCCGAACCGTTGGTAATGACATTGTCGCTGCCCTTGGTGTTGGACGAACGACCTGACACATTTTTCTGTCCCTTTACAAAAAGCACATCGGAACTGATGGAATCACAGGTAAAAAACTCTTTCCATTGATCGGCAAGGACACTGCCCACTGCACCGATGCCTGCTCTGATAAGTCCCATATTATTACCCCTTTCGGCAAATTTATAATTATATTATATAGTATTTTTTATGTCACTACAAGTATTTTTTTAAAAAGCATTGCAAAAAGCACTTTAGTATGTTAAAATCAGAAAGAACCGTCAAAAAAAATCTACAGACAGGAGATGCAAAACAATGGCAAAAAGTGTTCAGGACGTTCTGGCTCTGATCAAAGAGAAGGACATTAAAATGGTAGACTTCAAAATGGTGGACATCAACGGTCAGTACCGTCACGTCACCATTCCCGCACAGAACTTTTCGGAAGACACCATGAAAAGCGGCATCGGTTTTGATGCTTCCAACTACGGTTATGCCGTGGTCGAAAAGAGTGACATGGTCTTTATTCCCGATCCCGATACGGCCATGGTGGACCCGTTCTGCGAAATCCCGACCCTCACCATGACAGGCAACGCCATGATCATCGACACCCCCGAAAACAGACCCCTTGCACAGTATCCGCGTAACATCATCCGTGCAGCGGTTGAATATATGAAACAAAGCGGCATTGCAGACGAAATGAAGATTCTGCCCGAATTCGAGTTTTATCTGTTTGACGATGTGACATGGAACGTCAGCGGCGATTACATCGGTGCTACGGTGGATGCATCACAGTCCTACTGGAACAGTGCAACCGACGGCAAGGGTGTTATCGTTCCCAAGCAGAAGAACTATCACATTGCAAAGCCCTTTGACACTTCTTATGAATGCCGCAGTGAAATGTGCCTTCTGATGAAGGAAGCCGGCATCGACATCAACTATCATCATCCCGAAGTCGCAGCATCGGGTCAGTACGAAATCGAACCGCAGCTCGGTGAAGTGGTGCACATGGCAGATGCCACGATGATGATAAAATACATCATCCACAACACCGCTCTCAAATACGGCAAGAGTGCAACCTTCATGCCCAAGCCCATCTACGGTGAAGCAGGCAGCGGTATGCACGTGCACATGCTTCTGTTCAAGGACGGCGAACCCGTTTTCTCCGACGACAACGGCTATTCCCACCTGAGCGAAACAGCACACTACTTCATGGGCGGTCTGCTCAAGCACATCGGCTCGCTTTGTGCCATCACCAACCCCAGTACCAACTCATTCAAGCGTCTTGTGCCCGGCTTTGAAGCACCTGTTACGGTCGGTTATGCCACCTCCAACAGAAGTGCGGTCATCCGCATTCCCGCTTATGCAAAGAGCCCCGACAAGCGTCGTTTTGAACTGCGTAACCCCGATGCAACCTGCAACCCCTATTTCTGCTATGCAGCCATTCTGATGGCAGGTCTTGACGGTGTCAAAAACAAGATCGATCCGCACGAAAACGGCTGGGGTCCGTACGACTTCAACCTCTTCCACCTGCCCGAAGAAGAAAAGGCAAAGCTGCAGGGTCTTCCCACTTCCCTGCCTGCCGCACTCGATGCACTCGAAGCCGACTATGCATACCTCACCGAAGGCGGCGTCTTCCCCGAAGAGCTCATCAAGAACTTCATCAAGACCAAACGTGCGGAATGTGCAGAAATTTCCAAGATTCCGCATCCGGTGGAATTCGAAAAGTATTACAATCTGTAAGACAGAACCCATTTACGGCGGTGCAAAAAAGTACCGCTGTTTTTTTAGTTAAATTACGGTTTATCGGGCTGATATCAAAGTAAATTTTCCTCTCAAATACTTGTCGCCCCTGAAAGGGCAATGTCGTCAACTTAAGGTTTTGCACAGATTTGGGGTTGCTGTTAATCTGTAGGGGATGACGCCTCGGCATCCCGTATGAGAGTAAAGAATCCCTGCAAATCGACCATTTGCTACGGGTCGTCGAGGGCGCCGACCCCTACAAAATAAATCGTCAATCTGTTCGATAAAACACAATTTTTATATGCAACTCGTAGGGAACGGATAGTATCCGTTCCATGCAAATCGACGGTCTGATGCGGTTTTCTGTTATTTGCAGTGCATTCTCATCACAACTTTACATCGGAACGCATGCTATGCGTTCCCTACGAAAGAAACCGTCAATCTCTCCGCTAAACCATAATTTGTCTTAAGTTGACGACATTGGGGGTGGGGGGATGTAGAATAATTTTTTACTTTATTCGACATAAAAACAGCAGGCTTACCTGACGGCAAACCTGCTGTTAATTCATTACTTACAGTTGATTATCAAAATACAGATCAATAATGGGACGCGCCACAAGTACACTGGGGGTTCGTTTTGAATATTTTATAGAAAAAGCTTATTATCTTCCAAATAATTCCCATAATGCCGTCTTTATGGCAATTGCAGGAGCAATTCTTCATAGCATCTGTTTCTTCGTCGCAAGTATCACAATATCCGTTGTATGGATCACTGTCTTTATGACCTGTCGCAGGAATAACCTTTTCTTCCGATGTGCCGCAATTGTATGTACACTCACGAATCTGCAAACCGTCTTCTGCACAGGCAGGATTTACTGCTGTGTACCATGCACCCATTGTATGTTCTGCAACAGGAATTACTTCTGTTTCAGAATAACCGCAGTCATCCGTGCAGTAACGGCTCTTTTCGCCTTCGTTTTGGCAGCTTGCAGCAGAATCAATTGTCCATTCACTCATGGTGTGCGATTCATGGAAATGAAGATTTTTTCTTTGAATGACAGATCCGAGTCCTATAATTTGATAAAATTCCTCACTTGTACCTTTAAAATAAATATCTGTAAGAGTGTGGCTGATAAAATCACAATCCTGCATTTTGGTTACTGTACGGGGAATTGTGAGACTTGTTAATTTATCTGTGGTATAAAAGTCTCTTATAGATGTAACACCGTTCGGAATGGTGTATGTTTCGTCCTCTTTAGCTGCGGGATAGCAGACCAATTCAGTCATATCCTTGCTGTAAAGTACGCCGTCAACACTCTTGAAATTCGGGCTTGCACTGTCAACATCAATGCTGGACAATGTGTCAATGTTGAAAGCAAGTCTATCGATGGTTTCAAGACTCGCAGGAAGTGAAATTGTTTTCAGTGCAGTATTTCCGAAAGCGGATTGACCGATTTCCTTCACTTTGGAAGGGATATTGATTTCTGATAAACTTGTGGCATACCAGAATGCAGTATCACCAATTTTTATTACGGAATCAGGGATTGTTATATCTGTCAGATCATAGCAATACCAGAACATTCTTTCAGGAATTTCTTCCATATTATCCGGCAACTTGACACTTACAAGATTGGTACAATATTCAAAAAGACGGGTCCCAATATTTGTTACTGTTGCGGGAATTTCAACATAAGTAAGTGCCTCATTATGCATAAATGCAGCTTCACCAATTGTTGTAACGCTTGCAGGAATGTTCAAGCTTGCAAGTTCAGTATTATAGAAAGCGAATGAACCGATTTCCTTGACTGTAGAAGGAATTATAATTCCTGTCAAGTCCGTTGTTGAGAAAGCATTACCGCCAATAATTTCAAGACCATCAGGTAAGGATACATAAGCAAGGCTCTTACAATTATCAAATGCATATTCTTCAAGCTCGATCACGCCGACAGGGAGAGTCAGCGAAGTAAGTTCCCCGCAGAAGGAAAAAGCATGATTGCCGATTGTTTCTACCGTTCCGGGGATTGTTGCATTTTGCAAATTCAATTGATCAAAAGCCCAGTTGCCTATTCTTGTCACACCGCTGTTAATTACAATTGAAGTAATTACAACAGAAGGATTTGTACCGATTCTGTATTCAAACCACGGAGCGCGATGTCCGCTGCCAAAATCATCCATTGCACCTGTGCCTGTGATCTCAAGCACGCCATTGCTGTAAAGTGTCCAGAGAACATTGCCCCCTTCAGCACCGCATTCACCGCTGTCAACCACTACAGGTTCGGTCTGTTCGCCTTCGGTAATTTCTTCTGCCCCTGCTGTCACTGTGAACATGAAAATCAAAGCAAGCACCATGAGCAAAACCGCACATAAATTTCTTCTCTTTTTCATACTATTTCACCCTTCTGAAATATTGTTAACTATATGGGCAATAATTAGCCTATATGGTTTATTTAACAATATCATAATTGCGCTTATAATTCAAGTAGTTTTTATGTAAAAGGGCAGATTTTTTTATGAATTATTTCGAAATAGGGCAAAGAATAAGAAAAAAAAGAAAAGCGCAGAACCTGTCACAGGAAGAATTGGCAGAAAAAGTCGGCATTTCAACGACCCACATGAGTCACATTGAAACCGGCAACACAAAGCTGAGTCTGCAGGTGCTCGTATGTATAGCAGAAGCACTTGAAGTCAGTGCCGATGTGTTGATTTTTGACACAAATAAAACCAACAGAAATACGATTATAGATGAAATTGTTGCAGAGCTTGAAGATTGCTCCACGCAACAGATTCTTATAATCAAGGATGTAGTCAAGGCCACAAAAACTTCTATCAATAAATATATCTGAACTGATTGTCAGGTAGGCAGTCAGTGGATTAGCCTTTATTTTTTTTCGTCACATATTCACTTTCATTGAACCTCGCAGACAGATAAAGCCTGCGAGGTTCAGTTTGCATTACAAAATCCATCCAAACAGGAGAGGGGATTTTTTGATCCGGTTATTGCCTTTTTAGAGGTAACAAGGGGTGGGGAGGGCAACTGCACCGACAAACCATAATTTGTGTCAGTTTATTGACCGATTTTGTGCAGATTTGGTGAACCCCTCTGTCACTTCGTGACATCTCCCCTTTCAGGCAATGTCGTCAACTTAAGGAAATGGAAAACGATAGGATGCAAAGTGCCGTAAAGTTACGGTTATTAGCAAATTGCACTTCTATAGCCCTTGTCGCCCCTGAAAGGGGAGATGTCGCGCAGCGACAGAGGGGTTTGTGAAAATTCACTCATTTTTTCAGGCATTGCATTTGTTTTTGTGAACCCCTCTGCCCCTGTTCGGGGCATCTCCCCTTTCAGGGGCGACAAGTGTTTGAGAGGTCAGCTTGCGAGTTCAGGAAAGTTTCATCAAACTGCGAGTTTGCACAAAAAACTGAAATAAAGAAATTCCTTAAGTTGACGACATTGCCCTTTCAGGGGCGACAAGTGTTTGAGAGGATAATTTACTTAGATGTCAGCCCGATAAACTCCAATTTGCATTTTATATTGCAACTTTTTCTTATTTGCGATATAATAATTCAAAATCCACCTTTGAGGTAATCGTATGGCGAACACCATTCACAACATCGGCATTCTCGCCCACGTTGACGCAGGCAAAACCACCCTCACCGAGCAGCTTTTGTTTCTGACAGGGGCACTGCGCTGTGTCGGCAGTGTGGACGAGGGCACAACCGCAACCGACAGCCTTTCCGTTGAAAAACAGAGGGGCATTTCCGTGCGTGCGGCATCGGCTGCCTGCGAATGGAACAATGTAAAAATCAACATCATCGACACCCCCGGCCACATCGACTTTGCAGGTGAGGTGGAGCGTGCATTGCTGGCATTGGACTACGCAGTGGTTGTGGTTTCGGCTTGCGACGGAGTGCGTGCCCACACGGAAAACATTTTGCATTCGCTGCAGAAAGCCAATATTCCCTTTGCCGTTTTTATCAACAAAACCGATCGCACGGGCAGTGATATGCAAGCCGTTTTACATGAACTCAAGGACGTCTGCGAACAGTCTTTTTTACCGTTGTCGACAATCGCAAACGAGGGCACACCGCAGGTGTCGGCAGTCGCTTTGTCAGATGCGGATTTTGCAAAAACGGCTACCGAGGTGCTGGCCGACCTCTGCGAAGAAGCCGAAGAAGCCTTTTTGTGCGACACCTTGTTGTCGGCGAATCGGGCAGAAGTCCTTGCAAAGCGGGAAATTGCCGCCTGCAGGCTCGTTCCCGTTTTGTGCGGCAGTGCAAAGCTCGGCATCGGGGTCAAAGAAACAGCCGACGTGCTGACCCGTTTTATGCCGTCCGCAGACCGCAGAAAAACGGACGATTTATGCGGTATTATTTATAAGATCGAGCACGACAAGACCATGGGCAAAATTGCCCACATCCGTCTGTTCGGCGGTGAACTCGAAAACCGCAAAGAGGTCACCCTGCTCTCCCCTGCCTTTGCATCCGCACACACCGATGCAGATGCCGTTGCAACCGAAGAAATGCCGCCTGCAAAAGAAAAAATTTCGCAGATCAAAACCTTTTCGGGGGCAAAACGAACCGACAGCGGACGTATCCGTTGCGGTGACATTGCCGCCGTCAGCGGTCTTACAAGTGCAAAAACAGGGATGTTTGTCGGCTCGCTCGGTTCGCTTTCCGACTCCGCACTTGTGCATCCGTTTTTGCGTGTGCGTGTCACACCTGCCGACGGTGATGCACAAAAAATACCGTCTCTTGCGGCCGCACTCAGGGAGCTGTCGGACGAAGAACCTTACCTCGACACCAAGTGGGAAAACGGGTTGACGGAAATCACCATCAACACCACGGGCAAAATTCAGCTCGAAGTGCTTGACAATCTTTTAAAAGAGCGTTATAACATGCAAGCCGCCTTTTCTCCACCGACCGTCATTTACAAAGAAACACCCTCTGCAGCAGGTACGGGCGGTGCAAGATACACCATGCCGAAACCCTGTTGGGCTTGTGTGGATTTTCATTTTGAACCCATGCCGAGAGGTTACGGTGTGTCTTACCACGGCAAGCTGCCGTTTGACCAATGCCAGTATCGTTATCAGGCACACATCCACACGTCGTTCTTGAACACCTGCATTCCGCAGGGTCTGTACGGTTGGGAAGTGACCGACTTTAAATGTACCCTCATCGGCGGTGAGCATCATCTGATTCACACCCATCCGCTTGACTTTTTCGTGGCTACCCCGATGGCCTTTATGAACACATTGCAGAACACAGGCTCAACCATCCTCGAACCGCTGTTAAAAATCCGCATCACCGCACCTGCCGAGCTTTCGGGCAAGATTCTGGGTGAAATCGTAAAAACAGGCGGTGAGTGCGACAGCCCCGTGATGCATCTGAACACCATGCACACAGAAGCGATCGTACCAGTTGCAACAAGCATGGACCTGCCGACAAAGCTTGCGGTTTTATCCTCAGGCAAAGCGGTTTTAAGCCAACAGTTTTACGGCTACCGCGAATGCAGAGACGGACCGGAGCACATCTCCCCCCGACGCGGAGTGGATCCGCTTGACCGTTCAAAATGGATTCTCTGGGCAAGAGGAGCCTATCAATAAATAAATAAATAAATACAAAACAGGTGTGCAACCGTAAAAAGTGTTGCACACCTGTCATTATTATGCTGCTCTTATTTGGTTGCTTTTCTTGCTTCGATTTCGGCAACCATTTCACGCTGACGCTTTTCGGTCAGGGTGTAGAAGAACATGGGCACTGCACAGGCAAACATACTGATAACACCCGAAAGGATCAGACAGTTCCACAGTCTGTCCGCACCGCCCGCTGCAATGGCACCCGTTTCGGTATCGATGCCTGCAATGGCAACCGCCATAACACCGATGAAAGCACCGACGGCCATACCGATCTTGTTGATGAGGGTCTGCATTGCAAAGCAGATGCCTTCGCCGCGTTCACCCGTTTTCCATTCGAGGTAGTCAACCGTATCACCGATCATAGCATAGGTCATGATATTGTTGACACCCTGCGGAATACCGAGCAGCACAAGTCCGATGGCACAGACAATGAGCTTCCAGGGTTTGTCATAGCCGACAAAATACATAACCGCCATAACAACACCGCCGAAGAGGTGAACGAAAATATAGGTATACTTTTTGGTAAATTTCTTGGTAAGGAGAGGAACGAGCAACGAGGCCACCAGACCGCCGGGAACGACAAGCAGGGTGATGATGCCGTACAGACCTTCGTTCTGCAGAATGTATTTTGCAAAATACAGACCGCCTGTGTAAGAATAAACCATTCTTGCACCGCCGAGAACACCGGAAAGAACGATGAGAAGCAGTTCCTTGTTCTTGAACAGGAGCTTGAGGTTGTGACCGAAGGAAGGAGCTTCGCCTTCTGCGGTGAAGCGTTCCTGCGTGTTCTTGAAACCGTAGAAGAACATCGGCATTGCAACCACAACAAACACAACCGCACAAACAAAATAGATCCATTTCAGGGTGTTTGCGTTGGCATCGACCATGGACTTCATAACCGTGCCGACATAATTGAGGGCAGCTTCGGCATCCACACCGTAGTCACTCATGATCATATTGATATGTTCGGCAGAATCGGTATATTTGTACTTTGCGGTCATGGCATCGGTGATGATCGGCACGCCGATTGTAACGATACCTGCACCGACCGTACAAGCCATACGGGCAACGGTCAGGATGTTGCCGCGGACGGTGGTGTCATTGGAAAGGCAGGTGGAAAGTCCCCAGTAAGGAACGTCTGCGACCGTATAAACAACGGACCAGATGATGTAAACAACAGAAAGCACGCCGAATGTCCACATCGCTTTTGCTTCGTACACAGGCAGGAAGCAAAGAATGGTGCAGATTGCAATCGGAATTGCCATCCATTTCAGGTACGGGCGGCACTTGCCCCATTTGGTTCGGGTCTTATCAACGATACTTCCCATAATGGGATCATTGAATGCATCAAAAACACGGGTTGCGAGCATCAGAACAGCAACAGCGATCGCACCTTCGAGGACACCGACCTTAACACCGGCAGCACCGAACAACAAAGCGTCGGTCATAAAAATGGTCAGGTACGAACCGACAATGGTACAGATAAAGTTCTGCCCGATACCGGTCACGCTGTAAGCAATGGCTTCTTTGGGTTGCACACCTTTGCCCGGAGTGGTACCGAACAACTTGTGCAGCATTTCATTGACTTTCATAAAATTCCTCCTGCTGATTCGTAATATATTTATTGTATCATATTGGTAAAAAAAAGCAAGAGTAATTTCTTTTATTAAAAATTAAAAACGAAGCAATCTTGCAGAATATTGCACAACTATAAGGTATTTTGTCTAACGCAAGTATCACTTGACATCAATCAAGCAATCCGTGCTTGCCGTTTTGCAGGTCAGGTGTTATAATAAAACTGCAACAAACCCAAGCGGAGGGAAAAAATGAACGCACAGAAAAAAAAGCAATCGGCGTGGCCGATTTTAATTGCAGTACTGCTTCTTGTGGCTTTATTATTTTCAAGTATGATGATCTCCTCTTATTCCGTGCACACCGCAAAAGTTAATATGTTTGACGATATAACCGCAATGGAACCCATGTCGGCTTTCGCCGTCAAAGACCTCACGGACAAAAATCTGCAAGGGCTTATACCTGTCGGTTCCTTTGCAAAACAAATAGAGTGGGAAAATAAAAAATTTGACGTTTATGCCTGTGAATTTTACACACAGACAGACCTTGATACATACCTGCAAAACATGGGCAGAATGCGCGGCATAACCAAACAAGGACAAACATTGCAGGAAGGGTGGTACATCAGCGGCAATACATTTACCAGCACCCATGCACTCTTTTATTATGATACTTGTGTGTTGTTCATTGACGGCCCGTCACAGAACAAAACCATGCAATTTGCCCAATGGCTGACAGCCGTTTTTACAAACAGAATCATGTAAAGGAGAGTTGTTTATGACCATCGGTGAAACCATTCAATACCACAGAAAACGCTTGGGACTTTCACAGGAAGACCTCGGGCAGAAGCTGAATCTGAGCCGTCAGACGGTCAGCCTCTGGGAAAACGATCAGACCCAGCCGACCGTGGATAACTTCATCCGTCTGAAAGAAATTTTCGGCATTTCCGTGGATGTACTGCTCGGTTTCGAAGGAACACCCCAAAGCGAACCGGAAGTACCCGTTGTCGGCACTTACCGTTTTCAATATACACAGGCGGATATTGACTACCTGTTCAGACAATTTGTTATCGATTATATCAAAGATCCGCTTCTTTACTTATTTTTATTCGTCGAAAGCCTGCTTTTTACATCCGACATTTTAGGTTACGGCAAAATAAATCTTTTTGCATTTTCACTGGTCGGTTCGCTCTCATTTATATATATATTCCGCCGTGTCGCGCAAATAAAACAATACAAAGACAGTCTGCCGAAATATCTGACAACCGAGTATGATTTCATCTTTTATGCAGACGATACACTACTTGTCAATGTATACAAAAATCAGTATCTTCATATGACGGTACGCTCACCGCTTGAAAAAATTTCCGATATCACTTTTTCCGACAACTACATCCATCTGCAGATCGGCACCAATTATTTTATTGCAACAAAATCCGTTCTGCCCCTTTGTGAGCTTGCTGCAAAATATCCCGAAAAAATGCAGTACCGCCACAAAGCAAATGTATGGTCGATCGGTGCATGGATTTTGTTTTTTGCTTCCCTTATTGCTGCCGTCGCAGGACTTGAAGCCGTCGCAATATATACTCGCTCGCCTGATCTTTCCTTTGCAAACCATTGGATCTTTGCCGTGATCGCACTGTTTCCGCTTGCATCCGTCGTGTACGGCATCGTGCTCAAAAGAAAAAAGATTTACAAGTACAAAAAAAATATCGCAGCAGGTTGTTTTGCCGTTTTGACGATCCTGCTTTGCGTGGCTTTTACCATTGCCTACTATAATATGTTCATATAAAAAATGAAGGAGGAGATTCAGTTGACCATCGGTGAAACCATTCAATACCACAGAAAACGATTGGGGCTTTCACAGGAAGACCTCGGACAGAAGCTGAATTTAAGCCGTCAGACGGTAAGCCTTTGGGAAAACGATCAGACCCTGCCGACGATTGACAACTTTGTCCGCTTAAAAGAGGTTTTCGGCATTTCCGTAGATACACTTCTCGGCTGCGCACCCGAACCCGAAGCAAATGAAAAACCGCAGCCTGTGGAAACCTACCGTTTCACATTCACGGATGAGGACAACGAGATACGCTATAAGATGTGGCTGACAAAAGCAATCCGCAATTTTGTTATTGTTTTTATGATTCTCGCCGTCATTACGATCGTTTCGGCTACGAATCAAGAAAACATACAAGTTGCAGGTCCGTCCTTCCTCTTTCTTATCATATATACCGTTATAAACATCCGCGCATTTGTTACAAATTCAAAAGCACTGAAAGCTGCCCTTGCAAAAACAAAGGAAAGAACCTATTGCTACGAAACATTTTACGATCATTTCACCGTGCAGATCAGCCGCAACGGTGAAGCGACTTCCTTTTATAAAATCTATTTTTCGGACATCGAAAAAATAGAAGACACCGAGCATTATTACACCATCCACTACGGCAATATTCTGTTTGACATTCCGAAAAAGGATCTGCCCGAAAACAGCTTTTTTGACTATCTGACACGTAACTTTTCCGCAAAAGTGGAAAACACAGCAAAACCGATGTTCTTTCCGTGCTGTCGATCGTTTTGTTCGTCGCTTCTCTGCTTTCCATCGTCTGTGCCTTGCAGATTATATCCTTTGTTTCGGATCAGAACCACAAAGTCTTTCAGAATGCATGGCTGTTTTACACCATGATTCCCATTCCCCTTGCATCCATCATTCTGGGGCTGATTCTAAAGAAAAAAAAGTATTACAAATACAAAAAGAACATTGTGGTCGGATGCATCATGACGGTCTTGCTGTGTATTTACGGATCTTTCGCGTTTATCACTGCCCCCTTGCAGGATTACTCGGATGAACCCATTCTTGTACTTGAACAATACATCGATATGGATATTCCGCAACACGAGCAAATCGTCACACAAGATTGGACCAAAGGCGAGCAGTCTGTTTCAAGAGGATATATTTATTATTACAGCACCGTTTATTTTGACGATGACGAAGCAAAGGAACTTGAAAAAATGCTTGCCGGAAACGACAAATGGCTGCGTTACATACCAAATGAATTGATCGGAATAACATCCCCGTTCGCAGATTCCTCAGCCTTTGAGTATAATTTAATTTACAATATCAGCGAAGACGAGTTCAATACCTTGCCGGATCGTTTTGGCAATCATCGGTGTATCAATGCCTTTTATTCCGAACACAGTCAATGTTTGATAATCGTTGAATATCTTATTTCTTACAAGTAAAAAAAGAGAGGCAGATCGTTTTGTCTGCTTCTCTTTTTCATTATTCAAGCAATGTAAACCTGCTTTTATCATAAGTCAGCAGGACTTCCTTTTGCATTTTGCTCTATTCGCCGTACATGGTACTGCCGTGTGGAAACGCAAGCCGAAGAACACACGGTAAGCTACGTCGCACATCAAAAAACAACACAATGCGTTCGCTTTCTGCTTATTGTACGGAGAATTTTGCTGCCAGTTCCTCTTTTGTTGCCTGTTTGTATCTGACAAGCAGGTACACAAGCAAGCCGGCACTCAGTACGGCACTCGCAATCCACATCGGAGCGAACAGATGAAAACGGATTGCCACCGCAGCCAAAGCAACCGGACTGCCGACACCAAAGAGCACCGCATACGCAGCTGCTCTTTTTGCGTGTTTGGGTACACAAAGTACCGTCACAAACAAAGCAACAAGAATGACAATGCAGCACGCGGGCACACCGACGGCAAAACCGTCTGCCGCAGAATCCGTGAGTCGGCCGAACAAAAAACAGCCGAGCACTGCCGACCAGATGTTCATAACAACATAATTACCGACATAAAGCTGCCTGACAAGCAAGGGTCTGCCGACAAGTGTCCACAGCAGCGGTACTGCACAAAACAGACCCGCTGCAGTCATTGCGGTCATCACACCCGTTTTCAGCAGCACAAAGGCAAGTGCCGCTGCCACTGCCCAGACGGCAAGAAAAATGAAAAACGGATTTCTTTTGTATTTTTCGGTTTCAACACGCGGACATTCGGAATAACGGATGCCCTGTATCGTCGGTGCATCCGCATGTGTTTTTGCACCGCACAGCGGACAGGCGGTATAGTTTTCGGGCACATCGACATTACATTCTCTGCATCTCATACAACTTCACCCTCCCAATCGCTGCTTTCCACGTGCACACGCATACCGAGTGACGTGAGTGTTCTGTAAAATGTACGCACAAGATCTGTCTGTTTTGATGCAACATTGAAGCAGATGTTCAGTTTGTCATCAATGCTGTTGATGGCACAACCGACAGCATTACGCGGTCCGCCGAGGAACACTTCCATGCGGTCAACATGCTCTTTCATTTCGGGCGGCATTTTGCACACACCGAGGTTGGACAGCGTACAGGCAAACTTCTGCTGTCCGTTGATGTAGCCGAGTTTCAGAACGGGACGTTTGACTCCGTTGGGAAGCACACGCACGATCGGATTCTTTGCGGTAGAAACGTTCATGGTGATGTTCCTTTCGAGCACATCCTTGGTTGTTCCCTCCTGCAGTTTCCCCTCCATGGAACGAAGAATATCATCGATCGTGCACTCTTTCTCTTTCGAAAGATAAAAACCGATGTTCGTGAACAAAGAGAAATTACGCATGGAGTTGCTGTTGAAATACGGCCGCAGGGACACGGGGACGGAAACCTTGATCGGCTTCTTGTTGTCGGCAGGTGCACATTGGTGCAAAGAATAAATGAACACAGCCGTCAGAAATTCCGTAATGGTCACATTGCGTGCCTTGCAATATGCCTTGATGTCCTCAACAGGTACAAGTCCCTGAAACAGACGATTGTAGTTTTTGACAGGTCTGACGGGATGCTGATAGCTTGCATTTTCCTGCCGTTTCATTCCCTTTTTGCTCTTGTCATACACCTTTTTGAACCAATCCTGTGTTTCTTCAACAGGCGGCGTTTCGGTGATGTCGATAATATGTTCACTGTCGGGAATATCAACCCCCTTGAGTCGCAGATACTGTGCTGTCAGGGCTTTGAGTACGGCAATGGTGGCACCGCCGTCTGCAATGCCGTGGAATGCTTCAATGCAGAGTCTGCGTTTGTAATAAATGATTTTCACGGCAGGCGTGTCGGTATACCATCTCGGTGTCGGCAGACACGGATGCAGGTGCTCTTGTTCCACAACGGGCGGCTCGCCTGCTTTTTCGAGATACGGCCAGAAATAACCGAACCGCAGCTGCACAAAATAGGCAGGAAAACGCGGCATAATGTCTCGCACTGCCTGTCTGAGTACATCAGGATCGACTTCTTCGGTCAGCACAAAACCGATACGGTAGCCGCAGATCCACTGACGGTTTGAAGAATAAGGATAAATGGTTGCGGCATTGTCCAGCTCATACCATTGTCTGTTTGCATCAGCCATTGTCGGTTTCCTCTTTTGCAGCTTTATTTTTAGCGATCATACGCTTGGTAAGAATGCTCGAAATGATTACAAACACGACGATTGCAACCACCGGAACAGCAGCCAGCCACGGTTTTTCGCCGATGCTTTTCAGTGCCGTACCGAAGCCGGTATACACAATAACCAGCGGCAGCATACCGAGGTTTGCACCGACAAAGAAGTTCTTGAAAGAAATGTTCATCGCTCCGAACAAAAGGCTCGAAAGGTCCCCCGGCAGCAAACCCGAAAGCTTTACAACAAAAGCGGTCTGCATTTCGTTGGCACCTGCAAAATCGTCAATCTTTCTGACGGCTTTGAACTTGCCTTTGAGGGTATCGACCATGCCTGCACCCGTGAACTTGCCGAGGAAAAACGGAATGGCAAGACTCAGAAAAACACTGACAATGTTGATGATCAATGCCACAAAATAGTTGGGCATCATATAACCGCAGATGGCAAACACCACCGCAGGCGGAAACACAAGTGCAAACGACTTGATCACCGAAAACAGAATGATACCGATTGCAATGGCAGCCGTACCGCCCGTGATCATTTTGCTCAGTTCGGGGATGTTCTGCACCTTGATGTCGTATTTCTGAATCAGAACGATGCACAACACGACCATTGCAAGCATCAGAACCCCTGCTGCAATCTGCAACACTTTTACAAGTTTGCCGTAGTTTTTTTCTTTCATGGATTGTCCTCCTGTTCGGATAAAAATACAGTTTATTATATATCACAGGTTTTATTTATGCAATATCTTTAGAAAAAATAAATAAAAACAGCCATGAAGGTGCCATTGAAATGGTCAACGGAAAAGCAAAGCTGACCCGCGAAAACGATTGCGACGGTCCGGGCGATTGTCTTCCTGCCTGCCCGACGGGTGCGATCACATTTGAAGAACGCGAAGCCCCTGCTTACGATGAAGCAGCCGTGCTTGCCGACAAACCGCAATTTCTCCTGCAGCCTGCAATCCCTGCTTTTTTGTTTATTTTCCACATAGTAACACGGTAAAGGGTGAAATTAATGATTGCATTTTGTGGATTTTTAACATATAATAAAAGAAAACGCAACACAAGGAGCAGCATATGGCACTTCCCCGCACATGGTACAATGAAGCAATATTTTATCATATATATCCCCTCGGCCTGACAGGTGCCCCCAAGCAGAACCCTTACGGCGAAGTTGAGCACAGACTCAATACCCTTTTGCCGTGGATCTCTCACATCAAAGACATCGGCTGCACGGCCATTTACATCGGTCCGTTGTTTGAATCGGTCGGTCACGGCTATGAAACCACGGACTACAAAAAGGTGGACAGCAGACTCGGTGACAACGAGGATCTCAGGAATTTTGTGAGCGAAAGCCACAAACAAGGGCTTCGTGTCATCCTTGACGGTGTTTTCAACCACACCGGCCGCGATTTCTTTGCTTTCAAAGACATCAAGCAGAACCGTGAAAACTCCGCCTGCAAGGACTGGTACTGCAACGTAAACTTTTGGGGCAACAACGAGTACAACGACGGTTTTTCGTATGCCAACTGGGGCGGCTACAACCTGCTTGCAAAACTCAACCAACGCAATCCTGCCGTACGCGATTACATCTGTGACGTGATCCGTTTCTGGGTGCAGGAATTTGACATCGATGGCATCCGTCTGGATGCGGCGGATGTGCTTGACTTTGACTTTATGCAGGCACTGCGTCGCACTGCAGACGAAGTAAAACCCGATTTCTGGCTGATGGGTGAAGTCATTCACGGTGACTACAACCGCTGGGTCAACAGCAACACCCTGCATTCCGTCACCAATTACCACCTGCACAAAGCACTGTATTCGGGGCACAACGACCATAACTATTTTGAAATTGCCCACACCGTCAAGCGGCTCAACGACATGACCGCAAACGGCAGTCCCATGCAGCTTTATAACTTCACCGACAACCACGATGTGGAACGCATTTACACAAAACTCAACAACAAAGCACACTTCCTGCCCACCCACATCCTGCTGTATACCCTGCCCGGTGTGCCGAGTCTGTATTACGGTTCTGAATTCGGCATTGAGGGCAGAAAAGAAAAACACTCGGATGACTCCCTTCGTCCGTGTCTTTCACTTGAAGAACTGCAGCAAAACCCGACCGCAGCGTCCTTTGCTTCGATCATTTCGCGTCTCGGAAAAATACGCAGACATCTGCCTGCCCTTTCTTACGGCGACTACAAGGAAGTGTTGCTGACCAACCGTCAGTATGCTTTCGCACGTACACTCGACGGACACACCGTTTTTGTGTGCGTGAACAACGATGACAACGCATCTTCCTTTACACTGCGTAATGCTGACGGTACCTTCACGGGATTGCTGCACGGAACACAGGTGTGTGCAGAAAACGGCAATCTGCATATAACCGTCCCTGCAAACAGCGGTGAAATATTTGTGAGTGCCGATGCACAGCTCCCTGCCGAAAAACCGATGCAACCCATCACACCTGCCGTCCGACCCGAAACGAAGCCGCAACCGCAGGAAGTCAAAACACCGTCTGCCGCAGAAAAACAGCCTGTATCTGAACAACCGCAGGTTCAACAGGAAGCAAAACCGCAGCCGACGACACCGACACCGCCCGTGCAGGCAGCACCCGCAGCAAAACCGAAAGCGGATGCAAACAACCCCACACCCGATTTCTGCGACTCGGTTCCGACCGATAAAACATACGAAGAAATGACTGTCGAACAGCTGCAGCAGGTCATTTTTGAAAAGATGAAGAAAAACGGCCCCGTCACCGAACGGATGTACAAAGATATTGCTGACAACATCTGGCACAATTCGCTTGTCAACTGGGCAAAAAGCTTCTGACAACATCTTCCCCCTCTTTTTTTGAGGGGGATTGTTTTTCTGTATAAAAACTACATTTTAGGGAATAATTTGATTGCAATCAAATAAAAAAAGTTCCCCAAAATATTGACTTTTAGGGAATAATTCAATATAATATGACCATGATAAGTTCCCTAAAGGAGTTTTTACATGAACAATTATCCGCAAATCCAAGAACTTTTGCAGCAAAGAGCAGATTTGCTTGCCCGTCTGCAACTGTTGCCTTATGACGGCACACCGGAAATCAAGGAAAACCAAAGCGGAAAATATCTGTATATCCGCAAACGGGTCGGCAGTCGATTGACCTCAACCTATGTTGATGTTTATTCGGAAGAATTATATCAGC
>JAFSEF010000061.1 GCA_017435865.1 Clostridia bacterium
AGCCGTCAACGAAGGTGTCCGTCAGGGATATACCGAAGGCTTTCTGCGTAAAAGCATTGTCAAAGATCCGCTGCAGCGTGTGAATACAAATGACAACACACCTGCCGTCATTCACCTGCGGCTGGTGCCGGGGGATGCTCTTTGCATGACGGTTGCCCCCAAAGGCTTCGGCAGTGAAAACATGAGCAAAATGAAAATGTTCAATCCGACCGCCACCGCGGAAGAAATCATGGAGTTTGTAACGGATGTCGTACGCACTGCGGGTGCCAATCCCTGTCCGCCTGTTGTGGTCGGGGTCGGTCTCGGCGGTGACTTTGAATATGCAGCCGTGCTGTCCAAAAAAGCTCTCTGCCGTGACCTTTCCGTACGCAATACCGATCCGTTTTATGCCGATATGGAACAGGATCTTCTCAATCGCATCAATGCACTGGATATCGGTTGTCAGGGCTTCGGCGGAGACGTGACGGCACTCGGTGTCAACATCGAAACCTATCCCACCCACATCGCAGGACTTCCTTGTGCGGTCAACATCGGCTGCCATGTGACACGTCATGTGGAAGTGGTATTGTGAATTGTGCATATTCGACATATTTTTTAGCTTAAAATAATCTGAACTGTAAAAATTCAATAAAACTATTTACATTCTCTTTGCATTGTGGTATACTGAAAGCGGAAACAGACAACGGAATGTCCTCTGAGATTCCGTCTGTTAATATATAGAAAAGGGGATGTAACAATGAACATCACAATCGTCGGAAGAAAATGCACACCTCGTGACGCTTTCAAGGAGAGAGCAGAAAAGAAGCTTGCCAAAATTGAACGCTTCTTCGGGGAGGACGCAACTGCCAAAGTAACAGCAACGGTGGAAAAAACCTCCCAGACTGTTGAAGTTACGGTAACAAGTGCAGGCGGTCTTATGTTCCGTGCACAGCAAAGAGCCGAAAACATGAACGATGCTCTGGACGAATGTGTGGACCTTCTTGTTCGTCAGATCCGCAAAAACAAGACCCGCGTCGAAAAGAAAATGCACAGCGGCTCGATCGATGATTTCGCTCCCGTTGAAGCCGTGGAAGAAGAAGTCAATTTTGAAGTTGTGCGTACCAAAACCGTGGCTCTCAAGCCTGAAAGTGTGGACGAAGCCATTCTGCAGATGAATCTGCTCGGACATCAGTTCTATATGTTCCGCAATTCCGAATCGGGCATCATCTCGGTTGTTTATCGTCGTAATGACGGCGGTTACGGCATTCTCGAACCCGAACAGGAATAAGTTTTTTAACGGAACCATTGCATTAAAATAGATTACGGGGCTGTCTCAGACAGTCCCGATTTTTTTCTTTCGGGAAGAACCGAAAAAAGAGTCGGAATTTGTTGTTTTTATGTGGACATTTGAGTTTTAATATGATAAAGTATATTTATATATTAATTAATAAATGCAGAGGGTGATTGTTTTGGGGTAACGGCAGAATATGCATTCGGTTGTACAAAATCCTACAGGCGGCAACACAGTCAGGATAATTTTTTGTGTGCCGGCAAGAATCTGCCGCAGATGAACCGAGGCTGTACAGTGCATGAAGGTTCCGTTGCGGCCGGACTTCGGTCCGTGTTCGGCGTTTTTGACGGTATGGGCGGCTTGTCCGACGGAGAAACGGCTGCTTATGTTGCACTCAGAACCTTTGCGGAAGATGTCTGCACCAACGGTGCCGTAGTATCCGTGCAGCGGCTTTCGGACATCTGCCTGAAAATGAGCGAACGTGTTTTTGCCGTTGCGGAAGAAAACAAGTGCCAGATGGGTGCTGCCGCTGTATTGCTTGCCTGCACACAGGACAATGTGCTGATTGCAAATGTTGGGGATTGCAGCATTTTCCGTTTTTGCGGTGCCGACACAATCAAAGTATCCGTTGATCATGTGGAACCTTCGTTCGGTCGCAAGTCATCGGCATTGTCGCAGTACCTCGGTGTGCCGCCGTATGAGTTTCTCATCAGCCCCCATACTGCTGTGTTGCCGTTGCGTTTTGGCGATTGTTATCTTCTTTGTTCCGACGGTATCACTTCCGTTTTGCAGCAGGAAGATCTGCATGCGGTTTTCATGGCAGACACAAGCCCCCGTGCCGTTGCAAAAGAGCTGCTCAGACTTGCCGAAGAGCGACATTGCAATGACGATGCAACGGTGATTGTCGTCAGAATAAAAAAAGATGAATAATATTCCTTCATGGTGTAACAGTAGCAATCATTGTGTGTATACATAAATGTAATTATTGCATAAGAGGAGATTGGAAATGGGAACAGAAATGAAATACTGGCCTGAATGGAAAGTGGTTGAAAAACTGGGCGAAGGCAGCTTCGGTGCGGTTTATAAATGCTGCAAAACCGAACACGATGTGGAAGTGTATTCTGCTATCAAGGTCATCAATGTACCGTTTGACGATGAGGACGAAGCTACCGCAGCCGAAACAACAGGTACCGATACGCAGACAGTCAGGGAATATCTCAAAGAAATTGTCGATTCCTGCATGGATGAGATCAGAATGCTTGCTTCCGTAAAAGGAAACAACAACATCGTTTCGGTTGAAGACTTCAAATGTGTCGAAAACGAAAGCGGTTTCGGATGGACCATTCTCATCCGTATGGAATTGCTCAACAGCTTTACGGCATACATGCACAAGCACAGCTTTACCGAAAAGGAAGTCCTGCAGCTCGGCATTGACATTTGTTCTGCTTTGCAGGTGTGTGAAGCCAAGGATATCGTGCACCGTGATATCAAGCCTGCCAATATCCTGATGACCGAAATGGGCACTTTCAAACTCGGTGACTTCGGCATTGCAAGAAAACTCGAAGGCAGCAAGGACGGTCTTTCCAGCAAGGGAACAAGATCTTACATGGCACCCGAAGTGTCCGCATCCGGTGCGTATGGTTCCAATGTGGATGTCTATTCCCTCGGTATTGTGATGTATCAGCTTCTCAATAACAACCGTATTCCGTTTTTGGATCCTTATGCAGCAGGTGTGTCTTATACAGAAAAGAAAGAAGCCGTTGCAGCACGCATGAGCGGTAAACCGTTGCCGGATCCCTGCGATGCAAGCGACGAACTGGCTGCCGTGCTGCGGAAAGCCTGTGCTTTTGATCCCGAAAAACGCTATGCGTCCGCTTCACAGATGAAAGAAGATCTTGAAGACATTCTGTATGTCCGCAAAAAGGATCGAAAAACCCTGCTTTCCGATACCACGCAGACGGATGTTACCGAAGTTGCAGAAGCCACTGATGTGACCGAAGTCAATGAAGAAGTGACCGTGGTCGGCGGAAAAAACAGCAAGTCCGGTGCTGCAAAGAAAAACAGCAACCGCGGATCCGAAAAGAAATTCATCACCGCAGCGGTTCTGTGTGTGATTTTTGTGTGCGGTATTGTGTGCGGTCTGTTCGGTTATATCCGTCTTGCAGTACCCGGTGATGTGGTCGAAAACCTGCGTGACGGCGAATATGACCGTGCTTATGCCATTTATGTCAAATATTATGAAGACAGTAAACGCAGTACGGATCGTCTGAAAGACAAGCTTTCCGAACGACTGGACGTACTGGAAGAGGAGTATGCCCAGGGCAGAATCACCTATACTGCAGCCATCGATGAGGTTGACGTTATCGAAAAAATGAACAGGGTCAATCTTGTTGACAGACTTGACGGTCTGCGTACCGTTTTTGAAGCAGATAAAAACATCAATGATATGATGCAGCAGGCACAGAACCTGTATATGAGCGGAGATTATGTCAAGGCGATTGAACTGTATCAGAAAGTGATCACCGAACAGGGTGAAATAACGCCTGCCGTACAGACCGCCCTGACCGCAAGTGAAAATGCATACCGCGTTGTCATTCTCGAAGAGGCAGGCTACCTTGCAGCAAACGGAGATAAAAATGCAGCGATTGCAAAAATCGACGAAGCATTGCTTGTTCTGCCGAATGATGTAAGATTGCTTGAACGCAAGAACAAGATCAATGAAGCAACCGTTGTACCGGCAACGACCGTACCTGCAACAACACAGCCGGCAACGACCGTACCCGCAACAACACAACCTGCAACAACGCAGCAGGTACCCACGTCGATTGTGTATGTGGAAGTCAGCCAAGAGACAACAAGAAACACGCAGAATATCACCACAACCCGTTACAGCGTGACCGACAATGCAAAAATCATCGGTACATATTATGTCAGTGCCGACACACCCGATCATGAGGGGTTGAATATGCGTAAGGAACCCCGTAACAATGCAGCATTGATAACCACGTTGGCAGAAGGTACCGCAGTCGAAAAAACCGACGTCAAACAGGACGACTACACCTATTGCAAATACAACGGCAAATACGGCTGGCTCCTGACGGAATTTCTTTCCGAGAACCAAAGAAAGACAATTACGATTAAAGTATTGGATGCAGAATCTAAAAAAGCTGTTGCAGATGCAGATATAATCGTTTATCCGAATGAGGATCTTGTTTTTGCAGCCGGATGGGGAAAAACAGGTAAAAACGGAACTGACGAGGTTGAAGTGCCCGCAAGGGACATCAAGGTCAGGGTTAGCCGTGAGGGATATAAACAAAATGAGGTTGTCTTTGACGTCACTGGTGCATCTCAGAAGAGTGTCACGGTGTACCTGACAGCAGAAAAAACCGTTTCGGATCCTTTTACGCAGCAGTACAACGCCGCTCTGGATGCCTATTATACATTTCTGCAGAAGAACACGGAAACGATTAGTGCAGTTGCTTGTGCGGATATCAGCGGCGACGGAATTCCGGAATTGTTGTTATTTCTTCTTTCTTATGTTTACACATATGATGCAACACAGGGTAAAGTAGTAAAATTAACGGAAGCTTTTAAAGGATTCAGTCCAAGAGAGATGCGATATGATGCATCAGCAAAATGTATGATTCAATCATGGGAAGGATGGGAAGGTTCCGGATATGATGCATATTTCTTTGACGGAACAGCATTGGTAAAAACAATTAGTATATCATGTACAAACGGTAATGATGCGGAACTTTCTGAATATACCGTGGATGGAAAAAATGTAACAAAAGAAGAATATGAAGC
>JAFSEF010000062.1 GCA_017435865.1 Clostridia bacterium
CCATGCAATCATCAATGCACCAACGGTCATCAGCATATTGCGGATCTGCTTGCTGACAACACGCATATAAATTGATACAGACCATACGATTATCATAATAATATGCACAACATTTCTTAAAGTCAGAAGAAGTGTCGCGATAAAATAATCATCGGTTTGAAAGGCAACCGCACGAAAAACAAAGGCACAGACCAACAGCACCGATATTATTATGATATTTCTGATATTTTTAGCAGAACCTGATTTCATACCGCACACCTCCTTTTTTCTTCATAATACCACAGAGAAACGATTAAATCTATCCCTTTTTTTTACAACAGCACAAACTACTCGACATTCGATTCACCGTCGTATTTCCACAGTGATTTCTGATGCCTATGAACTGACTTTGCCATTTCCAACAGCCAAAGTGAAGAATTTGGATGCATTGAAGAAACATGCTGCTGACATGGAAGCAGTTCAGCTTTTTAATAATCCGGAAACTGAGCCGGATCCTATGAACGTCTGCTTATGCCCTAATTGCGCTGCACTATATCGAAAAATCAGAAGCAACACAATTCATGTTAATACTTTTAGCTGACCAAAGTTACTAAAAAGGATCGATATATCTGCCCGACGGGCAGACACTAACCTATCAATAACAAGCACCGTCTAAAGAGCAAACGGCTACGCAATACACAAAAGTGTATCACGCAACGAGAGTTGTACCGGGTGTAAGCACCGGGAGAAATGTCATAAATTAAAATATGACTAACGACTGTGTACAGCTTCAATGCAAAAGATTAGTTTCATTGTGGGAGGAAAAGTTTCACCGTGATGGAGATTAGATTCATTGAAATTCATTGCAATGCTTTATTAATTGTGATATAATAAGTTGCAAATATATTATAAATGAGGAGCTTTTTATGCAAAAATATGCTCAAAAGCAAAAGATTTTGGGTCGTATTTTTTTGTCCATAGCAATCTTTTCGCTTTTTTTGTTCTTTGTATTCATTTTTTCTTTTTCGCGCTCACCCGACCTCGCTGGTCCGCTTGCATTATTGAGTTTTTGGTTGTCGATCACCTTTTTTATAACATATTTTGTTAAGTTTTTTTGGTTTGGACACACTTTTAAAATCTTAAAAGAAAGCGGCCATGAGCACTATTTAGATGATATTGATTTGACCACCCCCACATTTACGCAAGCTAAAATATATTGTGGCAAAAAGGCTTTTTTCTGCAAAAGAACCGGCTCAGTAGTAGCCTACGATCAGTTCGCTTGGATATACAATATAGGCGGTCATCTTGGAGAGCACACTATTCGTTTTAAAAACGGAAAAAAAGCCTATATCATGATCGAAGAATTCGAGCTTCGAACACTATTAAACAATTATATTTCCCCCGTTAACCCCAAAATAATTGAGGGAAAAACGGTCCAAGCTAAAAAGGAATTTTTAAAGTTATACCCCGAAGCATCATTCACTCTTGATAAGGGAAAGACTATCGGTGGATCTATTCTTTTAGCCTTTGCCCTTTTATTTGTTATTGTCGGTCTTATTAAGAACACTATTGATGTAGGAGGTTTTGTGGTTATCGGCGTACTTGGCGCCAGCGGACTCGGACTCTTGATATCTGGTCACAACAACTTCTCTATTGCCTCCCTTGCGTCATCCGTTCAGAACAAGCTGTCACACTCGGTTTTCTTTAACACCCTTTGCAAAATTGGTTCTGTTTTGGCCATAGTATGTATGATCCTGATTTTCGCATCCGGCATTTTAGAAATCGAGCCACTTTTTATCCCCGCCATAATAGGTTATGGCTTCGGAATGGTTTTCCTTATGGGCTCTATATTTCTTCGAACCGGATTCTTCACTAAAGGGACACCCACATACAACATAAAACTTCCTGATGAAATGCTGGATGATACATCTTTTATCACTGATGTTTCGGTTGTTCAAAACGGTAAGCAATTTTTATACACCTTCCGCCTTACGGGTGGCTACGGGTGGGACTATATTCGTGATTCAGTTGACTACTTATTCGCACAAGACCTTGAAAAAGAACCCATTAATATATCAGTTGGAGACTTTGATACCTATACCGACATCACCAAAAGCTATTTAAAGGGCAGAAAAACGGGCGAGAATTCCTCGGAATGGGAAAGAGAACGCGGCTGTGCAAAAATTTTCGGCCAAAGCAAATTCTTAAAAAGTTTCGTAAGTGTAATTTTCTACAACCAAACTCAAATTATGAAGTTGCTTTTACCATTAGAGAATAAAAAAATTGCAACAGCCTATATAGAAACCCTTATTCGCCGCAGTTTCGGCACCCCCAACCAGCTAAAGCTCGCAAAACCCACTCCCCCGCGTGAACCGGTCACTATTAAAGACGGAAACACCATTCATGTTGACTCCGCTGCTTTTATGGCATATTTAAAAAGCCAAGGCCAACGCTCTGCATATGAATTTTGCGGCGCTATTTCGTTGAGAGAAAAGGAGCCTACCATTTATCTTTATGAGGACGGGATAAAAACAAGGGAATACGTATTACAAACAGAGGATGATGAGGATTTTACCGGAAAATACTTTTTGATTTCTGTTCGACTTGGTATTCACGGAAACCCTGCAGTTCCTGTTGCGCAAATCGACGGTTTTGTTTCCGATACGCCCGAGGAACGCAAGATGACAATGAATGATATCGGCTACCGCTTTGAAGGACATTTTCTTGCTTGTGGCGGTGAAGAAGGAAAGCAGCGTTACGAAATGAACAGAGGTCAGGATCTTCCTATGAAGGCGCTGAAATATCAGGGTTACACCACTCCCTCTAATATTCGTTTGATCGGCGTTTGCCCCGATTGCGGTAAATCCTTCTGCTTCCACGGATATGCTTTCTATATGGCGCAAAGCGACATAGCCTATTCTGATGACGGTTTGGATTGTTGCGAAATTCAGGCATACGATATTGACAAGGACACCTGGACTTATGAAACCGAAGGAAAGCGCTTCCGTTATTATAATTCCTTTAATTGCCCTCATTGCGGAACACCGTATATTGATTATAAAAAGCACCCCGAAAACAAGGTGTTTGGCGTGTCAGGTTGCGTATTGCTCGGAAAGAAACATTATCAGTTCAAATAACATGGGTTGCATCTACAAAAAAAGGTTGCATAGAAAATGCAACTCTAAATCCAAAATGCAACTTTGCAACCCGATGCAACCCGTATCAAAAATTGCGTTATAATTCAAAATGAAAAACACGCATCAACAGATGGGTGTTTTTCGTTGTGAAAGGTCAGAAAGAGGACTTGAATGAAATACCGAGACGAAATTGGGATAGAAAAAACTGCATTTATATGATATAATCAATTCGATAAAAGATTTGCAGGTGAGAATATGAACAGCGTAAACAAGACATTATATATCCCTTTGTACGGAAAGGCGTATGTCAGCAAAAGGGGAATCATTCTTGACGATAAAAAAGCGGAAGAAATCTGGGAAGCGGAGGGATTCGCACTCAAAGGCAAATCCAAATCGAAATGGCTTGCCTGCTATATGGGTGCTCGTGCTGCCGTGTTTGACGAATGGGTAAAAAAGCAGGCAGCAAATGTACAGGATGCCGTGGTCATTCATATCGGATGCGGCATGGACAGCAGGGTTTTGAGAGTAGGACCTATAAAGCAAAAGTGGTATGATGTGGACTTTGCTGAAGTTATTGAAGAAAGAAAACGATATTATCCGGAATCTGCCAACTATCAAATGATTGCAGCGGATGTGAGGGATGGCAACTGGCTGACAAGTGTTTCCGAAAAGCAGTGTGCTATTGTGGTTATGGAAGGCGTGAGTATGTACCTGACTTCCAAAGAGTTAAACGAATTAACAGAAAACCTGTGTGCACATTTTGAACAGCTTGTGTTTTTGATGGACTGCTATACTGTTTTGGCTGCCAAACTGTCCAAATACAAAAATCCGATAAATGATGTCGGTGTGACTGCAGTTTACGGTACAAATCATCCGGAGTTATTTCAGCACGGCGGTTTTGTTTATGTCAAAGAACACACAATGACACCGCAAAAATACATAGATGAGTTGAACGGTATTGAAAAGTATATTTTCGCAAAACTGTATGCAGGAAGTTTTTCCAAAAAGCTGTATCGATTGTTTGAATATAAAAAAGGGTAAATTCCGATTTCCTTGATCCCTTTTTCGGTGCAATTCGCCGGAACAAGAGAACAGGTACAATTTGCATCTGTTTTTTTTACAAAATGTCCCGGGCACTTCGGTGTCCGGGACAACTATGCTTTTACAGGTATCAGCACGGGGGATGACAGCTGTTATACAAACAAGCGGTCATTCTTACACGTGTACACCTCGGGAATATGCGTTCCCGTTTCAAGGGGAATCTCAGTATATATTTCTTTTACATCCGTATCGGAAAGCGGTTGGATTTTTATAATGCCGTTTTTCTCACTGATGTTACGAAGATCAATAACCCAGCTGTCGCCGTTCAGATAAAAATCCGACACCAATTGACGGTTTACAAAAAAGCCTGCAATATTTCCTTTTGCTTTTATAACAAGCCATTTGTCCTCATCGGTCCAGTATACTTTGTATTCATCGGTTTTGTCCTCAATCGGCAAATGTCCCAATAACAGATCCGGGTCGCAACACTTCGGTACTGCCGAAACGGATGCTTTGTGAAGCTCAGATTTTTCATAACACTCGTTTTGCAGAAGAACGACATCTGTGTCATGAATACGATTCAAGCCCGGTGCAAGCGGATACGTCTGTCCGTTTGCAAGAGAAACAACTGCATCTAATCCCGCAATCTGCAGCAGCTCCAGACGGTTTTCCGAAAACGACACAGGCTGTGCGGTCGCATAAAGGATGTCAAGACCGCCGACCGAGACATTCACAGGAATAAAGAATGAGCTGTCTTCAGGAATATCAAGGCTGAAGGACACAGTTCGATTATTAAAAACTATATTAAAGTCATGTGCGGGATGTGCAGGCATTTTATGCAGACGGATATGGTTATTTACAAACAGAAAACCGCTGTTGCCGTCACTTCTCAAAGCACATCGCAGTGTTTTTGTATCCGCCTTTGAGGACGGTGCCTGATCGGGCATGATTGCAGTCATCGGAGCAAGCATTTCACCGAATGAATGCAAAAAGCTGTGAATGAAGGATAAACGGAAATAGCTTTCGCGTAATTGCCCCATATCGCCGACGGGTGCCTGAAAATCGTATGATATAACGGGACAGTCATTCGGGTATCCGCTTGCCTTGCTTTCCTGCATGGTCGTCAGTCCTATCGGATTCAGTCCGCCGCAGTACATATAATATCCTAAGAGATTCACACCGCTTCCGAGCTTGCATATAACGAGAGCTTCAATGTCACGGGAATTTATAAGAGGTCTGCGATGGTAGGTGATCTGATTCCCTCCGCCCATTTCACAGGTCATAAAGGGTACATTGTCACGGCTGTCTGTTCTATTTGTTGACGTTCCGAGGATATCCGAGCCGATGCAGTTGTCTTCACGAATCAGAGAAAAGAAATAGTTGGGGTTCAGATCAAGCTCCTTTATATGATTTGTCCAGGGTGCCTCGGGATATGCGCCGTACATAGGCAAAACCGTTTCGGGCAGCTTTGCTCTTCCCCATCCGGTTGCGGTATACAAAGGTGCGTGAAGTCCCGCATCCGTAACAAACTGACGAACCTGCTCAATATAATCGGGATCTTCCGTCAATTCGTTTTCGATCTGTATTGCAAAAAGAGGCAACCCTTTGACCTGCTCTGCAATTTTGTTTATATATCGCCTGACATAAGATATGTAAGGCTCCTTCCTTGACCGCAGAATATCGGAGCATTCATTCTGCAGCCAGTCGGGGAAGCCGCCGTTTCTGCACTCACCGTGTGCCCACGGACCGATACGAAGACAGAATGCAAGCCCGGTTTTATGACAAAGCTCAATAAAGTGTCTTATATCGCGATTGCCGCTGAACACAAATTCTCCTTTTTGTTCCTCGTGATGAATCCAGAAGACATAAGAAGCAACAACATCTATGCCGCCTTCCTTCATCTTCTGCAGATTTTCTTCCCACCTCTCACAAGGCACACGGCTGTAATGCATTTCTCCCATAACGGGGATCCACGCTTTGCCGTCTTTCAGAAGCATCTGATTTGTGACTTTGATTCTGTCATCGCCTGCGTTCTCTGCAAATTGTATCAGTTTTTGTGTTTGCAGTGCCTGAAAATTCATAATTAATATACCTCGCTTATTACAGAGCAGTACTCTTATCGTGAATTATATCGTACTCCGCCTGCATATCATTAAAAATACATTGAAATAAAAAAAATATCCCGAGCCCACAGATTATGAGAATCATTATATCATATATCAGGATCATATTCCATAAATTTAATTTTTTTTTGTTGTTTTGAATTATTTTCCAGACAAACAGACATGACACTCACAAAAAAATTCAAAAAACTGCAAAAGTATGTTTTGTTGTAAAGCTGATAGTTTTAAGTTTTACGGTCTTCCTTTTTTTATGCAACGCTTAGTTCTG
This sequence comes from Clostridia bacterium, assembly GCA_017435865.1. Classification (GTDB taxonomy): domain Bacteria; phylum Bacillota; class Clostridia; order Oscillospirales; family Acutalibacteraceae; genus RUG806. Next base: position 6,549 of record JAFSEF010000062.1, read on the forward strand.
CAGTGTTGCATTGTATCAATCAGCGTAGTTTATGCCAGAACAAGAAAACAGGTACAAACGTATCTGTTTTCTTTTTATTGTTGATTGCATATAACGAAATAATGTGCTAAAATAAAAAGAGATATACACCAATTCTGCCAATGACATAAGGGGAGGTTCCTATGAGAATACTGAAATGCAAAAACTGTGACGGCACAATGGTTCTGAGCGTATCCGGAACGGAAGCACTCTGCAACTTTTGCGGCAGCAGAATCCTGTTGGATCATGAAGACACCGACTATTACCGCGATTTTTACAAGCGGATGAACGAGTTTTTTGCAGCTCCAAAAAATGAACAGGAACGCAAACAAAAGGCGGAAAAGCTCTGGGAACACGCAAGAACAAAAGAGTTCACCTGCACAGACGGAACGCCTGTCAATGTAAAATATATGTACACCTATTCCGATAAAGATGCGGATGTGTACGTCGCAAGACGCAATATCATATTCCATTTCAAAGCAGATGGTGCTGCAAAAACAGAATTGATGCGAAAAAACATTTCCATGCTGGATTATCCGTCTGCGGATACGCGACATCTGGAAGAATGTTTTCCGAAAATCAGCGGTGGCTTCACCCTGGATGACGGCTCGCACATCTGCGTCATCTCGAAACATGAGGATGAATATCCGCTGCGTCTGTTCGGTGCACTGCACGGCAGACACGTTGCATGGATTGTGAGCAGACTTGAAAACATATGCTGCGTACTGCAGTTCAGCTCCATCGTGCATCCGCAGATCAATACAGATACAATCTACATCAACCCGTATACACATCAGGCAGCTCTTTACGGTAACTGGTGGACCGGCGGCAAACAAAACTCTTATTCTTACGATAAGCGTACGATACTTTCACTGCGGCAAAATCTGACAGGATTGCGCAATACTGCTGCAAATGCACTCGGATACGCAGACACAGCACATGTATGCAAAACACAGGATATTCCGAAACCTTTTGTCGAGTTTCTGCAATCTTTGCCGTGTGCAACTGCTTATGATGATTTTGCATTCTGGGATGACATGATGCTCCGTGCTTACGGAGAGCGCAAATTCTTTGCCATGGAAACCAACGATGAGGACATTTACAGAAAGAAGGGTTAAAACATGGGCAGAGGGAGTTACACCGCTGCTGATTGGCAGAATTTACGCAGCAGCCGACAGTTTGACACAGAGCAAAATACGACTTCCATTTTCAGAAACGAGAGTGCCGAAAATATTTTCAAAAGCATTAACATTTCTCGCCGTCAGTCCTGTGACCCGGATGAAGAATCTCAGGCAACGCCGATCATCATCGGCTTTGATGTTACCGCTTCCATGGGATATCTTGCAAAAGAACTGGCAAAGAATGCACTGCACAAAACCATCACCAACCTGTTGACAAACAAACTGGTTTCAGCTCCGCAGATTCTTTGTGCTGCAATCGGAGACTGCAAAAGCGATCAATATCCGTTGCAGGTCACGCAGTTTGAATCGGATATACGCATCATCAAGCAGTTGTTGGATTTGTATCCCGAAGGTGGTGGCGGCGGTAACGACGGCGAATCTTACAATTTGCTATGGTATTTTGCTGTGCATCATACTACACTTGATTATTTTGAAAAACACAAGAAAAAAGCATATCTGTTCACAATCGGAGACGATCGTTGTCACAGCGTGTTGGATGCAGATGAAATCAACAAGAATTTCCGTTCGCATTCCGCTTTCGACATTTCAAATGAAGAACTTATCAGACAGACACAACAAAAATATCATGTTTTTCATATCCATATCGAAAAAGGAATTTTTACAGATCGGGAGATCTTCAACCATTGGCAAAATCTGCTCCCGGGTTGTTGTGCCCCTATCAACATCAAGGATATTGACTGCCTGTCAGAACTGATCACCGCCATCATTTCTATCACCGAAGGCAATTCTGTTAACCAATCGCTTCGGCAGTTGGACCAGTCAAAAGCAGAGCGAATTGCCCGTTCGGTGGCATCAATATGTCCTCCTGCTGAAAAAAAAGGATTATCATTTTAATAAGATGAAAAAGGAGATTTTTTACTATGGGATACGGAAGTTACAAAGCAAGCGACTGGGCAAAACTCAAGGAAAGCAAAGGAATCAGCAACGTATCAAGTGCTGCTGAAATTTTTCGCGATAACAATTTTCAGGAAAAATATGACCCGTTTTTTATAACTGCAAGAGAATCGCGAGACAGTGAGGATTCTCCCAATTCGACACCCATTATTCTCGGCTTTGATGTAACAGGTTCCATGGGATTTCTGGCAGCGGAAATTGCTAAGAATTCACTGAACAAAACCATATTGGAAATATATGACAAAAACCTGGTAAGCAATCCGCACGTCATGTGTGCCGCAATCACACAGCCCATAAATAAGAGTGGTCTGCAGGTGACACAGTTTGAGGCTGATATCCGCGTAATAGAGCAGTTGCTGGAACTGAAAGTAAGATTTGGCGGCAACACTTTCAGCTATGATTCACTGGTCTGGTATTTTGCTGCAAAGCATACAGAAATCGACAGCTACAAAAAACGCGGCAAAAAGGGATTTATCTTCGTTATCGGTGATGAGATATGCGGTGCAGACAAAGGAGAGAGCCTGTCAGTCCTTCAAATAAAGAATGTGTATAATGATGAAACAGACCACGATCTGCCTTTGACTGAAGTATATAACATGGCCGCAGAAAAGTATGAGATATTCCATATTACCGTTCATGAGCGCGCAATAAACAGCTGGAACAGTTTTCTTCCCGGACGTTGTGCATATATCAGCGAAGAAAATATCCAATACCTGTCCGAGGTCATCACCTCCATCATACAGATTACAAACGGCATGAGCAAAAAAGACGTCCTCAAACAGTGGTCCGGCAAGGCCAGCGATGTCGTACAGACGGCAATCAGCGATATAAACATTAAGAAAGCATCACAAACACAGCCGCAGAATTATACACAAAAATATATACAAACACATTTGCAGGCAGATAAAAAGACAACAGCTGATCAACCCCTGAAAAAAAATCTGATCTTAAAACTTTTTTTACAGAATTATTAAAAAAATAATTTTTTGGCACAATCAAAAAAAACTGCAGCGACCAAATACCTTTCTGCTGCAGAAGAATAATGTTATTTGATTGCAAAGGAGATTTTTTACTATGGGATACGGAAGTTACAGAGCAAGTGACTGGACAAAACTCAAGGAAAGCAAAGGCATCAGCGCTGCATCGCGTTCTGATGAGATTTTTAAAACCAACAGTTTTCAGGAAAAATACAACCCGTATTTTATTACTTCAAGAGAATCCCTTGACAGTGCGGATTCTCCCGCATCGACTCCCATCATCATAGGCTTCGACGTAACGGGATCCATGGGATATCTGGCAGAAGAAATTGCCAAAAATGCACTCAACAAAACGATCCTAAACATTTATGACAAAAACCCGATTACAAATCCGCACGTTATGTGTGCTGCCATCGGAGATATCTGCGACACTGCACCGCTTCAGGTCACACAGTTCGAAGCAGATATACGCATTGTGGAACAACTGATGGAGCTGTGGCTGGAAATGCACGGCGGCGACGCCCCCGAAGCGTATAATCTGTTGTGGTATTTTGCAGACAAGCATACAAGAACGGACAATTATAAAAAAAGAAACCAAAAAGGATTTTTGTTCACCATCGGCGATGCTGCAGTGCATCCCGGATTGAGTCCGGAAGACATAAAAAAGGTTTTCAATGATAAGGTCGACAGCTTCATTTCCAACAAAGATTTAATTAAATCTGTTTCAGAAAAATACAATGTTTTTCATATTGTGACCAAAGACAAAACTTCTGTCTCACACTGGGAAAAAATCTTACCCGGCCATGTTGTTTTTATCAAAGAAAGGGACATCGGTTATTTGTCTGAAGTGATTACTTCGATCATTCTGCTCACAAGCGGAATGACCGAAAAGGAAGTGGTTCAGCAATGGCCTGCAAATTGCCGTGAGTCGATTGCTTCCATCATACAAGCAATCCGATTGAAAAACGATGAACCTGTCAGCAAATCATCCCCGTCGGATCATAAAAGGTACAAATGGTTTTTCCGAAAATGAGTGTACATATTGTTATCGGCAAGAATTTCGGTGACGAAGGAAAAGGACTGGCAACCGACTATTTTGCCGCACAATCCGAAAAACAGGGTCACAAATGTCTTGTCATCCGCCACAACGGCGGCGGTCAGGCAGGTCACACCGTGGATCTGCCTGCACGGCGTTTTGTTTTTCATCAGTTGTCGGCAGGATCTTTCCGCAATGCACACACCTATTGGTCAAAGAGTTTTCTGCCAGATTTATACAAATTACGTGAAGAAGCGGACGAATTTGCAGCACTGCACGGCACAACCCCATCCGTTTACGGACATCCCCTGTGTCGGTGCGTATACATCGATGATGTACTTGTGAACATGGCACTGGAATCTTCACGAGGGAAAGACCGACACGGAAGCTGCGGCATGGGCATCAACGAAGCGGTTACCCGTTCTGCCTTTTCCGATGCCTGCCTGCACCTTCATGAAGTAAAAACCATGACCACACGGGAGCTGTATGATAAACTTTTGCATATCCGAATGACGTATCTGCCGCGACGACTGCAGGAACTCGGTCTGCATTTGGAACAAACGGGTGAATACGGTGAACTGCTGGCCAACAACAATGTACTGTACAACGCAGCACAACAGATGCATTTGTCTTCACAAGCCGTAACGCTTGCTTCGGAAGACATTGTCCGCAATTATGATAACATTGTTTTTGAAGGAGCACAGGGTTTGCTTCTGGATGAAAATTATTTGTTGTATGCCCCACACCTGACCAGCTCCAGAACAGGGCTCGACAACCCCGTTCATTTTATACGAACCCATCTGCCCGACACGATACCCGAAGTGGTTTATGTCACACGTTCTTATATTACACGGCACGGAGCCGGACCTTTGCCGTATGAGGATTGTTGGAACAAGCAAAACTATTTTGTTGCAGACCACACGAACCTGACAAATCCCTGGCAGGGAAAACTGCGTTTTGCTCCTCACGGCACAAAAGAAGAGTTCTTTGCGGCAATGCACAGCGACCTGCAAAAACATACGCATCCTGTTGCTGTTTCCTGCATGGTAACACATCTCAACGAAACCGACGAAATGATCTGCTCAACAAGCGGTAATGTGTCACCTTCACAATGGTTTTGCGGAGCGTGTGTTCCGTCGCAACTGAATTACATCTATCTTTCCTCCACCCCGTATACAAAAGATATCCGCAAAATGGAAATCGAAAAACAAAGCGATCGCACATAAGGAGAAAATATATGCTTTCATCTGCCGCTTTTGAAGAGAATCGATCTGCGGAATATGCACAGCAGGCTGACACAAGCGTTTGCGTCAGGGTTTTGCTGTTGCCGAAATTTGAAAACGGCGAAATGACAGGCGATTTTCCGGGGGAAGCACAGTATTATTATGAACACTATTGTCGCGGCGGTGAAGAATATACCGTTGCAGGCGGTTATCAGAACCATAAACTGTATGTCAAAGACGGGGTTGCCCTGTATGTGACGGGCTGCGGCAAAGTGAATGCCGTGCTGAGTCTTTGTGCCGTGCTGAACGACAAACGCTTTGACTTTTCGGACACACTGTTTATGAGCATCGGCTGTGCAGGCTCCTGTTATGAAACAACTGTCATGGGAGATGTTTTTGTCATCACTGCAGCGGTTGACTATGACCTCGGACACCATGCGGATGCACGCGAGCTGACAGGGAACCGCCGCGAAACATGGTTTCACAACCCGATCTATGACAGCACCGCACGCAGCATTTTGCACCGTCCGCTGACGGACAAGGTATATGATCTTGTAAAGGACACATCCCTGCAGACAACACCGAAAACACAAGCCCTCATGGCTGCCGTCTGCAGGCAAACAGGACGTGCACTGCGTCAGCCGCAGGTATTGCAGGGCACAACCGTATCGGGCGACAATTACTGGAAAGGCAGATATGACCACGGCAATGCCGTCCTGATGACAAACGTGTACAACACACCGCACCCCTATGTGTGTGCCGAAATGGAAGATGTTGCGATTGCGGCAACACTCGGCAGAATCGGAAAGCTGCATCGGCTCATCATTTTAAGAGCATCGGTCAACCTTGACATTTTCACCGACGGCATGACACCCGAAACCCTGTGGGGTACACAGGCAGGTGCCGCTTTTGACTCGGATGACGGTGCGGAATCGGCTGATATTTTTGCAACAGCGATGCGGAATCATTTTTGTGTGGGCAAAAAAATCATCGATGCCGTTCTGCACGGAGAACTATAAACAAAAACAAATCAATACACCGCAAACAGAACAAACAGACGGAGGTATTTTACCATGTTTGATGCAATGAAAATAAAGAATGAATGCGTACAGTGGATCCGTGATTTTTTTGAAGCAAACGGAAAAGACTGCAATGCGGTTGTCGGCATTTCGGGCGGCAAAGACAGCTCCATTGCTGCTGCATTGTGCGTGGAAGCACTCGGCAAAGACCGCGTGATCGGTGTGCTGATGCCGCAGGGCGAACAACATGACATTGACAAGGCATTTTTGCTTGTCAACCACCTCGGAATCAGACATTATGTGGTCAACATCAAAGATGCGGTCGATGCATTGCTGGGTGCATTGCCTGCCGACTTCCCCGTTTCAAAACAATCAAGAGAAAACATTCCGCCCAGAGTCAGAATGACCACTCTGTATGCGGTTTCACAAAGCTGCAACGGCAGAGTCTGCAACACCTGCAACCTGTCGGAAGACTGGGTCGGCTATTCCACACGCTACGGCGATTCCGTGGGGGATTTCTCACCGATGAGTAACCTGACGGTGACGGAAGTCAAACAGATCGGTCATCTCTTGGGACTGCCTGCAGAACTGGTTGAAAAGACACCCATTGACGGTCTTTGCGGCAAAACGGATGAAGAGAATCTCGGTTTCACCTATGCCGAACTCGACGTCTACATCCGCACAGGTGAAATCGCGGATGCAGACACAAAAGAACGCATCGACAGACGACACAAAATGAACCTCTTCAAATTGCAGCTGATGCCTTCTTTCGATGCAGGCATTGCAACCAAAGCATAACAAAAAAGAGTACGGAACACAGCCGATAAGCTGCTTTTTCCGTACTCTTTTTTTTGTTTATTGATCCTGCGGATACACAACACCGATCAAGTTTCTGATTGCATCCATCTGACGGGCAATGTACAAGGTCTGTTCCGGTGTCACAACGGGGCTCGCTTTCAGTCCGTTGAGGACACATTCGCTGAAATGGGTGATCTGCTCTTCAAATCCGTTGCCAGCATAAGGTACGGAAAGGGTCTGCTTTTCACCGTTGTTCAGGGAAATCTCAATTTCCTGCGGTGCATAAAACCGCGGCAGACGTGCATAGCCTTTTGTGCCGTAGACATAGCCCTCATTGGGTTTACGCAGCAACAGGGCACTCGAAATATCAGCAATGGCACCGTTTTCATATTTGAGCAGCACACAGGTGTGATTGTCAACATCATTATAATGTGATGCCGTTGCCTGTACGGATTCCACCTTGTTGCCGAGGTACCAGCTTGCAAAATACAGACCGTACACACCGACATCCAGCAAAGAACCGCCGCCGTTTTCGTTTTTGAAAACATGATGATCCATTTCATCTTCGTCCATGGTGTAGCAGAACTTTCCTTCCACACCGAGGATTTCACCGAGCAGACCGCTTTGTGTCAGCTCCAGCATTTTAAGTGTACCCGGCACAAGTCTTGCCCACATGGCCTCCATCAGCATGACATTGTTTTCTTCTGCACAGCGGAACATTTCCTGTGCTTCGGCGGCATTGACAGCCATCGGCTTTTCACACAGCACGTGCTTGCCGTGGTTCATCATAAGGCATGAGCACGCAATGTGTCCCGAATGCGGCACTGCGATGTAAGCGGCATCGATGGCATCGGATGCTGCCATTTTTTCGTAGCTGTCAAAACGCAAAGGCACATTGAATTCATCCCCGAAGCGTTCTGCATTTTCCTTTGTTCTGGATGCAACGGCAACAAGTTGTGCATTGGTAACATTCTGTATGGCCTCTGCAAAACGGTGTGCAATGGTTCCCGTACCGACGATGCCGAATCTGATTTTCCGATTTGTGTTGTTCATTTTTCTCTTCTCCTTATGTATCTCATCGTCAGCTTACCATATTTTTATGCAAAAAGCAACGCACTTGTCATTTTAAGTTGTTTTCGGAAAATAAATATGGTAGAATAAAACAAATACACACCCGGAGGCAGACTATGAAAACAGGATTTACCACCACTTCGTTCCGACAAATCAGAAACCTGCAGAAAATTGTTGACATTGCCGCAGACATGAAAGCGGATTGCATTGAATGGGGCGGCGATATTCACGTCAAAGATGTCAAAACGGCAGAGTATGCAAAAAAACTGTGCGACAAAGCAGGTATTCCCGTCAGCTCTTACGGCAGCTATTACCGCATCGGCTCCAAAAAGACCGACGAATGGAAAAACATCTGCCTGATTGCACATGCCCTCGGTGCAGAATCGGTGCGTGTGTGGCTGGGCACCAAAGACAGCGAAAAAACCGATGCCGCCACCTATAAAAACATTGTCGAAGATGCAAAAAATATCTGCAAAATTGCACAGCAATACAATCTGACCGTTTGCTGCGAATGCCATGACAACACCTATAACAACAATACCGATGCATTTCTCAACATCCGCAAAGACATTGACTGCCCGAATTTCAAAACCTATTTTCAGTCACGTTACCGCCGCAGAAAATACGATCTCGACAGAATCGAACGCACCCTGCCCTTTGTTGAAAGTGTGCACATCTCCTATTCCGAACAACGACGTGAACAGTTCCCGAAACATGACCCGTCCCACATGGATGCACTGCTTGCAAAACTCATCGAATGCGGATTTGACGGCAATCTGCTGATTGAATACACCTATCTGTTCGGCCGTTTCGGACTTCCCTGCTGCATGAAAACAGATATGGGAAAATTAAGAAAAAAGGTAGAGGAACTGCAATGAAAATCGCTCTGTTCGGTACAAATGAATTACAGTTTTCAAAAGTATACACGCCTGCCGTACTCGAAAAACTGGCAGGCTACGGCACACTCTCCCAAAAAATCAACCGCAAGAATCTTGCCGAAAATGCAGGCTTTCTTGCCGATTGCGAGATTGCGTTTTCCACATGGGGTATGCCGAAGTTCACAAAAGAAGAAATCAGACAGTATATGCCGTCCCTGAAAGCTGTTTTTTATGCAGCAGGTACGGTGCAGTATTTTGCAAAACCCTTTCTTGAATGCGGCATAAAGGTGTTCAGTGCCTTTGCTGCCAATGCCGTCCCCGTGGCGGAATACACCTTTGCACAGATCACACTGGCGGCAAAGGGGTATTTTCAGGCTGCTTCCAACTACCGCATTCTGCCCTTGCGGGCATTGCTGCACGCCAACACCTCTACAGGCAATTTCGATTGCAAGGTCGGACTTGTGGGACTGGGTGCCATCGGTCGCATGGTTGCGGAAAGACTCAAAGCCCTCGATGTTTCCGTGTATGCTTACGACCCGTTTGTTTGTGCAGAAACGGCAAAAGAATACAACGTCACGCTGACAGATCTTGAAACCCTGTTCAGCGAATGCGATATCATCAGCAATCACCTTGCAAACAAACCCGAACTCGAAAACATTTTCAATTACAAGCTTTTCAGACGCATGAAAAAGCACTCCACGTTCATCAACACCGGCAGAGGTGCACAGGTTTCGGAATATGCACTCGCTTTGTCGCTGCTGCTGCACCCGTCACATACCTTTGTGGCGGATGTCATCAAAAAGGAGTTTCTCCCTTACATCAATCCGCTGTTCTGGTGTCCGAATGCCGTGCTGACACCGCACATCGCAGGCAGTACGGGCAACGAACCGCAAAGAATGGCTTATTACATGATGGAAGAAATGGAACGCTTCAGAAACGGCGAAAACACTTTGTATGAAGTGACACTTGAAAGTCTTGCAAGAATGGCATAACGCAGAACACTTCTGTTCAAAACATCTCAGGGGGAAGAAAAGATGATTTTTTTGTATGTCATTGCTGCAGTCCTTGGCCTGCCGGTTTTGCTGACGGTCACAGAGGTTCTGCTTCTGCTCCGTCAAAAACCGATGCAGGAATTGCCTGCCGATGAGCAGAATGATGCCTTTTCTGTCAGCATCAACGGAAAAAGCTTTGAAGATCTGTACGATTTTCTGACCGATGAAACGGATGCACCTGCCTTTACGGAAGAAGAAATTCACGCACTGCTTTTCAAACAGACCGAATATATGCGTTGTCGTTTTGATTGTGCGGATTTCAGGGCACAGCTGCTTTTCAAAATATACAAGGATTGCGAAAACAGGCTCAGCGACACCTGCAAAGAGCTGATCAGAACCGCATTCCTCAACTTCAAATACTTTATGGATGAACCCGGTGACGACAGCATGTGTTACTGGTCGGAAAATCATCAGCTTCTGTTTGCCGTAGCGGAATATCTCGCAGGACAGCAGTGGCCCGATGCCGTGTTCACCAACAACGGCATGACCGGTAAGGAACATATGCAGAAAGCAAAAACACGCATTGATGCCTGGATGGAGCAGCGGTTTTTGTACGGTTTTTCCGAATACCTGAGCAACAACTATTTTGCCGAGGACATTGCACCGATGGCAAACTTCATCGCCTATGCACAGGATCCGCAGGCGGTTGAAAAAATGAAAATCATCATGGATCTTCTCTGGTTCGATGTTGCCCTCAACAGCGTCAACAACCGTTTTGTTGCCGCGAGTTCACGAATGTACGGCAACAACAAAGCAGGCAATTTTTACGGCAACAGCATTCAGAGTGCGATGAATGTGTTGTGGGGCGAAGAAAGTACCGAAACACTGCTGCAAAGTCCGCACATTTCCGATAAAGAAAAGGATCTGATCCGCACTTGCCTTGCTAAAAAACCGGGTTACATTGTGCTGTGCTTTACGGACATTGTAAAAAAAGGACTTTATGTTCTGCCGCCTGCCATACGTGACATTGCACTGACAAAAGAAAGTTTTGTTTCACGCATGAGCTGCGGTCTGTCCGCACAGGACATGGAAAACGAAGGTCTGATCGGGCAGCAACCGCATCAGATCATGGCACAAATGGGAGCCGAAACCTTTACAAATCCGCTTGTCATCAACAATACCATACAGTATCTGAAAGACAACAAAATGTACCGCAATTCTTTTGTCTGTTATTTTAAATTCCTCAATCTCACCGTTTTCAAAGGAATCAACTGGCAGAAGGTGGCTGCGAAATACAACATCATGCCGCACGGCATAGCAACAGGCAGAGGCAATGTCTGCACATACCGTACCGCACACTATGCCCTGACGACAACCGTCTGCAAAGACACCGACCTGTGCGGTGCACAGGAGCACATATGGTCCGCGAACATCGGTGAAACAACGGCACTTTTCACCACGCACCCTGCAGGCAACGGAAACGAAAAGTATTCTTCGTCACCCGGTTACTGGATCGGCAACGGCAGACGTCCGCAAAGTGTGCAGCATGAAAACGTGAACATCAGCATCTACAGAATTCCGCAAAAAAAACGGCTCGGCGAAACAGCTGTTTCGGATATCACCCATGTGTATCTGCCGAAGGATTTTTATGACGAAACCGAGCTTCTCGGCAACATGGTATTTGCACGCAAGAACGGTGTTTTTGCAGCCGTGATTGCAGATGACACACTGATATACAAACCCTATGACCCCGATTCCGCAAACGGCATTCACAAAGGCAGAACCTACCCCGATGATTGTATGCTCAGAAGCGAATTCGACCTGTGCCGACAAGGCGGACAATACCATATGTACATCACCGAGCTTTCGGACTGCGACAAAGAAACGTACGAACAGTTCAAAGAAAGAATCCGCCGCAACACCGTCCGTTTTGACAAGAACGGCCGTGTGCAATATACTACCGAAGCCGGCAACATCTGCGTATCCTACGATGGAGAATACACCGTCAACGGCATAGAGGCAGAAAAAGAATTTGACCGCTATGACAGCAAATTCTGCAAAGCCGCCCGTAAAGCAGACAGCATTTTCATTGACAGCGGCAAGCATACCCTGTCACTGTCCTTCAAAGAAGCCAAACGGCAGTCAACTGAGGAGGAATAAATTGGAGTTTATCGGGGAGTAGCCAATCACGGGGGACGGGTCCGTGATTGACTCTATGCACTTGTCAACAAAAATTGGACACATAAATCAAAATATTAGACCTGAAAAATGAGAGAATGCACAAGTCCGTCCGTCACCCTTGACATCGCTCCGAGAAATGCCGGACAAAGTATATCGATGGCGATGAACTCATGAGC
>JAFSEF010000063.1 GCA_017435865.1 Clostridia bacterium
ACCGCGACCTGATTGCATGGTACTGCCGTGAAATCAAGAAGTACGATTCTATCAGCATTCATTTCAATACCGAAATCAAGAATATCGAAAACCTGCAGGCTGACGAAGTCATCATTGCAACCGGTGCCAAGGCAAGAAAGATCCCGATCAAGGGTGCTGACAAGGCTGTTGAAGCGGTTGACTTCCTGCTGGGCAACAAAGAAGTCGGTGAAAACGTCACCATCATCGGCGGCGGCCTGACCGGCTGTGAAATCGCATACGAGCTGTATCTGCAGGGCAAAAAGCCCACCATCGTTGAAATGATGGATGACCTGATCGTCACAAAGGGCATCTGCCTTGCAAACACCAGCTTCCTGCGTGACTTCTTCAAGACCAACAAGGTGCCCGTACACCTTGAAACAGGCGTTACCGAAATCGCTGACGGCAAGGTCACCGTGAAGGATAAGGACGGCAAGACCTTCGACATCGCAGCTGATTCCGTTATCATGTCTGTCGGTTATGTTCCCACTCCGCTTGCGCCCAAGGCAAAGCACGTTCATGTCATCGGCGACGCTGACAAGGTCGGCAACCTGCGCACCGTTATCTGGGGCGCTTGGGACGTTGCCATGAAGCTGTAAATAAGCAAAAAAAAACGGGACGGCAGAGTTTTTCTGTCGTCCCGAAGCACTTATCAGAAAGGTGAAAAGAAATATGAAAAAAACAATTTCTTGTCTGTTGGCTTTCATCATGGTTCTTATTGCTGTTGCCGTTCCGGTCGGGGCAGCAGAAACCGAAAAACACGAAAAAAGCCCCATCATTCATATTTCCGGCAGCAGTATTGTCATCTGTGATGCCGAAGGCAATCCGATTCCGACCGGTTTTGACGTTCTGACACAGGGAAACGAAGAAAGTGAATCTGTCACCAATGACGATATTCTTGACAGTGCAATGAACATCCTCAAACCGTTTTTCCTGGAAGGACTTCCGCTTGACAAATGGGAAAATTACGGAAATGCACTGTATGAAGAACTCGCCCCTATTTGGGAAGAAACCCGTCTGGACGGAAATGGCAATGCACAGTACGGCACGGGTGTTTCCGCGAAGGAAATTGCACAATGGGACAAAAAAGCTGCAACTGTTGACACCGGTAAAGACGGCAAATTTGACCTTTATGATTACAGATTCCGTTACGACTGGCGACTTTCTCCTTACGATCATGTTGACAGACTGCATGAATACATCAAGACCGTTCTCAAAACTACCGGTTGTGATCAGGTCTGTCTGCTTTCAAGATGCATCGGCGGCAGCATGATCACTGCGTATCTTGAAAAATACGGCAGCGAAGGTCTTGTCAAAAAAGTCATGTACGATGAAACATTGTCCAACGGTGCTTCTGCAATCAACGATGCATTCAGCGGTCAACTCGCATTCAGCGACAAGCATATTCAATCCTATCTGCTGGAGACCGAATATTTCAGCAATGAAGGACTCGGTGTTGACCTTGCGGGCATTGACGAGTTGTTGTTGGAACTTGCAAAAACGGGTTTTGACTACATGACACAGTCCGGAAAACTCAACATAGCACTGTGGTCGGTTGAAAAACTGTATGAAAAACTGGCAGAAGCATTCCTGCCTTCCATGCTTCTTGCAACAGGCATTGGTACATGGGCAAACTACTGGTGCAGTGTGTATGAGGAAGACTTCGACAATGCACTGACTTTTGTGTTCGGTGAAGAAGGCAGTGCCCGCCGTGCGGAATATGCAGGTCTGATCGACAAGATCATATACATCCGCGAACACATGATTACCAATAAGACCGATCTTTACAACACGTTTGCTGACGATTACGATGTAACGGTTGGCATCATCGCGTCTTACGGTCTTGTCAATCCGCCCATCGGCATCCATCACGATGAAACGGGTGATATTCTCGTAGGTATTTCGGATGCTTCTTTCGGTGCCACAGCAGCAGGTCTTTACGATAAGCTGAGTGAAGACTACATCAACGAACGCATTGCCGCAGGATTCGGTAAGTATATCTCTCCCGACGGCAAAATCGATGCCTCCACCTGTCTGTTCCCCGAAACCACCTGGTTCATCAAGAACAGACACCATGATTATGAAGGTGCCGCAAGATATATCGGTGAATATTTTACCCAGTACACCAATGTGACCGTTGATTCGAACGCAAAAGGAATTTCGCGTTTTCTGGTGCACGACACCGAAGCCGTCGGACAGGTTGTGAACATGACCGAAGAAAACTGTCAGGACGGTCCGTGGATTACGGATGTGGTGCAAAAACCCACCATCAATTCCGTTTTCAATGCATTCATTCAATTCATCAAAACATTGTTTGCTTATTTCAAAACATTGATAGGCGGAATGTTTGCATAATAAAAGACACTACCATAGCTACGACCGAATCAGAAACTCTCTGATTCGGTCGTTTTTTTGCTGAACGCGACAAGGCTTTTATGCATAAAAAAGCGACACATTTTCTTTCCTCTTGAGAAAAAACCTTTGACAACAACACCAACATATGGTAACAGGCCCCTGATTGGTCATCGCAAATGAAATCGCCGTGGATTTCTCCACGGCGTCATTCATTTTACACAATTATGACAAGAACTCAAAAAGAATTTTAAAGAGATTTCTTAAGAAGGTGATAAGCTTCTGGAAGAAGTTCTGCGGTGCAGCTTCTGTATCTGTATCTGTATCTGTGTCTGTATCTGTATCTGTGTCTGCTTCTAATTTTGAGCCTTCGTCTGTTACAGTCTTCGTATCAGAGCAGACTGAACATGTAGCAGTTTTTGTACCGTCGCTGTTTTCTGTTGCATCATTGTTTGAAACATATTCACCGTACAGATGTGCTGCAGTTTCGGTAGCATCACAGCCGTCACAGTATCTTACGTGGCAATCATCATTGAGATTTGTCCATGCGGAATATGAATGTCTGTGATATCCGAAGCTCTTGCTTTCAAGAGCTTTGTTACATTCTGAGCAGTATCTTGTCATCTGACCGTCGTGCTCAGCTGTTGCCTCAAAATCAACCTTCCACACACCGTCATCGTGACCTGTTGCTTCAATTTTCTCTGAACCGACAATCATATTACAGTCAGAGCAGTAAAGTGTTTTTTCACCGGCAAGTGTGCAGGTAGGTGTAGTTGTTGTTACTGAAGTAGTTGCACCGTGACCTGTAGCAGGAATTACCTCAGAGCTGCAGGTAACTCTGCAAGCAGAACAGGTTGAATATTTGCGACCGTCTGTGGTGCAGGTTGCGGGCTCGATAATTTCAACAGGTAAGTGACCTGCCTTGGGAAGAACTTCAACAGCCATACGCTTGCCGCAGGTGAGACAGTATTTGCATCTTTCACCTGCGCTTACACAGGTCGCTGTAAAGCTTGTTACCCATGAGCCTGCACGGCAGGTGTGGTTGTTACCTGTGTCGGTAACAGAAAGCTTAAGAATAGCAGTCATTTCAAGGTCATCGTTTGTGATGTAGGTCTTTCTGTCAACTGCCTTTTTATAATAATTCTCGTCAATATCAAATCTGAGATAGTAGTCACCGAGCTCATGAGCCTCGATTACCTGCGTTGAGGGAGTAGCTGTAACGGAAATACCCTTTCCTTCTTCGTATGCGGGAAGGTCATTACCTTCTTCATCGCAAAGGTGCCATGTACCCATGGTGGGACGGAAGCCGTAGTAGGGCTGGTCCAATTTGTTAAGACCGACAACGTTTACCGCATTAAGGTCAAGGTCACCGCCGATTGCAAGGTTATATGTACCGTCGCCCTCAAATCTCACCTTCTTGAGGTCATACATGGGATAAACCTGAGTAATTTCAGTATTGTATGATTCGGTTTTGAAGGTCATCGTTCCTCCCACAGAGGACATAGGTATGTTGTTTTTTAAATTTGAAGCAGCAGAGTCTAATCGGTTACCCAGCTTACTCCAGTCAATATAGTTAATCTTTAACGGAGGATTATCGTCGTTCTGGTCCTCCCACATACCGTAGGTAACATTACCGTGAGAAATCTCGAATGCCTTGGATTTTTCATTCCAGCGGTTATAAAGACTATCTGCTGCAGTAAGGCCACCGGATTTTGAATCAGTACCAAAGTTTGTAAAAATACAGCCCTGGTCATAGTTTGTAATGCTCCATGAGCCTGTATCCTTATCCTTGATGTACTCTGCGTTTAAACCAAATACAGCAACCTTATAAGTAACATAAACAGGACAGTCATATTCAACGGACTGCTCTACACTGCTCATAGTCTGCTGGATACCAAGCTCTGTATAAGGAGGAAGTGTAACACTGGCAGAGCTGGATGTTGAAACGGTTTCAGAAATAGATGTGCTTTCGGAATAAGCAGTTGAAAGAGACTGTGAAGCTGAAAATCCGACATTTACAGAGAACTTAAAGAAGTCTTTAATAGGTGTCCACTCAAGATTTGTGGATATTGATTCGCTATATGAGTGGCTATCGGATTCACTGAAGCTGTTGGATACAGAATCGGTTACAGATTTTGATGAGGATGCGCTGACAGATGCAGGTGCACTTGTGGGGTTCTTAATATAGCTCATGCTTGTTGAACCGTCATTGCTTTCTACATATGAAACACCGGGAGCGTTGTTATTGAAAGCATCCTTGATGGAGTCATAATTGTCAGCTGCTGAAATATACTGAAGATTTTCTTCAATAACAGGAGTCAGCTTGAAATCATAATAAACAATACCAAAGCTTGAAAATTCTCTTTGCAAAGCAGCAGGTACGTTCAGATGAGTGATAATATTTGCAAGAACAACCTGCTCATCTTTATTCTTGAAAAGCTCAAAGCCTTCTTCATCGTCGGTACAGAATTTAAGAACGACCTTTTTGAACTCTTCTGCATCGTTTTTTTCACCGCAAACTTCAATAATCTGGTCAAGCATCACATCCTGCACCAGATTCAGAGAAGAGTAAGCCTGAAGGCCTGTTCCTCTTACGCAGTCAGAGTTAACCTCGCCCTTAGAATAAGGAGAGTATTCACCTAACTTTTCAGCCAGATATACACCGTTATCTGCTGAACCTACACCCGCTCCGTAATACTCCTCGAAGCTTGCTCCTAAATCCCAGTTCCATCCATATCCACGGCCGGCAGCCTTGAATACATCAGCAGCAACGTTGCCCCATAAATAAGAAGCCGGTAATAAAACCGGGAGGGGCAGGTACGGAAAATCTATCGTGACACGTGGGATACCTTTGATAATAACATTTTTATAGAACTCTCCGACACTAAGATCTTCAACAGAAGTGCCGCTGCCGTTAAAGATATCATAATATTCGATATCTCCGACTGTAATTGTCCTAAAGCCTAATCTGTCGCCGTCTGTGTTGTAAACGACATCAATTACAGCAGGTGCTGTTGATGCTGCAAGTGCAACTGAACAGCACGAGAAAAGGATCAGCACAATCATAAAAATTGCTGAAATTCTTTTAAGTGATTTTGTCATAAGTGAGTCTCCTTATTTGTTTTTTTAGAATCTTCATATTAAAAGTCGGTAATTACCCTTTTAATACAAAACTCACATTAACATTATACACACAGGCTCTTACAAACCGCTTACAAAATCAGGTAAAAAATAAAAAAAGACCGGAAAGAACCGATCTTTTTTTGAATTTATTTGTTATTTTTGCTCCAGAGCAGTCCGCAGGTTTCGTCTGCCCAGCTGTACTGCGTCATATATTCACCCTGAAACTCGGGCTGACCGGTTTTAAGATAAGAATAGTAATCGCAGGAAATTTTTTCGGTATCAACCGAATAAAGATATCCGTTCTTTTTTAATACATCCCCTGCTCCGACCTTTTCAAGAGCCTGACGGACATCCAACAAAAGCTGATGAAAATAGTTTCTGTTGTTTTCCTTCGTACCGTCTTCCCAAAGCACTGCGGCAATTTCCTTTGAAGAAACATCTGCACCGTTACGGTCAATAAGAAAGGCGAGCATTTCCTTACTCTTAGTTCTTCTGAAGGTAAGCTTTTCACCGTCGCAGGAAACATCAAAGTTACCGAAGCACTTAGCCTTAAGGATACCTTTTTCGTTTTTCCTGCCCTTGATAACGTCAATTTCTTTCTGAACAGCCTCAGCTGAAATCGGCTTGAGCAAATAACCTGAAGCGTGGATTTTAAAGGCTGAAACTGCATACTCCTCATAGCCGGTGCAGAAAACGATCCTGCACTCGGGATGAAGAGCAGTAATCTTTTCTGCAAGACCGATTCCGTTTATACCGCGCATATTTATATCGAGAAATGCCACATCGGGTGTATTGATTTCAAGCCAGTCAAGTGCTTCGTCACAGTTAGAAAAGCCCTCAACCTCGTCTATATCATCTGATGCCTTTACAGCCTTTACAAGTGCATGAAGCATCAGCTGTTCATCATCTATCGCTATTGCAATCATCAATCTGCCTCCTTCGGAATTTCAACAGTAATTTTTGTGCCTACTCCTAATATACTTTCAATGTGAAGAATACCGCCGCACATTGCTTCAAGTCTGCTTCTTATGTTTCTTAATCCGATATGATTATCGTTTTCAAGCTCTGTCACATCGAAGCCGACTCCGTTATCCTTTACGGTGATAAAATAACTGCTGTCCGTTTCATAAATTCTTACCCTTACCGTGCCGCCTGCTTCTCTCCCCAGAATACCGTGCTTGACAGCATTTTCAACTATGGGCTGAATAGTAAGTGCGGGTACGCTGAAATCGCAGCAGGACATTTCCGTAATAAATTCAATATCGGGAAAACGTACCTTCTCAATGCCGATATAATATTCCGTATGTTCAAGATCCTTTGAAACACGGATGAGTCTGGTGCTGTTTATCTCTCCGAAATTACCCCTGAGATATTTTGAAAAATCGTGTACAAGCTTTGCCGCCTTGGGCGGGTCAAGTTCACAAAGCTGCTCAATACTTCCGAGAGTGTTATAAATAAAATGCGGGTGAATCTGACTCATCAAAGTAGAAATACGGCTTCGGGCAAGCTCAGCATCAAGGGTAATTTTCTCTTTTTCAAGCTGCTCAGCCTTTTTTTCTGCCTTAAAATTCTTAGGCACAATACGCAGGAAAACAAAGGCAGAAATCAAAAAAACTATGAGAAAAAAGATTTTTGATGCGAGACCTGTTCGCCATAATCCGAAATATACAGCGACTATATCAGCCAAAAATACAAACAATCCGATCATGACGAAAATCAGTGAAACCCTCTGTTTAACTGATGCCTGTTTTACTGAAAGCAGAGCTAAAACTATTAAGATTACAGCAAACGCAACAGCACCTACAGTCCATACTCCGACTATATCGTAAAAATAAATATTACTGAAAAGAGAAACAGCTATGAGGGAGCTTGAAAACACACCATATAACTGTGTGGCAATGCCCACTACCTTTTGCATTTTTTCGGAAAACAAATCCTTAACAAGCACGAAAGCAAACAAAAGATATGCCATTGCAGAAATTCCTTTAAGCATCGTGTTTACAATCAGCAAATCAGACCATAAATATATAGCTTCCGAGGTAAAAAGGAAGAAAAGTCCTGCTGAAAGTATCAGAAGTCCGCCGAATAAATAATTTTTGAAGGTGCTTCTATCAAAAATATAAGAAAAGATTGCAAGTCCTAAAACAAGAAATGCTGAAATAATAATCATTATTGCAACTATTCTTTCGTCTTTACCTGAACGCAGAGCTGTTTTTTCAGAATAATCACTTGCATAAAGCTTCATTGAAGAAAGAAACTCATCAACAGCCCCTTCATTTCCGAAGCTGTGATAGTTGCGGATTATGCCTTCAAAATTACCGTCTTCACCACCATATTCTATTACCATACTGTTATATCCGCAGGAATCCTCACCGATAAGCGGATTTTCCATATCATACACTACGGTTATCTCATTATTTTTAGTCAGAGCAAGATTTATGTGATTAAAGGTAAAATACATCAGTGAGCCTTCGGGAAGTATTCCGTAAAAATCATTGGTTTCAGGATCGCAGATTTTAAGCACACCTTTGAGCATAACGTCGCCTTTTGTAGCAGGAATATGCTCACCCTCAACAATATCCTTCCATTCACCGTCTCCGATTTTGTATTCACCGACAAGTTTAATGTCAGGTACAATTGCCCAATCTGCCTGAGAATTGTTCACAACAGCGTTGACAAGCAAAGAGCATGAAAGCACTAAAAACAGTATCACTGATATGAAAATAAAATTCTGCTTATCTTTTTTCATCTTCATCTTTTCAGACATTTTTTTCTCCTTTTATAACCCTGATTTTTATGATTACATTTAAGGTTCTTACAGATACATGGTAACATACTGCAAGTCTGCAATTTTACCGCAGCATAATAATATCACAAAACCTCTTACAAAGTTCTTACAAACTCTTTCCTGAGCCTGATTTTTTTACCTATAATACAACAAAATAATGAATTTTAGTAGTGATATCTATTTACTTTTTGTGATTTGCTATGCTAAACTGAAAACCTAAAAAAAGCGACACATTTTCTTTCCTCTTGAGAAAAAAACCTTTGACAACAACACCAACATATGGTAATATTATAAATTGTAAATAAGGAATAAGGAGCATGGTTGTTATGAAAAAATGTATTTCTCTTTTCTTGTGTCTGCTGATGATCCTCATTGCCGTGGCCGTTCCGGTCGGGGCAGCAGAAACCGAAAAACGTGAAAAGAATCCCATCATCTTTATCGCAGGCAGCAGCGTTGACATCTGTGATGCTGAAGGCAATATCATTCCCACCGGTTTTGAAGTGCTGACCGAGGGTGATGACGACGAAGAAGGCGGTCTTTCCACCGATGCCATCATTGAGAGTGCCATGAACATCCTCAAACCTTTCCTGCTGGAAGGTCTGCCGCTTAACAAGTGGGACAACTACGGCAAAGCCCTGTATGACGAACTGGCTCCCATCTGGGATGAAACCATGATCGGCAAGGACGGCAATGCCAAATACGGCACGGGCGTCAGCGCAGCGGAAATTGCCCATTGGGACAAAAAGATTGCCACCGTGGACGAGGGCAAGGACGGCAAGTTCAAAGTCAGAGACTACGACTTCCGTTATGACTGGCGACTTTCTCCCTATGATCATGCAGACAGACTGCACGAATACATCAAGACCCTCCTGAAAACCACCAAATGCGATCAGGTCAGCCTTGTTTCCAGATGTATCGGCGGTGCTGTTGTCACGGCATATCTTGAAAAATACGGCAGCGAAGGTCTTGTCAAGAAGGTCGTATACGATGAAACCCTTTCCAACGGTGCATCCGTCATCAGCGATTCCTTCACCGGCAACATCAAATTCAACGACAAGATCATTCAGGCTTACCTGCTTGAAAGTGAATATTTCGGCCTGCAGGATATCGGTATTGATCTGCGTGGTGTGAACGAACTGCTGCTCACCCTCGCTGAAACCGCCATTGACTACATGACCCAGTCCGGCAAGCTCAACATGGCTCTGTGGTCGGTTGAAAAGCTGTATAACAGATTGGCAGAAGCATTTGTTCCCTCGATTCTGCTTGCAACCGGTATCGGTACCTGGGGTTCCTACTGGTGTAGTGTGTATGAAGAAGATTATGACAAGGCTCTGAACTTTGTTTTCGGTGAAGAAGGCAGCGAACGCCGCACCGAATACGCAGGTCTTGTTGAAAAACTCGAATACATGAGAGATCACATCATCATCGACAGAAACGAGCTTTACAAGACCTTTGCAGAAGAATACAACGTCGAAATCGGTGTCATTGCTTCCTACGGTCTTGTCAATCCTCCCATCGGTGCACGTGCGGATGAAACAGGCGACTGCCTCGTCGGTGCGCAGGATGCATCCTTCGGTGCAACCGCAAGCGGTGTTTTCGACAAGCTCAGCGATGAATATATTGCACAGCGTGTTGCCGAAGGATACGGTGACTACATCTCCCCCGACGGCAAAATCGATGCTTCCACCTGTCTGTTCCCCGAAACCACATGGTTCATCAAGAACAAGCACCACGATTACTGGACAGCGGTTTCATACATCGGTGAATACTTCACCCAGTTCACCAACGTGACATCTTCTTCCAACAATAAGAACCTTGCACGTTTCCTGGTGCATGACAACGATGCCACGGGACAGATCGTCAACATGACAGAAGAGAATTGTCAGGACGGCTCATGGATCACAGATGTAGAACAGGAGCCCACCATCAAATCTGTCTGGCAGGCCTTTGTGGACTTCATCAAAACCTTGTTCAAAGCCATCAAGGAATTGTTTGACGGTACATTGTTCAATTAACATAAAAATTTAAGGAGCTGTGCAAACAGCTCCTTTTTGTGTGTTAAGATACAGGCAGAATCATCCTTCGTGTGCATCGGTTCCGCTGAAACGGATCAGCTCTAGCCCCGGTGCATTGTCGGCATCGATCGCCTTGTTGTAGTCATCACAGACAGTTCCCCAGTGTACGGCGGATTTTTCAATCAGCACGTTCTTTGCGTTGCGGATGAAGAATCCGCTGTTTTTGTATTCTTCCACGCCGTATTGCAGGCACGGACGCAGATCATACAAACCGCAGTTCCACTTGCTTGTCTTTGTGAGCGTGACGGATACGTTTTCAAAACTGACATTTTCGATCATATTTTCGGGCGTTGCAAACAGCAGCACACCGTTTTCGCCTTTGCAGGTGATGTTTTTAAACCGGATGTTTTTCACCTTGCCTGCCTGCGTGTTTGCATCACGGTTAAAAACGGTGATAACAACGGGTTCGGCAGTTCCCCACCAGTCGGGACAGAAGCGACGGGTTTCGATGATACAATCCGAATACGTTACATTTTCGACATTGCCGCCGTCACGGATCTGTATGGAAATTCCGCGGTTGGAACGAGAAATGATGCAGTTGTGCACAAGCACGTTGCGGAAATCCCCGACACCTTCGGTACCGATTTTGACGGCAGCCGAGGTAGAAACAAGCGTACAGTCGGCAATGATGATATTCTCACACGGGCCGTATTCGGAATTGCCTTTGGAAGCTTTCAGGCAGATACAATCATCGGCACATTCAATATGACAGCCGAGAATACGCACATTCGAGCAATGGTCGGGGTCAATGCCGTCGGAATTGGCAACGTCAAGATCATTGAGAATGCGTATGCGGTCAATAAGCACATCGTCGCAACCGGCAGGATGCAAGGTCCAGAACGGTGCATCGACCACGGTGAACTCCTTGAACGTGATGTGATTGCTCTTTTCAATATATATAACGGTCGGACGCGGATAAAAATTACCTGTCACATAGTACCTGTCCTTGCGTTCAACAAATGCGTGGCCGTTGGCATCAATGACACCTTCACCCGAAATCGTGCAGCCGTCGGCTTCGTAGCCGTAAATGAACACAAAAGACGGCTTGCCTGTTACGGGATTGCCGATGAGGGCGGTTTTCGGGTCGTTGATCATATTGCAGGGACGGATGTAACCGTCAATATTGTCGGTTGCTTTCAGGCGGGAGCCTTTTTGCAGGTGCAGTTCCACATTCTTCTTCATCCGTACCGAATCGGAAAAATAGGTCTTACCGCTTGTCAGCACCACCGTACCGCCGCCGTTTTGTTCTGCTGCATCAACAGCAGCCTGAATGGCTTTGACGTCATTGGTACTGCCGTCACCGCAGGCACCGAATGTTTCAGGATAAAAACAGGTCATCTGTGTTCTCCCTTATGCATTTTTCTGCAACATGGTGTATGCCGCCATGCAGACTCTTGCAATGTCGGCATTGTAAAGAGGATATGCATGACCTGCACTGTAGTCAAGGTATTCATTCATATAGGTGACTACGCGGTCAAGGTCATTCATCCTGGCAGCAGCAAGCACGTTTGCACCCCAGCAGAACTCACTCGGAATGTCAAAGTGTTCCCAAGCATAGGTTTCGCAAAATTTGTCATAAAGCTTGTTTGCACGTTCGGTGTTCGGTTCGATGACACCGTGCAGAATGGGGAACAACTGTGCAGTGGCACAAGGATAAAACTCATTCCACGAAAAAGCAAGTGCATTGGCACCGAACTCAGAGAGGCTCACACGGTAATGACCTTCTGTTTTGTTCCACATCACGTTTTCAATGGCACGGGACATCTGCGTAAACAGAGCTTCGCAGCGTTTGAGGGTCAGTGTATAAGCAGAATCCTCTTTGCACAGAACATTTTCAAACAGTTGTACTGCAGCAGCCGTCCCTTCATAGACTTCGCAGTTGTCCATGAGGAACTTGATTCTGTAATCGGGCTTTGCAACCGTCAATCCCAACACAGCAGTTGAAAGCATGGCACGTGCAATTCTGTCAATGTCTTTTGCATGGCTCAACAGGAACTGTGCATCCCCTGTTGCTGTGTAATATTTGTTGAGTACCGTCAGGAATGTGGCAGCATAGGAGTCAACCGAGTCGTAACTGCCTTTGGAGGTTTCGGCTGTGATGTTGCCGTCGGACAAGGTCACGGTATAATCAAAAATGGTACCGTCCAGACCGTTCGGGTCCGTGTCGGCGGTGTTCAGGTGTGCAAGATGCCATTCTATGTATTTTTTTACGTTTTCACCGTACACATCAGCCTTGTCAAGCAGTGCCAGTGCTGCAAAATCAGCAAAGTAAGGGTTGACGGTGACGGTGCCGTTGTCATTTTTTGTCATCGGGATGGCTCCGTTTTCAAGCTGCAGACCGGCAAGCCATGCAAGCTCTGTTTCAAGAACCGTTTCAAAAAGGGCAAGTTGTTCGGATGTTGCAACGGCCTGACGTTCTGCAATCGGCTGCAGGTCAGCCGTGTCGGCAGGCGGAATAATACAGCCGAATACCGAAAGGAAAAAAGCAATGACTGATGCAATAAACTGTTTCATAAGAATCCTCCACATAATTATTATATTATTTTCATTTTATATCGTTTGTCAGCAAAACACAAGATATCTTTTTTATTTTTCCAGAATCGGACGCAGAACCTGCATTAAAGAGAAAGCAATGCTGACGAAACCGCTGTCGTTCGGGTGACAGTTGTCCACAAGACCGGTGTTGCGTGCATATAGATTCAGCAGCTCATTCCCGGGCAGAAAATACACATTTTTGTCACCGCGTGCCAATGCGTTTTCGTACGTGGTTCTGACAACGGCAAGCCGCTGTTTTTCTTCCGCATTCAGATAAGGTTGCGGACGGCTCATGAATATGACAGGCAGCAAGGGCTGTTTTTCGCGGACGGTCAGAAAGAGTTTTTCATGGGTTGCCTGCAAATGTGCAAGGGTCGGTGCGTTGTGGTCATAGTCACACACAAACACGGACATCGGCAAAGAAGCAATGTATTCGCATATACAATCCTCCCCTTTTGCATTGCCCGAAAAACCGAGGTTCAGATGGTCACAATCGAGCTCCAGTGAAATAATATTCTCATACGCATTGCCGGGTCGGGATGCACAACCGCCCTGGGTGATGGAAGAACCGTAATACACCACAGGAAGTGCATGGGTATAGGGTTTGGCCGCCGTCAGGGTGCTGCCCTGTTGCAGACCGATGTACAGCGAACAGACATCCGAATACAGCGGAAAATGGATGGTATAGTCATGCACCTTGCCGTCTCGGTATTCTTCGGGCAGATCGATGACACTGTCATATCCGTCCGCAAGCTCCATCGGCGGCACATAGGTACCAAGGTAGCGGCTGCCTGCGTGCAGATCAAAACCTGCACAACCTGTCAGCGGAAAATGCGGCATGCGGCTGACAAAGTCGGTTTCATAATGAATGACAATGTACGGACTATCCGTTGCAAAGCGTACACGTCCGCCTGCCGTGTTTGCGTGCAAAAGATGCACACCCGCACTTGTACGTTTTGCAATCTCTTCCGGCAACCTGCGGTAACGCCCGTCAAGCTTTTTCACACCATGTACACAAAACGGTGCCTGCTCAATATCAAAAAAGGTCAGTCCGTCGCGTTGCACAGACGAATTGACAGCAAAGTTTTTGTCAGCTTCTTCAATTCTCATACCCGCACATCCTTTCTTTTTTATTTTAACAGAAAAAAACAAAGCTTGCAAGTATGCATCTGCATAACAAAAATGCAAAAAAGGACAACTGCAGCGGAGAGAATTGTATTTTCTTGCCGCTGTATTTTTGTCGGTTATTTTATTATAATCTATGTGAGACTTTTTGCATCCTTATGCGACTAATAAGTGAAAGGGAAAAATTCCTTCAGGAAAGGAGAACAGATCAATGGACAACGGTGCCGGTAGCTACCGCCGTTTCCTTGATGGTGATGATAACGCAATTGCCGAAATCGTTGAAACATATAAGGACGGACTCATTCTTTATCTGAACGGTTATGTCAAAAACATATTCATTGCCGAGGAACTGACGGAAGATACTTTTTTCCGACTGATTACAAAAAAACCGAAATATGCAGGTAAAAGTTCTTTCAGATCCTGGTTGTTTGCAATCGGAAGAAACGTAGCTGTTGACTACATACGTCATCACTCAAAAATCATTGATATTCCCGTTGAGGATGCAAAAAACAGCCTGCTTGAAGAGCAATCTCTTGAGCAATCCTACATCGGTGAAGAAAACAAACGTATTGTCTGCAAAGCACTTCGTGAACTGCCCCCTGCATACAGAAACGCTCTTTGGCTTGTATATTTTGAAGGTTTTTCAAACAAAGAAACTGCCATGATCCTGAAAAAGACGGAACGACAGATGAAAAACCTTTTGTACAGAGCAAAAAAAGCTTTGAAATCAAAACTTGAAAAGGATGGTTTTGAGTATGAAAACTTCTGACGAAATGCTGAAAAGCTTATTGAAACGTCGCGAACAATACATATCGAAACAAAAAGAGAAAAAGAAAAGAAGAATAAAAGTCACAGCTTCCTTTGCAATCTGCTTTTCTGCGGCTGCATTGGTGTCTGTCGCAGCAGCACATAATTTTCCCGGTGATGACACGCAAATACTTCCCGTTATTACAGAAAATATGACTTCTGCAGCCAATACAGATACAATTACTTCTGTTATGACTACAGAAAACAGCACCACTTCCGATGCTGTCGGCAATACCTGTCCGGACGTGAAAGAGAATACCACCCCTGCAGAAACTGCCATTCAGATTATATTGTTCCGTGCAACTGCAAAATCCCCCGACACCGATGCTTTCGGGGAAGACGAATTGACTCATGTTGATGTGATTCTGGATGGCAACCGTTTGTATGAACAGATTCCCGAAAGTGATTTTTCTCTTTACGGACTTGATACCGTTTTGCACAAATCCGATTTCGGGGATTTCATCGGCACCGTAACAGAAATCGGTCCCTATGCAGAAGCAATCCTTTCGTCTCCATGCTCGCAGGAACCTTCCCTTACAGGATGTGATGTATACGTTTACAAACCCGTACACTGTGAAGCCATGATCATCGTCCGCGGCAACAACTGCTGCAGTGTGTTCCGTTTTACAGGTTTTACCGAAGAAGGCTTCTGTATTGCCGACAACTACAGAATCCTCAATGTTCTTTCGGGTAACGACATACTGCGGATTGACTATGAAGTCAGCATACCGGACGGCACATGGCTGGTCACAAAGAAAAAAGGCAGCATCACCGCAGAGTCGGATCTGCTGACATTCTTTGACACAACGGCAAAACTGCAGCCCTTTGCAAGAGAAAGTGCCCTGTCGGGGGATCCGGACTGGCTGAATGAAGCAAGAGAAACATATAAAGAAAAAGACAACAGCGAAAAAGCGGAAATTGCAATATCACTTGTGTTGAAAAACGGACTCACTATGCACATCACGTATCAACCCAATCTCGGCACAGGATACATTCCGGGTCATTTCTTCCTGTCAGAAGAAGAAAATGCCGTCATGAGAAAAGTGTTTCAGGAGTGAAGACGGCATTTTATGAAATACAATCGTAAAAGAATCTGTTCCCTGTGTTGCCTTTTTTTGCTTCTGCTTTCCGCAGGGTGCAGAAAACACTCCGTTTCTGTACCTGCCGGAATGCAATCGGATGCAAATTCTGTCCTGTACACAACAGAAACTGCATCCGTCGGATATCCGTCTGTTCCGTC
The DNA here is from genome assembly GCA_017435865.1 of Clostridia bacterium. Taxonomy (GTDB): domain Bacteria; phylum Bacillota; class Clostridia; order Oscillospirales; family Acutalibacteraceae; genus RUG806. Next base: position 16,064 of record JAFSEF010000063.1, read on the forward strand.
AGCCACTGTAAACAATCAGACAACCTTTACCGTCACCGACACTGCATACCATGCACCAAATGTATACACTTCCGCTTATGAAGCAACCGAAACAACCGTTCTGCCTTTGCAGGTCGATATTGCCGCACCCAATGCAGGACTATACAATGCACGCACAATGGAATGCCTTTATTCGCGTGCACAGACTGCTCCCGTTTACCCTGCAAGCCTGACAAAAATCATCACAGCCTGCACTGCCCTTGCGTACGTTTCCCCCGAAACGGTATTCACAGTCGGAACAGAGCAAATGCTTGTACCCGAGGGTTCAAGTCTTTGTCTGATTCAACCGGGGCACAGATTGACACTCGGCGATTTACTGACGGGAATGCTCCTGTGTTCAGGCAATGATGCCGCATATGCCGTTGCTGCAAATGTTGCAAGAGAAGTTGCAGGTTATGCCATGAGCGATACACAGGCAATTGCATATTTTGCAGAGCTGATGAACAAGTACGTATCCGACCTCGGTGCAGCAAACAGTCATTTCACAAACCCTGTCGGTTGGGACGATGCAAATCATTATACAACCGTCCATGACCTCGCATTGATTGCGGCACATGCCATGCAGATCGACACAATACGCAACATTGTATCCGCACAAAGCAGACACGTCGTTTTTGCCTCAGGTGAAAACATCACATGGCACAACACGAATGCCCTGCTGAACCCCGAAAGCCGCTACTATTTACCGCAGGCAAACGGCATGAAAACAGGAACCACGGAGATGGCGGGACATTGCCTGATTGCAACCGTAACCATCGACGGTGCAGAATACATTGCAGTGGTTGCAGGATGTGACAGTGACGATGCAAGATATATTGAGGTGAACAAACTGATTAATATGATACAATCAAAACCACTAGTGAACTAGTGGTTTGCCCAAACCCTATAAGGGTTAATACTTGCGACCCCTGAAAGGGGTATCGAAGGTTTACCAAAGCATCGCTATTACAGGCGGCCACTACAAGTGGCTGTCTGTTCTTTTATTTTACATTGCTTTTTCCGAAAGGATCCACATATTCCTTCATTGATATCTGATCTTTTGCCAAATCTTCTTCCAACTGGTTTCTTATGTAGTTTTTTATTGCCTTCTCATTCTTGCCTACTGTATCTACA
>JAFSEF010000064.1 GCA_017435865.1 Clostridia bacterium
ACTGAACGAGCAAAAACAACTTCTCACACTCAAAAAAGAGCGGTTAGAGCGGTTAATTTCTGCTATTGACGGTGCCGTGAAAGGAGAAAATGTTATGACAGCATTCGATAACAGCGAATTTGAAAAGTATAAAACTGAAGTGCAGGAGAAATGGGGCAACACAGATGCCTACAGGGAACACGAAGCACGCACAGCAGCGTATTCCGAACAGCAGCACCGTGCCCTTGCAGAGGACATGGACCGCATTATGGCAGAGTTTGCACTCTGCATGAGAAAGGACGAAAGTCCTGATTCCGCTGAAGCACAAAACCTTGTAAAAATGCTGCAGAACCATATCACCGGGAATTACTATCTTTGCACAAACGAAATCCTGGCAGGACTCGGTCAGATGTATGTAGCGGATGAACGCTTCCGACAGAACATCGACCGTCACGCAGACGGTACGGCGGCATTCATTCGTGATGCCGTCGGGGTGTATTGCGGCAGATAAAACTTTTTTGCCCGATGACATTTTTTTGCGGTATACTTTGTTTGAAAAAGAATTGCCACAGGAGGTTTTTGCATGGCAAAAGAAAAGAGATTTGAAAAAATTTACAGTCAGGATCTTGGCTCCACCGAAATCTGGGTTGACCGTCAGACGGGCGTGCAATACCTGTTCCATGCAAGCGGATATGCAGGCGGCGGCGGCCTGACCGTGCTGACCGATCGCGACGGCAAGCCGATTACCCAACCGATTGAAAACTGAATCGTCGTCTGCACACGGCGACAACAAACATTTTTGCAATATTCACATTAAGATATTCTATTGAATTTGTTTCGCAGCAAAAACCACCCACGCGGTGGTTTTTTTGTACAAGATGTAAAATGTGTAATTATGAAAATGAATAGATATCAAAAACGTCAAAAACGGTAAAAAAAATAAAATAATTATTGACAAAAACAAAAAACAGTGATATATTATAAGTACAAAAACAAATGGAGGGATCAGCTATGGAATGGGAAGTAGTAAAAATTAGTCAGATGAGTGGAAACAATGTTCCTTTTGTTAGTATTGGTAGAGGACAATTGGATTTCAATGCAGTTTCTTGTGATCTTGTTGGGGATTGTGGGCAGTATAAGTATGCTAAATTATTTAAAGGAAAAGAAAAAGGAAAAACAGTAATTGCTGTAAAATTTTTAACAGAAGCAGAAAATGATACAATTCCTATTAAAAGAAAAAAGCAGAATGGCAAGGTCATTAAGGGAATGATAATTGTAAATAAAGGCGTAATAAAAGATTTGTTTGGAAAAAACGGCAGTAATGAAGGTTCAATTCGATACAGTGTTGAGCTGATTGAACATAATATGTTAAAAATAGTAGAATGACATTCTATAGATGTAATGAAAAGCATGCCTCAAAAACCACCCACGCGGTGGTTTTTTTGTTGCAATGCACACAACAGTATGCTAAAATGGAATTATAAAACGGAAAGGATGTTGATTATGAAAAAGTTGATCTCCGTTGTTTGTGTTTTTGCAATGCTTTTCACTTGTCTTGTTCCTGCCTTTGCATCTGCGGACTATCCCTTCAAAACCTCCGACGGTGTTGTCCGCGATCCTTGCGTGCTTGTGCATGACGGAAAGTATTATATGTACGGCACGGGGCTTTCCAACGGTCAGGGATACGGCTGTGTGGTGAGTGAAGACCTCGAAAACTGGTCGGCTCCCATGCAGGTTTTTTCACCCGACGAATCCTTTGACGGGTATTGCGATTATTGGGCACCCGAATGCCATTATTACGAGGGTGCGTTTTATCTGTTTGCCACCTACCGTGCAAAATCCACCGACAAACGCGGCTGCGGTATTTTCAGATCTTCTTCCCCGACAGGTCCGTTTGTGCTGATTACGGACGGTCACATCACCCCCAAAGAGGTGGACTGCATCGACGGTACGCTGTATGTGGACGAAGACGGTCAGCCGTGGATGGTGTTTGTCAACGAGTGGACTTCGCGTGAAGACGGTGTCGGTGCGATGTCGGTTGTAAAGCTCAGCGACGACCTGAGTCGACTTGTTTCACAACCCAAAGAGATTTTCCGTGCCGATGATCCCCTCTGGACGAATGATCACGTTACCGACGGTCCGTTTGTTTACAGAACAAGTGAAGGCAATCTTGTTATGCTGTGGTCCAATATGGCTCTCACAGGCGGCTATGCGGTCGGCATGGCGGTGTCCGACAACGGCAAAATCGACGGCAACTGGCTGCACTATCCGAAAGCGGTTTACAAGCAAACCAACAAACAGGCAGACGGCGGACATCCGATGCTGTTCACAACCCTTGACGGACAGCTGATGATGGCGATTCATTCCCCGAATGCAAGCAGCGAAACGACCCACGAAACCGCTACCTTCATTCCCATGCAGGACAACGGTAAAATTCTTGTCCGTGCCGACGGTGACTTTTTCAGCCGTGTTGCCGATGTGATACTTGGCATCGTGTTTGATATGTACCGTATGCTGTCCGGACTTGTTCACAATGCAGACAACGGCGGTTGCTGAATTGTATGATACTATGCTCTCTGTTCCAGGGAGCATTTTTTTTGTAAAAATATATAAAATTACTATGGTAATTGTATTTATATTATGTTATTATAGACAAAAAGATGCAAAGGGGAATACAGATGAACACGCAGCAATATCTGCAGCAGATCGATACGGTCATTGCAAACGGAAAATACAAAGCAGACTGGGCAACGCTCGCACCGCACAAGGTGCCCGATTGGTATAAGTACGACAAACTCGGTGTTTTCATTCACTGGGGTGTGTACAGTGTGCCTGCCTTCGGAAACGAATGGTATCCGCGTGGGATGTATGCCAAGGGCACTCCCGAATTTGAGCATCATGTTGCCACCTACGGCAATCAGAAGGACTTCGGCTACAAGGATTTTATTCCCATGTTCAAAGCAGAGCATTTTGATGCCGCAAAGTGGGTGGAACTCTTTAAAAAAGCAGGCGTGCGTTACTGTATGCCCGTTGCCGAACACCATGACGGTTTTGCCATGTACGAAACCGACTTCAACCGCTGGAAAGCACCTGCCATGGGACCCTGCCGCGATGTCATCGGGGAACTCAAAGCCGAATGTGAAAAACAGGGACTCACATTCTGTGCATCCACCCATCGTGCGGAACATTACTTCTTTATGAACATGGGCAGAACCTTTGACAGCGATGTCAATGACGACACCTACCGTGATTTCTACGGCCCTGCGGTGTACTGCAAGGAGTTCGGTGAAGAAGACCTCGGCGGCTATACGGCGGACATCCGTGCAAGGGGCGCCGACGAAGAATGGCTGACCGACTGGCTTGTGCGTACAAGTGAGCTTGTGGACCGCTATCAGCCGTCGGTGCTGTATTTTGACTGGTGGATTCAGAATAATACATTCAAACCCTATCTTAAAAAGTTAGCGGCTTATTACTACAACCGTGCCGAAGAATGGGGCAAGGAAGTGACCATCAACTACAAGCATGAGGCATTTCCGCCCACGGTTGCCGTCTTCGATGTCGAACGCGGTGCACTGACGGGTATTTCTCCGCTTTATTGGCAGACCGATACTGCCATCGGCAAGCGTTCCTGGGGCTACAGAAAGGACAACGAATACAAGTCAGGCCGTCAGATCATCTGTGACCTTGTGGACATTGTCAGCAAAAACGGCAACCTGCTCATCAACATCGGCCCGAAAGCAGACGGCACCATCACCGATGAGGAAACCGAAGTGCTGCTTACCATGGGTGAATGGCTGTCCGTCAACGGGGACGGCATTTACGGCACGACCCACTGGAAAGTCTTCGGGGAAGGTACGGTCAACGCGGAAGAAGGCTTCTTTAAGGACGGCGACGAAAAGAAATTCACAAGCGAGGACTTCCGTTTTACCTACAAAAACGGCTATCTCTATGTCTTCCAGATGCGTCCCGCACAGACAGCTGTCATCAGAACACTGTGCCACAAAAAACACAACGATATCCTGATTGAAGAAATCACCCTGCTCGGCAGCGATGAAGAAATTGCATTTGCAAGAAACGATGAAGCCCTCACCATCAACCTTAAAAATCTTCCCGACACGCAAATGCCGCTGTGCTATAAACTCAAACTCGGATAAGAACAACAAAAAAGCAGATCTTTGCGGATTTTGATTCGTAAGAATCAAATTGGAGTTTATCGCTGACTTTTGACTGTCGTCAGTTATTAAAAGTTTTGGTCAAGCTTTTCACAAAAGCTTGCGGGGTCAAGGGGCAGAGCCCATTGTCGCCCGTCGCAACGGGCGAAATCCTTTTCCTTAC
>JAFSEF010000065.1 GCA_017435865.1 Clostridia bacterium
GTAAGTGTACTCCCTGCCGTATCGGTACCAAGAGACTGTACGAAATCCTTGAAAAGATCACAAGCGGCAACGGTACTCTCGAAGACCTTGACGAAATGGAAAGCCTTTGCTACTACATCAAGGAAAACTCCCTCTGCGGTCTTGGTCAGACAGCTCCCAACCCGGTTCTGTCCACCTACAAGCAGTTCAAAGATGAATACATTGCTCACGTTGTTGACAAGAAGTGCCCCGCAGGCGTCTGCAAGAGCCTTCTTTCCATCGTGATCGATGCCGACAAGTGTAAGGGTTGTACACTCTGCTCCAGAGTATGTCCCGTCGGCGCTATCAGCGGTACTGTAAAGAATCCGCATGTCATCGACCAGTCCAAGTGCATCAAGTGCGGTGCTTGTATCGAAAAGTGCAAGTTCGGCGCTATTTCCAAGAAATAAGGAGGAACGGATACTATGGCTGATGTAAATATCAAAATTAACGGCAAAGACTATACCGTTCCCGCCGGCAGCACCATTCTGACTGCTGCCCGTATGGCAGGAATTGAAATTCCCACACTTTGCTACCTGAAAGAAATCAACGAAATCGGCGCCTGCCGTATTTGTGTTGTTGAAGTCAAGGGTGCAAGAAGCCTTGTTGCTGCTTGCGTATTCCCCGTAAACGAAGGTATGGAAATCTTCACCAACACTCCCAAAGTAATTGAATCCAGAAGGACAACTCTTAAGCTCATCCTCTCCAACCACAAGAGAGAATGTCTTTCCTGTGTCCGTTCCGGCAGCTGCGAACTGCAGAAGCTCTGCCACGAATACGGCATTGAAAACGAATATGCATTTGCAGGCGTCAAGACCGCTTATAAAATCGACAACAGTGCTGCTCACATGTACAGAGACAACGAAAAGTGCATCCTTTGCCGTCGTTGCGTAGCTGTTTGTGAAAAGAACCAGGGTTGCGGTGTTATCGGTGCCAACGATCGTGGTTTCGATACCCACATTGCCTGTGCTTTTGAAAAACCCCTTGCTGACGTCGCATGTATCTCCTGCGGTCAGTGTATCACCGTTTGCCCGACTGGTGCTCTTTCCGAAAGAGATGACACCCAGAAGGTATTCGATGCTCTGAATGATCCTGCAAAGCATGTTATCGTTCAGACTGCTCCCGCTGTCAGAGTCGGTCTTGGTGAAGAATTCGGCTATGAAATGGGTACCGTTGTTACCGGCAAGCTTGTTGCAGCTCTCAAGGCTCTCGGCTTTGACGGTGTATTCGACACCAACTTCAGTGCTGACCTTACCATCATGGAAGAAGCTACCGAATTCCTCGGCAGATACACCAAGAAGGAAAATCTTCCTCTTATCACATCCTGCTCCCCCGGTTGGATCAAGTACTGCGAAACCTACTATCCCGAATTCATTCCCAACCTTTCCTCCTGTAAGTCTCCGCAGGGTATGTTCGGTTCCGTTGCCAAGACCTACTATGCAGAAAAGATGGGTATTGATCCCAAAGACATTTACGTTGTCAGCATAATGCCCTGTACCGCTAAGAAGTTCGAAGCTGAAAGAAGAGAAAGCACTGCTGTTGAAGGCCTTGCTGATATCGATGCGGTTCTGACCGTTCGCGAACTTGCAAGAATGATCAAAAAGGCAGGCATCCTGTTCAGAGAACTTCCCGATGCACAGTATGACGCTCCCTTCGGTCTCGGATCCGGTGCAGGCACCATCTTCGGTGCTACCGGCGGCGTTATGGAAGCTGCTCTTCGTACCGCTTACGAAGTCCTTACCAAGGAAGAACTCACTGCACTTGATTTCCACGATGTCCGTGGTGTTGCAGGTATCAAGGAAGCTACCTACACCATCGCAGGCAACGAAATCAGAGTTGCTGTTGTTTCCGGCACTGCCAACGCCGGCAAGCTGCTTGAAATGATCAAGAACGGCGAAAAGACCTACGATTTCATCGAAGTCATGGCTTGTCCCGGTGGTTGCGTAAACGGCGGCGGTCAGCCCATTCAGTCCGCTTCTGTGCATAACTTCCGTGACATCAGAGCTGAAAGAGCTGCAGGTCTGTATGCAGACGACAAAGCTCTTCCCATCCGTAAGTCTCATGAAAATCCCGATGTCAAAGCAATTTATGCTGAATTCTTCGGTGAACCCAACAGCCACAAGGCACACGATATTCTTCACACCAGCTACGTTGCTCGTAAGAAGTATTAATCGATGATGATTAAAACCGGCTTCTCTGCATAAGAGAAACCGGTTTTTTTTCAAATGAAAAAGGACAACACAAAAGGCGGACTCACATAGGGATTTACCCTTATGTGCGTCCGCCTGAAGACTTTCGTTTTTTTTTATTTGAGTCGTGCTTTGATAACCTGTTGACAGGCTTCTTCCGTCATTGCTTCTTCGCCGTTCAACATAGCATAAAGTGCCATATTCAGAAGTGCACCTGCTGTTTGTGCGGACCGCATTCTGACATCCAGATATTCGTCCTCATAATTGCCTTTTTCATAATATGCAACAAACTCATAAAAATAGAAATTCATCAAAGAATCGCAAATCAAGCGGATACTATTGCCGTTGGGGTCAAGATTGTCTGCATTCACATCTCTGATATAACGGATGAAAGCAAAAATCTCCCGCAGTGTGCATTCGCTCATTTTTGAATAAAACGGTGCATCCGTTTTCCGACTCTCAATCCTCAAATTACGAAGCTTCTGAGCAACACAATACATAATAAATGCCTTTTTATCATTAAAGTGTTTATAAAAAGTTGCACGGTTGATGCCGGCTGCATCACATATGTCAGTGATGCTCAACTCTTCCATTTTCTGCGTTTTGATAAGCTCAAAAAATGTCTCATAAAGCTTTTTATTTGTTCTGATGAATCTTAAATCTTCCTTCCTTGCCATATGAAAACAATTACCTCTCTCAATATGATCGCAAATAATTATACACCTGTATGCATGCTTTGTCAAGTCATTTCTTTAATGCTGTACTGCACTAAATAATAACAGAGACCGATAAAAAACCGATCTCTGTTTATTGTAATAAAACTTACTTTGCCAAAGAACCGACAAGCAGCATGTAACCGCCGATCTGTGCACCGAATTCGGGAGCACCTTCCATGATGATCTTACCTGCCTTGGTGGCTTCGAGCATATCGTCGATGGACATCAAAGTACCGAGGGCTGCATCAAGATCGCGGAATTTAAGGGTGAAGAAAGGCATTGCTCTCTTGTATTCGCCCTTACCGGAACGGGATTTACCGGCTTTGACACGAATGAATGCACTGACACTGGGTTCATCCTGCACAGCAAATGCATAAACACGGTCGGGACTCTTGAGTGCCCATTCGTGAACTTCTTCGTGTCCGTTCTTATTGAGCTGGCTGATACCGGCACTCAGAAGATAGAAGTAACATTTGACAAGCAGTCTCTTGGTATCTTCGTCTTCGGGAGGTTCGGTCAGTCCGAGCAGGTTTGCCATTTTCAGCAATGCAGCCATGAAAGCGGCAAATGCTGCGGGGTGCTTGGTAACACCCTTCATCTTGGGCAGGGTTGCGGGTGCAATCTTGCCTTTGAAGAATGCATTGAGTGCTTCAACACTCTTGAATTCAAGTTCAACCATGGGTCTGGGTTCGATTTTGGGATGGATTTTCCATTCATCGCCGTTGACCACAAAGTGAATTGCGTACTTGCCGCCCGGTGCTTCGGGAGCAAGACAGCTGACCTGATATACGCAGTGAACATTCTTGAACATCTTGTTGATGCCGGGAACGTCAGCAGCAATAACCTTCAAAAGCGGCAAAGCAGCATTCAAAAATATCTTATTTGTCAAGAAGGCTTCTCTATCTGCCATTGAATCTCTTTCCTTTCGTGTGAGATGCGGGGGCGATTACATTTCGTCGTCCCAGTTGTCGTCTTCTTCAAAGTCCTTCTTCATGACTTCTCTGACAGCCTCGATGATGCCGTTTGCATCAATACCGAGAACAGACATGATATCCTCATGAAGGCCGATAGGTGCAAACTGATCCTGCACACCGAGCTTCTTGAATGCACAACCCTTACCGGATTCAACAACGACTTCAGCAACTGCAGAGCCGAGACCGCCGAGAACGTTATGATCTTCAACGGTGATGATGCGGCGGGTATCCATAACAGCCTTCAGGATGGCTTCTTTATCAAGAGGCTTGATGGTATGCATATTCAGAACGCGAACCTTGAGGCCTTCTGCTTTTTCAAGGAAGTCAGCAGCCTGAACAGCCTGGAATACGCAGGAACCGCAAGCGATAACGGTAATATCTGTACCTTCGTGTACGGTAACAGCTTTGCCGATTTCAAAACCGTAGTCACTGTTTTCATACAGAACACGGTCAAAACCTCTGTTGATACGGATATAGAACGGGCCGGGGGTTGCATAAGCAGCCTTGACAGCGTTGTAAGTTTCATAACCGTCAGCAGGAACGATAACAGTCAGATTGGGGATAGAACGGGTAACGGCAAGGTCACAGATCGCATGATGTGTGGAACCTGCCTGACCGAAAGAAGTACCGGAATGGGTAGCAATGACTTTTGCATTGACATTCTGGTAGCAAAGGTCAGTATGAAGCTGGTCAGCTGCACGGAAAGATGCAAACTGAGAGAAGGTGGAAAGGAACGGTACAAGACCGGCTCTTGCCATACCTGCAGCAACACCGAACAAATCCTGTTCTGCGATACCGACATTGAAGAATCTGTCGGGGAATTCTTTCATAAAGTCACCGATCTTGGTGGACTTTGCAAGGTCAGCAGTCAGAGCAACAACGTCATTGTGCTCACGGCCGAGTTCCACGAGAGCCTGTCCGTAAATTTCGGATGTAGAAAGCTGAGTGGATTCAATTGCAGTATAGGTCATTCCGCCTGCCATAGCTTATGCACCCTCCTTTTCTGCGCGGGCTACGCGCTTCTTATAGGTTTCAGCAAGAGCTTTCTTGCCTTTTTCGTATTTTTCATCATCGAATGCACCGTAGTGCCAGGTGTAATCGTCTTCGATGAAGTCGATACCGCAACCCTTGAGGGTGTTGCAGACGATCATAACGGGCTGTGTGCCGCCGTTCTTGTGGTTTTCATAAGCAAAGTCAATTGCTTCGCAGAGTTCTTTGAAGTTGTTACCGTCGATTTCCTTGACGATGAAACCGAAAGCAGTCCATTTGTCACAGAAGGGTTCAAGCTTCTTGACGTCTTCGGTTCTGCCGTCGATCATGCACTTGTTTCGGTCAACAAAGGAAATGAGGTTGGTTACTTTGTAATGAGCAGCTGTCATGGCAGCTTCCCAGTTGGAACCTTCGTCGCATTCGCCGTCGCCGAGAACGCAGAAAGTCATGTAGTCTTTGCCGAGAACACGGGCTGCAAGAGCAGTACCGACAGCGATGGAAAGACCATGGCCGAGAGAACCTGTGGAAGCGTCAACACCGACAACCTTGTTGGAGTCAAGATGCATACCCATCTTGGAACCGGAAAGATTGAAAGTCTTGAGCATTTCCTTGTCATTGAATCCGAGGTCGCAAAGCAGAGGTGCATATGCGATTGCGGTGTGACCTTTACTGAGAATGAAACGGTCACGATCTGCCCACTGGGGATCATCAACCTTGATATTCATGTACTTGTGATAGCAAACGGTCATGATGTCAAGAACACTCATACCGCCGCCGATGTGGCCGCTGCCTGCCCAGTAGGTTGTGTCGAGCGTCAGCTTACGAAGTTCGTCAACCTTTTTTTCAAGAGCGAGCCATTCTGCCTTTGAAAGGGACATAGAAAATTCCTCCTAAGTAAATTTTAATTCAGACAACCTTGCGTTGTTTTGTTTTTTATTGATACTTCGGTCTGATTGCATGGAAAGCATCTTCAGCAACTTCGATGGTGCGTTTGATGTCTTCTTCAGTCAGAGAAGCATTGATGAAGTGGTTGTGGTGAGAGGTCAGATAAATACCTCTGTGAACCATTTCCTGTACCCAATCCTGATGAATCAGCAAGCTGTCATCATCTGCAAGACGCAGATAGAACAGGGACGGCTCACCCGAAACGACCATATGGAAACCGTTGTTAGCAGCGGCAGCCTTGAGGCCTTCGGTCAGCATAAGTCCTCTTTCGCGGAAGAGTTTCGGTGCATTGAGTTCTTTCATTTTATTGATACAAGCAATACCTGCTGCAAACGGAACAGCACTCATCCAGTAAGAACCGGTGTAGCTCAGACCGCTCATTGCAGACTTCAGGAATTCCTTACCGCAAAGGCAGGATACGTTCCAACCGTTTGCAAGTGCCTTACAGAAGCAGATCATGTCAGCTTCAAAACCGTAATAATGGTCAGAACCTGCCGTATCAAGACGGAAACCTGCACGAACGTCGTCCACGATCAGAACGATACCTTTTTCGGTGCAGAGTTTGCGGACTTTCTGCCAGTAACCGTCAGCAGGAAGTACGTTATCAATAAAGTTGCCGTGCATGTAAGGAGTGGAGATGAAAGCAGCGATTTCGCCTTCATTTTCAGCTACGAGTTTTTCGAGTGCTTCGTAGTCGTTCCAGTCAACATAGAGGTTATTTGCAACGTCCTCGGGAATGACGCCGGGATAGTCCACCTTCTGTGTCCACATGGAAACACCATGATAGAAACCGTTGACGAAGATGATCTTCTTGCGGTGGGTATGTGCACGGGCACACATGATAGCACCCTGGGTGGTATCATTACCGTTCTTCATGAAGAATGCCCAGTCGGCAGATGCAACGGTATCAACCATGAGTTCTGCAAACTCAACAATCTTGGTGGAAGGTGTGGTAACGCAGTTTTCAAGCTTCATCTGAGCCATAGCAGCTGCATCAACATCGGGATCGTTGTAACCCAGAACGTTGGGGCCGTATGCACACATATAGTCAATGAACTTGTTGCCGTCTACGTCCCAGAAGTAAGAACCCTGTGCTTTTTCAGTGAAAAACGGCCAGGATGTAGGGGGAATCCAGCAGCCTTCTGCAGGGCCCTGATGTCCGTAAAGACCGGACGGAATCACCTTGCAAGCTCTTTCGAACAGTGCATGGCTTTTATCATAATTATAATGCTTTGATGCCATCTCTTTTTACCTCCTTATGCAAGATACAGTGCAACACGATCAAGAATACGGTTGACGTTATCGACCATGGAAATCATACCGCCCATGATGATGGTTCCCTGACCGATGCAGGCAACAGCATTGACATTGCCGTCAAACAGGTCACGGGCAAGCTTGATGCTGGTGAATTCCATGATTGCACGGTAAGATGCAGGTTCTTTCTTGAGGGTGAGCATACGATGATCACGTACGCGGATGGTTGCAGACGGACCGCCTGAGATTGCAACCTTGATATCACCGTCAACGATGTGGTCAGCACTGAATTTGCCGATTTCATCATTGTTACCGATCTGGGAAAGTGCAACGGTAATGGTGTAGAACATCAAAGAAGTGCTGATTTCAAAGAAACGCTCATCCTTGAGATCTTCGGGATCGGGACGCATATACTTGCTGAGCAGATCCGTCAGCGGAATGAAGCTCTTGAGCAAGAAAGCGATATGGGTAAAGCCTTTGCACGGAATGGGAGTGACAGTGCCGTCGATCATTCCGTTGAACTTTTCGCAGGAGCCGAAAGGCAGAAGGATGTCACATTTATCCACACCATCGGTCATGCGGCAATAACCGTTCTTGAAAGTCAGAGTGGCAGACGGGCCGCCCTTGACGATCATGCCGATAGACAGCGGCTTTTTGTTTTTAAGCAACGCTCTTGCCTGCGGATCGAGTTCACAAAGATTTTCAAGCGTTCCGAGAACGGCATACATATTGATATATGCCAATGTTTTCGCATCGGTTAAATTCATATTAGCCAAAACGCATTCCTCCTAAAACTATGGATTATAATCCAATTATTTTATCATATATTTTAGCAAAATAAGTATTTTCTGTCAACGGATAATTTGTGAATATTGCATAATGAAAAAACTTCGGATATTTAAACAGATTTTCATGGTGAACTATGAGCAATTTGACGAAAAAAACTCCGTCAGAACAGACGGAGTCATGCTTTTTTCTTAAAAGTTCAATCTCTGAACAGGGTATCATTCTGCAGATATTCCTCTACATCCGGTTCTGCTGCAGGCTCTTCCTTATTTCCGAAAATATTGAGCAAATTGGAAACAAAGCCGGTAAAGGAACTGATGACATTGCTGATATTGGAAAAATAGCCAAGAATTACTTCAAACATAAACACACACACCTTCTTTATGAACTGTTATAAGTTTATCACAAACATATGAACGGTTTATGAATACAATATTGCGATTCTTTGAATTGGTGTGATTCCGTTGCCAATTTTTATAGAACCAATTTGTACAAAGTGACGATTTTTGTGCATTTGTCACGTTTTCACAAATGTTAAGTCTTGTCGGTTCGCTAAAAATGTATATAATTATAATCAAAATGTCGCACAGTTGTATTGCTATGCCAACAGATAAAGCAATGCAAGGATCAGATCTTCATCTGCCTTTTCTGCCTGCAAGAGAAAACACAAGGACATAATTAGGGCACGGTCTGTATCATTTTCGTTTTCCGATTGTCTTCGTGCGGTTGCTTTGCAGGCACACACAGGTTCTCTTTTTTGCGTACCGTCATCGGCTTCATTTTGCGGCTTTGCTTTTTTAGCGTCCGCCTGCCTGTGTTTTTTGCTGTCCGTATTCAAGTTGACTTTTTCGCCTTTCAGACCGTTCGGCATCGGAATGCTGTGCGGAACATACATTTTCCCTTTGTTTTCATATTGCCCGGATGGTGTATCTTCAGCATGATCCGTTACGGATGAAGAAGACGATTCCTGTGCGAATTGTCTTGCCTTTTTACGCATTTCACGAACCCGTTTTTCGGCTTCCTGTTGCATAGCAAGCATCTGCTCATAAGAATAATCAGCCAAGAATGTTCCCCTCTTTCAATATGGAAATCATTCTGGTCACCTTCAGCAGATTGACTGCATCTTCGATGCGTGCTTGTCTTTCCTGCTGCAGCAAAGGTTTCAGAGCATACAGGAAGTCGCATCTGCTGTCTTTTTCATTCATTTTGCCGAAGTATTTTGAAAGACCGCTGAGTATTCTGGGGTCTGCCAGAGGATTATCAAAAGTCTCCGCTATTTTGTTTTCCGATGCGGAATCTGTCTGCATATTGCCGAGCAGATTCGATGCTGTTTCCCTGAGCTGCCGCATATCCTCCTCACTTAAAGAGGATAAAAGATCTCCCAAATCCATGCATCAGTCACGCCCCTGTTCTAATTTTCTGAACAACTCTTTCGCCTGCGGGCTGTTCAGCAGTTGCTGCAACGTGTTCTTGTCAGACAAAGCTTTTTGCAAAAGTTCTTTCTGATTTGCATTCAGACTGTTCTGCAATGCTTCCCGTTCACCGGCGGAAACATTCTCCCCTTTTTTCGCTTTCTGCAACAAATCTTCTATACGTTTATCTTGCAATACAATCTCTCCTTTTCCGGGAATAATTTCCCTTTTCAACAATTAGTATGCAATAAAAAGAAGGTGTATTCATGCGTTTGCTTGTCTTATCGGATTCACATCAAAGAGCATTTTTGCTGAAGTCTGTTCTTGAAAAAGAAACGGATGCAGACGTTATTTTTCATCTCGGTGACGGTGCTGCCGACCTGCGGACTTTCATGCAGAATGAAAAACGTCCGGTTTTTCTTTTACAAGGCAATTGCGACAGCCGTTTTGCGAAACTTGAAGAATTTTTTGACGGTACCGTTGCCGAAACGCACATTTTTGCAGCACACGGGGATGCGTACAATGTAAAATTCGGTCTCGAAAAAATGGCCTTGCAGGCACAGTTGCGGCAAGCAGATCTTGTTTTGTACGGACACACACACATCCCGTTCCATGCTTACGACAACGGCATCCACTTTTTCAATCCCGGTGCACTGACAGACGGTCGGTACGGATGTGTGGATATAACGGACAGCGGCATCTTCTGTATTCATAAAGAAATTAAATAATTGTAACATTATTTGATAAGTATTGAAAAAGCTGAATGAATGTGTTATTATTAAAATGTATTATAATATTTTTGGAGGTAAAACAAAAAATGGATACCCGTTTTGCGATCACTGATTATCACGATACGACGGCTGTCAACAAAGCTCTTGACGAACTCATTGAAAAACCGATTTATTCGGTCAGCCCTGAAGCTCTGAAAGACTATGTTGACAATTATTTTGAAGCTAAGTGCCCCAAGTCAAAGGAAATGATTGGCGTTGCACGCGAAATCATCCCCGGCGGCGTTCAGCACAACCTTGCTTTCAACTATCCCTTCCCGCTTGTATTCACAAAGGCGCAGGATTGCTTCCTTTATGACATCGACGGCAACAAGTATTTTGACTTCTTGCAGGCAGGCGGCCCGACCGTCCTCGGTTCCAACCCGCCCCAGATCCGTGAACAGGTTATCGACCTTCTGAACAACTGTGGTCCTTCCACCGGTCTGTTCCACGAATTCGAATACAAACTTGCAAAGAAGATCGCTGATTCCGTTGAAACGGTTCAGATGTTCCGTATGCAGGGCTCCGGTACTGAAGCTTGTATGACTGCTGTTCGTGTTGCCCGTCTTGCAACAGGCAAAAAGAACATCATCAAAATGGGTGGTGCTTACCACGGTTGGTCTGATCAGCTCGGTTACGGCATTCGTGTTCCCGGCTCCAAATTCACACAGGCAAACGGCGTTCCGCTTTACCTGTTCAAGCACACACAGGAATTCTTCCCCAATGATCTGGAAGACCTTGAAAGAAAGCTCAGAGCAAACCAGCTCACCGGCGGCACAGCTGCTGTCTTCATTGAACCCGTCGGTCCCGAAAGCGGTACCACTCCGCTTGATTTCGACTTCAACAAGGGTGTTGAAAGACTTTGCCGCAAATACGGCGCACTGCTGATCTTCGATGAAGTTGTTACCGGTTTCCGTATCGGTATGGCAGGTGCTCAGGGTTACTTCGGCGTATCTCCCGACCTGACCATCTTCGGCAAGGTTATCGCAGGCGGCTATCCGGGCGCAGGCGGTGTCGGCGGTAAGAAGGAATACATGAAGTATCTCGGTGCAGGTCTTGACGATTCCGGCATGAAGATCAAGAAGGCATTCACCGGCGGTACCATGACTGCAAACCCGCTTTCCTGCTGTGCAGGTTACTTCACCCTCGAAGAAATCGACCGCACCAACGCTTGCCAGAAGGCCGGTCAGCTTGGCGATCGTCTTACCAAGGGCTTGCAGGAACTCATCAAAAAATACAACCTTCCCTTCGTGGCTTACAACGAAGGCTCCATCTGCCATCTTGAAACCGTCGGAACCATGCACTTCTCCATCAACTGGAAGAAGCCGTGGACCATCCCCGGTGTCATCAAGGCTACAGATGCTCGTAAGGCAGAAATGACCCACATGGGTGCTGCTTACATGGCAGAAGGTCTTGTCACTCTTGCAGGCAGCCGTCTGTACACCAGCGCTGCTTACACACCCGAACTCATCGACGAAGCTCTGACCAGATTCGACAAGGTCTTTGCAACCGTCACGCTTCTTAACAAATAAGAGGTTAAAAGATTATGGAAATTCTTGAAGCAAAATTGGCAGTCATTGAAGCCGGCAAACAGCTTGTAAAATGCGGACTCATTGCCCGCACATGGGGCAATGTCAGCTGCCGTGTCAGTGAAACACATTTTGTAATCACCCCCAGCGGACGTGAATACAATGCACTGACTCCCGATGATATTGTTCTTGTCAGCATTGCAGATTGCACTTATGACGGAGATGTGAAACCGTCTTCCGAAAAAGGCATTCACGCTGCTTGTTACAGACTTCGTCCGAACTGCAACTTTGTAATTCATACACATCAGCTTTATGCATCCATGGCAGGTCTTGCAGGTCTGGATATCCGTGTGAAGGACGAAAAGAGTGTTGCCATTCTCGGCAGTGCCATTCCGTCCGCTGCATACGGACTTCCCGGTACCGGCAAGCTCAAGCAGGGTGTTACCGATGCCATTGCCCGTTCTGATGCAAATGCAGCTCTCATGCTTCACCATGGTGCTGTTTGCCTCGGTACAGACATGGACAACGCATTCTGCGTGGCTCAGGAACTTGAAACCGTGTGCAAGAACGAACTGCTTGCACGTTACGAACAGGTTACCGGTGAAGCTTCTGACAGTTTCACATCCCTGAGCAATTACATTGCACAGACACTTAAATGTGAAAACGATGTCAAAGCACAGGACATTCCGGCATTTATGTCCGAACGTGAAGGCGACACCATGCTCATGACACCTTGTGCAGGTGGTGACAGTGTCAGAATCCGTCTTTGCGACGGCACACCTCTTGACACTTCCGTCACATATCCGTCTTCTGCTGAACTGCATCTTGCTGTTTACAACAAACGTGATGACATCAACTGCATCATTCACAACAAGCAGGAAGACGTTGTTGCTGTTTCTTCCATCGGCAAGACTGTCAGACCTTTCCTGGATGACTTTGCACAGATTGTCGGCGTTACTGCCCGCAACGCTGTTTTTGATCCGAACAACGGCAAGAAGACAGCAAAGAAAGTTGTCAAAAAGCTCAAAGGCAGAAATGCTGTTCTGTTGAAAGACAACGGTGCTGTTTGTGCAGGTTCCGACCTGAGCGATGCACAGGCTGTTGAAATGGTTGCAGAAAAAGGATGCCAGTCTTTTGTTGCTGCAAACATTCTCGAAAATGCCGTGAAGCCCATCAAAGCTTATGAATGCGTTCTCATGCGTGTGGTTTACAAGCTGAAGTATTCAAAGCAGGCTTCGAAGTAATGTTTTTTTGTTCACTGCAATCTTGACTCACCTGTTGAGATTGCAGTGATTGTGGATAATTTAAGGGAGAGAAAATAACATGATCGAAGGAAAGAAGGCTGAGTACAAGAATGCGATCAGATCAAGACAATTGATCAAAAACGCTTATGTTGCTCTGCTGAACGAAAAAAGCGTAAACAAAATCACTGTTACCGACATTATTACCCGTGCAGGCATTTCCCGCGGTACTTTCTATGCACATTATCAGGATGTAAAAGACCTTTACAACAAACTTGAAAACGGTGTGGTCGATACGATTCTTGAAATCATCGACAACACAGGTGTTGTGAATTTTTACAAGAATCCGTATCCCACATTGGAAGAAAGTCTTCTTATGATTGAAAAGAACAAAGACTATTATCGTTTGTTGCTTTCGTCTTGTCTTGGCAACAGTTTTTCACAAAAACTCAGCAACAATTTTGCAGTACGCTTTGTACCGGATATCATGGAACACTTCAATAACAAAAATCCCTATGCCGTCCGTGCATACATAAGCTTTGTATCAAGCGGCGTACGCGGTATGATCTTCAGATGGCTTGACGGTACTTTGGATCTCACTTCCGCCGAATGTGCAAAACTGATGAGCAATATGATCGTTGGTGCACAGAGTAATTTGATCGATGATTAAATTTATGTAAGAGCAAAAACGCAGAAACAGTAAAGGCGGTCTCACATAGGGATTTATACGCTCCAAAACGGATATTTTTCCGAAATACTGCTTTAAAAAGCCATGGCAGGCGTCAGCCTTGCCATGGCTTTTTGCATTGTCTTTCGAAAAAATCTCTCCTTTTGGAGTGCGTGCAGTTTTGAAGGTAAGATTTTTTTTCACAGGGACAACCGAAGGCTGCAGAAATACTTTGTGTCTTTCAAAGACTTCGGGTGTTCTTGTGGGAGAAA
>JAFSEF010000004.1 GCA_017435865.1 Clostridia bacterium
AAATGGGAGCAGGTCCGATGATCTGCCCTGTATGATTGTCACGCAGCACACCAAAATTGCCGAAATGTCTGTCTTCGTTATAAATGACCGCGTCAAACACAAGCATACTGCAAAGTTCCTCGTAAGCCGCTTCGCTGATTGATCTGTAATAATCCAGACAAGCTTTGATACCGCCGTCTTTTATCAGGCGGCCGACGGGAATGAATGCTGTATCAATATCGGTAAACAGCCTGCACTTTGAAGCAAGAATTCCTTTCCAGTTTTCAAGATCATACTCTACGGCATTCAGCCCCATTGCTTTTGCAATCTGGCAGGCATAAAACTCACTGTACGGTTCTTTTCCGGTATTGGCTGCACCCTCTGTACCACCCTTGTACAGATAAATACCATCATCTTCAATATACCTCCATGCTTTACGCAGCATACCTTGTGTGGTAAGCTCCGGCGATGTGGTAAATGCACGCTTGGAAGCATTGGCACCGGTGTAAGCAACAAGTGATAACACCTCGGAAAAACGGTTGTCATAAAGATTAAAATCTTCAAAACGACCTTCAAACTCCTGCGGAACAATCCAATAGCTGTCATTCAGCGACAAGCCCTTGCAGACATCAATAATACCTTTTGTGTTATTGATACTCAATCCTAAGGTTTTCAGAATTTCATCCACAAAAGCTCTGTTTTTCGGAATCACTCTTTTCTGCAACCATCTGATGATTCCCTCATTTGTAACAACAAGATCGAGCGGCAACAGATGCTTCTGTTCTTCACTGATAGAATAAATTTCTGCACATAAGCCTTCAAGACCTTTTTCTGCAAGCGAAAAGGTCAGAAGCGTATCGTTATATAATTTCAGATTATACACATTGCTCATCTGCTCACTCTTTTCATCCAGTTGCAAACTGATTTCCTTATCCAATGCAGAACAGATTTTTACAAGCATATCCAATGAAACATTCTGCATTCCGCTTTCTATGCGACAGATATTGCTTCTCTGCGTGCCGATCATTTTTGCAAGCTGTTCCTGCGATAAACCTTTTTCAAGTCTTGCTGAGATAATTTGTGATATGATTCTCTGTCTGGATGTCAGCAAATCGTTCATCTGAATCACCACCTGCGATAGTATACATTATTATGTTATCATATATGATAACATTTGTCAAGTCACTCAATATTTTTGCCGTTTGCGGCAGAAATATTAAATGATATGATTGACTTATTTGTCAAATTGGGATATAATACAATTAAGAAAAATGCCGTTTGCGGCAAAAATATAAATTGGAGCGACAAAAAAATGGAAATCAGACGCGATGTGTATCTCAACAGGTTGATTGTCAGAAAACACAACGGCTTTATAAAAGTGATCACCGGAATCCGCAGAAGCGGAAAGTCCTATCTGCTAAATACCTTATTTTACAATCATCTGCTTGCGGAAGGTGTGCAGAAAGATCACATCATCCGCTTTGCATTTGACTCTGCGGAGGATCTGCTGAAAATCGGAGAGAATCCGATTGTGTTTGACAATGCACGTGAAGACCACAAGGTGGATCCCGAAAAATTTCTCAACTGGCTGTTGCCGCAGATTGCGGATGACGGCATGCACTATATTCTGCTGGACGAGGTGCAGAAGCTCGGGGCTTTTGAATCCGTTCTGAATGGTTTTCTGCGTAAAAACAATGCGGATGTTTTCGTAACCGGCAGTAACTCAAAATTCCTGTCCAAGGATATTCTGACTGAGTTTGCGGGCCGCGGAGATGAGGTTCACATTTTGCCGCTTTCCTTTTCCGAGTACTATGCTTTCAAACAGGGTGACAAAAGCGAAACATTCGACGATTATTCCGTTTACGGCGGACTGCCTGCTGTGGCACTGATGGCAACCGAGGAACAAAAAACAGCCTATCTGATTTCACAGATACAGGGATTGTATCTGAAAGATATCATCCTGCGGCACAATCTTCCCGACAACACCATGATCGGTGAGGTTCTGGATGTGATTGCATCGGGAATCTCGTCTCTTACCAATCCGAAAAAAATCGCAGACACGTTTGCATCCGTCAGGCAGGAAAAAATCAGCGAAATCACAGTGGACAAATACATCAGCCACATGGAAGATGCATTTATGCTTTCAAAAGTCAGACGGTACAATGTCAAGGGCAGAAAATACATCGGTTCACCTTATAAAATCTATTTTGAGGACATCGGCTTACGCAATGCCCGTCTGCAATTCAGGCAGCTCGAGGGCACACATATTATGGAAAACATCATTTATAATGAACTGCGTTACAGAAGCTATCAGGTAGATGTCGGCGTGGTGGAATCCCGTGAACGCAATGCAGAGGGAAAAGAACTGCGTGTACAGCGTGAGATTGATTTCATAGCAACCCTCGGCAGTAAAAAATATTACATTCAATCCGCCTATGCCATTCCCGATCAGGAGAAATATCTGCAGGAGGTTGCATCATTTGACAAGACGGCGGATTCGTTCAAAAAAATCATTGTGGTGGAAAAGAGCATGAAGCCCCGCCGTGATGAAAAGGGATATGTGATGATGGGCGTTAAGGAATTTTTGTTGGATAAGGACAGTCTGGAGACATAAAAACCACAGAAAAAAACGAGACTCGTGTATTACGATACGGGTCTCGTTCTCTTTTGTCAACATTCTGATATTGTTCAGTTCTGTATATTCACAATGGATGAAGCATCCGTGAAATGTTTTTTGTCAAATCACGATTTGTCTAATCACGATTTGACTGATCATGATTTAACATTTTCATTTGCAAATCAGATTGTATCTGTTCATCACAAGGTCAATAACCGCCTGCGTTTTCACTCGCATACCGATTTTTGCAATCACATTGCGGACAGTTTCTTCGGTAAGAGTCGGGATATAATCACAAAACTGCGGATATTCTGCAAGCAGTTCATTAAACAATCGGATAAGCAGGTCGCCGGATTTCGGTTTTGATGGATAACCACGGGCAATGAGAGCCATATTGTTATCGTAATTGGGAGCCAAGCCGAGCAGTTCACCCGTTTGCGGATTTCGCAACAGACCGAAGTTATTGGTATGACGATCGGGATTTGCACAGACTGTATCCATAAAAATCAGTCTGACATAATCGGGAATTGCCTGCGGACAAAGGCTTTGCAATGCTTTTACGACATCCGGATACTCTTCATTATCGCCCATAAAAGCGGAAGCAGGTTCAAAATTGACAGAAGCGGCATTTGTAAAATCAAGGGACCGGATACAGCCGTTTCCGCGTTCATAAACTGCCATATTCATTCCAAGAGCCAAACCCAAGTCGCAGATAAACAATTCGGAAAACATTTCATCATGATTGGCTCTTTTGTACATCCACCAGTTGCCGTTGCGGAGCTTCCAGCACTTTTCAAAGCTACCGACATTGGTAAGCTCCGGGGTGCGGGAACGACGACTGTTGGCAGCTCTGTTGAAGCTGTCATAAGTACCCTTCAGGGCAAGATCGGAAAAATAATCATCATTAAATTCAACATCTTTATATGTCAGCTCAGAGCCAACCGGACGGATCCAATAGTTATCAGTAATGGTTGCACCGTTGACATGAATAACGGTGGAAAGATCATCCTTTTCAGCCAGACGCAAGGCCTTTTTGAGCAAACGGGAATTGGCACGATGCGAATCAATTGCACGGGTTTCAAGCCATGAATCCGCATCTGAAAATTTTTTCAGATAAAGAGGAAGCAAATTTTCATTTATAACAGACAAAGATGAATCCTGCCAGACTGCTACTACTGTATCGCCACTCAGGATTTCATAATTTTTCTTTTCCATTCTGCAACCTCCTCGTATAATAAAGTAGTAGTTATTAGAGTCCCTCTCCAAGGACTGTATGCTATACTGTAATGGATACTGTGGATCGGTTTCACCTCCTACCGCAAGACGGTTTATGAAAGGCTCCGACCACAGACCTTTACGAGTTTGTTAATTAGTTAGATACCGCCCGACGGTTTATTTAGAACGAGGTTACAAGACGTAAAGTGCCCTGTGGGTTCATACAGTGTCAAATATATTTAACGGGGGTATCATTATGGTTTATGTTGGAATTGATGTTGCAAAGGACAAGCATGATTGCTTTATTGTCAATTCCGAAGGTGAAGTTTTGTATGATGTGTTTACAATACAAAACAACATAACCGGTTTTGAAGATTTGCTTTTTAAAATCAAGACCGCCGAACAAAATCCGGATAAAGTAAAAGTAGGACTTGAAGCCACGGGACACTACAGTTGCAATATTCTCGGATTTTTGAAAAACGTGGGTCTGGAAACCATCGTAATCAATCCGCTGTACACCAGTC
>JAFSEF010000066.1 GCA_017435865.1 Clostridia bacterium
CCGTCGCAACGGGCGAAATCCTTTTCCTTACAAAAGCGCAGGAAAGTTGTTAAGAAAACCCTCGCCGGGGGTTTTCTTAAGTGCGAAGCACTATTTCAATCTCCCCGACAAACCGTAATTTGTTTTATATCCCCCAACTTTCCGTGAAGAATCAAAAAAACACCCCTTACCAAACCGATTAAGGAGTGTCTTTTTGCTTATGTTCAAATGTTTTTCCTTTTATGAAAACGCACTCATGTCGGCACACAGCAGGCGGATGCGGCAGGCGGACAGCGGATAGAGGGTTGTGCCGTATTGGTTGGAAATGCCGCTTAAGAACTGCAGGGGGTTGAGGGTGAGTTCGGGCGATGCAGGTAAGGTGACGAGGATGACTACCGTATCGTTTTCCGCTTTCACTTCATACGAATGAATCGCTGCGGAAACATCGACGATTTTTGTACCTTTCCGTCCGCGTACCTTGGCGGATTTTTCGCAGGTGAGTCCGCCGTTTTCGATGATGCGAACCACTTCTTCAGCGGAAATATCTGCGGCATCGAGCACCACCTTGTATTCACCGTAAGCAGCCTCGGCAGGCTTGCAGAATGCTTGCGTGACGGCTTCGATGTGCATTCCGTCAGGCATGACGGCATTCAGGCGGTCTTTGATTTCTTCGTGGGTGATGTCCCCTTCAATGCGGATATCCAAGGGTTCATAGCAGGTTTCCACACCCAACGGCAGCGGCTGCAAAAAGGAAATATAGGGGTGCGGATTGTAGCCTTCGGTGTACCACAGCGGAATGTCGGCTCTGCGGACGGCACGGGTCATGAGACGGAACATATCCAGATGCGACACATACTTGACAGCACCGCTTTTAGAAAACCAGATTCTTACATCTCGCATCGCATTCACCTCCGTTGAGTTTGTCGGCACCGCAGCCTGCACACTGTTCACGGCAGTGGGCGGTGGTCTGTGCCTGTTTTGCTTTTTCGCTTTCGCGGATGAGGAATTTTTTGGAAATACCGTAGTCCATGTGATCCCACGGCAGGACTTCTTCGTAAGAACGAACACGGTTTGCATAGAATTCGGGGTCGAGTCCGCATTCCGCAAAGGCTTGCATCCATGCATCGAAATTGAAATATTCGTCCCAACCGTCGAACTTGCAGCCGTTTTTCCATGCCGTTTCTATGACTTTCGACAAACGTCTGTCGCCGCGTGCAAACACGGCTTCCAGGAAGCTGACGTGCATTTCGTGGAAACTGACCTGCACTTTGCGGTTGGTGTTGGTGGTTTTCAGCAGCTCCTGACGGGCAAGAATCTGTTCTCTTGACAGCTGCGGTTCCCACTGGAAGGGAGTAAAAGGCTTGGGAACAAAGGTGGACACGCTGCAGTTGACGGCAACGGTTTTCCCCTTGGGACGTTCAGGCATGGCATAGAAAACATCCACGACCCTGCGTGCAAGGGCTGCAATTTCTTTGATATCCTCGTCGGTTTCGGTGGGCAAACCGAGCATGAAGTAAAGCTTTACAGCCGTCCAGCCGCCCTCAAATGCTTTGAGAGAAGTGGACATAATTTCTTCTTCGGTAACATTTTTATTGATGACATCACGCATTCTCTGCGAACCGGCTTCGGGTGCAAAGGTAAGACCGCTTCTGCGGACACTGGTGAGTTTTTCGATGAGATCCTTGCGGAAGTTGTCCACACGCAGACTCGGCAGTGCAATGTTGACCTTCTGCGGTACGGTCCATTCCAAAAGCTTGTCCAGCAGCGGTTCAAGCTGTGTGTAGTCACTCGACGACAGCGACGAAAGCGACACTTCGTCATAGCCGCTGGTCCTGATCAGGTGTTCACACTGACACGAAATGGTTTCGGGGGATTTTTCGCGGATGGGTCTGTACAAAAAGCCTGCCTGACAGAAACGGCAACCGCGGATACAGCCACGGAAAATTTCATGCGTAACGCGGTCATGCACAACTTCAATGAACGGAACAATGAGCTTGTCGGGATAGAATACATTGTCAAGGTCACTGATAACACGCTTTTTGACCGTTGCAGGTGCACCGTCTTTGGCATCGATGGCCTTGACGGTACCGTCTTCGTTGTAAGACACATCATACAGACTCGGTACATAAATACCGTCTAACTTTGCGGCTTCACGCAGGAATTCCTGCTTGGTGGAGCCTTTCTTTTTATGTATTTTCAAAAGGTCAATCAGTTCGTTTGTGATCTCTTCCCCTTCACCGGGCATGCAAAGGTCCACAAAATCCGCAATCGGTTCGGCATTGCAGACGGACGGACCGCCTGCGACCACAAGCGGTGTGAGTGCGGTTCTGTCTTTGGAATACAGCGGCAGACCTGCGAGGTCGAGCATATTGACAATGTTCGTATAGCACAGCTCATACTGCACGGTGAATCCGATCATATCAAAATCCTTGATTGCATCGCCGCTTTCGAGGGCAAACAAGGGAATGTTATGTTCACGCATCTTTGCTTCCATGTCGGGCCACGGTGCAAAAACACGTTCGCACCATGCATCCTCACGGGCATTGACAAGCGAATACAGAATTTTGATTCCGAGATGCGACATACCGATTTCATACGAATCGGGGAAACAGAACGCATAGCGGATATCGACCTTGTCTTTATCTTTCATCACGCTGTTGAGCTCACCGCCCGTATAACGGGCAGGCTTCTGCACAAGCGGAAGAATTTTTTCTTTGATTTTATTCAAAACAACACATCCTTTACCTGTTCTTTTTATTATACCGATTCCCCTGTGCGTTTGCAAGGCATTATTTATGAAAAACAAAAAGAAAAAAAAGATACACAAGAAACACGACTGCACTCACGTTCGGTGCACGATTGCGGAACAGGAAAAACACAAACAGCCCCACTGCCCCAAAGGTGATCCATTCGAGAATCAGCATGATACTTTTTTCCTTTTGCAGGCTTACATACCGCAAAAGCAGACATTGCAGGCTGCGACCGCCGTCAAGCATCCGCAACGGCAACAGATTAAAAACCGCCAACGAAAAATGGGCGGCACAACTGTAAAGGATATAGTCATTTTTTTCAGCAAAAGGCAACAGCAGCAAAAAGCACAACAGATTGGCACAGGGAGCACCCAATACACAAAGCAGTTCTTTGCGGTAATCAAGCAGCACAAAGCATTCTTCCGACATACGCATACCGAACAAGCCGACAACAATCTCCTGCGGTTGCCGTCCGCAAAGCCGCAACAGCAGAAGATGTGTACCCTCGTGCAGCAGCACCGCCAAAAACACGGCAAGTGCCTGCTGCACAGGCAGAACGATCATATAAAGACTCATACCTGCCGCAAAGAAAAATCGGATGGTGATCCTTGTTTTTCCGATGCGAAAACTCAAGACGTGCCTCCCGTGATCCATTTAAAAAGCAGAGAGAGTGCATAGTCATTCTGCATCAGTTGCCGCCAGTATTGCTCGGTTTGCGGGTCGTGCAGCACAAACACACACAGCAGCAAAAACAGCAGCACAATCGCAGCTGCCACACTCTGCCGCGTGAGCAACACGGTCAGACCGTCTTTTTGCTTTTTCAGATATGCAGGTTTTTTCCGCATCCAACCACCTCTGTTTTACAATATGCAAAAACAAAGGAAAAAAGCACAACAAAGTTCACGGAAAGAGTTACTACAAAAAAACGGACGTTCAACCGTCCGCTTCTTTTCTGAATTTCTCACGCAGCTGCTCAATGACTTCCACGATCCTGAAACGGATTTCATATCCGTCCGTGGCTGCGACAATGCTTTTGTTTTCTTTCGTAAAAACATCTCTTTCTTCCTGCGTACACGCGGCAGGCAGGCACAACGGCGGAAACATCACGCACCACCAGTTCTGTCCGTCACCGTCTCCCAGTACAACGCGAACTGCCATATACACCCCTGCAGGCAAGGTCAGGTCCTCGTATGTTCTGGTTTCAAAATACTCTTTCTGCACCGTCACGCGGGATGTATAGTCAAATCCGTTTTCCGCAAGCACCTCGTCTGCCCGTTGCTGCAGGGTGTCGGTCAGATGTCGTGCCAGTGCAGCCGCCTGTTCCGCAGACTGTGCCTGCGACAACAATGTGCCGCCTGCCGCAAGCAGTGCATCACGCACAAGCAGTTTGACGTTCTGATCGGTCTCAGAGTCGGAATTTGCAACCACGTGCAGCCGCAACACTTCCCTGCGGACATCTTCACACTGCACCGCATAGGCGGATATGTTCGCCGTCACCATGACAACCGCTGCCAGAAATGCAGCAAGAGCTGACAAACAAGGGGATGCAATCTTTTTGAATACCATAAAAAAACCGTCCTTTCACTTTGCAGTGTGGACGGCTTTGCGGAAAAATATTCCTTTTTATGCAAAAATAATTCCCTGTTCACAAGGTACACAAAGGCTTACATTGTCAAAATCTTTCTGCAGTTCGGCAACACAGTTTTCTGCATCTGCCTGCGATTCAAAAATGCCGTACACTGCCGAACCGCTGCCGCTCATGCAGGCGGCTGCCGCGGAATGCTTACGCATGACGGATTTGATATCGGCTCTGCCGGGAACTTCAATGAACTGCTCAAACAGGTTTGAACAGCGACGCAGAATCTCTTTGCTGTGACCGCCTGCGGCATGGTACAAAAACTGTTCCCTGTCGGCACGGCGGATCCACACGGCATTATCGTAAGCAGCATACGCTTCGGCCGTGGACACACCTGCCTGCGGTTTTGCAATGACAACATACACATCCTGCAAAGAGGGCAACGGTGCAATCACTTCGCCCATGTTCTGACACAGTGCCATACCGCCTGTCAGACAAAACGGCACATCGGCACCGCACTGAAATGCAATCTCCGTCAGCCGACGGAAAGCAACAGGTGCTCCGAACAAACGATTCAGTGCAAGCAAGGTACCTGCAGCATCTGCACTGCCGCCACCGAGACCTGCCTGGCTGGGAATGTGTTTTTCAATATGAATATGTACACCGCAATCAGAGTCAGTTTCCTGCAGAAACAATGCGGCTGCTTTGTAAGCAATGTTCTTTTCACCTGTCGGGATCACGGGATCGGAACACGTGACGGTGATTCCCGCATCGGTCTTTTCAACCGTGATGAGGTCGGCAAGTGAAACCGACTGCATGACGGTCCAGATGCCGTGGTAGCCGTTTTTCAGAACGCTGCCAAGATCCAGAAACAGATTGATTTTTGCATTGGCTGTAACTTGTATTGCCATTTTTTACCCCTACCCTTCTGCATTATTTTAACATACTTTTTTATTTTTGACTATGCTTTTTTTAATTATTTGCAAAAAATTAAAATCTGAAAAATGCATGGTGCAATGTATATACAAAAAACGGAGTTTTCAACATTTTGTTGAAAACATTTTTCAAGTAAAGTGATTTACTTTACTTGTTAATTTTTTAACAAGAAGTTTTCGTAACAAAACCGCTGACTTTTTAACATTTTGAACAGACTTTTCAACATGTAAAGTTAAAACCCTTAACAAGAACCTTTTTCATTTTTAGAATTAAGAGTTTGTTATTTTTTTATCAATTTGTTTTTTCTGCATTCTTTTACCTTTTTTTCTGTAAATTTACAGTATATACAAAAGAATATACATTCTTCCGAGTTGCCGAATCTGACAGCAAATACACAGCAAAAAAGCAGGTGTAAAAACTGTTCAAAACACTGATGCAAAGTGCGTGACAAATTACGGTTTGTCGGGCAAACCGTAATAATGATATACGCCCCGTTGGGGCGCATGATATCACACCTGCGGTGTGATGATATCCGCTTCGCGGATGATATATTTGTTTCACAAATATGAAGGAAGCTGTCGCTTGTTCCG
>JAFSEF010000067.1 GCA_017435865.1 Clostridia bacterium
ATTGTGAGGATCTTCGGGTTGCCAGCCACACTTGTCGCACTTGTAAAGCGGTGCACCTTCGGGCTTTTTGCTGCCGCAGTTCATGCAGAACCTGCCCTGATTGACACTGCCGCAAGCACAGGTCCAGCCTTGTGCCTGTTCGGGTTTCTTATTGCCGCAATTCGGGCAGAAATTGCCTGTTGCCGTTGCACCGCAGCTGCATTTCCAACCCTGTACGGGTGCAGGTTTCTTGCTGCCGCAGTTGGGGCAGAAATTGCCTGTTGCAGTAGCACCGCAGGAACATTTCCAGCCGTCTGCCGCAGGTGCTGCCGGCTGTTGCTGTGCCATAAACTGCTGTTGCTGCATTCCCTGTTGGAAGAGCTGTGCGGTGTTGCCCATCATGTTGCCTGCCATACCCATACCCATAAATGCATTGACGGCACCGTTGGGATTGTTTGCGGCATTCATAGCGGCATCGGTCATGCCGGTAGTCTGATATCCGCCTGCAAGCATCGGGTCAGACATGATGACGGACTTCTTGATTCTCTGAATTTCATCTTCGTCTTCCTTGGGGGCATTCAGAGCGTTGAAGGTGACATCCACAAGAGTAAGACCTCTGCCCTGCTGCCATTTTGAAGTCAGAATTCTGTTCATTTCGTCGCACAGTTCCATTGTATGTGCGGGAATAGCACTGTAACGAAGTCCCATTTCGGAAAGTCTTGCAAAAGCAGGTTGCAGAGCATTCAGAAAATCGGATTTAAGATGCTCCATCAGGCTTTCTTTTCTGTATTCATCAGCAATATTTCCGGCAACAGCAGTATAAAGAAGAAGCGGATCAACAATTTTGAATGTGAACATACCGTTACAGCGAAGCGTTATGTCATAATCAATTCCACGGCGTTCATCAATGATAACTCTGAACGGAATGGGAGATTTCGTTCCGAACATATTGCCTGTAATTTCTTTGGTGTTGAAATAATAGACACGCTGATCCTTTGCAGCATCTCCACCGAATGTGAATCTCTTACCGACAGCTTTGAAGCTTTCCTTGATGGCATCGCCGAGCTTACCTGTAAAGATCGAAGGCTCGGAAGAGGTGTCATAAGTGAACTGACCGGGTTCGGCACAGAATTCCACAACCTTGCCCTGTTCAACAATGATCATGCATTGACCGTCTGCAACAACAATGCCTGAGCCGTTAGAAATAACATTGTCATGTCCCTTCGTATTGGAAGAACGCCCTGAAACATTTTTCTGTCCCTTTACAATCAGAACCTCTTCACTGATAGAATCGCAAGTAAAAAACTCTTTCCATTGATCTGCAAGAACACCGCCGAGTGCACCGATGCCGGCTTTGATAAGACCCATAAAAATCTCTCCTTAAATATAATAATACAGTTTACATTTTATTATTATTTATAAAAACAATGAACCTACAATTGTAGGGTTGCTACTTATAAAAATCCTGCGTATTTTTTGTATAAAAAAAACAATGGCCGTCAACCTCGCAATCGGTTGACGACCATTGTTTGTATCAGCAGTTTAATTAAAGGCTTTCAAGACCAACCGCAGCACGAAGAATCAGACGTGCATCGGAAGAAGATATACCGACTGATCCATCCACATTGGCCGCCTTTTGCTGAACCTCATTGAGCGTTTCAAGGCCAACGGCAGCGCGAAGTGCAAGTCTTGCATCAGCAGCTTCGACTTTACCGTTTCCGTCAACGTCACCCTTCATGAATTCTTCGGTCTGTCCTGCCTGACCGCAATGGATGCAGGTGCCGTTTTCAAAGGTGTGTGCATTCTCGTCACGGGGAAGAACAACATCACTTTCGTCAACAATTGCACCGGTTTCAAGAAGGATGTATTCACGGCAATAGCCGCAAACATA
>JAFSEF010000005.1 GCA_017435865.1 Clostridia bacterium
GACGATCTTTGTGATGAATGCGGCGAAGATATGCACGTCAGTGTTGCAGATTGCGAATGCACCTGCCACCGTAAAGATGTCCTGAATCAGTTCTTCTATAAGATCATTCAGCTCATCCGCAAGCTGTTCGGCATCAACAGCACCTGCGAATGCGGCACGGTGCACACTTCGGGTCTGACTCCGATCTGGAAAATCATTGTTTTAAAATAAGTCAAGTCAAAAAAATCCTGTTCTTCGGAACAGGATTTTTTATTCAATCCGAAGGATTGGTATGTAATCACGCAAAGCGTGTATGTAATCGCCGCAGGCGTATGTAATCGCCGCAGGCGTATGTAATCGCCGTCAGGCGTATGTAATCAGCGAAGCTGTATGGCATCACCTTGGTGTATTCTTGCTTCGTTGTGATTACATTCCGTCTTACGACGGATTACATACAAGGCTTCGTCTTGATTTTTGCAGATCTTACAAAAAATTGTCGCTTACAAGAGCCAAAAGAAAGATTGATTCCTTGTTGTAAAACCCGTTTGTTTGTGTTATATTTGTTTTATCATGCACATTGACGGGAGGGTATTTTTATGAAAACGCTCATCATTCTTGTGGACGGTATGCGTCCGGATTCCATTGCACATCTGCCGCAGGTGCAGCGTGTACTCGCCAAATCCGCTTACACCATGCACGCAACAACCGTTATGCCGTCGGTGACACTGCCGTGTCATATGTCGCTGTTTCACAGTGTGACGCCTGAACGCCACGGCACAACCACCAACACCTATGCACCGCAGGTCCGTCCCATCAACGGCATCTGCGAAGTCACACGCAAGTATGACAAAACAAGTGCCTTGTTCTTCAACTGGGAAGAAATCCGCGACCTGTCCCGACCGAACTCCCTTGATTTTTCTTACTTCTTCCGCGGCAGAACCGTCGGTTATGACATCGCCAATGAAAAAGTCACGCAGGCGGCCATTGACTACCTGACCGCCAATCCCACGGATTTTGCCTTTGTGTATTTCGGCTACACGGATATGGCAGGACACCGCCACGGCTGGATGAGTGACGAATACATGACCGCCATGAACGCAAGCTGGGACTGCATTGAACGCATTCTGGCTGCCCTCGATGACGATTATACCGTCATCATCACCGCCGATCACGGCGGCCATGACCGCACCCACGGCTCTGACCTGCCCGAGGATATGATCATCCCCGTCATCGTCACAGGCGGTGCTATGGAACAGAACTTCACCCTCGGCGAAACGCTCACGGATGTCAACATCATCGACCTTGCACCCACCGTCACAAAACTCCTCGGCATCCCCGCCGACGAAGACTGGGACGGCAAAAGCATAATCTGACAAAAAAACAAATCTGCAAACCTCCAATCGGGCGGCTTGCAGATTTTTTATGTGTGTGTCAGTTCCAGTGTATTTGCAATTGACGATTGTTTGCTACACAGTCAGACAAATAAAGATTGATTAAAGTCTGATACGGAATTCCGGAACGGTCTGATTGATTTTTAAAATAATCAATCGTATCACTGTCAATATTGATGGTAATCTGTTTTTTCAGTTTTTTTGCATACGGATTCTTTTTAGCATTGGAAAAATCATATTCTTCTCTCATATCAAATCACCTCATTCATAATATTTTGCTTCGGTCGCAGTCGCTTTTCGTGCGGAGATCAGTCGTATAACCGTATCAGACTCTCTGTAACAATGACAGACCACGAGCAGATTTGCCTTGCGGCTCAAACCTAAAATAATAAACCTTTCTTCCTCCTGCGAATGGTCGGGGTCGTCAATAACAAGAGCCTGCGCATCATAAAATACCGTCTGTGCTTCTTCAAAAGATATTTTATGCTTTTTTTTTTGTTAATCTCGTTTTTGTTAGGATCCCATTCAAATCTTATTATATCCATAATTATATTATAATTACAAAGTAATTGTTTGTCAATAAAAATCTGCAAACCTGCCAATCGGGCGGCTTGCAGATTTTTGCATTTATATTTACAAAACGGCAATAATCTTGCGGATGATTTCCTGCAAAGCTTCTCTTTTTTCGGGCGGAACGGTTGCAAACATGGCCTCCAAGTCGGGAAAGCTTTTGCTCCCGGAACCGAACACAATGCTGTCTGCAGTCGTATGCAGGGCGGTACAGAGCTTATGCAATGTAACCACGCTCATTCCCTTTTTTCCCGTTTCAATATCGGCCAAAAACTGGGTAGAAATGTTGGCTATTTTCGCCACTTTTTCACGAGAGAGTTTTTGAAACTCCCTGATATTGCGTATGCGTTTTCCGTATTCGGCATTCGTTTCATTCATCTTCCGATCACCCCTATAGATATAGTATAGTGCAATCAAAAGTTGCTGAAAATCATCGTAGTTATTGACAAAACAAAAATATAGATGTATACTAACAAAAAAATGGAAGTTTTGGAGGTGAAAACAGTGAAAAAAAGAATTACAGCTCTGTTGATAAAAAACGGAATTGCTCTCAGTTCTGTTGTCATCGGCACAGGTAAAACATACACTTCATCAAAAAATCGTTTCATTTTTTCTGCAGGTGGCAGAAAAGAAATTCTGAACGAAACCGCAAAACTTGCTGTCAAATACTTCGACGAACAAAAAATATTGTTAATCTGGAGCGTTTACGGAACTGCAAAAGGTCGGACAGTAAAAAGACAAACATTCTCTGTCAAATGTGACTCCGTCTTTAACGCACTGACCCAAAACAAAACAAGAAAAATTGTTGAATTAACGGGGCATGGTACAGAGGATGTATGGATTTTCTCCATTGATGAAACGGAAAATGCAATCAGCAAAATAAAGGAGTTGTTAAAATGAAAAACAAAATATCAAAATTCGGACTTATCATACTTATGGTAAGCATTGTGTGTATGTCCATGCTTGTACCTGCACAGGCAGCAACCACAGAAAATGAGCTGGTATACTCTATTTCAAACAACGAAGTCACCATCACCGATTACACAGGCTCTGCAACAGACCTGATTATCCCGGAAGAAATCGAAGGATATCCGGTCACAAGCATCTGCAATCGTGCGTTTCTTCATTGCGACAGCCTTGAGAATATCACCATTCCGGACAGCGTGACAAGCATCGGGGGGTCAGCGTTTGGTTATTGCGAGAACCTTATGAACGTGACCTTTGGAAAAAACAGCAACCTGACAAGCATCGGTGATTATGCGTTTGAAGATTGCGGCAGTCTTGGAAATATCACCATTCCGGACAGCGTGACAAGCATCGGGGAGTCAGCGTTTTGTTATTGCGAGAACCTTGAAAGAGTGACCTTTGGAAAAAACAGCAACCTGACAAGCATCGGTGATTATGTGTTTTATGAATGCGACTACCTTGGGAATATCACCATCCCGGACAGCGTGACAAGCATCGGCGAGTCAGCGTTTGGTTATTGCGAGAACCTTATAAGAGTGGCCTTTGGAAAAAACAGCAACCTGACAAGCATCGGTAGGGATGCGTTTTCTTTTTGCGACAGACTTGCAATTATCACCATTCTGAATCCGGACTGCACGATATACGACAGTGCAAATACAATATATACCGATACCGTCATTTTCGGCCATGACAATTCCACCGCACAGGCTTATGCAGAAAAATATGATCGTATTTTTGTATCTTTTGATGGGGATGCAACGGATGTCATCCTTTCCGGTTACGCAGGGGATAATGCAGACTTCACCATTACCCGTGACGGCAAAATGACGATTACCGGCTCCGGTAATATGTATAATTACGATGATACCTCTGGCAGACCATGGAACAAATACTGTGCATTTATAAAATCTGTCTCCATCGCAGATACAATCACAAGCATCGGTGATTATGCGTTTGAAGATTGCGGCAGGCTTGAAAATAGCACCATTCCGAACAGTGTGACACACATCGGCAGTTATGCGTTTGAAGATTGCACCAACCTAGCAAGTGTAACCTTTGGCGAAAACAGTCAACTAACAAGCTTTGACGATTATGCGTTTGCACATTGCGTCAGCCTTACTGATATCACCATCCCGGCCAGTGTGGAATACATCAGCAATTCTGCGTTTTATCGGTGCAGCGGCCTTGCAACCATCACCATCCCGGACAGCGTGACAGGCATCGGCTATTATGCGTTTGAAGATTGCGACAGCCTTGTAAATATCACCATCCCGGCCAGCGTGACAGGCATCGGCTATTCTGCGTTTAAAGATTGCGACAGCCTTGAAAGCATCACCATTCTTAATCCTAAGTGCTCGATCAACAACTCCGCTGACACCATTTCCGACACGGCTGTTATTTACGGCTACGACAATTCCACCGCCAAATCCTACGCCCGTCAGTATAACCGCAGCTTTGTTGCACTGGAATGCGACCACACAAACTCCACTCCCATTGCCGCAGTTGATGCAACCTGCACCAAAGACGGAAATACAGCAGGCAGCCGTTGCAATGTCTGCCAGGTGACCACGGGTTACACGGTGATTCCCGCCACGGGCCATGCATATTCCTCCGAAATCACCAAGCAGCCCACGCATGAAGCAACCGGCATCGAAAGATTCACCTGCGCCAACTGCGGTGACACCTATACCGAAACCCTGCCGAAGCTGACTGACCATGCATACAACGCAGTGGTCACCGCCCCCACCTGCACCGAACAGGGCTACACCACCTACACCTGCATTTGCGGTGACACCTACATTGGTGATTACACCGATGCCAACGGACACACCGACGAAATTGTTCCCGGTTATGCCGCCAAGTGTGAAGCAACCGGTCTGACGGACGGCGCAGTCTGTGCAATCTGCGGCGTTGTCACCCTTGCACAGGAAGTCATTCCTGCCCTTGACCACAACTACATCACTGTCGGTGCTTACCCTGCAACCTGCCAAAGCACCGGCTTTACGGGTATCACCTACTGCTCGGTTTGCAGCACGGTTGCAAACTACGGTGAATCCACCCCCGTTGCAGAGCACAAAATGAGCGATTGGATTGTCACCTCCGAAGCCACATGCACCGCCAACGGCAAAAAGATCAAGATGTGCACCTGTGGTCTGGTCGAAGAAGAGGTCATCCCCGCCACGGGTCACAGCGATGATAACAGCAATGACATCTGTGATTCCTGCAACCTCAACCTGCAACCTGAAACCGAACAACCCACACAGCCAAAAGATTTCTTTGCATCCCTGTTGGCATTCCTGAACGGTCTGCTCGAATGGTTCAAAAACCTGTTCGCACTTTTCGGATAAGCAAACCATAATTCTTTATACCGCTGCAGAGCTCCTTGTCTGTTTGACAGGGAGCTCTGTAATTTACGGTTTGTAGGGCTGATATCTAAGTAAATTATTCCCTCAAATACTTGTCGCCCCTGAAAGGTTATTCCCCTGTTAGGGGCGACAAGGGATGGTGGAGGTCGGTCTGTGCGTAACCGCCAATCAGGGGACGGGACGAAACCACTGAAAAAGTCCATTTTTTTCAAAAAGCGATTAAGTGACAATTAACAGGGGACAATTCTTACGAAAACCTACCACATATAAAAACAATACTTCAAAAGGACACAATATATAGTAGACAGCAATTCTCGTTGGTTATTTATTCTGTTTTAATCGCTCGAAACACTACTTTTTCAGTGGTTTCGGACGGGACTAAGATTGCCTGTTATTGATATATGATTGAGCCAATCTTTCAAGGGGATCGTTCGTGTTGACTCACTGATTTTGAGAGTATCTTCTGACAAATCAAGAACCACCGCAACGGAATTGAATGTTCCGCGGACGGTGGTTCTGCTTTTTTTTGATTTATGTGTCCTGATATTCGTAATCTGCAACGCATTCGGAAGAACGGACCATGTATGTTTTTACGTGCCACGGGTCATTTGCATCCACTTCCACCACTCTGCCGCCACGCATATCGCCTGCACAGTAGCCGTCGTAGCCGATGCCTGCATCGTAGGTCAGTCTGATGCCGAGGTATTCACCCTCGGAGTCAATGATGTGGTCGTGGCCGCAGACGACAGTTTTGATGTCGCCGCGTTGCACCATGGTGGCAAACAGACCCGTGTTGACAGGACCGCTGCCGATGGTCTCACGCATGGTTCCTTTGTATTTTGTCTGTGCCGGATTGCGGTAGGGAAGTGCATATTCGGGGAGTGCAATGTGGAATGCCATCATGCCGGGCACCTTTTGTCCGTTTTC
This sequence comes from Clostridia bacterium, assembly GCA_017435865.1. Taxonomy (GTDB): domain Bacteria; phylum Bacillota; class Clostridia; order Oscillospirales; family Acutalibacteraceae; genus RUG806. Next base: position 6,200 of record JAFSEF010000005.1, read on the forward strand.
GGCTTCGATCTGCTTGGAGGTGTTCCAGTACCACATGATCTGATCAAAACGGATGGCATCGTAACCCGATGACACATACAGCGGATCATCCAGTTTTGCAAGACGGGTATCACGGGGGAAGCCGTAATCTTCCAGGAACTCACCGATGTTTCTGCCCGAATCCAGACCCCATACGGTATAGACGGTCTTTTCCCCTTTTTGGTCTTTGATCTGCAAGACCCAGTTGCCTGTTCCGCTGATGTCTTCGGGGCCTGCAGAGGAAAGACAACCTTCCATGCTTTCATATACGGGTTGCTGCTCCCTGACTGCAAAACCGCGTTCCGCATCGTGATTGCCGAACACGTGTGCCCACGGAATATTCCGTTCACAAAGCGGCTTTGTGACGGCTGCCATGAATGCACGCAATGTGTCGGCATTTTCGGCACCGTCTCTCCAGACATTGTCCCCCAAAAACAGGACGAGGTCGGGTTGTACCTTTTCGACAATGGCTGTGATGTCGCGGACAACGCGGGTGTCAAAGTCTTTGATGCCGTGTGCATCCGAAAAACAGATGATTCTGAATTTGTCACTTTTAAAACGCAGTTCTTTGCTGTTCATGGAAACGCCTCCTTTATTATGTTTACTATATCGCAGTAAAAGTGGGAAGTCAAGTTGTCAGAATGCCGAATATGAGGTCATTTTTTTTCGCGGAATGCCGAAACCTGCTGTACAAAACTGCTTGTATATGGTATAATACTATTGTTTTTTCAGAAAAATAACATTCGGAGGACTTTTGCAATGCAAATGGTGTTGCTGACCGCACTCGGTGTCGGCGGAGCTTCGGTTTTCGGAGCGTTACTCGGCTTTATTTTTAAAAAAATAACGCACAAAATCAATGATATCATTCTGTCTTTTGCGGCAGGTGTCATGCTCGCCGCGGCGGTGATCGGTCTGATTCTTCCGTCACTGGAATACGGCGGAAAATATGCAGTTCTTGTCACACTGGTCGGCATCTTCTGCGGTGCATTCTGTGTGAATATTCTCGATAAGGTTGTGCCGCATCTGCATCGGCTGACAGGGGTTGACCAGGAAGATCATCCCGAAAAACAGCAACAGCTCAACCGTGTGCTGCTGTTTGTCATTGCCATTGCCATTCACAACCTGCCCGAAGGCATTGCTGCAGGTGTCGGTTTCGGATCGGGGGATGTTTCGCAGGCACTCACCGTTGCTGCTGCCATTGCGTTGCAGAATGTGCCCGAGGGAATGGTCATTGTGGCCCCCATGATCGGGGCGGGCATCAGCCACAAGCGTACACTTGCAATTGCCCTTGCAACCGGTGTTGTGGAAGTCATCGGTACCTTGCTCGGTTATTTTGCCGTCAGTCTGTCCGCTGCCATTCTGCCCTTTGCACTGAGCTTTGCAGGCGGTACAATGCTGTATGTCGTCAGCGACGAAATGATCGTCGAGACCCATTCGCACAAGAGCGAACGTGCTGCCACCTATGCACTCATCATCGGCTTCTGCCTGATGCTTGTTCTTGATTTTTGTTTAGGTTAATACAGATTTTACGGAGGAATAAAAAATGATTGCAAAAAACATTCATTATGTCGGTGTGAACGACCACGAAATTGATTTGTTTGAAGGACAGTATGATGTTCCCAACGGTATGGCCTATAATTCGTATGTGATCGCGGATGCAAAAATTGCCGTCATGGATTCGGTCGATGCTCGTTTCGGTGACGAATGGCTGCAGAACATTGCTGCCGTGATCGGTGACAAAGCACCCGATTATCTTATTGTGCAGCACATGGAACCTGACCATTCGGCAAACATTGCCGTTTTTGCAGAGAAATATCCCGATGCCGTCCTCGTTGCAAGCGACAAGGCATTTGTGATGATGGGAAAATATTTCGGCAATGACTATGCAGACCGCAGAATCGTTATCAAAGACGGCGATACCTTGTCACTCGGCACGCATACCCTGCACTTTGTGGCAGCACCCATGGTGCATTGGCCCGAAGTTATGATGACCTACGACAGCGAAGCCAAGGTGCTGTTCTCTGCCGACGGTTTCGGCAAATTCGGTGCACTGGATGCAGAGGAAGACTGGGCATGTGAAGCACGCAGATATTATTTCGGCATCGTCGGCAAATACGGTGTGCAGGTGCAGAATGTGCTCAAAAAAGCTGCCGCACTTGATATTCAGACCATCTGTCCGCTGCATGGTCCCGTACTTAGTGAGAACCTCGGTTACTATCTTGATCTTTACAATACATGGTCGTCCTACGGTGTCGAAAGCGAAGGCGTTGTCATTTGCTACACCTCGGTGTACGGCAACACAAAAAAAGCCGTCGAGCTGCTGGCTGAAGAACTCAAAAAACAGGGCTGTCCCAAGGTCGCCGTCAATGACCTTGCACGCAGCGATATGGCTGAATGCGTGGAAGATGCGTTCCGCTACGGCAAGATCGTGCTTGCCACAACCACCTACAACGGTGACGTGTTCCCCTTTATGCACACGTTCCTGAGCGGTCTTGTTGAAAGAAGCTACAAGAACCGCACTGTCGGCATCATCGAAAACGGAACATGGATGCCTCTTGCAGGAAAGGTCATCCGCAAAATGCTCGAACCCTGCAAGGATCTCACCTTTGCAGAGAATGCAGTTACCATCCACGCTGCCGTCAAGGACGAAAACATTGAGCAGATCAAGGCACTTGCCGCTGAACTGAAATAAAAAAACGGAGGAATCGATATGAAAAATCTATCTGTATGGCAAACCATTCGTTTGGTGTTGACAGTCTGGTTGATGTGTGTTGCATCCATTTTTCCGTCGCAGACCCGTGTTGCTGCTGAGGATTTCCGGATTACGGCATATGTTGTCGCAAACACGGTTCATGATGAAATGGACTTCTCGCATTTTTCGCAGGTAACGGATTTCATTCTGTTCGGTGTTGCCACGTTCAATGAGGACGGAGAAGTGATTCTGACGGAAGATGCCGCGGAAAAAATCAGTATCCTCCGAAATGAAATTGACAAATACGAGAATAAACGGTTTTATCTTTCCATGCTCGGACCGGGCAGTCAGACCGACTCTTCGGATTGGAACGAGCAGATGGCTGACCAGGCACAACGGCATACCAATGCGTTTGCAAGCGGAAAGCTGGAAAAGAATATCCTCACAGTGCTCGGACAGTACGGTTTTGACGGGGTCTTTTTTGACTATGAGTATCCGCTTGAAGAACAGGCATGGGATGCGTACAACAATTTCATCGTATCTCTTGACGAATACCTGACAGATGCTTACAGAATCGGCATTGCTGTCGGTGCATGGAACCTCGGCCAGAACAAGCAGGCACAAAAGGCAACGGATCTTGTGGTGCTGATGAGCTATGACACCTGGGCTGAAGACGGAACCCATGCTCCTGTTGACCATGCAATCAATGATTTGAAGACCTGCCGTTTTGCAGGGTATGACATGGCAAAGGTTGATCTCGGGCTGCCGTTTTATGGCCGTCCGACCAACCACGATGCCTATTGGTATGCTTACAAGGATTACTGCGACCGCATGGACGAGAACGGCCTTGTGACCGACACAGGCAACACGGAGCTTGTATTCAGCTTCAACACCTGCGAGGTCATCAAAGAAAAAACCGCCCTTGCACGCAAAGTCAATGCAGGCGGTGTCATGGTCTGGCATTATGCCTGCGATACCCCTTCAGGTAGCGGAAACTCTTTGTTTGATGCCGCAGCAGAAGCCCTTGCAGAATAAACAGAAGAAAATAGAAAAAGCTTGCTGTTTGACCGACAGCAAGCTTTTTTCTTTCATATAATATTTTATTACATCATATAATATAAATCGTTATTATTCTTTGCAGTTGGATTGAATTATGACTTCCATGCAATCAAGAAGAATGTTTTTTTGCTTCGGCGTGAGTAAACCGAACTTCTCTTTTAATTCATTCTGCATATAAACGGATTCGCTGACAGCCGCCCCGCTGACAAAAAAGGCAAGATCTGTCTGCAGAATGCCGGATATTTTCGCCAATGTATCAAGACTGATTTTTGTGATTCCGCGTTCGAGTTGGCTGACGTAGCCGACTGTCACATCAAGTTGCTCGGCAAGCCATTCCTGCGTTTTGCCGAAGCTTTTTCTTTTTTGTTTTATTCGTGTTCCGATTAACTTGTAATCCACACTCATTACTACCACCTCTACATTATTTTGATAGTAATAACTTGAAAAATAAAGATATTAATAACTAAAATTATAGCTATTACTATTGACAAAATATAATTTCAATGATAAAATGATTAACTGAAAGGATGGGTAATAACCATTTTTTATGAAAAAAGAAAGGAGACGCAATTATGAACAAAATGAAATGGATTTTAAGTGTGATGCTTGCAGTGTTGATGTTGTTGCCTGTTTTTCCCGGAATCATTTATGCTGAAGCTGCTCATGAAAACACTTACAGCAATACAGGCAATCAAAGACAGGATATCATTGGTGTTGCAAAAACACAATTAGGTTATGCAGAAGGCAACAACAATGATACAAAATACGGTGATTGGTATGGTTTACCAAACAACCCTTGGTGTGCAATGTTTGTGAGTTGGTGTGCTCGACAAGCTAATATTCCGACAAGTACATTACCAAACTCTGCACTTGCAAATCCCTCCAATTTTAACCTTAAATATTATTCCGGTGCATCGTATACACCTCAACCGGGTGACTTGTTTTTTACCACTTCATTTAGTCATGTTGGTTTGGTGTATTATCTTGACGGTAATTATTTTTATTCACTTGAAGGAAATTATAATGATTGTGTCTGCAGCATTCGCAGGAAAATAAGTGATTATTATTTTAGTACGCCAAATTATAAAGAATCACACGTACATTCATATTCCAGAAATTATGAATCAGCACATCCGCATAAGTTTTTTGAAAGTTGTTCTTGTGGTGATTGGTATTATACAGGCGAAACCAACGATTCCTATACATATGCAAATGAATCAGCTCATCCGCATAAAGAGTATAAAACCTGTTGGTGTGGTCAAAAATCTTATACTGGAAATGTCGGAACAGACAGATCTTGTTCAAGTTGTTGGGATATTGAATTTACATCCACAAAATCATCAATAAACATTTATGTTACTGAAAGCGATACGCTTACTCTCGGCTTATCCGGCGGTATTTTTCCCAGTGGTGCAAAATATGATTGGGAATATGATGATGCAATCATTTCTGTTGAAACAACCGATAATAAAAACTTTACCATTAAAGGATTGAAACAAGGATCAAGCAATTTGAAATTTATTGCATATGTTTCTGAAATTTCCTCTGACGGCATCAGAATAATTACTTCTTTAACGATTCCCGTAAAGGTTAATCCTTACCCTTACAAACTTTCCTTCAATGCCAACGGCGGAACCGGTGCTCCTCCAAGTCAGACAAGTACAACCATTCCGGCAAAAGAACCTACAAGGGCAGGCTATACATTCCGCGGATGGGCAAAGAGCAGTTCTGCAACATCTCCGGAATACAGACCGAATGACAATATCAGCTTTTTATCAAACACAACCCTTTATGCGGTCTGGAAAAAGTCTTTTTACGGTGATCTGAACCATGACGGCATTGTAAATACTGCAGACAAGACAATACTGAGTGAAATAACAGTTGGTCTTAAAACGGCAGACAATCTTGTCACATTAAAGGGCGACCTGAACGGCGACGGAAAGCTGACACAAACCGATGTGCTGATTCTTGCAAAATACTGCGATAAACTAACAGATGAATTCCCGGTTGAGGATATGTTTGGTCTTGTCAGCATTACAATGCAGAAAACGGATTATAAGACCGGCGAAAGCATAAAAGTCGATACTTTTAATGTGACTTACACAAATTATGTGCAACACAAAGTAAAGACCGGGTTTACCTATACGCCGGTAAAAGCATCCGGCACAGGCCAACAGATTGTTACCGCTACCCTCGGAGAATGGTCGGCAATTATGGCAATTCAAGTGTCCGACAACAGCTCTTATACCTTAACCTATAACGCAAACGGTGGCAGCGGGGCACCCGGAAAGCAAACCGGGAAAACATCGTATACAATCAGCTCAACCGTTCCGAGAAGAACCGGCTATATCTTCCTCGGATGGTCAAAAAATAGCGGTGCAATCACAGCATCCTATGAAGCTGGAAACATCATTACATTGACAGAAAATACAACATTGTATGCAGTTTGGAAAGAAAATGCAGGTCTCGGTATCGGGCATGGGACACCGGGAAACATATTAAAAGGTGATGTCAATGGCGATGGCAAAGTAAACACTATTGATGTTAATCGTGTGTATGCACATGTCCGCGGAACCAATCCTTTGACTGGGAATGCGTTGATGGCTGCCAATGTTGTCGGAACTGATTCTACGGTGAACACCATTGATTTGAATCGTATCTATGCTCATGTTAAGGGCACTAATTTGCTTTGGTAAAAAAAGGAGGAATATATAATGAAAAAAGTTATTACAACACTTGTCTTATCAGTATTTTTACTGATCAGCCTCATCCCGATGTCCACGGCGTTTGCTGCCGAATCTACGAACATTGTTTTATCAGCAGATAAAACTACCGCATATCCGGATGATGTTATTAATTTTACAGTATCTATCGGTGCAGTTGAGCATCTGATGGGGGCAGAATTCATGGTAACAATTCCTGCCGGTATGACATATGTTGCCGGCTCTGCAGCTGTTGCTGATGGTTTAAAAACAACACTTGGCTGTGCTTCTGCAGATTGGACAGAAAGCACAATGAAGTTTTCCGCGTATGGTGATGGTGATTATTCAAGCCAATCCAATACAAAGATTTTAACTTTCTCATGCAAAATTGATGCAAATGCAGTCGGTATGATTGTTCCGCAACTTACTGACATTGTGCTGAGTAATACCGATTATGAAGAAATTGAAACTTCAGTAAATGATAATGCCGGAATTGTTACCGTTGAACAACGCGAAGAAGAATGCAACCATGTCTTCACAAATTATGTATCTGACAACAATGCAACCTGCACAGCCGACGGTACAAAGACAGCTTACTGCGACAACGGATGCGGTGAAAAGAAAACAATTGCCGATGAAGGCAGCAAGCTTGCTCATACTTTCAACAAGGAAGTCAAAAATGCAAACACAATCAAATCTGCAGCAACTTGCACGGAAGATGCTGTTTATTTCCTGAGCTGTGACTGTGGCACTGTCAGCACAAGTGCTGTTTTTGCAGATGCTGATACTGCACTCGGACATGATATGACCGTTGAAAAGGCCGATGCTGAAAGCCATTGGACACAGTGCAGCCGTTGTGAAGAAATCACCGGCAAAGCAGCACACACTGATGCTGATGGTATAATTGAAGCTGATGCAAGTGCACACTGGTATACCTGTTCCTGCGGTACAGTATTCGGCAAAGCTGCTCACAGCGGCGGAACTGCAACCGAAACAGAAAAAGCAATTTGTGAAACCTGCGGAACTGCATACGGAACCATTGATTCCTGCACACATGACGGAGCAAAGGAAGTACGTAATGCTGTGGCTGCAACCTGTTCCAAGGATGGTTACAGCGGTGATACATATTGCAAGGAATGCGGCATTCTCCTCAGTGAAGGCAAGGTAATCAAGTCTACCGGTAAGCATTCTTATAAACTTGTAAAATATGAAGAAGCAACTCCCGATAAGAACGGCTACAAGCTGTATGAGTGTGCTGACTGCGGTGCAACTAAGGAAGAAACCATTTTCTATTCCATCAATACCGGTGTTGAAGATCTGCTTACCCCTGCAGCTGCTGTTATTCTGCTCTCCGGTGCAGTGTTCTTCTGCAGCAACAAACTCAGAAAAAAGGAAGAAAACATCTGAGTATCTGACACAACTGAATGTGACTGACCGATAAAAAACAGTCAGGCAAGCCGATGTCGGTTCGCCTGACTGTTTTTCTTGTTTTTGATTATTTATTACAGGAACAGATTGTGGAAGCCGTCGAGGATTTTTTGACGGAAGAACTTGACGAGCTTATAGTAGAAGGTGCTGTCTCTGCCTTCGATGGAGGGCAGCAGGGAGCCTTCTTCGAGTGCCATGTCGAAGTGATACAGCGTTTGGTAGGTGTAGTTTTCGGGGTCGTTTTCGTTGAGGGTGATAAAACCTGCACCTCTTGAAATGGCATCCGAATACGCACTGCAGCCGACAGTGGGGACGTTGATCACTTCAATGCCGTAGCAGTCGGTTCTGAAATCGTTGACGTGGTCGTGGCCGTGGAAGGCGGCAAGCACATCACCGACTTCAAGCAGTGCATCAAACTGTCCTTCCGAGACAAACGGAGGGCTGCAAGGCTCTAAAATGATGCCCGAATGGCGGTTGAAAAACGGAACAGGGAAGTAGGTTTTGCCTTTGATCGTATAATCCTTGCCGGCGGTAAAGGGGAGCTTCGGATATAGCGTTTCATACACTTCGGGCATGATGATGTGCTGGAACAGCATGGACGGGACGGGTTCGCCGCCGTTGTCCTCTTTGAGTCTTGCCGCGGTTTTTTTGTACCATTCGATCTGGTCTTTGCGGACACAGTCATAACCGCCGATTTCGGTGTCGGGATGTCTGGAACCGCTGTCAAAAAGCCAGAGGTTGAATGCCGTTTTTTTGCCGTCCGAGGACAGAATCGGCAGGTTGCAGTTGCCGCAGCCGTACAAATCGGGATCCGCGTCGTAGGTCAGTGTGCCGTGCTGTGCATAGTAAGACAGCAATTCTTCGGAGCTTGCTTCCCGTTCCGGATCATGGTTGCCGAAAACGAATGCAAAGGGAATGTTTCTTTCTTCACAGGGGGACACAATATTTGCGATGGCACGGCTGTGTTCTTCTTTTGTGTAAGAAACTGTGTTGTCGCCCAGAAACAGCACCATGTCGGGTGTGTATTTGTCAAGAAATTCACGCATGAGCTGCATGGTGGATTCTTCAACAAACTCATCGTCCTGGATGTCGGCAAAAATCATAATTTCAAACTGTCCGTTTTTGTCAAACTGCAGAATGCTTGTGTCTTTGCTTTCGGCTGCCGCTGCAAAACAAGGCAGCATGAAGAGTGCAATAAGACAGGATGTCAATACACAAATGAACTTTTTCATACGGCTTACTCCTTTGTCCGTTATTCCTTGATTCTATTGTAGCATATTTTTTTTCATTTGCAAGACACAATTTATTGAATGTGTATGAAAATAAGCTTGAATAATTGCAACTTTTGTGATATAATACAAATAATATCAATAGTATATAAATAAAAGAAAGGATGGTCTGCTATGAAAAATTACAGAAAATGTGTCGCTGCAATGCTTGTTGCTGTTTTGTTGTTTGCCTGCTGCCCCGTTGCTTCTTTTGCACAGACAGACACGGATGGTGCATTTACCTATCGTGTCGAGAATGGTACTGCCGTTTTGACAGGATATGACAAGTCCCTTTCGGGGACAATGATCATTCCTTCCTCGTTGGGTGGCAAAAAGCTCACCAAAATCAACGGATATGCTCTTGCGTACGATGAAGATGTCACCCGGGTTGAGATTCCCGAAGGTGTGACCTACATCGGCGAAGGTGCCTTTAACGGATACACGGCTCTGACGGAAGTGGAGATTCCCGATTCTCTGTGCGGTCTTGGCCGTATGCCGTTTGCAGGCAGTCCGTGGTACGAAGAAAAAGCAAAGGAAGACCTTGTGTATGTCGGCAATGTGTTGGCTGCTGTCAATCCCGAAAAGGTGCCGGCAAAGCTCACACTTCGTGATGGTACGACCGGAATTGCTGAATATGCCTTTACAGGGAATCAGAATCTGACCGAAATTACATTGCCCGATTCCTGTGTTTATATCGGCGACAGTGCTTTCATTGGTTGTGCGGCATTGCAGAAAGTGAATCTGCCCGAAAAAATGACCTGCATTGATCAGAATGCATTCTATTCTTGTTCTGCACTCACAGAAATCAGCTTGCCGCAAGGACTGCTTGTGTTGTCCAATCAGATGCTTGGCGGTACCGCTTTGCAGTCTGTGGTGATTCCCGAGGGTGTGCACACCATCGGTGCAGGTGCTTTTGCAGGTTGTGCTTCTTTGAAAGAAATCACATTCCCGGTTTCCCTTGCGTTGGTCAATGCGGCAGCGTTTGCAGATTGCACGGCACTGACAACTCTGTATTACGGCGGAACAGACGAGCAGTATTCTGCCATAATGATTACACCCAAGAATAACGATATCCTGCTTGCTCTCAAGTATCAGGATCCCGTTGTGCAGGAAAAGACGCTGTATAAACCTCTGGACGGAAATATGCTTGCTGTGCCTGCAGGAACCACGATCCGCGATTATTACAATGCCATCAACGAAGATTATTATTACGTGGATGACGGTTCGGGAAAACCGATCACACTCGAAGACAAAATCAGAACGCAAATGGCAATCCGTATGCAGGAAAAAGAGTATGTTGCCGTTGTTTTGGGAGATTCGGACGGTGACGGAAGTGTTTCTTCTTCCGATGCACGCATTACTTTGCGATACAGTGTCGGTCTTGAAGAAAAGAACGAGGTAGTTGCTGCCGCATCGGATGTGGATCTTGACGGAACGATCACTGCAAGTGATGCACGCAGTGTGCTTCGTGCATCGGTCGGGCTGGATGATGCAAACGCATGGTTCGATAAAATCTGATATCGGTAAACAAGAAGGAGCTGCGATGATGCAGCTCCTTTTTTACACATATTTTTTTTGTTCTTCACGCAGAGTCAGGGATCGGGAATGAAAATTGCGGTTTATCGGGGAGATTGAAATAGTGCTTCGCACTTAAGAAAACCCCCGGCGAGGGTTTTCTTAACAACTTTCCTGCGCTTTTGTAAGGAAAAGGATTTCGCCCGTTGCGACGGGCGACAATGGGCTCTGCCCC
>JAFSEF010000068.1 GCA_017435865.1 Clostridia bacterium
ACAGACTTTATTGACCGATTTTGTGCAGATTTGGTTAACCCCTCTGTCACTTCGTGACATCTCCCCTTTCAGGGGCGACAAGTGTTTGAGAGGATAATTTACTTAGATGTCATCCCGCTAAACTCCAATTTGTCTTCACATCCGCAGCTTTTCGTAAAGAACCTTTTATTTTGTGCAGAAAGAAAGAGCTGTGCCTTTCGGCACAGCTCCTTTGCTATTGGGAAAAACTCAGCTGAACAGGTTTTTGAACCAGTTGATGATGGCCTTGAACAGATTGATGAGCTTTGTGAAGAATTCAATCAGACCGTTGGAAGCAAGACCTTCGGAATCGAAGATGCCGCCAAGGTACGTATCAAGAGCAGCAGCAAGCAGGTTACCGATGGTCATTTCATCCGGGTTATCGGACTTGCCGAGACCTTCGAGGATATCCTGCCATTCTTTGTTGATATCCTTGAGGATGCCGTTGGCTTCTTCAACACCGATATCAAGTCCGTAGAAGACGTAATAGATGGTTGCAAGAGAAGCATCGATACCTCTTTCGGTTTCGCCCATACCATACTGGATGGTTGCGAACAGAGCTGCAACATACTTTCTTGCATCGTCGGACATACCCATTTCGGACTGCAGGAGATCAAGAACCTTTTCACCGTTTTCGGACTGGTTGATGAATGCTACCAGCAGACGAAGAACGATCGTGACCATTTCAGCGGTAGTGCCGCCTTCAATGCCTTCCATATCGGTGTAGACCATTCTGTAAGCAAGCTTACCGTTTGCAGAGTAGTAGGATTCGAGTTTACCTGTTGTCAGTTCAAGAATTGCACTGAATTCAACAAGGTCAAATTCGTAACCGGTGCTCTCTTTGATCAGGTCGAATGCAAGTTCAATGAGGGTATTCATATTGACTTCGTCAAGACGGATACCGAGCATTTCGTACAGATCGATCTTTGCGATGGGTTCAATGGCGTTGAATACAACGTAAACAGCACTCAGGGTGTTCTTTACAACTGTATCAAGACCGTTGGAGTTGATGAAGTAGATGATGTTCGGCAGCATTGCGAAGATTTCCGTTGCAGGATCGAGCATGATCTTGTCAAGTCTGTTGAACAACGGGTTAAGAATGGAGGTCAGCAGAACGCTGTCGTCATTTGCAACCTGTGCATAGTAGGAATCTTTCGTAAGGATACCGCTGCAATCAAGAACTTCGAGAAGCGGGATGATACCGTAAGCATACCCTTCGGCACCGTACAGAGTGATCGCATCATAGCCTTCTTCATCAAGGAAGAAGGTGATATTCTGATCTGCAAGCAACCACTTGAGCAGCGGGAACAGCGGATCAAGAAGTTCACAAAGAGCCGTGGTGAACTGTGCTCTGTCATTGGTAAATTCGGCAACTTCGTAGTTGACGAGTGCATCGATGTCAACACCGAGGCTGGTCTTGAGGATCGCCTTGATATGGTCGCCACCTTCAACACTGCTGATGCTTTCTGCAACACCTGCAAGGGCATCGCGGATCGCAATGATGTTTGCACTGTTGTAAAGGTTGCCGTTGACAAGACCGTTGATCAGATCCTGCAGGTTGTTGACGTTCACGCCTTCAATCTGAAGACCAAGCAGATAAATGAGGTTGTCGATGAAATCAGAGAAGTTATCGGCAATGTACTGTGCCATTTCTTCTGTGTAGAGTTCACCGTAAGTGAAATCTTTGAACAGTTCACTTGTTTCGAGAGCAGAGAATACATAACCGGTATCGGCATATTCGGTGAATGCCCAGTCGAATTCCTGTACGGGAATTTCGCTCATATTGAAGAGATTCAGAACAAGCTGATAGATATCTTCGCCGAGGAGATCCTTGAGGACTGCTGCATTGGCTTCGTCTTCAGCGATCATGATAACGAGAGTTGCAAGAACGGTGATCATATCATGCTTTGCAAATTCATCGTTATAAACCATCTTGTAGCCGTAGCCGAGAGCACATACAGATTCGTATTCAACGACTTCACCGAGAGCAAAGCCGACGAGTACATCATTGAGCAGTCTTGCATCAAGACCGGTCAGTTCTGCTGCAACTTCGAGGAGAGCAGCAACCGTGAGGTTGTCAAGGCTGATGGAGAGATCCTTTTCAATGCCGAGCAATTCTTCGATATTGAGAAGTTCATCAATGTTGACTTCAAGACCGAATACTGCAAGCTTGTCAAGAAGGATTTCAACACCTGCGATGAGGTTGTTGATTGCAACGGAAACGCCGTTTGCATTCAGGAAGTACAGAAGGTTCGGAAGAAGTTCAAATACTTCGTTGACCGGATCTGCAAGCACTTCGTCAACACGAGTGAAGGTTGCAAGAAGAACAGCTTCAAGGTCAGCACCGGAAGCAGCTGCGGGAGCAGCAACACCGAGAGCTTCGAGGATGAGAGCAAGACCTTCTGCATAACCGTTTGCACCGTTGATAACGATTGCATCTTCGCCGTATTCGTAACCGTCTGCAGCGTTTTCATCAACAAAGAATCTGAAGTCATTGCCGAAGAACAGCCATTCAACAAGGCCACCTGCATAGGTGTTGAGTACGTTTGCAAGTTCTGCAGCAAATTCTTCTGCAGTGTCGATGCCTTCGGGAGCTGTGTAGTTTACAAGACCTGTGATATCAGCATCAAGAAGAAGACCTGCAATGTCAAGCAGCTTGGTGTCGATGTCGCCAAGAAGACCGGCAACAGCGTCCACGATCGCCTGGATGTTTGCGGAGGAGTAGATTGTGACCTTATCAGCCACAAGAGCTGCAAGAGAGGTGTAGTTGCTGTCAATCAGACCTGCGACGAGATCGCCGATCGGGCCAAGGTTGTCAGCGACATATTTTGCACTTTCTTCGGTCCAGTTGTTCGGATATTCGATTGCCATCTTCATAACCTGAACGGTATTGTTGGTGTAATCGATACCGTCTTCTGCCCAACAGTAATCCCAATCGGGCGTGATGTATTCGGCAGGAACACTTGCGAATACCTTTCTGAGGGCGGAGATGATGTCTGTGCCGAGCATTTCGTCAAGAACCTCTGCATTGGCGGGATCGCCGATGAGCATCAGGCCGACGGTGACAAGAGCTGTTGTCATGTCGTACTTGGCGAAATCATCGTGGTAGTACATCATGTAGGTGACGCCTGTCTTGCTGACGGATGCATATTCCTTGACTTCGCCGAGAGCGAAACCGACAAGAACATCCTTGGCAAGGGTCAGGTCGAGGTCGGTAAGAACTTCTGCAAGTTCAAGAACAGCGTCAACGGTGAGGTTGTCGATGCTGATGGAAACTTCTTCTTCGATGCCCAGGAGCTTTGCAAGGTCAAGCACTTCGTTCAGGTCGAGCTCAAGACCGAATGCGGAGAGCTTATCAAGCAGAGCCACAACACCTGCGATGAGGTTGTCAACAACAATGGCAACGCCGTTTGCGTTCAGGAAGTAGAGAAGGTTGGGAAGAAGGTTGAATACTTCTTCAACGGGATTTGCAAGAACTGCTTCAACACGGGTGCAGGCGGAAACAAGAATTGCTTCAACAGCTGCAGCGGAATCGAAGTTTTCAACATCATAGAAAGCGGGAAGGTTTTCACAGCCGAGAGCCTCCAGGAGGAGAGCAAGACCCTCTGCATAACCGTTCGCACCGTTGATGGTGATGATGTCTTCACCGTTGTAGATGCCGCCAACAACCTTGGTTTCATCAACAAAGAACTTATAGTCTCTGCCGAAGAACAGCCACTCTACAAGACCGTTTGCATAGGTGGAAAGGATATAAGCGAGTTCGGTTGCAAATTCTTCTGCAGTTGCAACTTCCTTGACTTCGTAAGCGAGAAGACCGTTTACGTCAACGTCAAGAAGAAGGCCTGCAGCTTCAATGAGAGATGCGTCGATTTCACCAAGAAGACCTGCAAGAGCTTCGATGATTGCTTCAATGTTTTCTGTGGTGAAGATGACTGCCTTTTCAGCAAGGAGATCGCCGAGAGAATCATAGTTTTCGTCGATCAGGCCTGCGATCATGTCTGCATAAGCAGGCAGATTTTCGGTAACAGCCTGTGCCTTTTCTTCGGTCCAGTCGTTGGGATATGCGAAAGAGTTCTTGACGACGGAAACAGTGTTATTTTCGTAGTCAATGCCGTCTTCTGCCCAGCAGTAATCCCAATCGGGTGTGACATAGCCGATTTCCTTGCCTGCGAAAACATCCTTGAGTGCGGAAATGATATCGGAACCGATCATTTCATCAAGCACCTTGGCATTGTCTTCGTCGGAAGCAAGAAGCAGAGCCATGGTTACGAGGATGGTGACCATGTCATACTTTGCGAATTCGGTGTCATAGACCATTCTGTATGCATAGTTACCGCCTGCGGACTGGTAGCCTTCGATCTTACCGACATAGAAGTTGACAAAGATGTCAGCAAGCATGCCGAGTTCAAGGCCGGTGAGGTCTTCAACAAGACCGAATACGGTTTCGAGTGTCAGGTTCATGACATCGATCTGAACGGTTGCCTTTTCTGCGAGTGCTTCGTTGATCATGTCATTGAGCATTGCAATGAGATCAAGTTCAACACCGAAGCCGGCAAGCTTGTCGATGACGGTGAGAACGGGAGCCAGCAGATTCTTAGCGGAAACAGAAATACCGTTTGCGTTGAGGAAGTAGAAGACATTGGGAAGAATTTCAAATACTTCGTCAACAGGATTTGCAAGGATTTCGTCAAGACGTGCAAAGGTTGCAAGAAGAACAGCTTCGAGGTCAGCAGCGGAAGTTGCCTTGGGAGCATCTACGCCGAGAGCTTCGAGGATGTAAACCAGACCGTCAGCGTAGCCGTAGCCGCCGTTGAGGGTGGCAACAACCTCGGAATCATTGCCTTCAAAGTCTGCATCTGCGTCAACGAGGGTGATGTCCTGACCGAAGAAGATCCAGTTCAGAAGACCTTCTGCGTTGCCGAGGAAGTCAGCAAGAGCGGAAGCAAATTCTTCTGCGGTGTCAATATCGGCGGGAACTTCATAGCTCATAAGACCTTCTGTATCGATTTCAAGCAGCATGCCTGCAGCGGTGACAAGGGTGTCGCCGAGCTGGCCGAGGAGATCCTGCAGCATGGTAACAAGAGCCTGTACGTTTTCGGTGGTGTAAATGTTGACCATACCGGACAGCATTTCACCGAGGTCGGTGGTTTCACTGCCTGTCATTTCAAGAACAGTGGAGATGATACCGTTGAGGTTTTCGGTGACATAAACAGCGGTTTCTTCTGTCCAGTCATTCGGATAGGTCAGAGCTGCCATGGTGGGTGTGAAGACCATACCTTCGGAGAAGGTCTTGTCATACATCCAGTTGATCTGTTCAGCCTCAACGGGAATGCTTTCAAAGACAGCAAGAAGATTTGCGGTGAAGTTTTCGAGACCGACAACATCGTCAAATGCAGCTGCGTTTTCTTCATCCAGCAACCAGTGATACAGGAAGCCGATGATGCAGGTGATCATATCAACGCCGTCAAATACGCCTTCGGTGTAGTCACCGCGTTTTGCATTGCCTGCAAGAAGTGCGCTTGCGGATTCATATTCGGTGCCGATAACCTTGCATACGTCGTAAACAAGCTCTTCGAGCTCGGCAAGGTCAAGGCCGAGAAGCGCATTGACAAGATCAAGAACGAACTTGACACCGAGGTCATCGAGGTTGAGAACAATGCCGAGATCCTTGGTGAGGTCTGCAAGCAGTGCGTTGAGGTCAACGCTGTAGATCGGACGGATTGCGTCGAGCACAGCATAAACGGGCATCAGCAGGTTCTTGACAGCGGTGGAAAGACCGTTGCTTGTCAGGAAGTACAGCAGACCCGGCAGGGAGTTGAGAATTTCACCGATGGGATCAGCAGAAATTGCATCCATCTTTGCAATAAGGGCAAGAGCGATTGCTTCGAGAGCATCTTCGCCTTCTGTCAGAGCATGAACATCGCAATGCAGTGCTTCGAGAAGCGGCAGGAATGCGGAGTCATAGCTGTTGTAGCCCTTGAGGGTGATTTCGTCAAGCAGGGTGATGTCTTCGCCCTTGAACAGGAAGTCAAGCACGGGACCGAAGGGTTTGAGAAGTTCAACAAGAGCGAGTGCAAAGCCTTCGCCGTTGCCGTCTTCAAAGCCCCAGTTGTAGTCATCGGGCAGATCGGCATAAGCTGCAAATGCTGCAAAGTCAATGCCGAGTTCATCCTTGATGAGAGCAAGAATATCGAATGCTTCTTCTTCGCCTTCTTCGCCTTCGGCGATGGTGTCGGGTTCTTCACCCTCAGCATCTTCGCCTTCTGCTTCGCCGCCCATAAGACCGCCGAGCATTTCTTCAATGCCGCTGAGCAACTTGGCAAGAGCCGTGATGTTAGCGTTGGTGAAGAGTGCGTTGATCTTTTCTGCCATCAGTTCGGGAAGAGATGCGCTGTTTGCCATGTTGGTGATATCAAGGACGAATGCATCCAGGTTATCAAGAACATAACGGAAGGTTTCGTGGGTCCAGTTGGTGGTGTACTGCAGGTAGATTTCCTTTGCAGGCGTCATGCCTTCGATGGTTCCGCCGTAAGTACCGTCATACCAATTATAATTAGTATAGTCATACTCAATGGGGCTGAACAGCTCGCAGATGGCTGCAATTGCATCGCCCTTGTCCATGGTGGTCAGACCGATTTCTTCAAGCGTTGCAAGAATACCGGCGATCTTTTCTTCATCGGGAACGGTTTCGCCTGCTTCATTTTCGGTTGTCATGAGCATACCGAGAAGGTTTGCGAATGCTTCTTCATTCTGAACGAGGTCGAGAATGTAGGTAAGCAGGTAATAGAGGACATCAGCCTTGTCAGCTTCGATGTGGTAAGCACTGCCGCTTGCGATCGGATAGGTGGCTTCTACTCTCTGGGTATCGATCGTCTTGAGTTCACCCATCTGAGCAAGCTTGCCCTGATCGAATGCGGGAAGGTCAACACCGAGAAGAGAAAGAAGACTGTTGATACCGCCGGAAAGGTCGATGAGAGAGTTCAGGTCGAGCATTTCGCCGAGGTTGAACGAGATGTCATCGGAGGCAGCATCAATGTCACAACCGATGGAAACGGATGCAGCATAGTGAATGTTGACATTGATGAGGCCGAGGATCTTCGGCAGCATTTCAAGGTTGAGTGCATAAGCCAGGTTCGGCAGCAGACCGATGACGGTGTCAAGCGGCTGTGCGCCAAGCTTATCAATGAGGGAAAGAAGAGGATCGATGATTGCCTTGAAAATATCTGCAACACCGTTGGTGTTGTTCGGATAGGTTCCTTCAATAGTGGAGACAGCCGTGTGTTCAACACCGAGCATATCATAGATCGGAACAAGAATGTTTGCAAAGCCGTGCAGACCGTTCACGGTAATATTCAGAGCTGCATTCTTCTGACCGAGGAAGTTGACGTGTGCAACGTTCGGAGAGGAAGCATCAACGGTCTTGTTTGCAAACAGTGCATAGAGGATCTTCTTGAGACCTTCAAATGCATCGTCGAATGCCTGATAGAAGGTTTCGGCAACGGTGTCGAAATCTTTACCGGCTTCCTTGACAGCATCGACACCCCAGACAAGCTTGAGGGTTCCGTCTTCGTTGGTGATTGCGGAGGAATCCCAGGCGGTGTTCTTGGGCTGCAGCTTGCCGTCTTCGTCGGCTTCGGTGGTGAAATAGTCAGTGGAAGCCTTTGCACCGGGGAATTCAGTGTTGAAGGTGTTCACTGCTGCATTGAGCATTGCAATGTTGTCTGCATACTTGTTGGCATCCAGCTTTGCTGCCATCTGGTTGGGATACAGAGCAATACCGAGGTCGTTTGCGACCTGCATGAGGTTCTTGTCGTAAGTAACCTTACCGACAATGTCAACTTCCGTCGGAAGATCGTTTGCCCATACCTTGACAAGCTCGCCGAGAAGCAGCGGATACAGGGTCTGGATGAGGGTGTTGATCAGAGCATCGCTGAACAGCATGTCGCCGATCATATCCTTGATGAGCTGTGCAATGTCAAGTGCAGAACCGTCTTCGTTGAGCAGACCGCCGAGCAGCTCGCTGACGAGGTCGCTTGTCAGAAGATTGTCAAGACTTGCAATGACTTCAATAAGGTCTTCTTTTTCGACCTTGTAGTGGTCTTCAACAGCAGGATTCTTGATCTTGTCATCCGTATAGGTGTTACGGTTGACAATGTCCATGAACTGCTGTGCATAGGTATCAAAACCTGCGGTGGCAACGAATGCAAGGTATTCATCAAGAACAACATCCTTGAGGTAGGAAAGCTTTTCGGTTGTTTCAGCCGGAACGGTGAAGTTCGGGGTGGCCATCAGGAAGTTGTAGATGTCCATGCTGTCCTTGACATCGCCGTAAAGCTTGTTGTATCTTGCATAGGTGCTTACGTTGAGGTGATCGATGTAGGTGTAATCCTTGACGATCATGTAGAAATCGTAAGCAAGATCAATGGTGGGGCCGACTTCTGCAAACAGGGATGCATAGCAGCCTTCCATGCGGTTGGTCATTTCAGAAGCAAGGTCAGCGAAGATCTTGTCGGCAATGCCTTCTTCAAGAAGACCGTCTGCCTTGATGCGATCCATGAGGCCCTTGAGACCTGTGTACCAGCTGTCATAATTCTGAACAGCAGCAAACATATCTTCGTCAAGTGCCACGTGAATTTCACTGACATACTTTGCATATTCGTTGGAGAACTGATCGTTGTAGCCTGCAACGGTCATAAGACCGGCGATCACGGTGTTTGCAAGTCTGTCAAGCTCGGTCGTGTAACCGGGCATAACGATTTCAACGAGTTCGGCAGGATACGAATTGATGGAAGTGATGAAGCCGAGGCAGTTACCCTTGGCAACGGTAAGATCACCGCTGGTATACTTCGGAGTCGGGCCGACAACATCTTCCTGGGTGTAGGTATAATAAGGAGCAACCGTGTTGTCGATCTTCACCTTCAGTTCGCGAAGTTCAAAGAGCTTGATTTCTCTGACAACTTCCTCATAAAAAGCAATTGCTGCTGCAAGGTCAAAGCCGAAGCCTTCTGCACTTTCAATGAAGGTTCTTGCGGTTTCGCTTGCCTTCATGTACTGATTGTAGTTGGCAACAAGTTCACCTTCAAGGGTGATGAGAGCTGCCTTGTCATAGCCTGCATAACCGGCTGCAACAAGTGCGTTGAGGTTGTCTGCATAAACTTTGTAAAGCAGAACATCCTGTGCGTCGTCGATCAGCTTGAGACCCTTGGTGACAGCAGTATCGTCAAAGAAGTGTGCCCAGATAACACCGCCGGGGAATGCATCGTTGACAGCGTTCTTGGCTGCTTTGATGTCGTTTTCGGCTGTGTTCAGGAAATCCATACCGAGCGCAACTGCTTCAGCAAGAGTATCGTCAAGATACTGTTCATAGGGAGCCAGTGCTGCAGCACTGTCCTTGATGACCTGGGTGCTGATGGTTGCACCGTTCGCGGATGTAGCGGAGCTGACGGCATAGTAGAAATAGAAGTTATGATTGTAATCATACGTCGTAGTGGCACCGCAGCCGGAACCGGTTTGTTCACCATTTCCGGTCCATCCGGTGTAGTCGTTTTTGACCGTGTGATTGACGGTGAAGGACTTGGACTGAATGACAGAATCGGGAAGATCGCCGATGTTGTCATAGCCGAGCAATGCACTGTCAAGGTTAACAGTCAGAGTGACGGCTGCGGGTGCGGAAATAGGAGAAGTCGGTGTGGCAGGTTGACTATTGCCACCGCTATAGTCCTGCTGAACCTCCTTATGGGTTGAATCGGAAGTCACGCTTGCACCTGCAGCAAGACCGGTCAGGAAAGTCGCAACTTTATAGGTTGCGTAGTTGCCGCCCATACGGGACTGCATTTCCGCTTTGATGGAGTCGTTTACCTGGTTGATGGTGCGGTTGCCGGCATTGCGATCTGCAGGTGCTTTGTCGGCAAGGTTTTGGAATACGACCCAGTAAGCTTCTACGGCTGCAAGAATCTTGCCGTCGGGATCGCCTACAGCATAGTTGCCGGCGGAACCCGAGAAAGAAGCTGCTGCAACCGTATCGTTTGCGAGTGCGTTGGCAAGGGTGTTCCACTGATCGGCAGTAACGCCTGCAGGTGCGGCAAAAGCTGTAAAGGAACAGCTGATGCAGCCCATGACCATCAGAACCGACAGCAACACACTCAAGAGCTTTTTCGTGGTTTTCATGTTTTTTCCTCCTGTTTAAAATTACGCAAACAAAATGTCTGCTTCTGTTTTGCAAACATAATGTTTGCACAGCTCCGGTTTTTCAGCTCTTAAAAACCGGAAGTGCTTTCACGCGAAAGCAGGGGAAGTGATTTTTGTTTTTTGCGGTGTATCCTCCTCCTTAAGTAAAAAAAGAACGTGATATATTTTAATATTCTTTTTTCCTGTATTTTTCGCAGCCGAACAAATTTACTTTCTCCTCTTTCTGTGCTGCATGTTTTTTTGCTTTTTCGGTTTTGCAAATTTGCTCTTTATGTAATGCAACCATTCGGGCTGCAAGGCGGTGAACCATACGGCACCGGCCAGCGTGACCAGAATGCTTACGAACTGCCAGAGTGACATGCCGAGAATAATGTGCTTTGCTTCTGCGGGATCGTAATAACGAAGAAATTCCCAAAGGAATCTTGTGCTGCCGTAAAGCATACAAAGAAGCGGATATACTGTTCCGACTGTCCGCTTCTTGTGTTTGTAAATATACCAAAAACCGATAATAACAATCAGCAATATTGTGATAAACTCAAAGATCGGTGACGGGAACATGGTTCTTTTGTAATTCTGATAATAAATGCCGAAGCTGCACTCAATGCCGGGGCAGCAGCCGAGGAACAAGCAGCCGAGTTTTGCACAGCCGACAAGTGTGATGCCGCTTGGTGCAAGAAGATCCATAATCGGTTTCCACGGTTGTTTGAAAAGCAGGCAAAGAGGAATCACAAGGATCGGCACAAAAATCACCGCACCGTAAATGGACATACCCGAGGAATCGGAAAAACCTGCGGCATGCAGAACGGCGGTCTGAATCATGCCCATCAGCTTGGTGCCTGCCATACCGCCTGCAAAGGCAAGCAATGTAAACAGCAATGCCTGACGGAATTTCAGCTCATGTTTTTTGTAAGTCACAAAGCTGATTACAAACATCAGCACAATGCCGACAACATACATGGCAATGTAGCCGACAAAATTAAGATTGGCCATGTTCCCTCCAAAAAATAAAAAGTTTACAATAATCTCTTTTTGTTTATTAACTATATTTTTTATATAAATATGCCACTGTAATTTAATCACACAGACAGAAACTGTGAATAAACTTGATTATTCCATTTGTGAACAAATTGTGAATTAACATATCAGGTTTATTGTGGGTTTATAATTATGTTATAATTAATATAATAGGGAAATTTATAACCATTTGAGGTGGAAGAGAATGTTCAAAATTTTACTTGCAGAAGACGACAAGCATACTTCAAAACTGATGAGCATCATTCTGAAAAACAACGGCTATGACGTTTTGCCTGCTTACGACGGTGAACAGGCACTGAATTTATTTTTCAATCATCATTTTGACCTGATTGTTCTGGACATCATGATGCCTGTTATAGACGGCTATGAAGTGGCCCGCCAGATTCGTGCAATTGACGAAAGCATTCCGCTTTTGATCACAACAGCAAAGAATCTGCCCGAAGACAAGCGCATGGGATTCCAGGTCGGCACGGATGACTACATGGTCAAACCTGTTGACACCGAAGAACTGATCTGGCGAGTGAAGGCACTTCTGCGCCGTGCAAAAATTGCCAACGAACGCAAATTGCAGATCGGCAGCATTGTGCTCGATTATGAATCCATGAGTGTGATCGGTCACGGACAAACCATCACCCTGCCGCAGAAAGAGTTTTTGCTGCTGTTTATGCTGCTTTCCTACCCCAACCGCATTTTCACCCGCATTCAGATTATGGACGAAATCTGGGGTGTGGACTCAAACTCAACCGAATTTACAATCAATGTGCACATCAATCGACTTCGTAAAAAATTCAATGATTGGGAAGAATTCAAAATCGTTTCCATCCGTGGCGTAGGCTACAAGGCGGTGATCAATTGAACAAAAACGAAAAACAGCACAAGTTCAGAATCAAAGGGAATCACAGATTGACTCTGACAATTCTGTTCACCGTTGTGGTTGCTCTGCTGATCTGGGTCACCACTTCCCTTGCATTTCTGATTACCCGCGGATTGCGTGCATCTCCCCTGTTTTCGGTCGGTCATGTGCCGCCGCACACCTATTCCTATGTTTTTGTGCTCATTTGCGTTGTCATCGGCTCCGTACTTTCGGTTCTCTGTGTGCGTACCATCATGCGACCGTTGCTGATTCTGATGGATGCATTCGATGAGGTCAGCATGGGCAACTATGCGGTCCGCGTGCCGACAAAGGGCTTTTTACGACTGATGAAGATCGGAGAACGCTTCAATAAAATGGCGGAGCAGCTCGGCAATGTTGAGATTATGCAAAATGAATTCATAGACAATTTTTCACATGAGTTCAAAACTCCGCTTTCTTCAATGAAAGGTTTTGCAGAATTACTCAAACAAGAAAACCTGACAGCTGAACAACGAGACGAATATGCCGGCATCATCAGCAGCGAAGCCAAACGATTGTCAAAACTTTCCTCTACGGTTCTGATGCTTTCAAAGGTTGAAAAACAGGCCATTCTGACCAACATAACCGACTGCAATATTGCCGAACAGATTCGTCGCGTTATCGCATTGCTTGACACAAAATGGTCCGAAAAAGAACTGGATATCATTCTGGATGCACCCGACGTTACGGTGCCCGGCAATGAATCGCTTCTTTCGGAAGTGTGGATCAATCTGCTTGACAATGCCATCAAATATTCCGATCCGAAATCACAGGTTCAGATCAGAATCACACCCAATGATGAGTTTGTCAGTGTCCGTTTCAGCAATACGGGCGAACCGATGAATGAGACCACCAAAAAACGTATGTTTGACAAATTTTATCAACAGGATACCGCCCATGCGACGCAGGGATACGGACTCGGAATGCCGATTGTGAAAAAGATCGTCAGTTTACACAAAGGTGACATCAGGATTGTGGAAACCGGATCATTCACAACAACAATTGAAGTAATTCTTTACAATACAATACCGGATTAATAAAAAAAGGATGTAATTTAACATCCTTTTTTTTATTGCATTCAGTTGAGTGGAGTAGTATAATTCTCTTAAAAGGAGAGAGTAAAAATGAACAAAAAACCTCTTTATATTCTCAGCTATGACCACGGCGGATATGTATTGTGGAAGGACGAAGTCAAACCCAGACTCAGACAGCTTGACCGACTGTTGGAACAGAATCCGAAGCTGAAAATCGGCCTTGATTATGAATCATTTGCCTTTGATGAATTCAGCCGTTGCGACCCTGAAGTGGTCACAATGATCGGTGATCTGCTCAAAAAATATCCCGACAGATGCGGTCTTGGTGCAACGACTTACGGCCAACCTCTGTCGATGTTTATTTCGGAAGAATCCAATGTTCGCCAACTGACATACAGCGTGCGTGCCAACAAGGATTATTACGGTGTTGACCCGTCTGTGTACTGCATTTCCGAATTTGCTCTGCACGGTCAGATTCCGCAGCTGATTGCAGGGGTCGGTTACACGGCAGCCATTCTGCGTTCGCACGTCATGGGCTACGGTTACACAAAAACCTTTGATGTTCCGTGGGGGAACTGGATCGGCAAAGACGGTACGAAAATGCCGTCCGTCCCGACCTACCACAAACAGGGACGCGGTTTCAACTGCACAACCCTTGACAACTGGATTCTGTCCCGCTGGCCGCGGAATGCAGGCTATGAAATTGAAGATTTTCAGGGCAGATTCCAAAAACACACCCCCCTGTTGTGCTCAAGATATGATGACCTGACACAGGATATTTCGGAGATCAGCCGCTATACACAGGAAAAAGAAGATTGCGAATATGTACTGTTGGAAGAGCTGCCTGCCCTGTACGGTGAAGCAACGGAAATCTTAGAAATGACCGACAATGATTTCCACACACAGATGCCGTGGGGATACTGCGGCAACGAGATTTTCAACGGTTGCCGCCAAGGTGAAGTCAATGCTTTGCAGGGCGAAAAACTCAATGCATTCTCCGTGCTGCTCGGTGGCGAATCGCAGCAGAAAAAGAGTGAAGAAGCATGGAAATACATCCTTGCGGCACAACATCACGATGTCACAATCTGCGGTCTGCTTGACCTTGCAAGACGGTTTATTCCGTCTTCGCTGCAATACTCGGACGCGGTCATTGCAGATTCACTTTCCGATCTTGCAAACCGCTTTGCACATCCTGACACAGCCTCTTTGCTGACGATCAATCCGCACTCCTTCCCTGTTGACACGTGGGTGCAGGTGGCAAGCGAAGCAGACCTGCCGACAGAGCCGACCGAAAACGAAATCATCACCCTTGACGGCAAAGAATATGCCAATGTGCACATTGCGTTACCGTCACTGACCGCAAAAAGCATGGTCGGAACCGATGCGGACAAGTCCTGTTCATCCGAGTTTATATACAACAAAGACATCGGCGAATTGCTGACCCCCGTTTACAGAATCAGACTCAATGAAAACGGCATTGTCGGCCTTTGGGACAGACAAACCGATACCTTGCTGTTCGGCAACGAAAACGGTGCTTTGCTGACCGCATGGGTGGACGGTGAAGACTGCAGCAGCCGCGGCACATGGACAGTGCAGACCAATACACACAGTGCCGTTTGTGTGCAGGAAGGCAATATCGGTGCGGTCAGGTTCCGTTTCCAAATGCTGTTCTGCGGACACAGCAAACGCATTGATTGCAAAACAACCTTTGAGCTGCACGGCAACAAAGTCGGACAGGACGGCATCACCCAGGGCAGACCTGCTTCCCTGACCGTAAACGGCCACCACCATGAAGACAAGCTTTGCTTTGTGGCTGACATGAAGCTGCAAAATGACCGTAAAATGTTCCGCGATGTGCCGTTCGGATTTGCCGAATGGGACGGCCAGCTTCGCAAACCCGAAGCGTACTGGTATCCCGATGACCTGATTCTGGTTGACACACCCGTGTCTGCCGAAGAATCGTTTGCAGGCACAACCTATATGTCGGGCACATACTGGGTCGCCATGCGGGATGCAAGCAAAGGTATGGCGGTGTTCAACAAAGGCTGCATGGGCAGTGCAATCCACGGCAACGAGCTGCGTATTCCGCTGCTGTATGCAAACCTCTATCTGTGCGGTACAAAAATGCTTGACGGTGTGTTTGAAGACGAATTTGCACTGCTTCCCTTCACTGCCGACACAACACAGACCGACATCCACAAGCAGGCAATGCTCTATAACTATCCGCCCGTTGTCACTCCGCTTGCAAAGGGTGACGGAAACATAACGGAGATGACCGTCGGCAGTCTCAGCGATCCCGACAGCACGGTTATCCTGACCGCCCTGTACCCCGAAAACGGCTGCGTACTCGCAAGACTTTGCAACTTTGCAGACCAAGCCGCCACGGTTGATTTTACTGCACTGTGCGGCAAAGTGACCGCAGAAACCGACCTTTTGGGCAACGAAAAATCCCCCACCAACGGCAAAAATCTCACATTCCGCCCGTGGGAGATCAAAACGATTAAAATTGAGATATAATAGAAGTATAACAAGAATGCCGATTTTATCTTGAAAATAGTGTCGAAATATGTTATATTGCTATTCGGATAAGGCAGACCTTGAACGGTAGGCGGTTCCCTTCCGTCATTCGGAGGGACATCTTTTCCCTCCGGAAAGGAGGGGATGTCAATGGTGACCCATGAGGAACTTTACTTGTTGTTAAGTTTTATCATTGCACTGATTGCTCTTTTGTTTGAAGTGTTTAAATACATTTTCGACAGAAAAAAGAAATAACCGCCCCCATCCTTCCAAGATCGGGCAGTTATTTCTTTAACTAAACTTTCGGAAGGCTGACCGTCTATCGGTCTGCCTTGTTCACTTATATTATACCAATTTGTTTTTATTCTGTCAACACCCAGCAAGGGTGTTTTTTCATTCTTTCGGGTGAAATCCGGTTCTGATTACAAGAAAACGGCTTCGCTGTAACGCGGCGACTGTTTTCGATTCGTCCATCTCCGAGCACGTGAAGCGTGCGTTCGGAGGGACATACAATATTTTTTACTTTATGGAAACGCAGTTTCCTATAAAGTAAAATAAAAATCTCCGTCTGCGGTCTGTGCCGTGAACGGAGATTTTCAATTTTGCGGAATAAATTCTTCCCCTTTGATGAGATAATCAACAGACACATCGAAATAGGAGGACAACTTCAGGAGCATATCAATGTCGGGGCTACGCAGACCGTTTTCGTAGTAGGACAGTGCTTCTCGGCTGATGGAAAGATCCATGGCGACCTTGAGCTGGCTGTAACCTTTTGCCTTGCGAATCGCCCGCAACCCGATCATTTTCATAACACAACCCCCTTGTATACAAATACTCTTGACAAAAGTGTAACATTTTGTTATATTGAATTATGTAACAAAATGTTACATAATTTACTTTTTGGAGGTCAAACATGAAGCAAACAATCAAAAAAGGTATTGCAATCATTCTTACAATGTTCATGTTATTCACCGCAGCTCCGCTTGCAGGCTTTGTCGGATCTGACTTGCCGAGCACCAGTTTTTCTGTTCAAGCAGCAACAATCGTTGCATCAGGTGAATGTGGTGATAATTCAACTTGGTCACTTGATTCAAGCGGTGTTTTTACCATTTCAGGATTCGGTGCGATGACAGATTATACACACTATCATACCCCTTGGATTAATTATATAAATAATATTAAAATGGTTTTTATAGCAAATGAAATCACTCATATTGGTGATTATTCGTTTGAATTATGCGAATCAATTACAAGTGTAAACTTTGGTAACAACAGCCTACTAACAAGTATTGGTAAGCGTGCATTCAGCAGCTGTATCTCATTGACATCAATAACCATACCAAGTCGCGTGCAAAGCATTGGTGAATCATCATTTTGGGGATGTGTATCATTACCTTCTACATTTATTATTCCTGACAGCGTACAAAGCATTGGAGATGCAGCTTTTGCTTACTGTCATTCTTTAATATCGGTAATCATTGGTGAAAATAGTCAATTGATAAATATTGGAGCGAGTGCATTTTCCAATTGTTCTTCATTGACTTCAATAAACATCCCCGATAGTGTAACAACCCTGGGGGGTGGTGCTTTTAACAATTGTTCTAATTTGCAAATTGTCGATCTTGGAAAAAATTCAAAAATAACAAGCATTCAAATACAAACATTCTATGCAGCAACTTCATTGACATCAATCACGATACCTGATAATGTCACAACAATTGAGGCAAATGCATTCGCCTTTTGTAAACTACCTTCAATATCTATACCTGGAAAAGTAACAAGCATTGGATATGATGCATTTCATTACTGTAACAAAATGTCATTTGTCACAATATCCAAAAGTGTTGAAACCATCGCAGAAGGAGCATTTTCCCGTTGTGAATCCTTAAGCGACGTATATTATTCCGGATCTGAGGAAGAATGGAATGCAATTTCTATTGTTCGTCGTAACAATGAGTACTTACTCAATGCTACCATTCATTTTAATTGCCATTTAACAGCAAGTGATCATATTTTTGAATCAAATAAAAGCTTTCCAAATTGCACAAATGAAGGATACACTACCTATACCTGTGAATGTGGTGAATCATATATAGCTGATTATGTGGATGCACTCGGCCACAATCTCAGCACATGGACTCAAAGTAAAGTGCCCACCTGTACCGAACAAGGTGAAGAAAAGAGAACTTGTTCCCGTTGTTCCTATTATGAAACAAGAACCGTAAACGCAACAGGACACAAGGACACAGACAACGATGGCTTTTGTGATAACGATGACTGCAAAGTAAACATTTGCAATCATGAAAGCACAACCGTCACCGGCAAAAAGAACGCAACCTGTACCGCAAGCGGTTATTCAGGTGATACAGTTTGTAACATATGTACAAAAACAATCACAACAGGCTCT